>NZ_AP014613.1:1175104-1815208 GCF_001010505.1 Alcanivorax sp. NBRC 101098
GATTGGGCGGTGACAGCGGTGCGAGCGGCCTTAGGTGTTCACCGTGAGCAGGTGCACCTGCGCACCCGTGAAAAGCAGAAGGGGAATCAGCAATATCAAAAGCTGGATGCTCAGGGACAATACCGGGTTGTGCGTGAAGGGCAATCGCAGTTGTTGATTAATTTGCAGGATTACTTGGATACCGGGCTATTTCTCGATCACCGGCCCACGCGTTTGCGTATCGCTGAAGAGGCCAGTGGTAAGCGCTTCCTTAACCTGTTTGCGTACACGGGGTCTGCCACGGTGCATGCTGCTGTGGGTGGCGCAAAGCGCACCGTTACGGTGGATTCCTCCAAGCGGTATCTGGATTGGGCAGCCTGCAACCTGGCCGCTAACGGTTTCTCCACCGATCAGCATGAATTGGCTCGGGCCGACACCATGCGTTGGCTGGATGAGTGTAAGGAGCAGTTTGATCTGGTGTTCTGCGATCCGCCCACTTTTTCCAATAATAAGTCACGGAGTGACTTTGTGGTGGAAGAGCATCACGGTGATTTGATTCGCAAGATTATGCGCTGCTTGGAACCGGGTGGGGTGCTGTATTTCTCCTGTAATTACCGTCGCTTCCAAATGGATGAAAGCATCAGCAAGTGGTACGCGGTAGAGGATATCTCACGTTGGAGTATCCCGGAGGATTTCCGCCGCAATGAAAAAATCCATTATTGCTATGCCATTCGTCATGTGGAGGATGCATGACGGTGCTGTTGTATACCACCTTGGGGTGCCACCTTTGTGATCAGGCCAGGGAGCTGGTGGCCATGGTCAGGCCGGATCTGGAAATTACGCTGGTAGATATCGCTGAAGATGACACCTTGATCGAACAGTATGGTGAGCGAATCCCGGTATTGATGCGCGAAGGGCAGGAGCTGGCTTGGCCGTTTGGCTTGCTCGACGTACAGCAGTTTCTTTGCTGATGTTTTGATGTCGGGTTACGCCTTTCTGGCTAGCTCGACAAACATCCTGCGCATTGCCCTGATGCGTTTTTTCCGGTCAGCGAAACAGCGTTAACGCATTTTGATACGTCATGGCGGCGACTTGTTGCGTCTCCTGCCCGCGTAATTGTGCGACACGTTGGCCAATCCAAGGCAGTAGCGCAGGCTCGTTACGGCGCTTTTTCGGGGGCGCTTGCGGCAGGTCCCGGGGGAGTAGATAGGGCGCGTCTGTTTCCAAAAGCAGGCGGTTATCCGAAATGTTAGGCAGCAGCTCTGCCAGCGGTTTGCCACGTCGTTCGTCGCAGACCCAACCGGTAATGCCGATGTGGCAATCCAGATCCAGATAGGCGAACAGAGCCTCACGGGAACCGGTAAAGCAATGCACAACGGCGCCAGGCAGAGCATCGCGGAAGGATTTCAGGATAGGGAGAAAGCGTTCATGGGCATCACGCTCGTGAAGAAAAACCGGCAATTTGTATTCCGCCGCCAGGGCTAACTGAGCCTCGAAGGCCCGCTCCTGCTCTGGGCGCGGAGAAAAATCCCGATTGAAATCTAAGCCCATTTCGCCGGCAGCTTTTATCTGTTCATGGGCGAGTAGATCTCGTAGCTCTGCTTCTAGCGCAGCAGAGTAAAAACGAGCGCTGTGAGGGTGCAGGCCGGCGGTGGCGAAAAGCCCTGAGTGCTCGTCGGCGAGGGCAATGGCCGCGCGGGAATCGTCGATAGTGGTGCCGGTAATTAGCTGCCAAGTAACTCCGGCGCAAGCCGCACGCTCAATCACGGCCTCCCGGTCGTCATGAAATTGTCGATCGGTGAGGTTAACGCCGATATCGGCCCATTGTTCAGGCGCGATTTTCTGCGTTTCCGAAGGGGGGCTGTTGTGAAGTGCGGTCATCGGTTTCCTGCTCAAATAGCTGCTC
Organism: Alcanivorax sp. NBRC 101098; assembly: GCF_001010505.1. Taxonomy (GTDB): domain Bacteria; phylum Pseudomonadota; class Gammaproteobacteria; order Pseudomonadales; family Alcanivoracaceae; genus Alcanivorax; species Alcanivorax borkumensis. The sequence continues at coordinate 1,176,990 of NZ_AP014613.1, forward strand.
GCGCAGGGATTCTACCCGACGACGGTTGGCACCTAAATCCCAATAACCGGCCCGTGATGCGGAACGGACCTCCACCATGCCATTCTCGCGAACATAGAAAGTGACATCATCTACAAAACGCAGGATCCGACTGGTGAAGCGGGCTTGAATACGCGACTGGCCGACAACATCGTAGTCCACACGGGGAAGACTGCCCAGCAGTGTTTCCAGCTTTTTCAGGCTGCTTTCCCGGTCGGCGGCGACCTGTAACGGGTCAACGCGCTTGTCACTCTGTGTAGCCAGGCTGGATACACAGTTGGGTGAGTCCGGGCAGGGTGCCAGAAGATGGGTTTCAGCCATGGCAAATGCACTCCATACAATCAGGCAAAGGCCTGTACCGGCACGGATACAGGCTTTAAAAAGAGTTTGGGTCACGAATTAGCCCCACAAAAATGCCTTCAATAATAAGTTGATCAGCGGGCACTTTGATCGGTTCATAGGCTTCGTTAGCCGGGAGTAGTGTGGCGCTGGATTTATTCAACTTTAAGGTCTTTACCGTGACTTCTTCGTCAATGCGCGCGACAACGATTTCACCGGAACGGGCCACATTGGATTTGCGCACGGCAATTAGGTCGCCATCGAAAATGCCCGCATCCACCATGCTGTCGCCTTGCACCTTTAATAGATAGGTGGGGCGCTGTTTAAACAGGCCTTGGGGTACTGGCACGGTTCGTTCCACGTTCTCGATGGCTTCAATGGGGATCCCCGCAGCCACTTTACCGACGACGGGCAGTTCCTCTTCACCCCAGTAGGCATGATCAAGTAGTTGGATTCCGCGAGAGCGATCACTGTGAAGTTTGATATAGCCTTTGCGCTCTAAGGCACGGAGATGGTCTGAGGCCGCATTCTTGGATTGGAATCCCATAATGTCGGCAATCTCTGCACGGGTAGGGGCCATGCCGTTGTCCTTAAGACATTCACGGATGCAGTCGAGGACTTGTTGCTGCCGGTCGGTAAGTTTGCTGCTCATAACCTTCTCCCTGTTTCCTGCAGAGTGTGGCGCTTAGCCGTGGCCTCTAGGGGGGGCTAGTTGGGCGCCTTTCGGTGCGTGTAGGCCTATGTATTGGTCACTTGCCTGAGCGTGTAAGTAATGGCTGACAGGAAGTGCTATATTCAGGATGCTAGCATGTTTACTGACAATAAGAACAGTGTTATTTGGTCAGCATTGGGAGAAGAGTTCACCCCTCTTTTTTTCCTTGCCGTTGCTCTGTTGTGGAGGTCGCTCTAGCATGTGTGTAGTTGATTACAATGCCATCAGACCAGTGGGGGTAGTGGATGGAGCAGGCCAATAATAATGATTTCGGCCAGCAACGGCGTCGCCAGCTGTTAGCGGGCGTGCCGTTTTTTAATGAAATTAATCGTGATGATCAGAACGAATTTTCCCGGCTTGAACAGACCACCCGTCTTTGGGTTGCCGCTTCGGGAGAAAGCGTAATTCGAGCCGGTGAGGTGGATTCCACTCTGTACTTTTTGTTGAGGGGGCAGCTGGAAGTGTTATCGGAGAATCCCCAGGGTGCGCCGTTGTATTATGTATCACCGGGTGAGGTGTTTGGCTCCTTGTCTATGCTGCTGGGGACTCCGCGTAGTGCGACTATTAAGGTGACAGATAATGCCCGCGAAGCGGTATTGGCAAGCTTGGATTTCAATGATTTTAATGATGATGGCAGTGCCTATTCGCTGGCAACCCGGCTGGCTTTTTTCCATATGATTGTGCATCACATTCGCTGGACTTTGGAGGTGAAGCGAATGCAGGCACCGACCCATGAACTGGTTCAGTCTATGCGCAAGTTGCCAGTGTTTTATGGCGAGAAAAACAGTCCGCAAGAGCTGGCTGCATTGAAAGCGCAGGCGCAAGGGCTGGCAGAATTGCTGTGTCGCTGGAACGAGGAAGGCCAGGCCAGCACCGGGGCTCTGCAGCTGACCTGAGGGGCTCTGCTTCGGGGAATACGCGCTGCGCTATTTCCCCGTTGCTAGTGCTGGTCTACCTTAACGGCCAGCACGTCGCAGTGCGCACCGGGGACCAGGCCTCTGGCCGTGGAGCCTAGCAGCAGTGCTAGGCCGCTTCGCGTATGACTGCCCACCACGATTAAATCCGCGCCTATCTTGTCTGCCTTGTCGAGAATGGTTTTTTCGATAGATCCCATATCCACGTAAACGTTGGCTTCCGGCACGTGGTATTGGCCGGCGTATTTATCTGCCATTTCTTGGGCTTGTTTCATCAGCCCGCTTTGCAGGTCGGTTACATCCATGGGTACATCCGCGCCGTAGGCCAGAGCCAGCGGTTCTATCACATGGATTAAATGCAGTTCGCCGTCATTGCCCGACAGTACGCCAGCCGCGCGGGACAGTACCTGGGGTGATTCATCGCTGCCATCGATGGCAACCAGTATTCTGCGATAGGGACTCAGCACGGTTCTCTCCCTGAAAAATGAGGTTCATTGCAGTATAGCGTGCTTGTGCGGCGTTGCTAGCAGGCTGTTTTACAGATGAGGGTTGCCCTGACAGGGTGGCTTGTACTACTACTAAAAAAGGAGCAAGGGGGCAGTTCCTGCTTGACCCGCCTATACCGGCGCTGTCTAAATAGCGCCCATCACACGCCTTAGACCGGATGTTGAGTACCTGAGAATGGGAAAATCGTTAGTAATTGTGGAGTCGCCTGCCAAGGCAAAAACCATTAACCGCTACCTGGGCGACGACTTCATCGTGAAGTCCAGCGTCGGCCACGTGCGCGACCTGCCGGTCAGTGGTGGCTCCAAAAAAAGCACCCCTCAAGAGCGGGCCAAGGAGGCAGCCTACACGCGCTCCTTGCCCAAGGAAGAGCGGGATGCCTATAAAAAGAAGAAGGCCAAGAAGCAGCTGATCAATCGTATGGGGATCGATCCGGAAAATGGCTGGGCCGCCCACTATGAAGTGCTCCCCGGTAAGGACAAGGTGGTTGATGAGCTCAAGCGCCTGGCTGCGAAAGCAGACCGCATCTATCTGGCAACGGATTTGGACCGCGAAGGGGAGGCTATTGCCTGGCACCTGCGGGAAGTTATCGGTGGCGATGAAGAGCGCTTCGACCGGGTGGTGTTCAACGAAATTACCAAGAAAGCCATTCAGGCGGCTTTCGAAGAACCCGGCAAGCTGGACTTGCACCGGGTAGAAGCCCAGCAGGCTCGTCGCTTCCTGGATCGGGTGGTGGGCTTCATGATTTCCCCGCTGCTGTGGGAAAAGATCGCCCGCGGATTGTCTGCCGGTCGGGTTCAGTCCGTAGCGGTGGAGTTGGTAGTGGAGCGTGAGCGTGAAATCCGCGCTTTTATCCCGGAAGAATTCTGGGAGCTTTACAGCGATACCCACAGCGGCGATGGTGAAGCCCTGCGTTTGCAGGTGGCAAAGCACAACGGTTTGGCGTTCCGCCCTAACAACGGCGACGATGCCGCGGCGCACAAGCAAGCTCTGGAAAATGCCGGCCGCCTGACCATCAGTCAGCGCGAGCAACGGCCGACCCGTTCCAAGCCTTCCGCGCCGTTTATTACCTCTACCCTACAGCAGGCGGCCAGTACGCGGCTGGGCTTCGGGGTGAAAAAGACCATGATGATGGCGCAACGGCTTTACGAAGCCGGCCACATTACCTACATGCGTACCGACTCCACCAACCTGAGTTCCGATGCGGTGGCAGCCTGCCGGGAATGGATCGGCGAAAAGCTGGGGGATAAGTATCTTCCCGACGAGCCGTTGTCTTACAGCAGCAAGGAAGGGGCCCAAGAAGCGCACGAAGCGATTCGTCCTTCTGATGTACGGCGTACCTCCGATTCCCTGAAAGATATGGAACGCGATGCGCAACGCCTTTATGAATTGATTCGCCGTCAGTTTATTGCCTGCCAGATGCCCCCGGCGGAATACCTCAGCTCCACGCTGACGGCCATCGGCAATGGCTATGAGCTGAAAGCGAAAGGGCGCATCATGAAGTTCGATGGTTGGACTCGCATTCAGCCGCCGGCCTCGCGCAAGGGCCAAGAAGACACCTTGCTGCCGGACGTGAAAGAAGGCGATGTGCTGGCCATCGATAATGTGGACGCCAACCAGCATTTCACCAAACCGCCGGCGCGCTTTACCGAAGCAAGCCTGGTTAAGGAACTGGAAAAGCGAGGCATTGGTCGCCCGTCTACCTACGCGGCGATTATCTCCACCATTCAGGACCGTGGCTACGTGCGTCAGGATAACCGCCGTTTCTATGCGGAAAAGATGGGCGACATCGTCACTGACCGTCTGGTAGAGAGCTTCCCCAACCTGATGGACTATGGCTTTACCGCCAGCATGGAAGAAACCTTGGATGAGGTTGCCGAAGGGCGGCGTAATTGGCAGGACGTGCTCAACGAGTTCTACAAAGACTTTGTGAGCAAACTGGATGCAGCCCAAGGTGAAGGCACTGGCAAGCAGGCAGTGGGCGGCATGCGAGCCAACCTGCCTACCGACACCGATATCGAGTGCCCTAGCTGTGGCCGCCCGATGCAGATTCGTACCGGCTCCACCGGAGTGTTCCTGGGCTGTTCTGGTTATGCTTTGCCGCCGAAAGAGCGCTGCACCGCGACACTAAACCTGTTGCCTGGTGAAGAAGCGGAAGCGGTGAAAACGGATGATGATGAAGAAGCGGAAACCAATGAATTGCGTAGTAAGAAGCGTTGTCAGAAATGTGGCACCGCAATGGAAAACTACCTGATCGACGAAAAGCGCAAATTGCATATTTGCGGTAATAACCCGGACTGCGACGGTTATGTGATCGAGAAGGGTGAGTTCCGTATCAAGGGTTATGATGGCCCGGTGCTGGAATGTGAGAAGTGCGGCAATGATATGCAGTTGCGCACAGGGCGTTTTGGCAAGTTCTTCAAATGCACCAATGATGAGTGTGGCAATACCCGCAAGCTGCTTAAGAGCGGCGAGCCGGCACCGCCACGAGCCGACCCGATTCCTATGCCGCACCTGCAATGCCAGAAGGTGGATGATCATTATCTGTTGCGTGACGGTGCCTCTGGCCTGTTTCTGGCCGCCAGCAAGTTCCCCAAAAATCGGGAAACGCGGCCGCCACTAATCGAAGAAATTCAGAGTGTGGCCGAGCAGCTGGATCCCAAACATGCCTATTTGGCCCAAGCGCCTGCTACGGACCCGGACGGCAATAAAGGCGTGCTGCGCTATAGCCGCAAGGCCAAAGAGCAGTATGTGATGAGCGAGATCGACGGTAAGGCTACCGGCTGGATGGCGTTCTATCGTGATGGCAAATGGGTCGAGGAACAGGCCAAGAAAAAAGCCCCCGCGAAAAAGAAAGCCGCGGCCAAGAAAAAGGCCACGAAGAAAAAAGCCGCGGCCAAGAAGTAACATGCATGCTATAGCCTGTGGCCGCTGTTTTCGTATCTTGAATGATGAAGGGTCACGCGCAGCAAAGAGAGGATGAACGCGGGTACGGCTAGCCAATTCATTGGGTGTGCTCCGCGCCTTGTAGCTCAAAGCTTGTAGTGGGTAGCTGTTTTAAGAGTGTTTTTTATGTCCAGAATGGTTCGAGATAATACCGTTAGTGGTTTGCGCGAGCGGCTCTACTTTGCCCGCGCGCTGTTGCAGCAACTGACTCACGATCAGGCCGATGCCACCCCAACCGTGCGGCTGGCATTGCGTGGGGCGGTGGTCTTTCACCTTTATTCCGTGCTGGTGGGCTTGGCGCGGCAATCTGGAAAGACCTTTCAGGTTGCCCATACCGATACCTTGTTCAGCCTTGCTGCATTGGAGCAGGCTTTTCGGGACGCGGGAGTGGAGGCGCCGGAAATCGCTATTTTGGCTCGTGCCCGTGCCGATCGGGGTGATCTGATTGCCTGGCTGGATGGTGAAATGCAAACCGCACTGGGCGCGGCTGGTTTGGCCCGTCGTCCGACACCGCCCAATGAAAGTGATGCGCTTAACTTGATGGCAGAAGACCGTTATGCCCCTCTGGCCGACGGTGACCTGCAACGCCTTGCTGACAGCGTTACCCGCGTGGGAGAGCTGGTAGAGCACTGCATGGGGTATCTGGAAGAGTGGTGAAGGTCAGTCGATAGTTGATCGTAGGCAGTTGAGCGCTAGGTGCATCGATGATGTTTCTGGTGGCAAACGCAAGAGGCCGCTCCCAGAGAAGGGGGCGGCCTCTTGCGTTTGGGCTCATGGAAATCTCAGCGGGCCACTATCAACAGTCAATTATTTTTTGGCCTCTTTGAGCATCGCCGTTTTGGTTTAAATCGCTATCATGGTAAACACGCTGTTGCTTGCTTTGCCGGCATCGCCCCAGACATGTGTACCGTGAGGAACTCCATGAACGTTCGTTTACTGCCTGCCGTTTTGTTTATCAGCTTGGCTGCGCCCACTGTGCTGGCCCAGAGCCCGGAAGAAAAAGGGCTGCAAATCGCCCAGGAGGCGGATAGCCGTGGCGAGGGTTTCGGGGACTTCCAGGCGGACATGAAAATGGTGCTGATCAGTAAGAGCGGCCAGACCTCTGAGCGGGAGCTGCGAGTGAAAACGCTGGAAGGCACCGGCGAGGGGGAGGGCGACAAGAGCTTGACCATTTTCGATACCCCCCGTGATGTACGTGGTACGGCCATGCTCACGTTCAGCTACAAAACCCGCGACGACGACCAGTGGCTGTATCTGCCCGCCCTCCGCCGGGTAAAGACCATCGCCTCGCGGAATAAATCCGGGCCTTTCATGGGCAGTGAGTTTAGTTTTGAAGACATGCGCGGCCAGGAAGTGGAGAAATACACCTACGAATACCTGCGCGATGAGCCCTGCGGCGAGCTGACCTGTTTTGTGGTAGCTCGTTACCCGCAAGATGAAGACTCCGGTTATATCCGTCAGGTTTCCTGGATCGATCAGCAGGAATACCGTACCTGGAAAGTAGATTATTACGATCGCAAGGAAAGCCTGCTCAAGACACTGAAAGCCAGTGATTTTTCCCAGTACCAGGACAAGTATTGGCAGCCTGGGAAGATGTCCATGGTCAACCACCAAACCGGAAAATCCACCGACCTATTCTGGAGTAACTACCGCTACGGTACCGGGCTGGACGGTGCGGATTTCAACAAAAATAGCTTGAAACGCGCACGTTGATCTCGCGCGTTAGTACTATGAAAATCGGGTTGGTTACGGCTTCGCTGTTGACGATGCCATTGGCTTCCTTTGCGTGGGAATTTCGCGGTGAAGTGGGGTTGGAAGGGCGTTACTTTACCCAGGATTCGCCTTACCCTCAGTCGGATTATTCGACCAACGGTTCCGTGTATCTAAAGCCGGAAATCCTCCATGAATGGAACAACCGTGATGACCTGCTCACGTTTATTCCCTATGCCCGAGTGGATGAAAACGATACGGAGCGGACCCATTGGGATATTCGCGAACTGTCTTGGATTCATGTGGGCAACGGCTGGGAATCGCGTGTGGGTATTCGCAAGGTGTTTTGGGGCGTAACTGAAGGCCGGCATTTGGTGGACGTTATCAACCAGACCGATCTGGTGGACCAGGTGGACGGCGAGGAAAAGCTCGGCCAACCCATGATTAACCTGTCCACTGTTCGCAACTGGGGGATTGTCGATGTGTTCATTCTACCAGGCTTTCGTGAGCGCACTTATGCGGGCGAAGACGGTCGACCGCGTACACCTTTGCCGATATCCAACAATGCCTACTACGAATCCTCAAAGGAAAATCAGCGGTTCGATTTTGCCATTCGCTACCAGCAGTACTTCGACAATGGGCTTGAGCTGGCGCTGTCGCATTTTTCCGGCACCAGTCGGGAGCCGTTGCTGGTGCCTGATGCTCTCACCATGGCGGAGTTGTCAGCACTGATTGCCACCGGGCAGTTGCCGGCGGGCAGTAATCCGCAATTGACTCCGTTGTATAACGTTATTGATCAGACAGGGCTGGAGCTTCAATACCTGAACAGCGGTTGGCTGTGGAAACTGGAAGCGATAAGTCGATCCGGTCAGGGCGAGCGTTTCAGTGCCGTGGATGGCGGTTTTGAATATACCCAAGTGGGTTTGTTTGATACGGCGGCAGATCTAGGCTGGATCGTGGAATATATGTGGGAAGACCGAGCCGATAGTTTGGCTTCGCCCATGGCAAGTGATGTGTTGTTCGGAACCCGGTTTACGTTCAACAACGTGGCCTCCACTGAAATCCTTGCCGGGGTTATCTATGATACGCAAGAGCAAGAAAAAGCGTTTAGCGTGGAATCCAGCCGTCGTATTGGCAACAACCTGAAGGTAACTCTGGAAGCCCGTTTTTATACCGATGCTGGGAAGCCACAAAGTGCCACGCAACTGTATCAAGATGCGCTGCGCAACGTGAATAGCAACCCCGGCCTAGGTCCCGTCAGCCGCTCTGATTTTATCCAGTCGGAGCTGGTGTATTATTTTTAGCATGATGCTGGGCGCCAAATACGTGGTGATAACACCCGTGTTTTCATGAGATGGCGAGCGTTGAAGTTTACGCTGGATACCTGGCTTTCTTTCTTGACCCTCCTGTCGGGCAAACGTATGTTTGAAACGTATGTTTCGAACACACAGGGCAGGGTATGGCACAGGCGGGAACAGTAGACCGGATTCTTGATGCTGCAGAGGTATTGTTCGCCCAAAAGGGCTTTGCAGAAACCAGTTTGCGTGCCATTACTAGTAAAGCCGGAGTGAATCTTGCTGCGGTGAATTACCATTTTGGTTCAAAAGAAGCCTTGATTCAGGCGGTGTTTGAACGATTTCTGAAGCCATTTAGCCGGGCTTTGGATGCCAAACTCGACGAAATGGAAACCTCTGGTATTCTTGATACTCCTGAATATGTGCTGGGTATCGTGTTCCGCTTGGCGTTGGGTACTCACCCTGATGACCCTCAACGGGCGGCGATTTTCTTCCGTCTTTCCGGGCAGGCTTACAGTCAGCCGCAGGTTCACCTGCGCGAATATCTTCACAAACACTACGGCGCCGTTTTTGCCCGTTTGCAGCGACATTTGCATCAGGCCGTGCCGGGTGTGTCGCCCATGGAGCTATTCTGGCGGGTGCAGTTCAGTCTCGGCGCGGTGATTTTTACCCTGTCTGGTATGCAATCGCTGCAGAGTATTAGCAAGGCCGACTTCAATGTGGATGCCAGTGCCGCAGATATCACTCGCCGTCTCTTGTCGTTTTTGGTGGGGGGCATTAAGGCAGATGTGCCGGATCTGTTAAGCGTTGACACTAAGGGCTCTCAATAAAGACCCGTTGTGGTGCCCATGCTGATAACCTTGATCATCGGGTCCCGCTAGCGCGCACGTTGCAACTTTCAATGCCCAGCCTGAAACTATTCCCATGAAATTGATGATCAATTTGTCTGAGCAGTGGTTGGCACTGCGCGGCGAGCACGTTACTGAACGGTTTGCCATATCCAGTGCCGCTAATGGTGCCGGTGAAGCTATGGGCAGTGGTGCTACGCCGCGTGGTGTCCATGTGGTACGGGCGCGTTTTGGTGCGGGCCTACCGCCCGGAGCGGTACTATTGGGGCGTAAGTTTTCCGGTGAAGTGTTTGATGCCGAGCTGGGAGCCCGATTCCCCGAACGTGATTGGGTGCTCAGTCGAATTCTCTGGCTTGGGGGGATGGAACCAGGTAGGAATCTTGGCGGTGACGTGGATAGTTTTCGGCGCTTTATTTATATTCATGGCACACCGGACTATGAGCCCATGGGAACACCCGCTTCCCATGGCTGTATCCGGATGCGAAACGATGCGGTGATTCGTCTGTTTGACCAAGTGTCGGTTGGCACCCGGGTGACAATCACCGATTAATGTCCTCTGTCTATAAGGTTGCCATGTCTGCATCCGCGTCCCCGCTATTAATGCTTGATCTGGAAGGTCTTGAGGTCAGTGCCTCGGAAAAAGACATGCTGGCACACCCCGGTGCCGGTGGTTTGATTCTGTTTGCCCGCAATTATGTGGATCGCCAACAACTGGCGGAATTGGTGCAGCAGGTTCGTGCTGTGCGCCCGGAGATGCTGATTGCCGTGGACCAGGAAGGCGGGCGCGTACAGCGCTTTCGCGACGGCTTTGTGCGTTTGCCGCCTATGGCGGCCCTGGGGCAGCGTTATGATCAGGCACCGGCCCAAGCCGTGGGGGAAGCGACCTTGCTAGGGGAGCTGATGGCCTCGGAGCTAACCGAGCTGGATATCGATATCAGCTTTGCGCCGGTGTTGGATCTGGATTATGGCAACAGCTCGGTGATCGGTGATCGCAGCTTCCATGGCGATGCCGATGCCATGATTGCTCTGGCTGGCGCCTTTATCGACGGCATGAGCGCCGCTGGCATGGCGGCCACGGGCAAGCACTTCCCCGGCCATGGCCATGTGGGCGCGGATTCTCATCTGGAATTACCAATAGATCCACGCCCTCTGTCTGAATTGGAGGCGGCGGACATGCGCCCTTTCATGGCTTTGGCGCCAAAACTGGACGGCATCATGCCGGCCCATGTGATCTATAGCGCCGTGGAACAACAGACCGCCGGTTTCTCCCGTTATTGGTTGCAGACGCAGCTGCGTGAGCGACTGGGCTTCCGTGGTGTGATTTTCTCTGATGATCTGTCCATGGCTGGAGCCCACGGTGTGGGCGGATACCCCCAGCGCGCGCAAGCAGCGTTGGAGGCGGGCTGCGACATGGTATTGGCTTGCAATTGCCGCGAAGGGGCGGAGCAAGTTCTGGATTTTCTGGGCACACAGAACTTTTCAGGGCAGGTACCGGCGGCAGGGCTGCGTGCTCGCCCGCGCCTGCCTATGGACGCACAGCGCAGGGCGGTGGCCGCTGATTTGGCTGCAGCATTACGTGAACACTGAATTGAACCGTAAACGCGAAGGACAATATTAATGAACTGGGATTGGAATCAACTGCTGCAGTGGCCAACGGTCGAGACGCCAATGGATATCTGGCTGACTCAGCTGTTTATCATTGTGCTGTGCACTGTCTCCATCAATTTTATTTTGATGCGCAGCATCGACGTGGCTGAGCGGTTAATTGGAAAAACTGAAACCCTGTGGGATGACGCCTTGCTGGAAGCCGTGCGAATTCCCGTGCGTTTGGTGTTCTGGGTCATTGGCTTGTCCGTGTCCATGGAGCTGTTGCAGGCGGTTTCACAGGAAGACAACGTGCTGTTTGAAATGGTGCCACAGGCTCGTCGCATTGCCTTTATTATTATTATCGCCATGTTCCTGAGCCGGTTTATTTCCTATACCGAAAAGAACCTGATTGATCCGGGCCGCATGCGTAAACCCATGGATCAATCCACGGCAGCGGCGGTTGCCAAGTTGTTGCGGGTGTCGGTCATTATTACCTCCCTGCTGATTATTTTGCAGACGTTGGGCTATAGCATTTCCGGTGTGCTGGCCTTTGGCGGTATTGGCGGCATGGCGGTAGCCTTTGCTGCCAAGGATCTATTGGCCAACTTCTTCGGCGGCATGATGGTCTACCTGGATAAACCATTCCGGGTGGGGGATTGGGTGCGTTCACCGGATCGTTCCATCGAAGGTAGCGTGGAGGATATCGGTTGGCGCCTAACGCGCATCCGCACCTTTGATCAACGCCCGCTGTATATTCCCAATGCCATGTTTACCTCCATCGTGCTGGAAAACCCGTCGCGGATGTACAACCGCCGAATCAATGAAAAAATCGGCATCCGTTATGATGATTGGCAGAAAATGCCCGCCATTGTGGCGGACGTTCGCACCATGCTGGTTGAACATGAAGATCTGGAAACGGATAAGCGCACGTTGATCGTGAACTTCGATAGCTATGGAGCCTCTCACCTGGAGTTCTTTATTTATACGTTCACTAAAACCACGCAGTGGGTTCAGTATCATGAGATCAAACAAGATGTGCTGATGAAAATCATGAATATTGTCCATCAACACGGTGCCGAATTTGCGTTCCCCACACGCACGTTGCACCTGGTTGGCCAGAACGATGATGCCCCGGCAACGGGTTTGGAAGACAGCAACGCGGAGGAGCTCCAGCATGTCCAGCGCTGAAGAACTGCAAAAGGAATTAATGACAGTTCGGCGTAACGCCATCGAACTGCATTCCTCTGATCAGGTACAGGAAGCCATCGGTAAACTGGCCTTTGAAGTCACCGAAGCCTGCTCCGGCAAGGTGCCAGTATTCGTGACCATTATGAACGGTGGGATGATCTTCGCGGCGGAACTGGTCAAGCGATTGGATTTTCCGCTGGAAATGGATTATCTCCACGCCAGCCGTTATTTGGGCGCCACCACTGGTGGTGAAGTGGAGTGGATTGTGACGCCCAGCGCCACTCTGCAAGGCCGCCATGTGGTGATTGTGGACGACATCCTCGATGTTGGCTCCACCTTGTTGTCGATTATCGAAGCGTGTAAGTCCCAAGGCGCAGCCTCTGTGAAGACCTGTGTATTGGTAGACAAGAAACACGATCGAAAAGCACGACCTGGTTTGAAAGCTGATTTCACCGCTCTCGAAGCGGATGACTATTACCTCTTTGGTATGGGTATGGATTACAAGGGCTTCTGGCGCAATGCTCCGGGTATTTATGCGGTCAAAGAGAGTGATCTCTAATGTTGGCGTTTATTGGTGGTACAGGCCTGACGCGTATGGACAACCTGCGCATCATCGACTCGCACACACCTGAGACCCGCTTTGGGGCTGCTTCTGCGCCGGTGGTAGAAGGGGCACTGAATGGGCAGAGAGTCTTGTTTTTAGCCCGTCATGGCGACCCCCATCTGCTGTTACCCCACCAGGTGAATTACCGGGCGAATCTGGCGGCGTTGAAAGCGGCGGGGGCTACCGCCATTGTTGCGACCAATGCGGTGGGGGGCATTACTGCCCAAGCGCCCACTGGCGCGCTGGTGTTACCCGATCAGATTATCGATTACACCTACGGTCGGGAGATGACCCTGTTCGACAATCTTAGCGAACCGTTGGTGCATGTGGATTTCAGTTGGCCGTTTGATGTTACTTTACGCAATGCTCTGAAAGCGCGACTTGGCGCGGCTGATCTGCACTGGAACGATGGGGGATGTTACGGTGCGACCCAAGGCCCACGGCTGGAAACGGCGGCGGAAATTGACCGCTTGGAGCGTGATGGTTGCGATATCGTCGGCATGACCGGTATGCCGGAAGCGGTTCTGGCTCGGGAGCTAGAGCTGCCTTACGCCATGCTGTCTCTGGTAGTGAATCCGGCGGCCGGCAAGTCCAGCCATGAAATTACCATGGCGGAAATTGACGCGGTGATACACGATGGCATGGCCAATGTACGACAGGTGCTAGCGGACTTCGCGGCGCATTACATACCCTAATAACCCTGATGTGCGCGGCTCAGTTGAACCGCGTACTGGCATAAGGAGCATGCATCGGTGACGTTACTGATTATCTTCGCCACCATCTCCATTGGCTTTTCCTTTGTGTGCTCCGTGCTGGAAGCTGCGTTGCTGTCTATTACTCCAAGCTTTATTGCTGGCCTGCGTGACACTCGCCCAGCACTGTATAAAAGTCTGCGCGCCTTTAAGGATGATATCGACAAACCGCTGTCGGCGATTCTCACCCTGAACACGGTGGCGCATACGGTGGGTGCCACGGGGGTAGGTGCCCAGGTGGCGGTGGTATTCGGGGAAGCGTGGCTGGGGGCTGCGTCCGGCATCATGACGCTGGCAATCTTGATCTTTTCCGAAATTATCCCGAAAACCATTGGCGCTAAATACTGGCGCTCGTTGGCACCGGCTCTACCGCCTACACTCAAGGTCATTATGGTGTCGTTACTTCCCTTCGTTTGGTTATCGAAATTGATTACCAGCCGAATCGGTGGCAACGAACACGATGTGGATGTGCGTGCAGAAATTCGCGCACTGGCAGACATGGGTGAGGATCAGGGGGCACTGGATGATGACGAACATCGAGTGATCCATAATATTCTGCGTTTGCACGATATTCCTGTGGGCGCCATCATGACGCCGCGTACGGTATGCCGCACGGTGTCTCCGACCATGACAGTGGGTGAATTTCGCGAACGTGAGAAAGGGCAGCCCTTCTCTCGTTACCCAGTGATGAGTGACAGCGGTGAAGCGAAAGGGTATATCCATAAGTCCGATTTGCTTGACAGCGACATGGAAAAGACCATGCAAACGTTGGCTCGGCAAGTGTCCATGGTACATACCACGCTGAGTATCCAAGAGTTGTTCAGTGTGATGTTGACGCAACGTCAGCATATGGCTGTGGTTTATGATGAGCACGGCACTTGGGTGGGTCTGATCACCCTGGAAGATATTTTAGAAAGCATCTTGGGCCGTGAAATTATGGATGAAACTGATAACGTGGCCGACTTGCGTTTGTATGCGCGCCAGCGTTGGAACCGGCGGCTGAAAAAGCAGGATAAACCGCAGTAAGCCATTGTGCGCCATGCGCCAAGAACGGAGAGATCAATATGACCCGCATCTACCAAGACAATAGCGAAACCATCGGCAACACTCCTTTGGTAAAGATCAATCGTATCAGCCAGGGTAATATTCTCGCCAAGATCGAATCCCGTAACCCGGCTGGTAGCGTTAAGTGCCGCATCGGGGCATCCATGGTTCAGGATGCGGAAAAGAGCGGTAAGCTCAAGCCGGGCATGACCCTGGTTGAACCAACCAGTGGTAATACCGGTATTGCGCTGGCCTATGTGGCGGCCGCCCGAGGGTATGACCTGGTGCTCACCATGCCGGATTCCATGAGCTTAGAGCGTCGCAAGATCCTCAAGGCGCTGGGCGCCAAACTGGTACTTACCCCGGGCCCTAAAGGCATGCCCGGTGCCATCGCCAAGGCCGAAGAGCTGGTGCAGGAAAGCCCGGATACCCACTTGATGCTGCAACAGTTCGACAACCCGGCGAACCCGGCTATTCATGAAAAAACCACCGGCCCGGAAATCTGGGAAGATACTGGTGGGGATATTGATGTACTGGTATGTGGGGTGGGCACCGGCGGTACCATCACCGGTGTCGCCCGCTATCTTAAGAATACTCAGGGTAAAGCCATCACCGCTGTTGCCGTGGAGCCAGATTCTTCCACGATGATCTCTGCTGCTTTAAAAGGCGAAGAGCCGACCCACGGGCCCCATAAAATTCAGGGAATCGGCGCAGGTTTCGTGCCCCAGAATTTAGATATCTCGGTTGTGGACCGGGCGGAGCAGGTCAGCAACGAAGACGCCATGGCGTGGGCGCACAAGCTAATGCAGGAAGAAGGTATTCTGGCGGGTATTTCCTGTGGCGCTGCCATGTGCGTGGCAGATCGCCTTAGCCAGCAGCCCGAATTTGCCGGCAAGACCATTGTGGTGGTGCTGCCAGATTCCGGCGAACGTTACCTCAGTTCACCTCTGTTTGCGGATACCTTCACCGCACAAGAGCTTGGGCAGTAGCGGCAAAGCGAGCCTTGGGAGAATGTGAGATTGCGCCGGATTCGTTGTAACCGGCCATGCTCTGGCGGTTGAAGGTTGAAGGCGCCGCCGCTCTCAAGGCCACCAGTAAGAATGACGGTACTATCGCTGAGAGCGCTGTTATTCGCTGCCAGCCGCTCTGTTCTTATATTCTGATTGATCACAGATTAGGGTGAAAAGTACCTGTTGCGCTTAATGAATCGCATGGCCGCCGCCTGCTTAGGAAGCGGCCCAGATGGAACCTGGAAGATATCCCCGTTATCCTTGCCGGTCGGATTTACGCTGGTGGTCTCATGTCAGGCATAACAGGGGCAGGTAAAAAAGCAGCAACTGAGGTCGATGTAGTGGTTATCGGTGCCGGCGCAGCCGGGCTGATGTGCGCTGCTACGGCAGCGTATCAGGGCCATCGAGTACTGGTGCTGGACCATGCCAATAAAGCGGGCAAGAAAATTCTCATGTCCGGTGGCGGACGGTGTAATTTCACTAACCTGAATACCGCGCCGGAGCATTTCATCTCCGCGAATCCCCATTTCTGTAAATCCGCTCTCAAACGCTACAGTCCCTGGCATTTTGTGGAATTAATTGAGCGCCATGGCATAGAGCACGTGGAAAAAGCCCCTGGGCAGCTTTTCTGCGCTGAATCAGCAAAGGAAATCCTCGGGGTGCTGCTCACCGAGTGTGAGTGGGCGGGAGCCGAGATCCGCCTCAATACCGCTATCCGGCAAGTCAGGCAGACGGCCAGAGGCTTTGGTCTGACCACCAGTGCCGGTGTCATCCAGTGTGCGAAGTTGGTGGTGGCCTGCGGTGGTTTGTCGATTCCAACGATGGGGGCTAGTGGCTTTGGTTATCAACTGGCGGAGCAATTTGGACTCTCTGTCTTACCCACCCGTGCCGGCTTGGTGCCGTTCACTTTACAGCCCGAGGACAAGGTCTGGCTGACACAGTTGTCGGGCATCAGCACCGAGGTCGTGGCGCGGGCTGCCGAGGCCGCTTTTGCCGAGCCCATGCTGATCACCCACCGGGGGCTGTCTGGGCCCGCTATGTTGCAGGTATCCAGTTTCTGGACACCGGGTCAGCCAGTGACCGTGGATTGGTTGCCCCAGCTAGACGATCCGTTTGCGCTATTGATTGAAGAGCGTCGGGCGCATCCTAACCGTGGGCTGGAGCGCTGGTTACGGCAGTACTTTTCACAGCGGTTGGCGGCGGCACTAGTGGATCAGTTTGGTTGGCAGGGTATTCTGCAGCAGTTCAGCAATGAGCGCTTGGCCACGGTGGCAGGAACGCTTAAAGGCTGGGCATTCAAACCCTCTGGCACTGAAGGTTACCGCACCGCAGAAGTGACTTTGGGCGGGGTGGATACGGATGCCATTTCGTCCAAAAATTTTGCTGTCAAAGAGGTGCCCGGTTTGCATTTCATTGGCGAAGTGCTGGATGTAACCGGGCAACTGGGAGGATTTAATTTCCAGTGGGCTTGGGCTTGTGGCTGGTGCACAGGGATGGCTTTGTAAGCGGTAAACTGGGGTTGTTGATCTCCGTAGGTGTTTGGCTGGAGGCCTCAGGTAATGTCGGAAAACTTTGCCTTGAAGTCCTCTGGCATAGGCATTACAGCGTGGGTGACGTGATCAAAAAATACGAAGCCCTGTTTGGCCAATACCACTAGCTGCCCGCTGGGTTGCTTGGTGACTCGGAAAATCAGATCGGCACCATACTTGTTGAAATCCATTAGCCCTACCTCGAATTGCAGATCGTCTCGGGCAAAGCTTTCCGCTAGATAGTTGGCCACCAAGTCGGTGACCACAATGCGCTCCTGGCTGTAATCAATGTCACAAAAAAACCGGTAACGGGCTTCCGAGAGCAAGGAAATCATCTGATCATTACCCACGTGTTTACCGGTGTTCAGGTCGGTCATGCGCACGTTGATGGTATGGGTGTAAAGGAACTGTTCGGGTAACTCGAGCTGGACGCGCGCCATGGGAGATTCTCTGGGGTAGGGGACGCTATTTTAGCAATGGCCAGAGGTTGTTGTGAAATATCTTTTGGATAAAGGGGGGAGTGACAATTGGCTCAACATGAGCGTGCTTTAGAGCTGCGTGGGGAAAACAATGGTAGTCACAATTGACATTAAGGAGCGACCATGAGCCGGTCCCGCTGGCGCCCGGCGCACATTCCCGATCTGTTTGGTAAAACGATTGTTGTCACCGGGGCTAATAGCGGCATTGGCCTAGAAGCGGTGAAGCTGTTTGTTGCTAATGGCGCAGAAGTGATTATGGCATGTCGCAACACAGCGAAAGCTGAAGCGGCTGCTGAGCAGGTTAAGATATTGACGCCGCAAGCTAGCTTAACAGTGTTGCCGCTAGATTTGGCTGATCTTGAGTCGGTTAAAACGTTTGTTGCTACGCTCAAACAGCGTATTAATAAACTGGATGTGTTGCTCAATAATGCGGGAGTGATGGCGCCACCTTTGCAGCGCACCAAGGAGGGGTTCGAGATGCAATTCGGCACTAACCATCTTGGCCATTTTGCATTGACTGGGCCGTTATTGAGTCTGCTTGAAGCGGCGCCGGCTCCACGCATCGTTCAGATCTCCAGCTTGGCTCACCGCGGTGGAAAAATATTGTGGGGAAATCTGAACGCAGAGAAGCGGTATTCACGCTGGTCTTTTTATTGTCAAAGCAAGTTGGCTAACCTGATCTTCGCTAAAGACTTGCATCGGCGTTTACAAAAATGCGGATCTTCCATTCAGGTGATGGCGGCGCACCCAGGCTACTCTGCAACCCATCTTCAGGACACGGTGCCCGGTGGTGGCGTGTTTAACTGGTTGTTGGCTCAGCCCGCCGAGATGGGATGCTTGCCTGGGGTGATGGCAGCCACCAGTGATAATGTGACGTCTGGGGGATATTACGGCCCGGATGGAAAAGTTTTCGAGTTGCGAGGTTATCCTGCTCCGGCTTTCGCGCGTAAAATCACCGATAACGTAGGGCTGGCAGAAAAGCTATGGGATGAGTCCGAGCGCCTCACAGGGGTCCGCTACCTTAGCGCTTAGGTGAGAGCAGTATTAGCTTAAACGGCGAGTGTGCCATTGGTGAGCGTTGCTGATCAGGCTTGGGTAATTCGGATCAACATGCCGAACAAACCGTGATCGAAATAATAGATTTGGTGGCCAGTAAGGCGGCGTTTTTCATCTATTTTCACGTACAGGCGTTCTCCATTACTTTCTGTGTTAAACCAGACTTGGGGCTTAACATGAAGATAGCGAGATTTACTGAATTGTAAGGTGCCTTCCAGTTCCGGCACGTTTGCGCCCTCGTTGATCAGCATCTGATCGCCCCGGATATAGATGGGTAAAGTATCGGTCTCACTACCGATGGGCTGCTGCCATGCCGCATGATAAAGCTCGCGATATTTGCCGCTACTTTCCATTCGTTCGAGCATGTAACGAAGCACTTCATCGTCCTGGGGGAGTGGCAGCCAAGCGCCGCGGGCAATCGCATCCGGGTCAGCGAGTTCATTAGATTCAGGCTGACCTATGGTGATGGCCTGAGAAGCATAGCGAGGTTGTAAGCCGGCGGCCCAGCGCTCTTCGTTGCTGGTGTTGTTATGGGCAAACACCAAGACTTCTACTTGATACCATCTTTGTGCCATGGCGCTGTTGCCCAATAAGATAAGAGCAACAAACAATAATGCGCGATGCATCGAGAACTCCTTGTGCAGCTTGTCGATCAGGCTTTCACCATAGTGCGGACTATATCTTTATACCTTACGCCTTCCCGTTTGCTCACGGGGCATTGGTTGATCGGTACGGTTTTTGTGATAAAGGAGCGGTCAGTCTTGCACTGTGGCCACTGGAGGCATACCACTTCCGTGGTCGGCCTCCAGTGCTTGGCCTCAAAAGGATATAGCTGGTATTCAAGCCGGAGCGTCGGGCTTAATGCTTTGAGCTGCCAGACGTTTAAGCAGTTCCTGTACTACTTTAATGCGTTCTTCAGGTGTCTCGCTGTCTTCCACAAAACGCAGGGCGTTGGCACCTTCCAGCTTGAAACGGTTGGGGCCGGACTGGACCAGTTTGACGATGGTGAGCGGGTCCACAGGGGTGCGTTCGCCAAACTCTAACTTGCCGCCGGTGGCGTGGGCGTCCAAGCGGATAATGCCCAGTCGATCGGCCTGCTGACGTAGTTCTGTGACAGCAAACAGATTTTTTACCGGTTCGGGCAGCAGGCCGAAGCGGTCGATCATTTCCACTTTCAGCTCTTTCAGGCCGGCACGGGTTTTACACCCAGCGATGCGCTTGTAGAGGGTCAGCCTGCCGAACACATCGGGCAGATAATCTTCGGGAATCAGTGCGGGAATGCGCAGGTTCAGTTCCGGGCCACCGCTTAGGGGCTTTTCCACATCCGGCTGTTCGCCGCGCTTCAATGCATCCACCGCTTGTTCCAGCATTTCCATATAGAGACTGAAACCGATGGTCTCGATATTGCCATGTTGTTCTTCGCCGAGCAGCTCGCCGGCGCCGCGAATTTCCATGTCCTGGCTGGCGAGCATGAAGCCGGCCCCCAGGTCGGTGGCCTGCTCAATGGCTTCTAGTCGTTTGATCGCATCCTTGGTCATCACCTTGGGACTGGGGGTGATCAGGTAGGCGTAGGCTTGGTGATGGCTGCGGCCCACGCGGCCGCGCAGCTGATGAAGCTGGGCCAACCCAAGCTTGTCGGCCCGGTCGATGATGATGGTATTGGCGCTGGGCACATCGATACCCGTTTCGATGATAGTGGTGCTCACTAGCACATTGAAGCGGCGGTGGTAAAAGTCACTCATCACCGCTTCCAGTTCCCGCTCGCGCATTTGCCCGTGGGCAATGCCGACGCGGGCATCGGGCACCAGTTTGCGGATGTCCGCTGCGGTTTTCTCCATGGTGTCGATGTCGTTGTGCAGGTAATACACTTGGCCGCCGCGCAATAATTCACGCAGTAAGGCTTCCTTGATGACGGTATCGTTGTGCTGCTGTACGAAGGTTTTCACCGACAGGCGTTTCTGCGGCGGGGTAGCGATGATGGAGATATCTCGCATGCCGCTCATGGCCATATTCAGGGTTCGCGGAATTGGCGTGGCGGTGAGGGTGAGGATGTCGCACTCGGCCCGCATTTGCTTGAGGCGCTCCTTGTGGCGTACCCCGAAGCGGTGCTCTTCATCGACAATAATCAGCCCCAGATTATCGAACGATACGGTTTCTTGCAGGAGCTGATGGGTGCCCACCAGAATATCCACCTTGCCTTCCTTAAGCCGCTGTAACACCTGGGTCTTTTCCTTGGCGCTGCGAAAACGGGACAGTACTTCGATATTTACCGGCCAGTCGGCAAAGCGATCGGTGAATGACTCGTAGTGCTGTTGGGCAAGCAGGGTGGTGGGCACCAGCACCGCCACCTGGGTCTGGTTTTCCACCGCCACGAAGGCGGCGCGCATGGCAACTTCGGTTTTGCCGAAACCCACGTCACCACATACCAGCCGATCCATGGGCTGGCTCGATTGCATGTCGGCAACCACTGAGGCAATAGCCGCCTGTTGGTCCGGGGTTTCCTCGAAGGGAAAGCTAGCGCTGAAACGGTCATAGTCGTTCAGGTCCAGTTCGAACTGGCGGCCTTCTCTGGCCTCGCGCCGAGCGTAGGTGTTGAGCAGCTCGGCAGCTACATCGTGGATTTTTTCGGCCGCTTTCTGGCGAGCCTTCGTCCATTGTTCAGTGCCTAAACGATTCAAGGGAGCGGTGTCACCGCCACCGTACCGGCTAATCAGATGCAACGAGGAAACCGGTACATAGAGTTTGTCGCCGCCGGCGTATTCCAGCAGCAGAAATTCGTGTTGCTGGCGATGCACTTCCATATGAGTGAGGCCCAAGTAACGCCCCACGCCGTGCTCCAGATGCACCACCGGGGAGCCCACGGTCATTTCGCCTAAGGAGCGGAACGCTTGCTCGGCGGCGCCGTCGTCGCTGCTGGATTTACGGCGCCTGCGCTGCAGTACCCGCTCGCCATACAGGTCATTTTCGGTGACCACGAGTAAGGCGTGTTCCGGAGCGTAGAAGCCCGCATCCAGCTCCCCTTGGGTCAGGTTCCAGCGTGCCGAGTTGGCAATGAAGTCGGGCCAGTTGTCTTTCATGGCCGGCTGGATCTGAATCTTCTGCATCAACTCCAGCAGGGCCTCCCTGCGCCCGGCGGTTTCCGCACAAATCAGGATATGGGTATCAGGATGGGCGTCGGAAAAGGTATGCAGCAAAGCCAATGGATTGTTGGCACGCACATCGGCGGTGAGCGAAGGCATAGGCGCCACGTCAAAGTGGATGGCCTGGTCTGCGCCGCTTGAATCATTATGAATCTGGCGCGCTCTTGGATGTTGCTTTAGTGCGGCGTTGAGCTCGTCAGGGCGCAGGAACAATTGCCAGGGAGCCAGAATCGGGCGGTGAATATCGTGGCGCCGGGATTCATGGCGCTGCTCCACATCTTGCCAGAAGTGCTTGATGGCGCTCTGTGTGTCGGCCAGTTCCACCAGCCGTACATCGTCGGGCAGGTAATCGAATAAGGTGGCCATCTCCTCATAGAACAGGGGTAGATAATATTCCAGGCCCGGCGCCGCTAGGCCGTCGGTCACGTCCTGATAAAGGGGCACGTGACGGGTATCCACGTCGAAAGTATCGCGGAAGCGGCTACGGAAGCGGGCAATACCTTCGGCACTGAGGGGAAACTCTGCGGCGGGCAGCAGGGTGATATTGTCCACTTTGCCGGTGGAGCGCTGGCTTTCCGCTTCGAACAGGCGCAGGGATTCGATTTCATCGTCGAACAGTTCGATGCGGAACGGTTGCTCGGCGCCCATGGGAAAAATGTCCATGATAGCCCCGCGCACGGCAAACTCGCCGTGCTCGTACACGTTGTCGCGCTGCCGGTAGCCACTGGCGACTAGCCGGCTGCGGGTAGCTTCCATGTCGAAACGATCACCCACCTTGAGCAGGAAACTGTTGCCGGTGATATGTATCGGCGGCGCCAATCGCTGCATTAGCGTATTTACCGGCACCACCAGAATGCCCTTATGGGTAGTGGGCAGCTGGTGAAGAACCTGAATACGGTCGCTGATAATGTCCTGATGCGGGCTGAATAGATCGTAGGGCAGGGTTTCCCAGTCCGGAAACAGCATCACCGGGGTGTTGCTGCCGGTCAGGTAGAAGCTTAGTGAGTCGGTGAGCTGCTGGGCACGGCTGCTATTGGGCGCTAGCACCACCAATAAATGGTTTTGGCTACGCGCCAGCTCGGCCAGCACTGCGGCCATGCTGCCGGCATTGAGCCCGGCCCAGTCCTTATAGTGCTCTCGCCCATTGGGAAAGAGATTGCTGTCGGGGAGTAGCTTCATTCAGACCCGTTCCTGCGCATTCGGTGGGCGCGTATTGTAGCCAAGGGGGACGGTGCCGTCAGCGCCGTCTGCACTGCGTAGCATTTTTTGGGGAGCAGGCATGATCACATGACAACCATGGAAAAATTGTGAAGGACAGGCGTTTGCGTTGAAAAATGGCAATAATTTGACACTGGTGGAAGCAAATATGCCGGTCTCTCCCAAGGGCGGGGAAAGCCTTTTTCTTCTGTTTCTCCGGCCACTCGCAACGCAAGCAGGGCGAGGTTGCCCTACACAATAAGGCGCCGGGTGAGTCGTTTGCTTTTTGGGTTCCGTTGGCGTCGCTGGTGGTCAGTGATGGTACTCACCATTTCGAGGTGGCCTTTAATTGTTGGGTCGTTAGCGCAGAAGTAAATAGAGAGCGTTGTTTTCCTATTCCATAAAGCCACCGGGCCGGGTTGTTGGTTTTCACATAGAGTGAAAGCGACTTGCTAGGCTGTGAGCTCTTGCGAGAAATAATGTGCATGTTATTGCTCATTGGGCGTGCTCTGTTGGTTATTGCCTGCCCACTTTTCTGGATGTCGTCAATCTCAACATTCTTTCGAGTTGCAGGTAGGATGGCGACCATTGGTTTTATTGCGCAGAGGGTTGAGTATGAAGGCATCGGTTCAGGAACTGATGAATCTGTTCGATTTGGAGCAGCTGGAGAATAATTTGTTTCGGGGACAAAGCGAGGCCAATGGGCAGCGCAGTGTGTTTGGTGGCTTGGTGGCTGGGCAGGCGTTGTTGGCCGCCTCGCGGACGGTGGATGATGCACGTCCTGTGCACTCCTTGCATGCGTATTTTTTGCGCCCCGGCGATTTTAACGTGCCGATTGTCTATTACGTTGACCGGATACGTGATGGCAAGAGTTTCACCACGCGCCGAGTGGACGCGATCCAGCATGGTCGGCCGATCTTCTCTCTGGCGGCGTCTTACCAAGTGGCGGAGGAGGGGGTTTCCCATCAGTCAGTTATGCCCGACGTGCCGGGGCCTGAGGGCCTAGAGAATGATGAGGGCATTCGTATGAAGCTGGTGGATCGCTTGCCTGAACAGTTTCGAAAGGATTTTCTGACTGACCGGCCGGTAGAGTTTCGGCCGGTGACGCCGAAAGATTCCATCTCCTCTGAACCCCAGGACCCTGTCCGCGAGGTTTGGTTCAGGGTGGTAGATCGGGTGGATGCTAACCCGATGACCCAGCGAGCGTTATTAGCCTATTGTTCCGACTTTGGCCTAATGGGCACCGCCATGCTGCCTCACGGAATGAATTTCTGGCAGCCTAATGTGCAGTGCGCGAGCATTGATCATGCCATGTGGTTCCATAATGATTTTCGCATTGATGAGTGGCTGCTGTATCGAAGTGATAGCCCCTTCTCGGGTGGTTCTCGCGGCCTGAATTTTGGTTCTATTTATCGCCAAGATGGCACCTTGGTGGCGTCGGTGGCTCAAGAAGGATTGATGCGCCTGCATCCCTCAGACAGCCCGACGGAATGACACAACTGATTGACCTGTTGGAAGACGTTCGTGCCTGCCGGCTGTGTGAGTCGCATCTGCCGCTGGGGCCGCGGCCGGTGGTGCAGGCTGGGCAGGGCGCGCGGTTACTGATTGTGGGGCAGGCGCCGGGGACTCGCGTTCATGAGACCGGGATTCCCTGGAACGATCCGTCCGGCGATCGTCTGCGAGACTGGCTACAGGTTGGCCGTGAAACCTTCTATGACGAGAGTCAGATTGCGATCATTCCTATGGGGCTATGCTATCCGGGCCGGGGCAAGGGCGGGGACCTGCCGCCGCGACCGGAATGTGCGCCCCAGTGGCATGGCCCTTTGCTGGCGGAGTTGCCAAATCTGCGGCTGACATTGTTGGTAGGACGGTATGCCCAGCGCTTTTATCTGGCTAAGCCTGGAAAAACACTCACAGACACAGTGCGGCATTTTGCCCGGGCGTTGGATCAGGGGTTTTTTCCGCTCCCTCATCCCAGCCCCCGCAATCGCCTGTGGTTACAGCAACGGCCCTGGTTCGAGGAGGAGGTGGTGCCGGAGCTAAGGAAACAGGTTGCTTCCGCCTTGCAGAAGGCCGCAGACGGATGATACTCCTGTAGTAATGGGTGTTTATCTTTGTCTGCGCCGGATAGCGGGCTTTGGCGTGCTATCTTCCCCTAATCCGGGTAGATAATGTGGCCTTTTGGCGCTATTATGCGCGCCCCGTACTCCACCACCGCAGGTAGGACGGCAAGCATGGCAATGATGCCGCTTTTCGTCGCCTGAACCCAAACTGAGAGGGCCATCTCCGTGAGCAAACTGGAAGACCATTTCGGACGCTGGAAGAACCGCGAAGAAATTGCAGAAGCCATGATTCCTATGATCGGGCGCCTGCATCGTGAAAAGAACGTTACCACGACCGTGTACAGCCGTTCCCTGGTCAACAAGTCTGTTATCCAGATTCTGAAGAGCCATCGTTTCGTTAAGCAGGTTGAAGATTCTGAACTGTCTGTGGTCGATACTTTCCCGATCCTTCAGGAAGTGGCTAAGTCGGATCTCGGCCCTTGCCGGATCGATATCGGTAAATTGGCGGTGGAGTACAAAAAAGACAATCGTGGCCTCTCTATCGAAGATTATGTGCGAGAAGAGCTGTCTGAAGCGGTGAGCAGCAAAGTCGACATGCCCGAGCGCACCGATGTGGTGCTGTACGGGTTCGGCCGTATCGGTCGTATTCTGGCACGTCTGTTGATCGAGAAAGCCGGCTCCGGCGATGGCCTGCGCCTGAAAGCCATTGTGGTGCGTGAATCAGGTAAGGGTGATTTGCAAAAGCGCGCTAGCCTGATGCGTCGTGATTCTGTGCACGGCCCGTTTGCGGGCACTATTGCTGTGGACGAGGAAGAAAATGCCATCATCGCCAACGGTAACTTCATTAAGGTGATTTACTCCAGCGACCCGGCGTCTATCGATTACACCGATTACGGCATTAATAATGCTGTGGTGATTGATAACACCGGTAAATGGCGTGACGAGGAAGGTCTGTCTCAGCATTTGCAATGCAAGGGTGTGTCCCGCGTGATGTTGACTGCGCCAGGCAAGGGCAACATGAAGAACATCGTTCACGGAGTGAACAATGATTTGATTGAAGACAGCGACAAGATTATTTCCGCAGCAAGCTGCACCACCAATGCCATCGTTCCGCCGCTGAAGGCGCTGGAAGATAAGTTCGGCATCGAGTTCGGCCATGTGGAAACGGTACACTCCTACACCAATGACCAGAACCTGTTGGATAACTTCCACAAGGGGCCTCGTCGTGGGCGTTCGGCGCCACTGAACATGGTGTTGACTGAGACCGGTGCGGCGACGGCTGCCACCAAAGTATTGCCGAGCCTTAATGGCAAGCTGACCGGAAACTCCATCCGCGTTCCCACCCCGAACGTGTCTATGGCGATCCTGAACTTGACTCTGGGCAAAGAAACTACCTTGGAAGAGCTCAACGATTACTTGCGTTGGGTGAGCTTGCATTCTCCTCTGCAGCGCCAGGTGGATTTCGTAAGCAGCCCGGATGCAGTGTCTACGGATTTCGTTGGCTCACGTCACGCCTCCGTGATTGACGCAGAAGCGACTATTGTTAATGGTCGTCACTGTGTGCTGTATGTGTGGTATGACAATGAGTTCGGTTATAGCTGTCAGGTGTTGCGTATCCTGCAGCAGATTTCTGGGGTGGAATTCCCGGTGTATCCGAAGGACTGAACCCGGAACAGAGAAGCCCGCCCCGCGGGCTTTTTTCGGTGCATTTTCCGTTTTCTTGTTGCCCTATAAAAGGGGCTATACGACAAAAGGCGGAGGCGGCGGTGCTGGCGAACAGGTAGGCGCGACCTTATAATGTGCCCGCCGGGTTTTTGTCGGTATCCATTGCACATTCCGGAATTTGCGAACGTTTCCTGTAAAACCTGGTTTACCCGGGCCCTCAGGTAGCGTGCCTCGACTTCAGCAACATGCAACGTGGGCGAGAAACTATGATTAAAATCAGGAAGGGCCTTGATCTGCCCATCGCTGGTGCACCGCGCCAGGCGATTGAGGAAGGTCACCAGGTTCGTTCTGTTGCCGTGCTCGGCGGTGACTATGTGGGCATGAAACCCACTATGGAAGTCCGCGAGGGAGACGTGGTCAAAAAAGGCCAGCTGATCTTCACGGATAAGAAAACCGAGGGTGTGAAATATACATCTCCTGCTGCCGGTAAAGTGATTGCCATTAACCGTGGCCACAAACGAGTGCTTCAATCTGTGGTGATTGAAGTGGCAGACCAGGAAGACGAAGTCACCTTCGCCTCTTACAGTGCTGACCAACTGAGATCTCTGGATCGCGATGCGGTGCAGCAGCAGTTGGTGGACTCCGGTGAGTGGACGCTGCTGCGCACTCGCCCATTCGGCAAGGTGCCGGCACCGGGTAGTACACCCAATTCTGTTTTCGTCTCTATCCTTGACACCAACCCTCTGGCACTAGATCCGGCTGTGGTGATCAAGGAAAATGAGCAGGCTTTTCGCCATGGTTTGACTGTACTGAGCCGTCTGACCGACGGCCCGGTATGGGTGTGTCGCGGTCCTAATACTGATCTGCCCAGCTTTGCGGGCGGGCAGGTTCGTGAAGAAGCGTTTTCTGGTAAGCATCCGGCAGGCAATGTGGGTACCCACATTCACTATCTAGACCCTGTTGGCCTGAACAAGACAGTTTGGTCGGTGGGTTATCAGGATGTGATTGCTATCGGCAAGCTGTTCACCGAAGGCAAGATTAGTTCCGCCCGTGTGGTTGCCTTGACAGGCCCGCAGGCGAAAACTCCACGGGCCTTACGTACTCGTGTGGGCGCCAGCGTGGACGATTTTGCCCAGGGTGAACTAAAAGAGGGCGATAACCGCCTGATCTCCGGCTCTGTGCTGAACGGTCACAACGCCCGAGGTCCTGTGGCTTGGTTAAGCCGGACAACAAACCAGCTAACGGCTTTGCGTGAAGGCCATGAACGGGAGCTGTTGGGTTACATTTCGCCCGGCGCCAACCGTTTCTCGCTGATGAATATCTATCTGTCCAAGCTGATGCCGGGCAAACGCTTCAATTTTACCACTACTACCAATGGCTCCGAACGTGCCATGGTGCCAGTGGGGGCCTATGAAGAAGTGATGCCGCTGGATATTTTGCCGACGCAGTTGCTGCGTGCATTGATTGTTGGTGATACCGACAGCGCCACGGCCCTTGGTGCCTTGGAGTTGCTGGAAGAAGACCTTTCTCTGTGTACCTTCGTGTGCCCAGGCAAATACGAATACGGTCCGATTCTGCGCGACAACCTGACCACGATTGAGGCGGAGGGCTGAGCATGGGTATGAGAAAGTTTCTAGATGACAAAGTGTCCCCTCATTTTCATGAGGGTGGTAAGTTCGAGAAGTATTACACCTTCTACGAAATGTTCGACACCATGCTCTACACCCCGGATTCGGTAACCCGTTCCGCGGCTCACGTGCGTGATGGTCTTGATCTGAAACGGATCATGATGACGGTGTGGTTCTGCACTTTTCCGGCGATCCTGTTTGGTCTGTGGAACACCGGTTACCAAGCTAATTTGCAGATCGCAGAGTTAGGTGCTAGTCCGCTCGCCGGCTGGCGTAGTGATTTGGTGGCAGCGCTGACCGGGTTCGATCCGGCCAGTATTTGGGCCAATGTTCTGCATGGTGCGGTTTACTACATCCCGATTCTGCTCACCGTGTACATCGGGGGTTTTATCTGGGAAGGACTGTTCGCGTGGAAGCGCGGCCATGAGGTTAACGAAGGCTTCTTCGTTACGGGTATTCTGTTTACCTTGATCCTGCCACCTTCCATTCCTTTGTGGCAGGTGTTCCTGGGTATTTCCTTCGGTGTAGTCATCGGTAAGGAAGTGTTCGGGGGAACGGGCAAGAACTTCCTTAACCCGGCGTTGGTTGGCCGTGCGTTCCTTTACTTTGCCTACCCGGCGCAGATGTCCGGTGATGCAGTGTGGACCGCCGTGGATAACTTCTCCGGTGCCACGTCCTTGTCTCTGGCTGCCTCGGGTAGCTTGAACTACGCGGTAGGCCTTACTGGCAACGCATTGACTGAAGGTGCGGCGGCCGCTACCGCTAGCCTGAGTTGGATGAACACTTTCCTTGGTAACATCCAGGGCAGTATTGGTGAGACTTCCACGCTGGCTATTCTTATCGGTGGCGCAGCTTTGTTGATGACCAAGATTGCTTCTTGGCGCATTGTTTTGGGTGTGTTCTTGGGCATGCTTGGTATGTCTTCCCTGTTCAATGTGATCGGTTCTGAGACCAATGCCATGTTCGGCATGCCATGGTACTGGCACCTGAGTGTGGGTGGCTTCGCCTTCGGTATGATCTTCATGGCAACCGACCCGGTGTCGGCCTCCATGACCAACACGGGCAAATACATCTTTGGTGCCCTGATTGGTGTGATGACCGTCCTGATTCGGGTGATCAACCCGGCTTTCCCAGAAGGCATCATGTTGGCGATCCTGTTCGGCAACTTGTGTGCACCGCTGATTGATTACTTTGTGACCCAGGCGAATATTCGTCGCCGCCTGCGTCGGACAGGGGGAGAAGTCTAATGGCTGGAAACAACGAAAGCGTTGGTAAAACGCTGCTGGTCGCCTTCCTGGTATGCGTGGTTTGTGGTGTGGTTGTGGCCACAGCAGCGGTGAGCTTGCGTCCGGTTCAGGCTGAGAATCAGCTTCTCGATAAACGGATGAATATTCTTCAAGCCGCTGGGTTGTACCAAGAAGGTACCGACGTAGAAGAGGTTTTCAAGACTATTGAGCGTAAGTTTGTTGATATCGATACCGGCAAATATGTTGAGATGCCAGAGTCTTACGATCAACGTAAAGCGGCTAAGGATCCCGAGCAATCTATTCGCCTGACTGGCGATGAAGACCTTGCGGACATCAAGAGCCAGGCAAAAGTGGCCGAAGTGTACCTGGCCAAAGACGATAGCGGCGCGCTAAGCCGTATCATCTTGCCCGTTCATGGCTACGGCCTTTGGTCTACTCTGTACGGTTTCCTGGCGCTTGAGCCGGATGCCAATACAGTGGCCGGGCTCGGTTTCTACGAGCACGGCGAAACTCCAGGGCTGGGGGGTGAAGTGGATAACCCTAAGTGGAAGGCTCTTTGGGAAGGCAAGAAGTTATACGGTGACCAGGGGGAAGTGGAAATCCAGGTGATTAAAGGCACAGTGGATGGCAGCACCCCGAATGCGGAATACAAAGTTGATGGCCTGGCCGGCGCAACCCTGACCAGCAAGGGTGTAAGTAACTTGCTGCGTTTTTGGGTAGGCGAAAACGGTTTTGGTCCTTACCTTGAGCGTATGCAAGAGGGTGAAACGGCGGTGGCTGATGGTGCCGCGACACCTGAGCAACCGGAAGGAGAGGCGTAATGGCGGAGAAAACCAAGGACATCTTGTTAGGTCCGATTTTCGACAATAACCCCATCGCTCTGCAGATCCTGGGTATCTGTTCCGCGTTGGCGGTGACCAGTAACCTGAGCACCACGGTGACGATGTGTATCGCATTGACTGCGGTAACAGCGTTCTCGAACTTCTTTGTAAGCTCGATTCGCAACAGCATTCCTTCCAGCATTCGAATCATCGTACAGATGACCATCATTGCATCGCTGGTAATTGTGGTTGATCAGTTTCTGAAAGCCTATGCCTACAGTATTTCCAAGCAACTGTCGGTGTTCGTGGGGCTCATTATTACCAACTGTATCGTGATGGGGCGCGCGGAAGCCTTTGCTATGAAGAATCCGCCGATCCCGTCTTTCCTCGATGGCGTAGGGAACGGTCTAGGTTATTCGGCAATTCTGTTGGGGCTGGGTTTTACCCGCGAATTACTGGGTGCGGGTAGTTTGTTTGGTCACCAGATTCTGCCCAAGGTATCCGAAGGCGGCTGGTACATGACCAATGGCATGATGCTGTTACCACCCAGCGCGTTCTTCCTTATTGGTCTGTTTATTTGGGCTATTCGTGCCTGGAAGCCGGAGCAAGTGGAAGAAGATACCTTCAAAATGAAGCCCAACACCCGTGTCAGCGACGCGTTTTAACGGAGACGAGGAATGTTTGAACATTATCTGAGCCTGTTCGTCCGCGCCGTCTTTGTTGAGAACATGGCGTTGGCCTTCTTTCTGGGCATGTGTACCTTTATCGCGATTTCCAAAAAGATCCAGACTGCCATCGGCCTGGGGATTGCGGTGGTTGTGGTTCTGGCGATTACTGTTCCGGTGAATAACCTGATTCTTCATAATCTGCTTGAAGAAGGTGCTTTGTCTTGGACTGGCAGCGAACAGCTCGCAAGTCTGGATCTGCGTTTTCTCGGGCTTCTCAGCTATATTGGCGTGATTGCAGCGATCGTACAGATTCTGGAGATGACTCTGGATAAATACGTGCCGAGCTTGTACAACGCGCTGGGTATCTTCCTGCCGCTAATTACAGTGAACTGCGCCATCATGGGGGCTTCTCTATTCATGGTGGAACGCGATTACACCTTCGGTGAGTCTGTTGTGTATGGCGTGGGTGCCGGCGTGGGTTGGGCTCTTGCCATCACTCTGTTGGCCGGTATTCGTGAAAAGCTGAAGTACAGTGACGTACCCGATGGCCTAAAAGGTCTAGGCATCACCTTCATTACTGTTGGTTTGATGTCACTGGGCTTTATGTCTTTTTCCGGTGTGCAGCTGTAAGCGAGGGGTTGAATCATGAGTTTTGAGATTATTCTCGGTGTTGTCATGTTCACCGCCATCGTGCTCGCGTTGGTGGCAATCATTCTGGTTGCCCGCTCGCGGCTGGTCAGCACGGGTAATGTGAGCATTGTCATTAACGATGATCCAGATAAATCCATTGAAGCTCCAGCTGGCGGTAAGCTGTTGGGGACATTGGCAGATCAGGGTATTTTTCTATCTTCTGCCTGTGGCGGTGGTGGTACTTGCGCGCAGTGTCGGTGTCAGGTGCTGGATGGTGGTGGCGATATTCTTCCCACTGAAGAAGGTCATTTCACCAAAGGTCAGATTCGCGATGGCTGGCGCTTAAGTTGTCAGGTCAACGTGAAGCAAGACATGGAAATCCAGGTGCCAGAAGAATTCTTCGGCGTTAAGAAGTGGGAGTGTGAGGTTGTTTCCAATAACAATGTTGCCACTTTCATCAAAGAGCTGACGCTGAAGTTGCCTGAAGGCGAAAATGTGGATTTCCGTGCCGGGGGTTATGTACAGCTGGAAGCGCCGCCTTTCGATGTGAAGTTTTCTGACTTCGATATCGATGAGGAATACCGGGGTGACTGGGAACGGTTCAACTTTTTCGATTTGAACACCAAAAATAACGAAGAAGTGATCCGTGCTTATTCCATGGCCAACTACCCGGAAGAGAAGGGCATCCTTAAATTCAATATCCGTATTGCGACGCCGCCTCCTGGCTCCAAGGATATTCAACCCGGCATTATGAGCTCATACGTGTTCAGCCTGAAGCCGGGTGACAAGATCACTGTATTTGGTCCATTCGGCGAGTTCTTCGCTAAGAAAACCGACGCAGAAATGGTGTTCATCGGCGGTGGTGCGGGTATGGCCCCCATGCGTAGCCATATCTTCGATCAGCTCAAGCGATTGCACTCCAAGCGCAAAATGAGCTTCTGGTATGGTGCCCGCAGTGTTCGCGAATGTTTCTACAATGAGGAATATGACAAGCTGGCTGAAGAGAATGACAACTTCGACTGGTACCTAGCTCTGTCAGATCCGCAACCTGAAGACAATTGGGATGGCCTCACCGGCTTTATCCACAACGTGCTGTACGAGCAGTATCTTAAGGACCATCCGGCCCCTGAGGACTGCGAGTACTACATGTGTGGTCCGCCGATGATGAATGCGTCTGTCATCAAAATGTTGGAAGATTTGGGCGTCGAGCCGGAAAACATTCTGTTGGATGACTTTGGCGGATGATTCCAAACGCCGGCCTTCGGGCCGGCGTTTTGTTAGCTACAAGCTACAGTGGAACCTATGTTTAGGTTTTATCGTTTGTGATCGCGCCTTGCCGTTGATCGCGAGCGAAGCTTTACAGAACATGGGCTCCTTTTCTGTGTTCCAGCTTGATCCTTGTTCCTCTGCTTTATACCTTCGGACCTAAGCAATGCTCCGCATCCTCTCTGTACTGGCTTTCTCTCTGCTTCTGCTTTTTGGTGGCTGTGATGACAGCAAGAATCGTCTTTCTGTGCTCAGTGGCCCGACTATGGGTACCACTTGGAGTGTGAAATATACAGGGACACCGAGTGATGGCGGAGTACAAGCATTAAAGGCGGATATCGTAGCGGCGTTGGAGCAAGTAAATGCGCAGATGAGCACTTACCGTCCTGACTCCAATATTAGCCGTTTTAATCATGCTGAGCCCGGTGCCCTGATGGTGTTGCCATCTGATCTGGTGAAGGTTTTGCATGCCGCTTTTTTGCTTTCGGAGCAGACTGATGGGGCCTACGACGTGACTGTGGGTCCATTGGTTAATTTGTGGGGCTTTGGGCCTGATCCGGAGCGCTTTGAGCCTCCGAAACACTCTGAAGTGGAGGCCGCGCTAACACGAGTTGGTTGGCAAAAGCTTATGCTCAGCGAGCAGCAGTTACTTCAGCCTGGCGGCGTGTATGTGGATCTGTCCTCTATTGCGAAGGGGTATGCGGTGGATAAAGTGGCGGATTTACTGGACCGTTATGGCTTGAGCAACTATTTAGTAGAAGTGGGGGGGGAATTACGGGGCAAAGGCAGCAAGCCCTATAAGCAGCCTTGGCGAGTTGCCGTTGAGCGGCCGATTGCTGGCGTTCGTGAGGTTGAGCAGGTGGTAGACTTGAAGGACATGGCGGTGGCTACCAGTGGTGATTACCGTAACTTCTTCGAGTCGCAAGGACGATTATTCTCCCATACGATTGATCCACGTACGGGCTATCCGGTGCAGCACAAGCTTGCTTCGGTGTCTGTTTTGCACAAAAGTGCAATGATTGCGGATGGGCTGGCCACGGCAATGACGGTGCTGGGGCCGGATGAAGGAATGGCTTTTGCCAAAGACCATGAACTGGCCGTATTTTTTATTGTCAGAACTGAGAAGGGAGTGAAAGAGTTATCGACTCCCGCGTTTGATGCAATTGTGGAGGGTAAGTGACATGTTCATGACTATTGTGGCGGCAGTAATTTTTATTGGCCTGCTTTTCGCCGGCATGGCTGTGGGCGTGATTCTCTCCAACAAGCCGGTAAAGGGATCCTGTGGTGGCCTGGCGGCGCTGGGCATGAAGCAGGACTGTGAAATTTGCGGCGGTAATGATGACGAATGCGAAGAGAACGCTCGCAAGGTTAACAGCGAAAAAGCGGCGGCACTGGGTAAGAACGTGATGAAGATCTAATTCCAAGCCCGCCCACAAAAGAACCCGCTCCATGCGGGTTTTTTTATGTCTGACTATCTGCCGTAGGCGCGCCGCGAGCGCGGCGATTACGGCAAGGTATTCTTCAGAGGCGGTTCAATACCACTGCCGTACGCAACTTTGCCTGACCGTACTGCCGCATTTGTTCAAATTTATGGCGTGTAATGGGGACATGTTGGCAATCCATGGGCACCTGGTCTTCACCGGGATCCGGGTCGTGGATGTAGAAGCATTCCTCATCGCTGCCACTAATAGCGACCCAGTGCGGCGCCTTGCGCCGGTCTAGTCGCCAAGTGCTGATGAGCACTAGCACGATACTGCCGACACTAATGGCATTATCCAGATCGGTGGCGCTGAAATCGCCGAAGCAGACCGGGACCCTGTGCCGCGAACACTCACTGACAAAGTGGTCGTGTAAGGTGGTAATCACGGTTTTTTTGTCGCGGTCACGCACCGAATCCAGAAATAACGGGCCGGCATGGTTACACCATACACGGGCGCTGAGCCCACGCTGTCGAGCGGCCAGTGCGAGGCCGAGCGGATGACAGCCACCATGGCCTGCGGTCATGTAGATGGTGGTGGCTTCACGCCATAGCAATAGCTCTTCGGTGACCGTGGGCGCCTGTTTTTTCAGGGCAGCTAAGGCCATCAGTAAGCAGGCGGGCCCGCAAGTGAAAGGCGTGGTTTGCTGAACCCAAGGTAACTGCAAACGCCCTGTTTGAGTCGAGGCAGCGTGCGCTTGGCTTGATAGGTCGGGTAAGTCAGCTAAATAGTGCAACCGCTTTTGGTAACGCAGGGCGTCTTCGTGGTCCTCGTAATAGTCTACCGTCTGGGCAAACAGGCGGTAGCCCAAGCGTTCGTACAGGGCGATGGCCACGGTGTTGTCTTTGCGGACTTCCAGGCGAAGAAACAGGCGGTGTTGCTGATGTGCATAGCCTTCGGCGGCACCCAGTAACTGTTCTCCGAGTTTTTTGCCGCGCTGCTGTGGATCCACTGCTATGGAGTAAAGGCGGGCAAGACGCGTGCCGGGTTGCAGCAACACTAGCACATAGCCAACCAATTGCTGATGTTCGTTCTGGGCAACGATAAGGCCAGCGTGCTGCCGCTTGAGCCATTGACGAAAACTGCGTCGAGTAAGGCGGTCGGAGGAAAAGCAGCGCTGCTCCAGTGCCGTGAGGGCATCTAGATCGTCGGGAAGAGCGGGGCGAAGGGAGAAAACGCACATAATCCTGTGTCCTTGAAGGTGTTCAGAATAAGGTAGCCGGTATTGCCTTGCCAGCATTATTGATGCGGCGAGTAGTGGTGGCGTGGCGGTTAGCGCGGCATACTGAAAACAACAAACAGGGAGGGTATCAATGCACAAACAGGATCCGGTCAGAGGATTGATATTGTCGGGCGGCGGTGCACGCGGCGCTTACCAGGTAGGCGTCCTAGCGGCGATAGCGGAAATGATTCCCCGTGGCGCGCCGAACCCCTTTCCGATTATCTGTGGCACCTCGGCGGGGGCGATCAATGCAACGGCTTTAGCGGCGAATGCGGGTAACTATCGGGCGGCGGTCCGAGGCTTGGAGAGAGTCTGGTCCAATATTACCGCCGAACAGGTGTATCGCACGGACCTCTATGCCTGCATCCGTGGCGTGTTGCGTTGGTTTTTTTCTGGTGTGGCGACGGGCAAAACTCCGGAGCGAAGTTCGTTGCTTGATAATACGCCGTTACAACGCTTGCTATCGCTAGTGATTAATTTTCGCCGTATTCAGGAGAGCTTGGATCAGGGGCATTTGCGGGCACTGGCCATTACTGCTTCGGCCTATGCAAGCGGTGAATCAGTGAGCTTTTATCAGGGCACCGATGAGCTTGCCGAATGGGCTCGCGCTCGCCGTAAGGGCAAGCGTTCGCAAATTGGGGTAGAGCATTTGTTGGGATCGGCGGCCATTCCTATCCTGTTTCCTGCGACTAAGGTGGACAAGGCTTATTATGGTGATGGAGCGCTGCGTCAGCTTGCTCCATTAAGCCCCGCGCTGCATTTGGGCGCTACGCGGCTACTGGTAATTGGTGTGTCTGGTAATGTGAGTGCAGGGCATCTACGTCAGCTAAGCGGGTACCCTTCAATGGCCCAGGTGCTGGGGCACGTGCTTAATAGTGTGTTTGTCGACACGCTGGAAGGGGATGTTGAGCGGCTTGAGCGCATTAATCACACACTGTCGGCCCTGGGAGAGCGGGCGCGCAGGAAAAAAGATATCAAGCTGCGAGAAGTGGATGTGCTAAAGATTTATCCCTCTCGGCCCATTGATGAAATCGCGGCGGAGCATATTCGGGAATTACCTCGATCCTTGCGGTTTTTTCTGCGCAGTTCCGGAGCGACTCGCTCTCCTGGTGCCAGTGCTATGAGCTATTTGTTATTTGAGCCTGGGTTCACCAATGCATTGATTGAAATGGGGCGCAAAGATGCGACGGCCCGTAAAGATGAGATCATGGCGTTCCTAAATGATCAGCCACTAATGGAGACGGCTTCCGAGGCCCCGTAACGCTGTTTGCGGCGGAAGTGGCTGACAAAGCTGGTGGGGAAGTCGGTGATGATGCTGTTTACCTTTAGTTTTGCCAGCCGCTCGGCTTCTGTCAGGTCGTTCACCGTCCACACAGAGACCTTTAATCCGCGACGTTTGGCGCGGCGCATCAGTGCAGGGCCAACGAGAGAGTAATGTGCAATGAGCCAGCTACAACCCAACCCTTGTGCTCTTCGGGTCGGTTGCAGGTAGCGGTGCTGACACACATAGCCGCGTTCAATATCCGGGGCCATGGTGCCGATCATGCGCAGAAACCCAGTGTGACTTGAGGTGATCACCACTCGTGTTTGCAGTTGTTGGTCGTGGATCATATGCGTCAGATGATGGGCTAGCTGGTGCAGAACAATCCGGTTTGCCCCTTTAACTTCGAACTGGAAGCGTATAGCTGGGCCACATAGGTCGATCACTTCTTGAAGTGAGGGAATCCCGGTGGGGCTGTGCCAGCCTGGTGTATTTCGGCGAGCATCCATGACGCCGAGCTGGGCACTGGTGTACTGACGAACATTGCCGCGAAGCCCGGTGGTTCGGATTACGTCGCTATCGTGCAATACGATCAACTGGCCATCGGAGGATAGCCGTACATCCAATTCCATTTCTGTTACGCCCGCCTCTAAAGCGACCTGGAAGCTGGCGAGGGTATTCTCAGGCGCTTCGCCGCGGGCGCCACGGTGGCCCACCAAGGCTGGGTAGATTGAAGAGGCAGTTAGGTCGGTCATTGGCAGTGTCATAGTGCTATTCTTTGCGAGAAAGATGACAGCGCTGTGACCGAGACACAAGAGATACTGCTGTCATTTTTATGTCTTGGAGCTGTTTTATTGTTTCAACGTTTCTCGCCGCCGAGCTTCACCATGTTAAAGCTGTTGAAACGTTATAGCCGATTATTCCTGGTCAGTTGGGCTCCACGTTATCAAGGGCAATGGCACGGCTTCTCGTTGCAACGACTGCTGGTGATGCTGGTTTTTTGGCCATCTTTTTTGCTGGTGCAGGCGATTAATGGTATCGGGCTGGGGTTGGATTACCTGCTATTTCCGGGGTTTCGCCGGGTGTCGGTGCGCGAGCCATTATTTGTGATTGGCGTGCCGCGAAGCGGTACCACTTTCCTGCATCGTCTGCTGGCCATGGATTCGCGTTTCACGACGACCGCCCTATGGGAGCTACTGTTCGCCCCCTCGATTACCCAGCGCTATTTCTGGACGGGTATGGCGCGCTTGGATAAGTGGCTAGGCCGGCCGGGGGCTAGACTAGTCTGTTGGTTGGAACGGCGTCTGTTGAGTGGGTTGGATGGTGTGCACAAGACAGGGTTGCTCGATCCGGAAGAGGATTATCTGGGGTTGATCCCCGTATGGGGCTGCTTTCTGCTGGTCCTTGTGGTTCCCGTTCCTTCCCTGTGGCAACTGACGTTTCTGGACCGCGATGGCAGTGCGGATGAGAAACAGCGATTGATGCAATCCTACCGCCGCTTTGTGCAGCGTCACCTTTACTTTCACGGACAGGGGAAAACCCTGTTATCGAAGAATCCCTCGTTTACCCCGTGGATGGAAACCTTGGCAGAGGCCTTTCCGGATGCCCGTTTTATTGGCTGCCTACGTAGCCCCACGGCGGCGGTGCCATCGCAGGTGAATTCGATCCTGATCGGTGCGCGCCTGTTTGATGGCCGCGACACTACCGCTTACTGGCGGGAAGGGTTTCTAGCAATGCTGGAATACTACTATCTGCATTTGATAGAAGTGGCCGAACAAATGCCGCAACAGCGCCGGGCGTTATCGGTGATGGAGACCCTGGTGCGCGCTCCCAGCGATACCGTGCTGGGTTTTTACCGTCGTTTTGGCTGGCAAGCAGACGCGCATTTCTGTGAGCAGCTGCAGGAGCAAGACCGCAAAGCCAAACAGTACCGTAGTGGCCACCACTACTCACTGGACGCCTTGGGCGTCAGTGATGACGAATTGCTGCAGAGGTTTGGTTGGGTTTATGAGCGCTTTGGTTTTATCAAACCCGATGGTTAACGCCGCCTCTATGGAAAGTGATCTCCACACCGCAAAGGGGTAGGCGTGTTAGCGTCGCCTGACGCCCGCACAGGTTGTATGTAGTGTGCAGCCTGTTGGTTTTTTGTCATACCTTGTCGTACTTTCCGCGTTGTGGGTGGCCTTGCTGTCACATTCTCGACATGAGCAGTCCGGATACTGCCGTGCATGGATACCAAAGAGCTACGCATACTGTTTGTGGTGGATGCAATCAAAGGGCGGAATGGCGTCGGTGCTTACTTCCAAGACCTGGTGTCGCATCTAAAAAATCAAGTGGCGCAAGTGGAGTTGGTGCAGCCTTGCATGCACAATCCCCATCCTTGCCAAGGGGCGTCTGTTCCGATTCCGGGTGATCCCACTCAGCGTCTGTTTTTTCCCAAGGTGCGAGAACTCAGTGCCTTGGTCTGGGAAATGAAACCCGATGTGATCGTCATTCCGGGCCCCGGTATTTTCTCCATGATCGGGTACTGGATTGCCAAGAAATGGGGGATCCCGGTGTGCGTAACTTTCCAGACAGATTACAACCGTCTGGTGGAGCTGTATTGGGGTAAGCGGTTGGCGCGTCTGGCTGGGGGCTTTCTCAATTGGGTGAATCGGACGCTGTTTCAGGGCAGCGAAACCGCCGCCACTATTTGCGAATCGATGATCGCCCAGGCCCGTGCAGCGGGAGCGCGTAATCCTCAATTGGTCGGCACGCCGTTGGCCCAAGAGTTCGTGAATACGCCAGTGGTCGAGTTAGATAATACGGTTCAGCGGGTTTGTTATGTGGGCCGGCTGGCGGCGGAAAAAAATATTGAATCCTTTCTCGTACTGGCATCCCAGCGTCCGGATCTGCAATTTGAAATCGCTGGAGACGGCCCCCTGCGTAACAAGGTAGAAAACGCCTGCCGTGAACAGAATAATCTGCATTTCCATGGTTGGTGCACCCGTGAACAAGTGGTCAGTATGCTGGATCGCTGCCAAGTACTGGTGCTACCTTCATCGGTGGAAGCCTTTGGCACGGTCGCGCTGGAAGCCATGGCACGTGAGCGGCTGGTGATTACTACGCCGGCTTGCGGCATCAACGAATGGCCGGCATTGGTTAGTGGCTTGTGGGTGATGAAGGTGGGGGAGAGCCTGTTCGATACTGTTGAGCGATTGCAGTCGCTAAGCCCGGTGACTCGTGCATTCAAAGCCCGTCAGGCACGCCAGGCGGCACTAGCCATGAACGACGATGCGATTATCCAGTGGACGGCGGTACTGGCCCACTGTGCTTCGTTGGCACCAGCTTCGAGCTGGGCGTTGCCTTCTCCTACCTTGGCATTACTGCGCCGTTTGAGTAGCAGTTATCTACGTAATGCGCTCTGACTCATTAGCTGCGCTGGTCTCGATTCATGACGTGATGCCCGAGACGCGGACGCAGGTAACGGCCATGCTGGCGCGGTTACGCTTGCCTTGTGAAGCGGTAACCTTGTTAGTGGTGCCGGGTAAAGATTGGCAGGAGGGTGATCTTGATTGGTTGCGAAGCCTGCAGAACGCGGGGCATCCACTAGCCGGGCATGGCTGGTCCCATCGTTGTCAGCCCCCCGTGACGCTTTATCACCGCTTGCACAGTGCGCTGTTGTCACGGGATGTGGCGGAGCATCTGTCGTTTTCCGGCGATGGCATTCAGCGGTTAGTGTGGGATTGTTATCGCTGGTTTATCCGTAACGGGCTGAGCCCCTCACCCCTCTATGTGCCACCGGCTTGGGCGTTGGGTGCGCTCTCTCCGGCGCAGCTTTCCCGGTTGCCATTTCGGTATGTGGAAACCCTTTTCGGTCTCCATGATGCTCAAGAGCAAACGTTTACCCGGCTACCTTTAGTGGGCTTTGAGGCCGATACTGCTTTTCGGGCCTGGGTGTTGGGCTTTTCTAATGCGGTGA
The DNA here is from genome assembly GCF_001010505.1 of Alcanivorax sp. NBRC 101098. Lineage (GTDB taxonomy): Bacteria > Pseudomonadota > Gammaproteobacteria > Pseudomonadales > Alcanivoracaceae > Alcanivorax > Alcanivorax borkumensis. The sequence goes on from NZ_AP014613.1 coordinate 1,217,772, forward strand.
ATATTAGCCGGGCTCGGCGCGTGGGGGTGCCGGTGCGTATCGGGTTACACCCGCACGATTTTGAGTTGCGCCTAGGCAACAGAATTTCACCGTTACTGAAATCCTTATCGCAGGCATTACCGTATCCGCAGTTAGGAATGGAGCCCGGATTTATAGAGGATAGATCGGCACGTTAGGTACGTTACCCGGTCACGGTTTCGCCCACGCTGGCGTGAGAATGGCCGTTTGCGGTTAACGTCAGTCTCGAAAGCGCTTGCCCAGGTCATCATAAGCATCCACACGCCGGTCACGCAGATAAGGCCAGATGCGGCGGACGGATTCGCTGCGCTGCAAGTCTACATCGGCGAGCAGTACCTGCTCGTTATTGCTGTTGGCTTGGGCGAGGAATTCGCCCTGTGGCCCACAGATAAAGCTATTTCCCCAGAACTGAATGCCACTCTCGTCCGCCGGACTTTGTTCAAAACCACAGCGGTTGGCCACCAATACGGGTAGGCCGTTGGCGATGCCATGGGCCCGCTGAATCGTGATCCAAGCGTCTAGCTGGCGTTGTTGCTCGTCTTGTTCATCCGTGCGATCCCAACCGATGGCGGTGGGGTAGAGCAGCAGGTCGGCACCGGCCAGGGCCATCAGGCGAGCCGCTTCTGGATACCATTGATCCCAACATACCAGCAATCCTAGTTTGCCCACGCTGGTGTCGATGGGGGTGAAACCGCTGCGGCCGTCGTTGCAGTTGGCATCGCCGGGGGTAAAGTAGAATTTTTCGTAGAAGCCCGGGTCATCAGGGATGTGCATTTTGCGGTAGATGCCAGCCAAGCTGCCATCTTTTTCCAGAACGACTGCAGTGTTGTGATACAGGCCGGTGGCGCGCTTTTCGAACAGGCTGCCGACAATAACAATGCCAAGCTCTTTGGCCAGTTCGCCAAGGGTCTCTGTGCTGGGGCCGGGAATGGTTTCTGCCAGATCAAACACGCTGGTGTCTTCGGTTTGGCAGAAATACAGGCTGCGGTGCAGCTCCTGCAATAGCACCAGTTCCGCGCCCTGAGCGGCGGCATCGCGGACCAGTGACAGGGAGTGGTCCAGGTTGGCTTGCAGGTCGGCAGTGTTGGTCTGTTGAATAGCGGCAACACGCATGGGCGTTTTCCTCTGTGCGGTGGTGGCGTGCGTCATGCTGACAGGGCGCCTTGCGGTAACTGCATGGTGACACAGTGCAGGCTGCCGTGCTGTTCGATCAATACCCGGCAGTTGATGGCTTCCACGCACCGTGAGCCAGCAACGGATTGTAGAGCACTGAGAGCTTGTTGATCCGTATCGCAGCCATAGACTGGCAGCAAGATTTTTTCGTTGGTGATAAGGAAGTTGGCATAGGTGGCCGGCAGCCTTTCACCTTCACGGCAATATTGGGCAGAGGGCAGTGCCAGCGGAACCAGGGTTAAATCATGTTGATCCGCTAGCCGTTGCAGCTCCAGCTCCATGGCAGCGAGGGTCGGGTAGTGGCTGTCAGTGGGGTCCTGACATTGCACATAGGCCAGCGTTTTCTCGTCCACAAAACGGGCCAGGGTATCCACGTGGGCGTCGGTATCGTCACCGTCCAGTTCGCCATGATCCAGCCACCAGATATCGCTGACGCCCAGCTGCTCTTTCAACTGTGCCGTGAGTTCCGCTTCTGAAAGATCCGGGTTGCGATTGGGGTTACGCAGGCAGTGGCGGGTGGTCAGTAGGTTGCCCTTGCCGTCGGTATCGAGGGCGCCGCCTTCGAGCACTAGAGCGTGGCTTCGTAGGGGGAGTTGCCAGGGCAATTGTGCGTTGAGTGCATTGTCCTTGTCGGCGGCGAACTTGCCGCCCCAGCCCGTAAAGGTGTAATCCAGCAGCAGGGTTTTGCCGTCTTCATGGATGGCGATGGGGCCAAAATCCCGGGCCCAGGTATCGTTGTAATCTGCGATCACCAATTGTAGGCGTTGCGGGTCGATGCCCCGGGCCGCGACTTGCGCGTGAATATGCGCATGGGTTTGCGCGTTACGACACACCATCAATACATGCTCGTGGTCGAGCAGAGCAGCGAGGATATTCAGGTAGCAGGTTTCGGCATCGGCCAAGTGATCGGCCCAATCGGTTTGGGCGTCGGGCCAGGCGAGTAACACCCCCCATTGGGGGTGCCATTCAGGAAGAAGTTGGCGCATAGCGAAGAGGGTCCGCAGGATTGACTATGCGCGCGAGTGTGCTACTGGCGTGCGCCCCAGTCAATATAGAAACCACCGCCATCGGCGGCGTCATTGACGTCCTGAGCGGCTTGCTTTGTTGCTTCCTGTTGGGCCTGAGCCCGGGCCGCCCCCACGTTTTTGCTGGCTTCGTCTACAGTGTTCTGGGCCTTGCCCTGAGTGTCTTCAACGGCCTGGTCGGCCGACTCTCTGGCTTGATTAGCGGACTGTCGTGCCTCTTGTTTCATGCTATCGGCTTGCTTTTTTGCCGCCTGCTTTGGTGTGTCTTCACCGGCGATGATGATGCGACCGGTTACCGGGTCGAAGCGAAACTCGCCTTCAGTGTTTGGAGTCGTCGGTGTTTCGGGGTTAGGGCCGGTTTGAGCCGGACTTTCTGCTGGCTTGGTGGCTTCTGGTGTGGAGGGAGCTGTAGGAGCTTCTGGCGCTGCGGGGGGAGTCGTAGTGGGTTCGAACGCATTGTCGGCCGGTGTGCTGGGTTGTGTGGCCGCTTTTTCTTGAATAGAGGGCAGGGCATCGACTTGTTGGCCAGAAACTGGGTCTGTTGCCGTATTCGCCGGGCGATTAACCACGGTGTGCAGAGTGGTATTGTTTTCGAAGTAAACAGTAAATCCGTCGTAATCCCAGCGGGTGATGGCCGGGCTGCCCACTGGCCCTTTACTTTGGTTGGGGGCACTAAATTGAGCTCGAACCTGAGATTGGGACATGCCACGCTGGGGAACATCGGCTGCCAGTGAGACAGTGGATATGACCAGCGCTGCTGAAGCCAGCATCGGTATTATTCTTATCTTCATTTCTTCCCCCAGAAATATTTTATTTTCTTTCAGTATTAGAAAGTTAGGTAGGCTTATTCAACCATTTTGCTAGCTGGTGAACGCTGACACCGATCACAAAGCGGCGTGCCGAGGCGTTTGTGCCGGTGGGCGTAGTATTTGCCTCGGGTTTCGGGTTAAATGCGCTGCATGTTTCGACCACTATCTTTCTATGTGGGGCTGCGCTATACCGGCGCCCGTGCCCGCAACAGTTTTATTTCGGTGATTACACTGATTTCGGCACTAGGCCTGATGTTGGGCGTAGCGGTGCTGATAACGGTGCTTTCAGTCATGAATGGCTTTGATCGTGAGTTGCAGACCCGCATTTTGGGCATGGTGACGCATCTGTCCGTGCATGGCCGCGAGCCAGTACAGGATTGGCAGGCGTTGGCCAACCGGTTGGATCACCACGACCAGATTGAAGCGGTCGCGCCGTTTGTGCAGCTTGAAGGCATGCTAACTCACCGTGGCAATGTGGCCGGAGCGTTAATTAACGGGATTGACCCGGAGGCCGAGCGAAAGGTGTCCATCGTTGGTGACTTTATGCACCAAGGCGAGCTGGATAGCTTAGAGTCAGGTGAATTCGATGTGGTACTGGGCTATGGCTTGGCACGGCGGTTGGATGCGCAGTTGGGGGACAAGATAACCCTGGTGCTGCCGGAGGCCACCATTTCACCCGCAGGGGTGATGCCCCGATTTAAGCGCTTTACCGTTACCGGTATTTTCCGGGTGCGGGCGGAAGTGGATTCCCTGTATGCCTATGTGAATGTGGCGGATGCGGCCAAGCTGGCCCGTCAGGCGGGCACGGTGCAGGGCGTGCGGTTGAAACTGAATGATCTGTTCAGTGCATCGAATCTGGGTTGGACGCTACAGCAGGAACTGGGGCCGAATTATTACACTAGTGACTGGACGAGAAGCCACGGTAACCTTTTCCAAGCCATCAAGATGGAAAAAACCATGATGACGCTATTGCTTAGTTTTATTGTGGCGGTGGCGGCCTTCAACATCATATCCAGCCAGGTCATGTTGGTAACCGAGAAACGCGGCAATATTGCGGTATTGCGTACGTTGGGAGCCTCACCGGGCACCATCATGCGTATTTTCATGGTGCAAGGTACCTTGATTGGTGTGGCCGGGACGTTGTTAGGTACGGTGCTGGGTGTGTTGCTGGCCACCAATGTGAGCAATATTGCCGAGTGGGTGGAAAAAACCTTTAACACTCGTTTATTTGATGCCTATTTTGTGAATTATCTGCCGTCCGAGCTGCAGTGGTCTGATGTGGGCACTATTGTAAGTATCGCATTGTTTATCAGCTTTTCGGCCACCCTTTATCCTTCCTGGCGTGCCAGCCGGGTGCAACCGGCAGAGGCGTTGCGCTATGAATAATTCAACGCCTGTTCTGCAAGCAAAGAAGCTGGTCAAGGCTTATGAAGAGGGTGACAACGAGCTGGAAGTATTGCGCGGTGTGGAGTTGACCGTAAATAAAGGCGACATCCTGGCGATTATTGGTGCCTCCGGTTCTGGCAAATCCACCTTGTTGAATCTATTGGGTGGGCTTGATCATGCGACCCGAGGTTCTGTGGCCATTGCGGGTACCTCAGTGGCGTCGTTGAACGACCGGGAAACCGGTCGACTACGTAACCGCTACTTGGGATTCGTCTACCAGTTTCACCATCTTCTGCCTGAGTTTACCGCGCTGGAAAATGTGGCTATGCCATTATTGATCCGTGGAGACAAGCCGTCGGATTGTCAGGCTCGTTCCGCCGAGATTCTTGAGCGGGTGGGGCTGGGCCCCCGTCTCAAACACAAGCCTTCGGCGTTAAGCGGTGGTGAGCGTCAGCGGGTGGCCATTGCTCGTGCACTGGTGACAGAGCCTGCGCTGGTAATGGCAGATGAGCCCACTGGTAACCTGGATGAGCGAACGGCAGCGCAGGTGCAAGCCCTGATGATCGAATTAAATGAAAAACTGGGCACGGCGTTCATGATCGTGACCCACGACAGGGAGTTTGCCGCCCGCTGCCCGCAACAATACGAGCTACACGATGGGTTACTGCGGCGGCTCTGAACCGCCGCGAGGCTCGTTGGTTTCGTTTTTTTTCTCTTCTTTGGCTTCTAATCGCGCGTCACGGCGCTGAGCCCGTGCGCGCCGGTGCGCGCGTAGATTCCAACTTCGAATTACAGCTAGCCGCCAGCTGACTTTTACTGCCATGTACGCTAATCCGCCAAACCCGAATGCGCATAGCATTGAACCTACCCATAATGGGATGAGCTGTTCCACAAACCAGGCGACGGTGATGCCTTCACCGCTGTGGGGCGGCATTCCCAGCAGCCAGGCGCCAATGCGGTAGGTGAAATAGAAAATCGGCACATAAGTCACTGGATTGGAAATCCATACCAGCATAATCGAAAGCGGCAGGTTGCAGTGGAAGCGCACCGCCAACAGGGCGGCCAACCCCATTTGCAGGGGGATAGGTAACAGACCGGAGAAGATACCGATAAAGGCTGCGCCGGCCAGTGAACGACGGTTAATGTGCCAAAGGTTTGGGTCCGATAGCACTTCCCCGAGAAAACTCAACGACTTGGTTTGTCGAATACGTTCGGGTGTTGGCAGGTATTTGCGGAATATCCGTTTTGGCATTAACTCGCATCTACTGGCTGAATCGGGAGCACATGTGTAGCCCCGGTGCTTTCATGACAGCGGTATCTGGCTGCCGATGAAGGCACTCTACCAGTTTGGTGCTATGCCCGGTACGTTCGAGCCTGACATCGCCGGGAAAAAGTGGGATTAAGAAGGTATGGGTGATCTCTTCTTGTTCCCGCGGGCGCTATTATGCCCGCATCATTAAAGAAGGCATACTGCCACAAAGGCGAGGAAAGGAATTGTTGTTCCTATAGCAGCGCTGATTTCGCCGTTTACATGGGGTTGTGATAGATAAAACCGCGGAGCAAGGATGCGAATGTGGTTAACGACCGCCGCTATCGTGGCGGGTTGCTGGCTGGGTGTATTGTGGCCACTACTGGTGTTAGCGGTTGTTGCAGCGGCTGGGATGTGGCGCTGTCGGGCCCTGTGGCTTGTGTGGTTAATAATTGGTTACGGTTTTGGCGTTTGGCAGCTGAATATAGGATTGATAAAGCGTCTGCCTGCTGATCAGGATCGGGCCGTAGTTAGCCTGCAGGGCGAAGTAGTGGATGTCCCGGTGACTCATCGTGAGTTTCGTTTTGGTCGCTGGCAATGGCGCCAGCAAATACTTTTTTTGGTGTGGGGAAGCGAGGAGTGGCCTGGAAAGCACCAAGTCGTGCTTAATAGCTATGCGCCGCCTGTGCTGCTGGGTGCGGGCGATCGGGTGAGGCTAACGGCGGAACTGAAGGTGCCGCGTGGCCTGTACAACCGCTTCGGTCCTGATCGCAGCCGTTCTGACCTCTCCGCGGGGATAGATGCCCGCGGTACCCTTAAGCAGATATCAGTGGAGGGGAATAACCGCGGTATTGCTGCCTGGCGTGAGCAGTTGTCTTACCGTGTGGAGGAGCGGGTCAGTGGTTCGCCCCTAGGCCAAGCAGTACTTCCTGCTCTGATCGTTGGCAATCGCTCCGGGCTGGAGGCGTCGCTGTGGCAAGCCTTCCAGGTAACGGGAGGCGCCCATCTATTGGCTATTTCCGGCCTGCATATCGCTATTGTGGCCGGCTGGTTCTGGTGGTTGGGCCGGGTGGTGTTTGCCCCGGTTCTTCAGGCGTTGATGCCGGTATTGCGGCGATACTCTCAGCAGCATCTGGCTTGGGTGCCAGCTCTATTAGCGGCAACGGGGTATGCCGCATTGGCGGGATTTAGCCTTCCTACGGTGCGGGCATTGGTCATGCTGATAGTGGTGGCGTTGGCGCAGTGGTGGCGAGTGCCGATTTCGCTGGGGCGAGCATTGGCGTTGGCCTTGCTGGTGGTACTCATGATCATGCCGCTGGCGGCGCTGTCAGAAAGCCTGTGGTTATCCTTCGGGGCGGTGGCATTTATTGCCATGTTAACCCGCAGTCATGGTTCTTGGCGGTTAATCATACTGCTGCCTGTGGTAATGACGATGGCCAGCGCTGGGTTGTTTCATCAATGGACACCCAGCGCACCGCTGGCCAATCTTATATTGGTTCCCTTATACACTGTGTTGGTCATCCCGGCAGCCTTGCTCGGGGCGTTGCTGGACCAAACTTGGTTGCTGCAAGCGGCTGCGACAGGCGTGGAATTGTCTGTGTGGGTGATGACTTGGTTGGCGAACCAGGGGATACCGTCATGGCTCATGCTTCCTTCTACAGTGTCGGGCATTGTGTTGATGTTTGGCTTGATGCTTCTGCTGATGCCATTTGTTCCTTTTCCCAGACGATTGTTGCCGTTCTGTCTATTACCCTGGCTGACACAGCAACCAGAGCCTCTGGCGTCGGGGGAGTGGTCGCTGACAGCTTTCGATGTGGGGCAGGGGCTAGCGGTGGCAATACGAACCCGCGAGCATTTGCTGATCTATGACGCTGGGCCGTCCTGGCCGGGTGGCAGTGTTGCGGCACAGAGCATATCACCGTGGCTGTCTGTCACGGGGCAGAAGGTGGATCGCATGCTGATTAGTCATGGTGACAATGATCATGCTGGTGGCTTGGTAGACTTGCCGTCTGCGGTTGCCTTATTCAGTGGTGAGCCGCATCGAGTACCCGGTAGCCATTTTTGTCGGGCGGGGGATCGTTGGTCGTGGGATGGCGTCTCGTTCACGGTACTGTGGCCCCGAGAAACGGGTCTAAAGAGTAATGCGGCCAGTTGTGTATTGCATGTCGATGGTCCCTTTGGGTCCGTGTTGCTGCCCGGAGATATTGGCGTTCAGCAGGAATATCATTTGCTTGGAACGTTGCCTTCGGTGGACCTGCTGGTGTTGGGGCACCATGGAAGTCAGTCCAGTACTAGCGCCGCGCTACTGCGGCAGTTACAGCCGCGCTTTGCTATCGTCAGTGCGGGTTACCGGAACCGGTTTAATCATCCTCATCCAGCGGTGTTGGGTCGGCTGGATAGCGCTGGCATCACCGTTCTGCGTACCGACAGAGATGGCATGATTGTGTTTCGGCAGGGGGGCGCAGATAATGTCCGGCTTATAACAAAATGGCGGCAAGCGTATGCCCGGCCTTGGCATGGGCCGGCCGTTTGGCGTCTCTGGTAATGTGATTTGTGCGAATGGGGAGAAGTTAAGGTGCAGGATCTTGTGCAGTCCGGAGGCTGGATGATGCTTCCGATCTTGATCTGTTCGGTGGTGGCGTTGGCTATTGTGGTAGAGCGCTTCTGGACCTTGCGGCCCAGTAAATTGGCACCGGCGGACACCGTGCCCCAAGTGCAGGCGTTGCTCAAGCGCGGTCTGCTCAACGAGAGCAACCTGGTAAAATTGCGTGACAGCTCACCGCTAGGGCGTATTCTGGCCACTGGCTTGGCCAATGCCCGACATGGTCGCGAAATCATGAAAGAAAGTATTCAGGAAAGTGCCACGGGAGTGGTGCATGAACTGGAAAAATTTCTCAGCACGCTGGGGTCTATTGCGGCCATTACCCCATTGCTAGGGTTGCTTGGTACCGTGGTCGGGATGATCGATGTGTTTGCGGCCATCATGATCCACGGTACCGGTGATGCGGCACAGTTGGCTGGCGGTATTTCTCAAGCATTGTTGACCACTGCTGCGGGCTTGGTTGTAGCGATTCCGGCCATTTTCTTTCATCGCTTCTTTGTACGTCGGGTGGAAGAAATCACTGTTGAGTTGGAGCAAAGCGCTGTTCACGTGGTGGATCTGGTGCACGGTGATCGTGAGGCAGAACCGGGGGACAAGGCGTGAAATTTCCCCGGCCCAGCCAGGAGGAAATTAGCGTTAACCTAACACCTTTGATTGATGTGGTGTTTTTGCTGCTAATTTTTTTCATGGTATCGACGACGTTCGATGATAAAACGCAACTGTCGATTACCCTGCCGGAAGCGGACGGGGTTCCCTTAGCGCAGATAAATGATCAGGTTGAAGTGACCATTACCTCCACCGGCGATTACTTGGTGAACGGTGAGAGGCTTACTGCCAGTGACAGCAATAGCCTACGCACTGCATTGTTACGGCTAGGCCAGGATAAAGTGAACTACCCCTTACAAATTTACGCGGATGCCAATGTGGCCTATCAAGCGGTCGTGCGTGTTTATGACGTGGCCGGGCAACTGGGTTTTGTTAAGCTATCGCTCACCACTCGCGAATCTCCTAACGAGGCACAATGAGTCAACCTATTCCCCCTGAGGACGTGTGGCCAACCTACAAGCGGCTACTGAGTTATGTTCGTCCTTACTGGTTTATGCTGGTTATCAGCGTTATTGGCTATGCGTTATATGCCGGCGCGCAAGCCGGGGCTGCCCAGCTGGCAGGGTATCTTGGGGATACCATTGTTAACCCAACCGATGCGCGGGTCTTGATCGTCTCTATTGCTCCTTTAGTGCTGGTGCTCTTCCAAGGGCTTGGCCAGTTCATGGGCAGTTATTCCATGAACTGGGTAGCTCAACAAATCGTCTACGTATTGCGCAATGATGTGTTCGAGCATGTTCTGAAACTTCCCCAGTCGGAATACCATCGCAACGCTTCCGGGCGCATCATGTCGAAGATTATCTTCGATGCCCAGCAGGTCACCAGTGCCGGTACGGATGCAATCATCGTGATTATTCGCGAAGGTCTGACGGTGATAGGGCTGTTCAGTTTTCTGCTATGGCAGAACTGGAAGCTGACGTTAATTCTGGTGACAGTGGTTCCTCTGATTGCACTGGTGATGAATATCACCAGTAAACGGTTCAGGAAAATTAGCCGTCGTATTCAGTCTTCCATGGCTAACATTACTCACTTTTTGGGTGAGGCCATTGAAGGCAGTGGCGAGGTGAAAATTTTTGGTGGCCAGGCTCAGGAGGCAGACCGTTTTCATAACGTAAGTCGTAGCTTTGCCAAACAGAACGTGAAACTCAACGCTAGCAAGATCGCAAGCACGGTGATCGTGCAATTGTTTGTGGCGGTGGGTATTGGCTTCATTACTTATTTGTATATTCACCTGATGGGCGAAGATCTTACGGTGGGGGGCTTTCTGTCTTATATCACCGCTGCCGGCATGATCCAAAAACCGCTCAAGCAGCTCACGGATGTGAATGTGAAGGTTCAGCGCGGTGTCACCGGTGCTGCCAGTCTGTTTGAGCTGCTTGATACTGAGCAGGAAACGGATACGGGTACCTATACTGTAGCGACCAAGGTTGACGGCAATATCGACTTTGAAGGGGTGAGCTTTGGTTATGATCCGGCCTCACCGGTGGTGCGTCAGCTCAACTTTGCGATCAAGGCCGGGGAAACTGTGGCGCTGGTGGGGCGCTCCGGAGCAGGCAAAAGTACCATTAGCGCGATGCTGCCGCGCTTTTTTGATCCAGACCAAGGCCGTATTTTACTTGATGGTATTCCCTTGCAGGAGTATCAGCTGAGCGAGTTGAGAAACCAGATTGCGATGGTGAGTCAGCGAGTTGTTCTGTTTAACGACAGCGTGCGTAACAATATTGCCTACGGTGAGCTACGCAGCTCAGACGATGCGTCCATCATAAAAGCAGCAAAGGACGCCCATGCCTGGTCCTTTATTGAGCAGCTTGAACATGGCTTGGATACCTTGTTGGGCCAAGACGGTGTGCAATTGTCCGGTGGTCAGCGTCAGCGCATTGCGATTGCGCGGGCGTTGCTCAAGGATGCCCCGGTTTTGATTCTTGACGAAGCGACCAGTGCACTGGACTCTGAGTCCGAACACCATATCCAGCAGGCGCTGGAGCAGGTGATGCAAGGCCGCACTACCTTGGTCATTGCCCATCGCCTGTCTACCATTGAAAAAGCGGATCGCATTATGGTGCTTGATCAAGGCCAGTTGATTGAGCAGGGTTCCCACCAGCAATTACTGGAAAAAAACGGGCTGTATACGCAAATGTACCGGATGAACTTTTCCGAGGAGTAATCGGGCGACATGGGGTCACTGAGCGAATGGGTTCAACAGGGTTGGTATAAGGGCAGTCCCTGGCTGGTTCCACTACGGCCTTTGTCGGCACTGGTGTCGTTTGAAGCTAGGCGCCGGCTACAACGGTTCAGAAAACAGCGACCGCGTCCTCCTGTGCCGGTATTGGTGGTGGGTAATATCACTGTGGGGGGGACAGGCAAAACCCCGTTGGTAATCGCTCTGGTAGAGGCTGCCCGCTCCAGGGGATTAAAGGTAGCAGTCGTATCGCGCGGGTTTGCGGGTAAAACTAACCATTACCCTCAGCATGTAACCGCTAGCAGCGATGCCTTGGATATGGGCGATGAACCTGTGTTGATTGCTCGCCGTACGGGCGTTCCGGTGGTGCTGGATCCTGATCGTCGTAATGCCCTGGATGTGGCTATCCGTGAATACGCCCCGGATTTGGTGATCAGCGATGATGGCTTGCAGCATTATGCCCTGCCGCGCAGCGCCGAAGTGGTGGTCGTGGATGCTCAACGCGGTCTGGGTAATGGGCGTTGTTTGCCGGAGGGGCCATTAAGAGAGCCTGCCACCAGGCTCAAGGAAGTGGATTTCGTTATCAGCACTGGCGGTGGCTGGGCCGGGGCTTATCCGATGATTATGCGCCCTTCAGGGGTCACCTGTCTGGCCGATAACCGTACCCTGACGCCTGATGATTTTCTGCGTCTTCATCCCCAGGTTCATGCGGTCGCCGGTATCGGTAATCCCAAGCGGTTTTTTAACCTGCTCAGTATTCTCGGTCTAAGTGCCACGCCTCACGTTTTCCCTGATCATCATGCCTACCAGCCGGCGGATCTGGCATTTACTGATGGGTTGCCGGTTTTGATGACGGAAAAGGATGCGGTGAAGTGCGCACCTTTCGCCGAGCCCCACTGGTGGTTTGTTCCGGTCACTGCGAGTTTGCCGGAAGGCTTGCTGGACCAGATGCTCGACCGAGCGCTAGGAAAAGAATAGCGACAAGCTTCATGCTGCAATGGGCCTTAGCTTTTGTTTTTAATTTGAAGTACGCAGTCCGTGCTCAATCCTTGGGCGAGACCCACGAAGCTTAAGAAACGATAGGCCTTTGCGAGTGTTGTGGCTTAATGCTTGGAGCTTGTGATAATGACGAGGTTTCAATGAGCTTTTACGTAGTTGTGCCGGCACGGTATGCGTCTACCCGTTTGCCGGGCAAGCCGTTGGCGGATATTGCCGGGAAAACCATGGTGGAGCGGGTGGCGCAGCGCTGCCAGCAAAGTGATGCTGATCAGATTTATGTGGCTACCGACGATCGTCGTATTGCCGATGTGCTGGGTGACACCGTGCCCGTGGTTATGACGCGAGAGGATCATCCTTCTGGGACAGATCGTCTTCAAGAGGTGGCTACAAAACTTGCCTTGGCCGACGACGACATTATCGTCAATGTACAGGGTGACGAGCCGTTAATCCCCCCTGCGGTGATCAATCAAGTGGCGGCAAACCTGGCGGCGAACCCGGACTGCCAGATGGCGACCCTGTGTGAAGCCATCGAAAATTCTGATGACCTATTTAATCCTAATGTGGTGAAAGCCGTCTTCGATAATAGGGGCAAGGCATTATATTTTTCCCGAGCGCCGGTGCCTTGGCACCGTGATGCCTTTGCCGATGGCCAACAAGATTTGTCGGGTGGGCAGTGGTGGAGGCATATCGGCATTTATGCATATCGGGTAGCTTTTTTGCATCAGTATGTGCAATGGCAGCCGGCGACACTGGAGAAGCTGGAGTCTTTGGAGCAGCTCCGCGCTATGGCCAATGGGGTAGCGATTCATGTGGAGCCTGCCTGTGAAGTGGTTCCTGGCGGTGTGGATACACAGACGGATCTTGAACGTTTGCGAGCCCAGCTGGGAGGCCAATAATGAGCGTGTCTGTGTTATTTGTTTGTCTCGGGAATATTTGCCGTTCGCCTACCGCTGAAGTGGTTTTTCGGACGCGAGTGAAGGCAGCTGGGCTTGAGGACCGTATTCACATAGATAGCGTTGGAACCGGTGATTGGCATATCGGTAAGGCGCCGGACCCGCGTACTCAAGAGGCGGCTTTGCGGCGAGGATATTCAATGGCGGCTTTGCGAGCACGGCAGGTCAGTCCTGCGGACTTTGCCAACTTTGATTGGGTGTTGGCCATGGATAACGCCAACCTAGCGGATCTTGAGGTTATGCGCCCGGCATCGTACCAAGGAACTCTCGCGCGGTTTTTGGATTTTGCAGACCACACTGGGGTGCAGGAAGTGCCCGATCCTTATTATGGCGGCGAAGACGGTTTCGACACGGTGTTGGACTTGATTGAAGAGGGTGCCGATGGATTGTTGCGCCGTGTGCGGGAGCAGCTGTGAGCGAGTCGGTACCACCAACCCACACTTTCACACAGATTGATGATGCGGATTTGACGGGGCTGAACACCCTAGGCCTGCCGGCCCGGGCTCAACGTTTAGCTCGTCCGACTACTTTGGATGCGTTGTCTCAGGTCTTGGCAGAGCGAAATCCCGCTGAGCCGCTTTTTGTGATCGGCGAAGGCAGTAATTTGGTGATTTGCTCTGATCTGCCGGGCTTGACGTTAAGCTTAGCAATCGATGGCATGTCCCTGGTTAAGCAAGATAATACGCATGTGTGGGTCGCTGCGGGCGCGGGTGTGCATTGGGATGATTTGGTGGCCTGGACCGTGGAGCAGGGTTGGCAGGGGTTGGAAAACTTATCTCTGATTCCCGGCACGGTAGGGGCTGCGCCTTTTCAGAATATTGGCGCCTATGGTGTAGAGCTGTCACAGTTGCTTGAGCAGGTGACGGTGATGGATGTGGTTACCGCTCAAGTAACGCACTTTGCTGGCAATGAATGTGAATTTGCTTATCGCGATAGCCGTTTCAAAAGCCGAGACCGTGGCCGTTATATCATTACCGGCATTGAGCTGCGTCTGAATAAAATGCCGCAGTGTAATGTGAGTTACGGGCCGCTTAAGGCCCGCTTTGGGCACTTGTCGCAAGCAGATATTCTCCCCGCCGCGGTTCGCGAGCATGTGATTGCGGTGCGCCAGAGTAAGCTGCCGGCTCCTGATGTGTTGGCTAACGCAGGGAGTTTTTTTAAAAACCCGGTGGTAACAAAAGAGCGGGGGGATGCGTTAAAGAGGCGCTTTGCGGATTTGGTGGCGTATACGCAACCGGATGGTGTGAAGCTGGCAGCAGGATGGTTAATCGAGCAGGCCGGCTGGAAGGGAAAACGGTTGGGACCAGTTGGTATGCATAGCGAGCAAGCGCTGGTGTTGGTCAATCACGGTAATGCTACCAGTGCGGATGTCATTGCGTTGGCAGAGGCTGTGTGTGCTGATGTGCAGGAGAAATTTGGTGTTGCGCTAGAACAGGAGCCAGTGTTGTTGCCATAGAGGCATGGCGGTGGTTAATTCCAGCATATTATAGCTGGAGCAAAGAATGGACCCACAAAAAAGCCCGCTATAAAGCGGGCTTTTTTGTGGGTGGGATTTCCTCAGTCGTCTGAAGGAGATTCCGTTTGTTGCGCCTTGGCAGTGGCTTCCTGAGCAGCGAGCTGCTCACGGCGGCGTTGGCGCGGGTCGTTGCTGGCTCGGCCCTGTTCCGCGGCGGCCGGCTTAGCTTCTGCTTTGACGGCTTTCACTTCGGTGGCACGGCTGGGTAGCTCATTGCTGGCCGGTGCTGGTTTGGGCTTTTCTTCTACCTTGGGCGCCGGAGCGACAGGGGTAGGTTTGTAGCCTGGAGAGCGCGGGTCATTGCTGGCACGGCTTGGTGCTGCCGGCTCGGCGGTGACCGGTTTTTCCTCTGACTTATTTTCTTCAGCTGGCTTGGCCGGAGCTGGAGTTTGGGTCGGTGCGGCTGTTGCCGGTTGAGCGGCTACTGGAGCGGCGTTGGTGGTTGCCGCTTGCTGTGGCGCAGAGGGCGCCGGCTTGTCGTCAGTGCTGGCCGCTTTGGGGGTATCAGCTTTGGGCTGCTGAGGCGTGCTGTCGGCGGTCGGGGTCGGTTGTTCCTGCGCCGGAGCAGCGGTGGTGGTGTCGCTGGCTGTGGGCTGAGCGCTGGCGGGTTTGTCGTCCTCGACTTTTGGTGCGGCGGTGGTTTGCGCAACCGGGGCTTTGGTGACGGGCGGTTGTTCAGCAGCAGGTTGCTGTACCTTGGCCGGAGCAACGGTTTGTTCCTGCTTCGGTTCAGCTGCGGCTTGCGGTTGGTTGGTAACGGGTGATTGCTCGTTGAGCGGTGCCGTCTTGTCTGTCGCTGCCTTTTTGGGGGTATCGTCGCGCTTCGCTTGTGCGGAAGGTTCCTGCGCCGGTACCAGCTTGGTCGCCGGGTGACCTTCGTCATCCACAGGTGCCGGCTGTTCGTTGCGTGGCGGCTTAGGGGCCGCAGTGCGCTGAGCTTTGGCCGGTTGAGCTACGCCACCATCGCTGTTGTTAGCTTTGTTGGGGCGCTGTCGCTCGCGCAAGGGACGGTTGTCCTTGGCATCGGTGCGGCGGGGGGCTTTCGGGCCCTTGTCGCTGCTTTTGCTGTCAGCACCATCAGCGGCGTTATCCTGTTTACGGGTGCGCGGCTTGGCTCCTTCGCTTACCTTGCTATCAGGCTTGTTGTCGTTACGGTTACCGTTTCGGTTGTCATTGCGACCTTCGCCACGGCTGTCGTTGTTGCGATTGTTACGACGGTTGTCATTGCGACCACGGCGCTCGTTACGGTTGCCGTCATCCTTGGTATCGGCTCGGCCATCGTTGCGGTTGTCGGCAGCGCGATTGTCCGCTTGACGGTTATCATTCTTGCGACCGCTATCTTTGTCGTTTTGACGCTTGTTGCGGGTGTTGCGATTGTCGTTATCACCGGCTTTGCCGCCATCACGCTTGTTGCGGTTATCGTTCTTAGCGCGGTTATCGCTGTTATTACTGTCGTTGCGGTTGTTGCCGCCACGGCCACGATTGTTTTGTTGCTGGCGAGGCTTGTTGTCGCTTTTGCGTTGGGGGGCGTCTTTCTTCGCCTTGGCTGGTTTGGGTTCGGCGGTGAACACTTGAGCCAACCAAGAGAATAGGCGGGCAAGCAATCCCAGATTTTGCACTTGCGCAGTCGGGGCCGCGACGACCGGTTTGGGCGGCGGCGGGGCAGTATCCGGTGCCATTAGTCTGACGGCCGGCTCTTGGGTTTTAATTTCAGTGTCTTGAGCGGAAGCAATATCTGCATCCTTGGTGCCTTCCAGCAGATCCATCTCATGGCTCAGCTGGGTGGACGTTTGGTCATCTCGGATGCGTTCCACTTCAAAGTGGGGCGTGTCCAGGTTCTGGTTGGGGATAATGACTACCCGCACTTTGTGGTTCTTCTCAATGGCGCGTAGCGGATCACGCTTTTCATTGAGTAGGTAGGTGGCCACGGCTACTGGTACTTGGGCTTGGATTTCGCCGGTGCGCTCTTTCATCACTTCTTCTTCGATAAGACGAAGGATGCTCAGCGCCAGGGACTTCACATCACGGATGTGGCCTTGGCCATCACAACGCGGACAAACGATACTGGACGTTTCACCCAGGCTCGGGCGCAGGCGCTGACGGGACAGCTCCAATAAACCAAACCGGGAGATGCGGCCTAACTGGATGCGGGCACGGTCTGCTTCCAGGGCATCGCGCATGCGATTTTCCACGTCGCGCTGGTTGCGTGCCGGGCCCATGTCGATGAAATCCACCACGATCAGGCCGCCGATATCACGCAGGCGCAGCTGGCGGGCAATTTCTTCCGCCGCTTCCAGGTTGGTCTGCAGAGCGGTCTCTTCGATGTCTGCGCCTTTGGTGGCGCGGGAGGAGTTGATGTCGATGGACACCAAGGCCTCTGTCGGGTCGATCACGATTGAGCCACCGGAGGGTAACTTCACTTCCCGCTCAAAGGCGGTTTCGATTTGAGACTCAATCTGGAAACGGGAGAACAGTGGGGTTTCGTCGTCGTACAGTTTGATTTTGTGCTGGAAGTCCTGCATTACCTGCTGAACGAAACCTTGGGCTTCATCATAAACTTTCTTGGAATCGATCAGGACTTCGCCGATATCTTTGCGCAAGTAGTCACGAATGGCGCGGATGATAACGTTGGATTCCTGATAGATCAGGAAAGGTGCCTTGCGATCCTGTGAGGCATCGTCGATGGAGGTCCACAGTTTCAGTAGGTAGTTCAGGTCCCACTGTAATTCCTCAGCACTGCGGCCCAGCCCAGCGGTGCGCACGATAACCCCCATTTCGTCGGGGATGTTCAGGGCGCCTAGGGCTTCTTTCAGCTGAGCCCGCTCTTCCCCTTCGATACGGCGGGAAATGCCGCCGGCGCGAGGATTATTGGGCATTAGCACCAAATAGCGACCCGCCAAGCTAATAAAGGTGGTGAGGGCGGCGCCTTTGTTGCCCCGCTCTTCTTTGGCCACCTGGACAATAACTTCTTGGCCTTCCTTGATGACTTCCTTGATGTTAATGCGGCCCTGGATGTCCTTGGGATCTTTTTGGAAGTACTGGCGGGAAATTTCTTTGAGGGGAAGAAAGCCATGGCGCTCTGCGCCAAAATCCACAAAGGCGGCTTCCAGGGACGGTTCTACCCGGGTGATCTTGCCTTTATAAATGTTGGCTTTTTTTTGTTCCCGCGTGCGGTGTTCGATATCCAGGTCATACAGACGTTGTCCGTCGACCAGTGCCACCCGTACTTCTTCAGGGTGAGTGGCGTTAATAAGCATACGTTTCATGGTGTTACCACAAGTTTGTGGTGGCATGAGGCAGGGCCGGGTATAACCGGTAGCAGACCAAGGGGAGTGCTGTGGCAGGCATGTCACGGGTAGGGCGGGCGCACGCTGAGCGTGTGGATCGCTTTCCTTGGTGATCGTATTGCCTGAGTTAGCGGCTCTCCGAGTTGTGTGCAATGTTTAGTGCGTAATCATGCTGGCAGTTGGCCAGTCTGTAATGCTTCACGCGATTGCCGTGGTTATCATCACACAGCAATGTGTAAACTCTTGTCTGTCTGTTTTCCAGGTCGTTTGACCAGCGCTGCAGGCCACCATCGTTAATGTTCAGGGCCCGTTTTCGGGCGCTGTAAATGGGTCTTCTGCAGCGTAAGCCCAGTTCCGTATAGGGTATTTCCCGTGTGGAAGGTGGGCCTGACGCTTTTTCTGTGACCGTGTGGCGGGCTCTGTCTTCATCGGCTGTAGCCGGAGAGGGCCGAACGGCGAATGTTCGCTGCGCGTCACCGTTGCCTATTTCAGGTCGACGCTTGACTATAGCAATAAAAGGCCAGTGGGATCAATCAGATAGATTGCTGGTATCGCTTGGTCAGATGCAGACATTTCCTCCGATCGCGCTTAGAATCGCGCCATGTCAGAAGATACCCCCGCAGCGAACAGGGTGACGTTTGTCACCATTGATGAAGGCCGGCACGGTCAGCGCCTGGATAATTTCTTGTTTACTCACCTTAAAGGTGTGCCCAAGTCTCGAGTTTACCGGATTATCCGGTCCGGAGAGGTGCGGGTTAACAAGGGGCGAGCCAAGCAGACCACCCGACTGTGTACTGGCGATGTGGTGCGTGTCCCGCCCATTCGCACCAGTGACTCCACCGCGCCTGCGGCGGTGAGTGAG
Organism: Alcanivorax sp. NBRC 101098; assembly: GCF_001010505.1. Lineage (GTDB taxonomy): Bacteria > Pseudomonadota > Gammaproteobacteria > Pseudomonadales > Alcanivoracaceae > Alcanivorax > Alcanivorax borkumensis. The sequence continues at coordinate 1,236,436 of NZ_AP014613.1, forward strand.
GGCTTGGCTGAGCGTCTGCGCCGGGCCTGTGTCTATGAAGATGATCAGTTATTTGTTTTTAATAAACCTGCGGGCTTAGCGGTGCATGGAGGCAGTGGCGTCAGCCTGGGCTTGATTGAAGCGTTGCGGGTGATGTTCCCGCAAGAGCGGGAGCTGGAGCTGGTGCACCGACTGGATCGCGATACCAGTGGTTTGATCATGGTGGCCCGTCGGCGCTCGTTTCTGCGTAAACTGCAGCGCTTGATGCAGGGCGGCCAGATTGAAAAACGTTACTGGCTTCTCTGCCAAGGGTTTAAGGGTAAGGAGCGCACGCTGGATGCGCCCTTATTGAAAATGATGAATGGCAATGAGCGTATCGTCAGAGTATCGCGTGAGGGCAAACCCTCTGTGACGCATTTTCGCCTCCTTGAGCGGTTTGCTCAGGCGCAGCTGGTGGAGGCTACCCTGGAAACCGGCCGCACCCACCAAATTAGAGTGCATAGTCAGTTTGGGGGCTTTGCACTGCTGGGTGATAGCAAGTACGGCATCGCTAAAGGGGAGGCGTTGTTGGCTGAAATTGGCCGCCGCCGGCTCTGCTTACATGCCCGAACTCTGGTTTTTGTGCACCCGAATACGGGTAAAAGGCTGACGGTTACCGCGCCGCTGGATGATGACTACGAGGCCATTTTGACTGCCCTGAGGAGCAAACCATGAGTGTTGTTCGCCCCTACGACCTGGTGATTTTTGATTGGGACGGCACAGTGATGGATTCCACGGGGCGCATTGTGAGCTGCATGCAGCTGGCAGCGGTGGACATGGCGTTGCCGTCATTGGCTGATTCGGTAGTTTGCAGCATTATTGGGCTAGGGTTGCCGGAAGCAATCGCTACACTCTATCCGCAGCTGGATGATGCTGGCATTGTTGCCATGCGTGATCGTTATGCGTTTCATTTTATTGCCGCCGAGCAGACACCCAGTGCCCTTTATCCGGCTGCTGAGCAGGTTTTGATTCACCTGCGTGAGCAGGGTCTTAAGCTGGCAGTGGCAACCGGAAAGAGTCGCAAGGGGTTGCAGAGGGTGTGGGGCAATACCGGCCTAGAACGTTATTTTGATGCTTCCAGATGCGCCGACGAAAGCCATTCTAAGCCGCACCCAGCCATGGTGCTGGAACTGCTGGAGGCGATGGCAGTGCCTGCTGAGCGGGCCGTGGTGGTGGGTGACACCACCTATGATCTGGAGATGGCCCGTGCTGCTAGGGTAGACCGCATAGGGGTGAGTTATGGTGCGCATCCAGTTGAGCAGTTGCTCCCATGCGAGCCCTTGGCGGTGATCGATCGTTTGGACCATTTGTTGCCGCTAGTGGGGTTGGCAGCGTCTGAATTTGTAATGGAGAGCGTATGACTATGAATAATCAGCCATCTTCTCAGCCCCCTCAGAATGAGCGGGAATGGAAGCTGATAGAGAAATTACTGGGCCAGGCCCAAGATGAGCAGCGTAAATCCCGTCGTTGGGGTATTTTCTTCAAGGCCCTGACCTTTGTGTATCTGTTTACCTTGTTGGTGATAGTGATTCCGGGCAAAACCGGTTCTGCTGTGACCATGGCGGAAGCCCATGTGGGGATCGTAGATGTGAACGGCGTGATTGCGCCGGATCAGGAGGCGAGTGCGGACTTGATCGTCACCGGCTTAACGAGAGCCTTTGAAGCGGAAAACACCACCGCCGTTCTATTGAAAATCAACAGCCCAGGTGGCTCACCAGTACAATCTAATCAGGTGTACAACGCCATCAAGCGGCTGCGGGCTGAATACCCGGAAAAGAAACTGTATGCGGCGATTACCGATGTGGGTGCCTCTGGGGCGTACTTTATTGCCTCCGCTGCAGATGAAATCTATGCGGACCCGGCCAGCATTGTAGGTTCCATTGGCGTGATCATGGCTGGCTTTGGGCTGGAGCAGGCGGCCGACAAACTGGGTGTGGAGCGCCGTGTGTTTACCGCTGGCGAAAACAAGGATTTGATGGATCCGTTTTCACCGGTGAAGCCGGCCCATCGCAAACACGTACAAACCATGCTGGATGATATTCATCAGCAGTTTATTGCGGCGGTGAAGAAGGGGCGCGGCAATAGGTTGAAAGTTGATGGGCATCCAGAATTGTTTTCCGGCTTGTTCTGGACTGGCGAGCGGGCTATGGATTTGGGTCTGATTGATGGACTAATGAGCCCGGGGCAGGTGGTTCGCGAAGTGGTAGGCGAGGAGGAGATGCTCAACTACAGTGCCAGCCGCTCTCCTATGGAAGAGTTTATTCGCCGTTTTGGGGTTTCCATTGGCGAAGGCGTGGCTACGCAGCTGGGGTTGAGTGCATCGCCGGTGATTCGTTAATCATAATGGCGAGAAACGAGAAGAGACGCGTTCCGAAACCCCAAGGGCGTTCGGTTCCCGCCTCTTCCCTTTATAGAATAGAGGCAGCTGGTTATAGGGGCAGCTGAACGCCTTCTGCAGCCAGAAATTCGGTTAATATAATTAAAGGCAGGCCTACCAGTGTATTCGGGTCGCGTCCTTCCAAGGCTTTGAACAGCACAATGCCGAGGCCCTCGGATTTGAAGCTGCCAGCACAATTCAGGGGCTGTTCGATGTCCACGTAGCGTTCAATCTGCGCTGGTTTCAAGGTGCGGAACTGCACATGGAAAGGGTCACAGACCACTTGGCTACGGCCAGTGGCGGTATTGAGCAGGCACAAACCCGTCAGGAAACTGACCCGCTTGCCGCTGGCGGCGCTGAGTTGACGAATAGCGGTGTCGCGGTCGCCGGGTTTGCCCAGTACTTGATTGCCAATAACGGCAACCTGGTCGGAGCCGATAATTAGCGTGTTCGGGTGTTGGTCTGCGAGGGCCAGCGCTTTTTCCCGGGCCAGGCGCATTACCAAGGCGGTAGGGCTTTCATCCTCATGCCGGGATTCGTCGATATCCGGGCTCTGGTGGATAAAATCCAGTTTCAGCTTGTCTAATAGTTGGCGCCGAAACGGCGATGAAGAGGCGAGTAACAGGGTAGGTGTCTGGTCAGTCATAGGGGTCTCCGCGCTTTGCGGGGGCAAGTGTAAGGATTATTTTTTCATGACGCACGAAAAACCCTGTTGACTCAGGTGTTTAGTGCCTCACATTAACTTTGACAGCGGGGCCTCGCGGCCCTAGAATTGCGCGCTTATGTTTTCAGGGCAACTGCCACAGTTCCTCGATCCTCGCAAATATGCGGATCAAGGTCGCATCGTTGAAGGCCAGCTTACCGTTGGAGACCTGCCACGCCTGCAGGAATACCGCGATAGCTTGGACCAGCCAGTAGCAATATCGCTGGCGTTCGATCGTGATGATGAGGGGCATCGGCGTATCGAGGGCGAGGTTAGCACCGTATTGGTGCTGCCATGTCAGCGCTGCCTGGAGCCAGTGAGTTATTCTATTACTGCCCATATCGATGTGGCGTTGGTTTGGAATGAGGATCAGGCCAAGGCATTGCCGGGGCGACTGGATCCTTGGTTGGTTGGCGAAGAACGCATGGTTCTTACCGATCTAATCGAAGAGGAGCTGTTGCTGGCTATGCCACTGGTGGCTCTGCATGACTCTTGCCCGACAGCTTTACCGCAGGACAGCGGTAAACCTGAGAAACACGAAAACGCGGATAATCCTTTTGCCGTGCTGGCCAAATTAAAAGGTCAAGGCAAGTAAATTCAGGCTGAATAAACGCCCGAGGAGCTCGAAATGGCTGTTCAAAAGAACCGTAAAACCCGTTCAAAGCGTGGCATGCGCCGCTCTCACGATGCGCTGCCTGCCGCTGCGCTGACTGAAGATAGCAACACTGGTGAAGTGCACCGTCGTCACCACATTTCTCCGGATGGCATGTACCGTGGCCGCCAGGTGATCAGTCAGGGTGATTCTGACGACGAATAAGTTGTATGAAAATGGGAGCTGCGGCTCCCGTTTTTCTGTGCCGGTCTGGCCTTGCGCTGCCCTTATTGTGCAGTAACAGCCCAGTTTCAGTGGCGCACTGAAATCCTCCTTCGGGAGGATTTTTTGTAAGTGGATTTGTGGTTGAAGGCGGAGAATATGTTACCGCCGAACGTTTTTTGTCAGAATGCCTCCAAATTTGAATATAAGGAAGCAGCCCATGCCGGTTGTGACGCTAGCAGTGGATGCCATGGGGGGCGATCACGGCTTGTCCGTAACAGTGCCCGCCGTGGCAGCCATGCTGTCTCGCCATGAGCACATGCACATTATCTTGGTTGGCCAACTTGAACCGTTAACTAGCGCCTTGTCTCAGGCTAATATCGCTGATCACCCGCGTATTACCGTTCAGCCAGCCACGGAAGTGGTGGCAATGGATGATCCCGTCGCCGTTGCTCTGCGGCAAAAGAAGGACTCGTCCATGCGTGTGGCCATCAATATGGTCAAGGAAGGGCGTGCCCAGGCAGCGGTCAGCGCCGGCAATACTGGTGCCTTGATGGCGGTGAGCCGTTTTGTGTTGAAAACCCTTCCCGGGGTAGATCGCCCCGCCATTTGTACGGCTATTCCCACGGCCAATGGCCATTGTCACATGCTCGACTTAGGCGCCAATGTGGATTCAGAGCCCGCGCACTTGCTGCAGTTTGCCTTGATGGGGCAGGCGGTGGTGCGTGCTGTTGATGGGGTGGAGCATCCTCGTGTGGCGTTACTGAATATTGGTGAAGAAGACATCAAGGGTAACGAGCAGATTAAGGAGGCGGCAGGGCTGTTGCGTGAAGCCCAAGGTCTCAACTATGTGGGCTTCGTGGAAGGTAATGGCATCTTTTCAGGCGAGGCCGATGTGGTGGTGTGTGATGGTTTTGTTGGTAATGTCTCGCTAAAAACCATGGAAGGTGTAGCCAAAATGATTGGCAACATGTTGCGCCAAGAAATCAAACAGTCCTGGCTGCGCAAACTATGCGGCTTGTTTGCGTTGCCGGTGTTGATTGGGCTCAAAAAGCGCATGGACCCGGATCACTATAATGGCGCCAGCCTTGTTGGCCTGCGTGGCGTGGTGGTGAAGAGCCACGGTGGTACCAGCAAGGAAGGTTTTGCCTGTGCGCTGGAAGTGGCTCAGCTGGAGGCGCGCCGTAACGTACCGTCCTTGATTAGTGATGCACTGGGTCAGCCCGGCACTCACTAAATTATGCGTCGGGGCTGGCTGGCCCCGAATGTCTATTCATACTTTGTTTCAGGCCTGACCGGACAGCGAAAGCGAAAGCCGGCATACTGCGGCCTGCCTATTTTCAAGGGGATGTTGCATGTCCAAGACAGCCTTTATTTTTCCTGGCCAAGGGTCTCAGGGCCTGGGGATGCTCAGTGAGTTCGCCGAACGTCCGGCGGTGAAGCAAACCTTTCAGGAAGCCTCTGGTGCGCTGGATCAGGACCTCTGGGCGTTAGCCCAAGAAGGGCCAAAAGAAGCGCTCAATCAGACAGAAATCACTCAGCCTTTACTGCTGACCGCAGGCGTTGCCCTGTGGCGTTTGTGGGAACAGAGCGGTGGCCCACGGCCGAATGTGTTGGCAGGGCATAGCCTGGGTGAGTACACGGCGCTGAGTTGCGCCGGAGTCATTAATCTGGGTGATGCCGTGCGGCTGGTGCGTACTCGTGGCCAGTTGATGCAGCAGGCCGTTGGCCAGGGTGAAGGCAGCATGGCTGCCATTCTCGGGTTGGATGATGATCAGGTTCGCAGCGCTTGTGAGCAGGCAGCTCAGGGCGGCGTTGTTGAGGCTGTCAATTTTAATGCGCCAGGACAGGTGGTTATTGCCGGTTCAGCGGATGCGGTTGAGCGGGCTATTGCAGCCTGTAAAGAGGCTGGTGCGAAACGTGCCATGGCGCTTCCGGTCAGTGTGCCGTCCCATTGTGCGTTGATGAAACCTGCCGCTGCACAGCTTGCCGATACCTTGAGTGATACCCGTTTTCACGCGGCGGAAATGCCGGTGATCAATAATGTGGATGTGGCCATGGAAACGGATCCGGAGAAAATTCGTGATGCGTTGATTCGCCAACTTTATTCACCGGTGCGCTGGGTGGAAACCATTCAGGCACTGCAAGAGCAGGGTGTTGGTCATCTTTATGAGTGTGGCCCGGGCAAGGTTTTGTGTGGTTTGGTGAAACGCATTGACCGGGAATTGGCCGCTCGTCCGCTGGAAACAGAGGCAGCTTTCACGGCTGCTCTGCAAGGAGAATAAGCATGTCAGACAAGAAAGTGGCACTGGTAACCGGCGCTAGCCGGGGCATCGGCCGGGCGATTGCCGAACAACTGATTGCGAATGGTTTTTTTGTGGTTGGCACGGCTACTACTGACAAAGGGGCTGCCGCCATTGGCGATGCGTTGGGCGAAAACGGTGCCGGCAAGAGGCTTGATGTGGCAGACAAGACGTCGGTGGACGCCACCCTCAAGAGCATCAACGAAGAGTTTGGTGCTCCTTTGGTGTTGGTGAATAACGCGGGTATTACCCGCGATAACATCATGCTTCGGATGAAGGAAGATGAATGGGATGATGTGATCAATACTAATCTCAATTCCCTTTATCGTGTTAGCAAGGCATGCTTGAAAGGCATGACGAAAGCGCGTTGGGGCCGGATTATCAATATCAGCTCGGTGGTCGGCACCATGGGTAACGCAGGGCAAGCCAATTACGCGGCCGCTAAAGGCGGCGTAGAAGGTTTCTCAAGGGCATTGGCCCGCGAGCTTGGCTCACGTAACATTACGGTGAACTCTGTTGCTCCGGGCTTTATTCAAACGGACATGACAGAGGCGCTGCCAGAAGCCCAGAAAGAGGCCCTACTGCAGGGAATTCCCTTGGGGCGCTTGGGGCAGCCGGCGGAGATTGCCAGTGCGGTTGCTTGGCTGGCCAGTGAGGGCGGTGGTTATGTCACGGGAACCACTTTGCACGTCAATGGGGGCATGTTTACCGGGTAGCTCAAAAAGTGGGCACCCGAGGGTTTCTGGGAAGGCTGTCTAATTGACTGTTTTTGCAGAAGAAAATATTTGGAAAAACTTCAAGGAAAGGCATCGGTCTAGTCGGCTTGCAACCGCAAACAGCGTTCACCTAGAATAGCCGCTGACAGGTGCTAGCACACCATTAATCAGGAGAGTAATACGATCATGAGCAGCATCGAAGAACGCGTAAACAAAATCATCGTTGAGCAACTGGGTGTTAAGCCGGAAGACGTAAAATCAGAAGCGTCCTTCGTTGAAGATCTGGGTGCAGACTCCCTGGATACCGTTGAGCTAGTGATGGCCCTGGAAGAAGAATTTGAAACCGAAATTCCGGATGAAGAAGCTGAGAAAATCAGCACCGTCCAGTCCGCTGTGGATTATATTAAAGCACACAGCTGATTTCGGTTGATCGAATAACAAAAAAGCCGCAGGTTCAATGAGCTTGCGGCTTTTTTGTGGCCAGAATATTTGCCGTAACAAGTGACGTTTTCTTACATTACGGCAGCCAGTTAATGGGCCGGTTGTAGTAGTCTTGTTGCATTAAGGCCTTTAAATGGCGCCAAAAAACATGGATTTGGGAGGTATTGGGTGACGTCACGTCGAGTCGTTATTACAGGGTTGGGAATGCTCACGCCGCTTGGAGTCGATGTGGCTTCTACTTGGGAAGGCATCAAGGCGGGTAAAAGTGGCATTCGCAATATCGAGCACTTTGATACGGAGCGCTTTGCTACCCGTTTTGCTGGCCTGGTGCCTGACTTTGATATTTCCGAATACTTGTCCCCCAAAGATGCCCGCAAGATGGACATTTTTGTTCAGTACGGTTTGGTGGCGGCTATTCAGGCTGTGCGTGATGCGGGCTTGGACATGGAAAAGGAAGACGCCGAACGCGTTGGTGCCGCTATTGGCTCGGGCATTGGAGGCCTCACCTATATCGAAGAAAACCATCGTAAACTGCTCGATTCCGGTCCGCGTAAGCTGTCGCCCTTCTTTGTGCCCGGCACCATTATTAATATGATCGCAGGTAATCTGGCGATCATGTACGGGATGAAAGGGCCGAACTTTGCCACGGTAACAGCGTGCACCACAGGCACCCACAATATAGGGTTTGCCGCCCAGCAGATTATTCTGGGGCAGGCGGATGTGATGGTTGCTGGCGGGGCAGAGAAAGGATCTTCACCATTGGGAGTAGGTGGTTTTGCCGCTGCACGTGCATTATCTACTCGTAACGATGACCCACAAGCAGCTAGTCGCCCCTGGGACAAAGATCGCGATGGCTTTGTGCTGGCTGATGGCGCTGGTGCGGTTGTGCTAGAAGAGTACGAGCACGCCAAGGCCCGTGGTGCCACCATCTATGCGGAGCTGGTAGGTTTTGGCATGAGTGATGATGCATACCACATCACTTCTCCGGCAGCGGGCGGCGACGGAGCCATGCGTGCCATGCGCAACGCCCTGCGCAATGCCGGGGTTGAGCCGGATCAGGTGGATTACATCAATGCCCACGGCACCTCCACGCAAATGGGTGATGTGGCCGAAGCGATGGCGGTGAAAACCCTGTTTGGTGATCATGCCTACAAATTGGCGGTGAGCTCCACCAAGTCCATGGTCGGGCATTTGCTGGGTGCGGCGGGGGCCGTGGAAGCGATTTTCTCCATTTTGGCCATGCGTGATTCGGTGGCTCCGCCTACCATCAATCTGGATAACCCGGATGAAGGGTGTGACCTGAACTTCGTGGCAAATCAGGCTCAGGAACGCACCATCAACTACGCGCTGTCCAATTCCTTTGGTTTTGGTGGTACTAACGGCACCTTGCTGTTCAAGAAGGTGTAATGCCACTAGACCCCCGTGATCGCGGCCTCGCTTACGGAGATGGTGTGTTTGAAACCGTGCGAGTGACCGCCTCCGGCAAGTCGCCATTGTGGGCTCGCCATCGCGCCCGCTTGTATGGTGGGCTACAAACGCTGGGCATCGCACAACCCTCCGAGTCTACATTGCAGGCAGCACTGGATGCTGGCGTTGCGGCGCTAGGTGGCGAGCCGGGGGTAGTCAAACTCACGGTTACCCGTGGCGTGGGTGGCAGGGGCTATTTGCCACCGCAATCGGCGCAGCCTACGGTTCTGTGGCAGACGAGCACTTTGCCAGAGTGGTCTGAGCGACAACGCCGTGAAGGGTTAGCGCTGGGATTGTGCCAGACTCCTTTGTACCCTGATCCGTTGGCGGGCTACAAACACCTTAACCGCCTTGCACAGGTAATGGCCCGCCGTGAAGTGGCACAGCAAGGGTGGGACGAAGGATTGCTACTCAGCACCCGTCGTCAGCCCTTGGAGGCTACGTCCATGAATCTCTTTGCCCGCTTCGCCGATCACTGGTGGATGCCTGATTTGGCTGCAGCGGGTGCCGGTGTGGAGGGCGTTATGCAAGGCCACTTGCGTGATACGCTGCGCCATGGCGGTGAAAAAGTGGTCTGCGATCTGCGGCCACTGTCACAGCTGCGTACTGCCGAAGGCCTGTTTTTGTGTAACAGTGTTGTCGGCGTGCTCGCGGTGCGTAAACTGGCGCAATGGCATTGGCCGGTGTTGGCATCGGTCCGGGAACTGCAACAGTCGACAGAAACCTTTTTGGCCGGCTCACTGAAGGGCTAATAACCCCACTATGCGTAAAAAAATCCGTATTTTTGGACTGTTGGTTGTCCTACTGATAGTCGCTGTTCCTGTGGCGGGGGCCTGGGTCAGTAGTTATCTACATCGCCCGTTACCGATTTCTGAAACATTTACCGTGGAGGTGACTAAAGGGGCGGGGCTGAGCCGTGTGCTCTACAACCTCAAACGTGACGGTATTCTAGGTGAGGGGGTTGACGCCCGGTGCCGTCGAGTGGGTGCGCGAATTTATTCTGCTTTCACCGGCATGGATGGGCGCATGCACATGGGCGAGTATCAACTCAAACCCGGTGATTCGTTATTGTCGTTGTTGGAAAAAATGGATCGGGGCGATGTACTGCAACGTAGTCTGACGTTAGTCGAAGGCTGGAATTTCCGAGAATTGCGAGCCCGGTTGGCTGCCCTGGAAACCCTGGAACATCGACTGAAAGGGCTGACTGACGAACAAGTCATGGCGAAACTCGGTCGCCCTGATTTACATCCCGAAGGCTGGTTTGCACCGGAAACCTATTTTTATACCCGTGGCACATCAGACCTGACTATCCTGGCCCGGGCACTGGAGCGGCAGGAGCGTATTCTGGACGCCGCTTGGCAGCAACGGGCCAAGGATTTGCCTTTGCAAACACCATATGAAGCGCTGATTATGGCCTCCATCGTTGAACGGGAAACCGGTGTCCCAGAAGAGCGATCTGAAATTGCAGGCGTTTTTACCAACCGTTTGAATAAGGGTATGCGCTTGCAAACTGACCCCACCGTGATTTACGGCATGGGTGAAGCCTATAACGGAAATATTCGCCGCTCGGACCTGCGTCGTGCGACACCTTACAATACCTATGTGATTGATGGCCTGCCGCCCACCCCTATTGCCATGCCCGGTCATGAAGCGATTTTGGCGGCAGTAAAGCCGGCGACAACCGAGTCGCTGTATTTTGTCGCTCGCGGTGATGGCAGCCACTATTTTTCCAAGACCCTGGCGGAACATCGAAGAGCGGTGCGCGAATACCAATTACGACGCCGGGAAGGATACCGGTCTTCGCCGGGAGGAGGGCAATGAGCGGTCGCTTTATTACCCTAGAAGGCGGAGAGGGTGCAGGTAAGAGTAGCAACCTCGTTTGGTTGGCAGAGGCGCTTCGGGCCGAGGGTAAGACGGTGATGGTAAGCCGAGAGCCCGGAGGCACAGCCCTGGCTGAATCGATTCGCGAAGTGCTGCTGGCACCCAGTAACGAAGTCATGGCTGACGATACCGAATTACTGCTGGTCTTTGCTGCACGGGCGCAGCATTTGGAGCAGAAGATTCGTCCGGCACTAGCGCGCGGCGAATGGGTCTTGTGTGATCGATTTTTGGATGCCACCTGGGCTTACCAGGGAGCAGGGCGGGGACTAGATAGCGCCGCCATTGCTGCACTGGAGGCCCTCGTTATTCGAGATACCCGTCCAGACATGACTATACTGTTCGATGTGCCGGTGGAGGTGGGCATGGCGCGCGCGGGCAAGCGTGCCGCACTGGACCGCATTGAACAGGAGGATCGAGCTTTTTTTGATCGCATCCGCCAGTGTTACCTGGCTCGGGCAGCCCAGGAGCCCAATCGGTTTCGCACGGTAGACGCTAGCCAGCCGCTGGAATCAGTACAGCAACAACTAGCCCGGATTGTTGAGGAGATGCAGGCATGGCCGTAACCGGTGCAAAAGTTCAGGTCCCTTGCCCTTGGCACAGCGATGCTATGGCGCAGCTGCTTGATCAACACGCCCGGGGGCGGCTGCCCCATGCCCTGTTGCTAAGCGGTCCGAAAGGCATTGGTAAATTGCGGCTGGCGGAGTCTTTGGCGCAAACTTTATTATGTGAAAAACCCTCCGCTGGCTTGCCCTGTGGTCATTGCCAAGGTTGCCAGCTCAGCACGGCAGGCACCCATCCAGATTTGTATCGACTTAGCCCGGAAGAAAAAAGCAAAACCATCAAGATTGACCAGGTGCGCAAGTTGGTAGCATTTGCCACCCGTACTGCGCAATACAGTGGTTATCGTGTGGCGATTATTTCCCCCGCTGAAGCCCTTAACCGCAACGCCCAGAATGCGTTGCTGAAAACCCTCGAAGAGCCTGGAACACAAACCCTATTGTTGCTGGTTAGCGACCAACCAACCCTGCTGTTGCCAACCATTCGTAGCCGTTGTCAGCAACGTATCTTGCCCTTACCGGTAAAGGAACATGCGTTACAGTGGCTGCAGTCGCAAGTGGGAGAAAGCGCGGCCTCGTTACTGGATGCCGCTCAGGGGGCGCCTTTGCGGGCACTGGCTCTTGAGCAAGCGGAGTGGTTCGCCGATCGGACCCGTTTGCTGGATACCCTAGTCAGGGTGGCAGAAGGGCGCCAATCGGTAGCGCAGGCCTCCCCGGTGCTGGCCAAGCATGACCCCACGGAAATGGCTAGTGTGATTTACGGATGGCTATCGCGGAGTTTGAATCAACGTTTTTCTGGTCAGCAGAGCTCCGATGCCTTGCTGGCGCCGCTGCTAGAGCGCCTTAATAAGGCTGTGCCTCCGGCTCGTCTGTTACGGGCCGCCCAGCGTGTGCTGGAAGGTCGCCGCGCCTTGTTGTCTGGAGCCAACCCCAATAAGGAGCTGCTCTACGAGCAGTGGTTGTTGGTGTTGGTGGGCGTTGACGCTGCGGCGGCGGCGCACTAACCTTGATTATAGATTAATAATAATTTCGTAAGGGGTTGGTTCATGAAGATGCCGGTAGGTCGCAATGGCATTCTGTCGCTTTCCATCAAAGATAAAGCGGTGCTGTATTCGGCTTACATGCCGTTCATTACCAACGGCGGTTTGTTTATTCCCACTGAAAAGCAATACACGTTAGGGGAAGAGATCTTCCTGCTACTGAACATTATGGATGAAGCCGATAAGATTCCAGTGGCTGGCAAGGTCGTGTGGATCACCCCCAAAGGGGCTCAAGGGAACCGTAGTGCGGGGATCGGTGTGCAATTCTCCGATCAGGACGATACCGCCCGCGTTACCATCGAGAATCATCTGGCCGGTTCACTGGAATCGGATCGTCCTACGTATACCATGTGAGAGGCTGACTCGTATTGCGCTGCGTGCAACAACGCAAGCGTGTTGGGTTCTGGCTGTCAAATAAGAAGGCCGCCTCTTTTTTAGGACGCGGCCTTCTGTATTTCAGATGCGATCATTTTAGCCGGTGCTGTGTGTGCCGCGTGGTGTGTGCTGGGCGCTCCCTACGCTACAATGCCTGCGTTTTTAACGTTGGAGCTTGTTGTGATTGCTACCTCTTTTGTGGATTCCCATTGTCATTTAGATCGTCTGAATCTTGACGCCCATGATGGCGACTTCGCGGCGATGATGGCGGCCACCGCGCAGGCTAGGATCAGCCACATGCTGTGCATCGGTGTGGATCTAGAAACCTTTCCGCAAGTGCAGGCGCTGGCTGAACAATATGACAATGTTTTTGCCAGCGTCGGGGTGCATCCACTTTACAAGGAATCCCGTGAGCCCGTTGTAGAGGAGCTGATTGAGCGTGGGGCCCACCCCAAGGTTGTCGCTATTGGCGAAACCGGGCTGGATTACTTCTATGCAAAGGAAGAGCGAGAGTGGCAGCAGCGCTATTTTATTGCCCATATTCAGGCTGCTCGTGAAACCGGCCTGCCTTTGGTTGTGCACACGCGCGGCGCCAAGGAGGATACCTTGGCGCTGTTGCGCGAGCACGGTAGGGGGGAAGTTCGCGGCGTGCTCCACTGCTTCACTGAAGACCTGGACATGGCCCGACAGGCCATAGAGCTGGGTTTCTACATTTCCATTTCTGGGATTGTCACGTTTCGCAATGCGCAGGCCCTGCGGGAGACCGTGAGGCAGTTACCTCTGGAGCGTTTATTGATCGAAACCGATTCCCCCTGGCTCGCTCCAGTTCCTTTTCGTGGCAAGCCCAATGAGCCGCGCTATGTGGTTCAGGTGGCTGAATGTGTGGCAGCACTGCAGGGGATCAGTGTGGATGCTCTGGCGGCGGCCACCACGAATAACTTCTTTTCTCTGTTCAACAAGGCACAAGCATGAACCTGTATGCAATGCTGGCGCTGGCAGCGCTAGGTGGTGGTGTAGTGGCAGCGTTGCTTGTGGCGTTGCTGGAGCGGCGCCGAGCGGCTGCGCGTGAAGCCGTATTGCTGGCCGAGAAAAATGCTCTGAGCGAGCCGCTGGCCCAGGTACCGCTGCTCAAGCAGCAGCTACAAGAACAGCAACAACGGCAGCAGCACACGGACGCACAGCTACAGCAGTTGGGAGCCGATAAGGCCCGGCTGGAAGAACGGCTGGCTGGGCAGCAGGAAAAGTTGGCCTTCTCCGAGCAAAGCCGAAATCAGCTGAAGCAGGAGTTTGAGAACCTGTCCGGGAAAGTACTGGAGCAGCGCGGCAAGCAATTACAGGAGCAACACCAGCAGGGCCTTGATGGCATGCTCAAACCGTTCCGTGAGCAGCTGGCGGATTTTCGCCGTCGGGTGGATCAAATTCACAGCGACGAAACCCGTGCTCAGGCATCCCTGATCGAACAGTTGGGCCATTTGAAAAGCCTTAATCAGCAGATGCATGAAGATGCGCGCAATCTCACCGACGCCTTAAAAGGCCAGTCCAAGACCCAGGGTAATTGGGGTGAGATGATTTTGGAGCGAGTGCTAGAGTCTTCCGGCCTGACCCGGGGCCGTGAATACGAAACCCAGGTTACGTTGAAGGATGAGAGCGGCCAGCGACGGCTGCCGGATGCTATTGTGCACCTGCCGGAAAATAAGGATGTGGTGATCGACGCGAAAGTATCGTTGGTGGCCTATGAGCGGCTTTCTTCTGCCTCTACGGCGGAGGAGCGCGAACAGGCATTACGCGACCATCTGGCCTCCCTACGCAGTCATATTAAAGGCTTAGATGCGAAGGATTACAGCGGTCTGGAAGGTATTCGGAGCCTGGATTTTGTGCTGCTTTTTATTCCCATTGAGGGAGCGTTCATGGTGGCCATGGAGCAAGATCATCGCCTTTATTCTGACGCCTTTTCTCGCAACATAGTATTGGTTAGTCCAACTACGTTATTGGTAACGTTGCGCACGATCCAGAATATTTGGCGTTATGAGTACCAAAACCAGAATGCGTTAGATATCGCTGATCGTGCCGGGAAAATTTGTGATCAGGTGTCGCTGATTGGCGATTCCATGGATGATCTCGGTGACAAAATCGGTAAGGCACAATCTGCGTGGGATACCACTTTTAAGCGTCTCAGTAGTGGCCGTGGCAACCTATATCGCCAGGCGCAACAACTCAAAGAGCTGGGGGCAAAAGCGCGTAGAGCGTTACCCGCCCCCGCTGATGAACAGCAAGGGGAATCATAAGAAAAAAGGCTCATCAGTCCGTCAGAATGCACGGAAAGTACGATATTTCTGCTCAATATAAAAGGTATTGCACATAAAATAAGTGCATTTCAATTATTTTATGTCTGATAGGGTGTGTCGCTTAAGACGACAAAATATAGGGTAAAGTGACGACTTTGATAATCAAAAATAATAGTTATCTAGTGCCATAGTGCTAGTTTAATAATATTAGAACTGCGTCACAGGTAATGAAAACGCCTTAGTTAGTATGAGTCTTGTAACTCAATCTAACTAAAGGTGGTTCTATGTGTCGTTTGATGTTCGCCCTACTATTGGTAATGGGTTTGGCACAAGCGGTATCGGCGCTTGACGCTCAACCTCGTATTATCGGGGGACAGGATGTAGTAACAGTCCGGCCGTGGATGGCCGAAGTGGAAGTTAGCCTATCTGGAAACTCCGCCTATGCTGCCACGCTGTGTGGTGGAACGTTGGTTGCTCCGGGCTGGGTGTTGACGGCCGCACACTGTGTGGTAACTCCCAGCGGCACCACCTTGCAACCCAGTCAATTGTTTGTGGCGCTGGGAAGCCTAGATCGAACAGAGGCAAACCCTCCTGAGCGTTTGTCTGTTTCAGCGGTGCGAGTCCATCCGAACTATCGTGCGGTTACCTTTCACAATGATTTGGCATTGCTACGGTTGTCTTCTGACAGTCAGGCCACCCCGCTTAATTTGGCTAAACCCCAGACGGTTTCTGCGCTGGCACGCGGAAGTCATGACGAAGCGCTGCAGATAACGGGTTGGGGTTCCACCTCTCCCAGCGGCAATGGCCTTTCCAACTCCCTGCGTGAAGCTAGTGTGGATTATGTGCCAAACAGTACTTGCGCCAACCAGTGGGGGAACCTAACCGGTAATCAAATCTGCGCGGGTGAAATGAATCCCTTGAATGTCGCACAGGACACCTGTCGTGGGGATAGTGGTGGACCGCTAGTTTATGGTGAGCTTGGGCAACAATGGCTGGTTGGGATTACTAGCTACGGCCACGAACGGTGCGCCACCGCCGGCATTCCAGCGGTATATACCCGAGTGGATCGCTACTTGGATTGGCTTGAGCAAACCACTTTGGGAAGTCTTGTTGACCTTGAGCTCACCGGTGAAGCCGTTGACACCTACACTAATCCGGGTGCATCTACCACGCTGCATACTCGCATCGCTAACACCAGCCAGCAAACACGAGCCGGTAATGTGGGCCTGCGAATTGCACACAAAAATGGACTGACAGTGCGTGTCCCTGGGCTGACCTGTGTCGCTAATATCGGCTATACCGACTGTCTCGGTAATACTGATCTGGCTTTGGGGCAAGAAAGTGCCACTTACAGTATTACCCTCAGCGCCAGTAATCGCTGGTCAGACGACATCCGTATTGATCCGATTAGTAGTACTTCTCATGACTACTTCTCTAGCTTGGGCGAAAACCTGAAATTGGTTTTCAGCGATGAGCCGGATGTGGTGCTTAGCCTGACCACTCAGCGTGGCAGTGATGACCTGGTGCGTGTTAATGCCCAGGTGACCAATGTGGCGACTCACCAAACAGCCGCGCGGGTGCGTGTGAGTTTTGCTCTTCCCTCCGGGTGGAGTACGGCGCAATTGCCGGAGAATTGTTTCGGCACGAACTCGGTGCAATGTGCTCTAGGTGATATGGCTCCTGGCGAAAAGGCCTCTCAGCAATTACTACTAGAAGGTCAGGGTAACGAGAACCTGTGGGTGCGGGTGTGGACCGATAATGGCGACTATCCGGCGAACGATAACACCGCTAGTACTCAACCGGCGCAGGCGCGTAAAGCGTCCAGCGGTGGAAGTGCCGGAGGAAGTGCTGGTGGCAGTGGTGGTGGTGGCGGGAGTCTGTCCTGGTGGTTACTGGCGCTGTTAACCGTGGTTTCCGTTCGTCGGCTCCACTAGTGTCAGGTGGCGTTGGCGCTCTGGCGCCAGCGCGCCCTGATTGCCTTTCCAAGGAAGAGCATCAATCCCTTTGGGGATAGCATTTATCTGGAAAGGCGCCTTGATAATCTCAAAATAGGGGGAGTGGTCGAAGTCTGCAGCGGTAATGGCGCGAGGTTGCAGCCTGAGCAAGCGGGCAGTGGGCTCGCTTTCCTTTACCAACGGCATTACCGGGAACTGCACAAAGCTGAAAGCATCTGCCACCACGGTACCGCTGAGGGCTTTGACCAGTTCACCGGCCCAGCGGCGGAACAGCCTGGCACGCCAACGCAGGGGCAGCAAGCGCCAAGGCAGCAGAGCCATCATGGCTAGCGCCCCCCAGGATTGGGTGCTGCCGACGCCAATACGGCTGATGGCGTAGCGCAGGACATCCTGAGCTTCATTGTCGCTCAGGCCCTGAGCCCGGCATACGCGAATATGGCGGCCTTCTAGTGATGACAAGGGTTCCACGATCAGCCCTCTTTCTAGGCGGGCGTCAATGACCAATTGGGTATCCGGTTCGCAGGGAGTGTAATCCGCTAACAGCGCACGCAGGGCAGGGTCCGCCACATCGTGCAGCCGCCCAATGTAGAGCACTGCGCGAGCATAGCGACTATCGCCAATCACCTTGAAAGTTCGGTCTACGGTGCTATGACCGGCAACAAGTAGCACATCACAAGACCTCAGTACCGTGCGCAGGCTTCCCAAATCAGCACTGGGCTGGCCACTGAACTGTTCATCACGCTGCAAGCGGCGGCAGATCCATTGATAAAAGGCCAGCTGTCGGTTCATGTGTGAGGCTCCGGTATCCATAACGAGGCACGTACGAGTTTCAGGAGCTTACAGCAGGTCCAGAGCTTGGTCGATGACCGAATTGGTCGTGTAGAAGTGTGGTGATAAGCGAACGCCGCCACCCCGCTCAGCACAAACGACTCCGCCATTTTTCAGGCGTTGAAAGGTCTCGTTGGGGGCTTCGTGTGGCAAGCGGAAGGTCACAATGCCAGCCCGGCGTTCCCTGGCAGTGGGGCTGAGCAATGTGGCCCCTTTACTATGTAATCCATCAATCAGTCGCTGTACCCGTTGCTGCAGCGCGTTAGCTACCACATCCATCCCGGTGTCTTGAAGTAACGAAAGGGAGGCATTCAGGGCATGGGCGCCAAGCATGTTTGGGCTGCCGCATTCAAAGCGTTTGGCGGTGATGGCGGGTTGCCAGTCCTTGCGGGTGTAATTGCCCGGATCAGTCACCATATGCCAGCCGTGCTGGCGCAGGGTCAGTTGGTCCTGGACTGCCTGGCGACAGTAGAATAGGGCGAGCCCTTCCGGGCCAAGCATCCACTTGTGGCCATCGGCTACCACGAAATCGGCTTGTACCCGCTCTGCAGAAAACGGCAATGCGCCGAGTATCTGGATGGCGTCCACACAGAATAATGTCCCTTGTGCTCGGCAGGCGGCGCCGATGGGGGCCATGTCCATCAGCAGGCCTGAGCCATACTGGACCGCCGACAGTGACACCAGGCGGGTACGCGGCCCCATGGCGTCAATGACATTCTGTTCCGGGTTGTCGCCCTCCAGATTCACTTCAATCACGTCTACGCCTTGGTTGGCTAGGGCCTGCCAGGGAATGCGGTTGGACGGAAATTCTTGATCGCTGATGATGATTTGGTCACCGGTGTGCCATTCAAGACCTTGGGCGATAACAGATAGCCCCTCGGAAGTGTTCTTCAGCAGGCCGATTTCGTCGATATGGACGCCTCCCACTAGCCAGGCCAAACGCTCACGCAACTGCTGCTCTACTTTTAGCCAGAGTGGATAATCCCGGGCGCCAATGTGTACGTTCTGCCGTGCAAACTCGCTCACCGCCGCTTGAGTGCGCAGAGGCCAGGGCGCTACAGCCGCGTGGTTCAAGTAGAGCAAGCCGTCCTGCTGGGGGAATTGTGTTGCAATGTCCAGTGGAGAGCGGTCTGTATGGGCCATGTTGCCTCCATGTGTTGGGGGAAGGTGGGTAGGGGAGCGGTGATGTACACCATGACGCTATGCTAACCGGCGTTGGGTTTCCATGAACAGCATAGCCACCTTGTGTTTTGAGAGGTTGCAGTGGGCTTAGCGGATAGGCGCGCAAAAGGGAATACGTTAGAATTGCGACTGTTCAGTCCGCTACGGAGGTGGACGCAAGGAGAAAAAGATGGGTGATCTGGAAAAAGCCACGCGTAAAGCACAGGAATTTCGTCAGCGAGAACGTGAAATTCTCGATGCCGCTCTGGCCCTTTTTCTGGAAGAAGGCGAAGACCGAGTAACCGTGGAAATGATTGCGGACCGGGTAGGTATCGGCAAAGGAACCATCTACAAGCATTTTGAAACCAAGAACGAAATTTACCTGTTGCTGATGCTGCGCTACGAAGAAGACTTGGCAGGGGTCTTTCAAAAGATTTCCGATGTCGATAATAAGGAAACGTTAGCCCGGGAGTATTTTCGTTTCCGGATATCTGATCCTAAGCGATACCAGTTGTTTGATCGGTTGGAAAACAAGGTGATCAAGGACCACGCGCTGCCGGAGTTGGTGGAGAAACTACACAGCATCCGCAAAGCCAACTTTGCTCGGCTCACCGAGATTGTGAAGGCGAGAATGGAAGAAGGGTCGCTGGAAGAGGTGCCGGCCATCTATCACATTTGCTCTGCTTGGGCGCTGGCCCATGGTGCGGCGGCATTGATGGAATCACCGTTTTATCAAAAACTGATTGATGACAAGGATGATTTTCTCGACTTCCTTATTGAAATTGGTATTCGTATGGGGAACAAAGGGCAGCGAGGTCCGCGATGAAACAAGCCGAGGCGCTGCTTACGTTACTGGAAAAAGCGGCCGATGATGAAACCGGCCTGCCGCCGGTGCATCAATGGAACCCGGAACGTCATGCGGACATCGACATGCGTATCGCCCGGGACGGCACTTGGTTTTATCAAGATTCACCCATTGAGCGGCCCAGAATGGTGGCGCTTTTTTCAACTATTATGTTGCGCGAAAAAGACGATTATTTTCTGATTACCCCGGTGGAAAAGTTACGTATTCAGGTCGATGATGCGCCGTTTGTTGCGACGCAAGTGCAGCAAGTAGAAGAAGGTGGCACCACAAAATTAGTGTTTACCACCAATGTGGGCAGCCATGTGGTTGCCGGAGACGACCATCCCCTCTGGGTTAACACCGATAGCGAGACCGGTGAGCCTTCCCCTTACCTGTGTGTGCGTGACAATCTGACGGCATTGATTGGGCGTTCAGCGTTTTATCAGTTGGTCGATTGGGCCGAGCAACAGGGCGATATCCTGCAAGTACGCAGCAACGGTAAAACGTTCGCTCTGGGTAGCTTGGCAGATTAACCGCTGACCTCTCGTGTAAACATTATCGGGTGAGCCCCGTAGCCAAATCTGATTACACCCCACTCTTGACTGATCAGCGTAGTGTTACGCTGATCAGCAACAGCACAGCCAGTACGATTACGGCGCCTTTCCACATTCTTAATTGCTGGGTGTTAGTGTCTGCCACAGGTTTATTGCTACGAACGGGGCGGCGCAGAGCATCGCGAAATTCTGCTGCATCGGTAAAGCGGAGCTTAGGCTGCCGTTGTAGCGCAAGTTCTAGCACGTTGTTGATCCATAGCGGGATAAACGCGTTATGGCTTTGCAATGGAGGAAGGGGCAGGTGTGAGGCTTTTTCATAGCGACCTTGCCAAGGCAGGGTGCCCGTCAGCATTTCATGAATGATCACCGCGATGGAGAATAGATCGCTTTGCTCGCTTGGAGCTTCGCCTTCTGCCAGTTCTGGCGCGCTGTAATGCAGGGTGCCTAAAGGAATACTGGCGGCAGTTTGTTCCATTCCACGACAATGGCAGCTACCAAAGTCCACAATGCGCACCAATCCAGTAGTGTCTACCATAATGTTATCTGGCTTCAGGTCACCATGAATCACATCGGCACGGTGTAGGGCACGCACCCCGTTGAGCAGTTGATCTGCTAAATATAGTTTTTCTTCAACCGGTGCGTCCGGGTGTTCCCTGAGCCACTGTTGCAGTGTCACACCGTCGATAAATTCCAGGTGTTGGTAAAGGCAGGACGTATTTTCGGGTAGCGGCAAGGCGTGTAATAAATGCGGGTTGCGTAGCCGGTTACCCACCCAGCCTTCCATGACGAAGCGTTCCAGTGCATCACGATCATCTTCCAGATTGATCGATGGTGTTTTCAGTACCGAGGCGTTGCCTTTCTTATCTTCCACCAGATAAAGGTGGCTGCGTACGCTGGCGTAAAGCTCACGCTTTACTGTAAAGCCGTCAATTTTAATGCCGGGGGAAAGCGGAGGGGGGAGTGGCAGGCTACCACGTTGTTTCAGCGCTTCATCGGCGCTGGCGTCCGGTAGCCCGTCAACATGTATTACCTGACAGCTTACGTTATCGTCGCTGCCGTTAGCCAACGCAGCTTGCACCAACGTTTTGGCAGCAAGTTCTGGTTGGTTGGTTTCGCGCAAAATGTTTTGCATCCGTGAACGGGCCAAGAAACCGTGTAAACCATCGCTGGACAAGAGATAAATATCGCCCACCTGTAAATCTACACTGCTGTAGTCCACGTCCAGACGAGTATCTCCTCCCATGGCGCGGGTGAGCACTTGCCGGTTTGCGCCGATTCGGCGGCTGTGATCGCGAGTCAGGCATTCTAGCCTGTTGTGACGCATGCGCCATACGCGGGAATCGCCAACCTGAAAAATGTGCGCGGTGCGCGAGCGTAAAATCAGCAAAGAAAGTGTACAGAGATGGCTGTCGCCAGCCAGTGTCTGGCGACATAACCAACGGTTCAGGGCTTCCAGTACACGTTGCGCAGAGCGCGGTACGCTCCATAACGATGGAGTGGCGTAGTAATCATTGATAAAACCCAGCACGCAGGACTCTGCTGCCTCTCGAGCGGCACCGGCACTGGATAGGCCGTCTGCCAGGGCTGCGACAATGCCTTTGGTGCGCAGCAGTGACCCTTCCGGTACCTGCATAGCCAAGGCATCTTGGTTGTGCAGCTTGGGGCCGCTGTCACTGAATTGCCCGATCCGTACGCGGGGGTGCAACTCGGGTTCGACCATGGTGTCGGCGTTGCCAGCGGGGCCGGTGGACACTTCCATTCTTGTGCTCCTATACCGATAGCGTGTTGTGAGCGGTGGTCCGAGCAAACAGGAGTTCCCGCGTGCCCGGACTCAAAGGGTGTCATCAACTCACTTTGATGAGCTGCACTTCGCCTTTTTCATCAATTTCTGCAATGTGACCTTTGGGTTCATCTAGGAATTGTACGGCGGCCAAGGCAACGGCGGCACTGGCGGCAATGACCAGAAAGAAAGTAGACGGTTCCACGAAGGTCAGCACGGTAAGGAAAATCACCGCACCCGCATTGCCATAGGCGCCTACCATGCCGGCAATTTGGCCGGTGAGGCGACGTTTAATTAACGGTACGGTGGCGAAGACCGCGCCTTCGCCAGCTTGAACGAAGAAGGAACAGCACATGGTGGCAATAACGGCTAGGGCGATGGGCCAGGTGCCGGAGATCTGGCTCATCAGGCCATAACCTACCATCAACCCGCACAACAGGATGGCCAAAGACTTTTTGCGGCCGAATTTGTCCGATACCCAGCCGCCGCCGGGCCGTGCAACCAGATTCATGAACGCATAACCGGATGCCAGCAGGCCAGCGGTAACCGCAGACAAGCTGAACGTATCACTGAAGAAAAGCGGCAGCATGGAAACCACCGCTAGTTCAGAGCCAAATGTCACCATGTAAGACAGGTCGAGAATGGCCACTTGTTTGAAACTGTAGCGATCGTGCTCGGCAACGCCTTCTTTCAAGTGGTCGCGATTCACGCGCCAGGCTTGGCCTAACTGCACAATCGCAAGGCTGATAATCAACGCCGCCAGTAGAATTTGGGTAGTCCCCCCGAACAGATCAAGATTGGTTGGCCCAAGGCGCCAGACAATAACCAGCAGGGCAATATAAAGTGGCAGGCTCATCAAGAGATAAAAGAACAGATCTTTTCGCGTGCTGACTTCAAGAGCGCTGGCTTTCTTGGGTTTGAAGTAGGAGGAGCCAGCGGGAGTATTTCGGGCGAACCACAGGAAAAAGATACCGTATAGCATTGCTACCGCACCGGTGCTGGCAACGGCCCAGCGCCAGCCGTTTTCGCCCCCAAAAAGCATGGCGATGGTTGGTAAAGTAATGGCTGCTGCTGCAGAACCAAAGTTACCCCAGCCGCCATAAACGCCTTCTGCTAGGCCGACTTCCCGGGCAGGAAACCATTCACTAATCAGGCGAATGCCGACCACAAAGCCAGCGCCAACAAAGCCCATAAGCAAACGTGTAACGGCCAGTTGTTCAAAGGTAGTGGATAGGGCGAATGCCCAGCAGGGGAAGGCCGCCAGTATCAGCAGCAGACCAAACACCCGGCGTGGCCCGAAGCGATCGACCAGGGAGCCAATAACCACCCGGGCCGGGATGGTCAATGCCACGTTAAGGATCAACAATGCTTTGACCTGTTCCGCGCTCAAGTCGAAAGCCTCGCGAAGGTGCCCCATTAATGGGGCGTGGGAAAACCACACCACAAAGGTAATAAAGAAGGCAACCCAGCTTAGGTGCAGTAACCGTATACGAGGCTGGGACAGGTTCAATAGATTCAGGTTTTGAGCGCTCATGAAATCTCCATGCATGGGCGATTAACGATAAGAGAGCCTGAGCAACTCCTGTGCCATGTGATTAAGTTCATGTTTTTAATAGAGTATTTCTTGGTAGAGAGAGGCGATTAGAAAATATGTGCGCAAAAGGGGAGCGTTTTTGGGTCAATACGGTGCACAAGAAAGTGCCTTTTTCTCGTGCACCGGCGCATTAAAAGAAAGCAGGGCTTTTGTTATTACTTGATAAAAAAGGAAATAACCTTATTTATTTCAATGGGTTAGTTAGTTGGCATAAGGCTTGCTGTAGTGGTGGTGTCAGTTACGCACCGCGAGGGTGAGCCTTATGGCAAAGCAACAACTTCTTCTGATCGGCCACGGGATGGTCGGACAACGTTATCTAGAGTCTCTGGTAGCCCTGGGTGGCCGAGAGCACTTTGATATTACGGTACTGTGTGCCGAGCCGCTGCCGGCCTATGACCGAGTAGGGCTGACCAGTTATTTTTCCGGCAAGACCGCCGACGACCTGTCGCTAGTGCCGGAAGGGTTTTTCGAAGAGCACGGCATCACGCTGAAACTTAACACCAAGGTCAACGCGATTGATCGCGCGGGCAAAACGGTCACCACCAATACGGGTGAAACCCTGCCTTACGACAAGGTCGTGCTGGCCACCGGCTCCTATCCTTTCATCCCGCCGATTCCCGGCAACGACCGCGACAACTGCTTTGTGTACCGCACCATTGATGACCTGGATGCCATGATTGCTGCCAGCAAGAACGGCAAGGTGGGCGCCGTGGTCGGTGGAGGGTTGCTGGGTTTAGAAGCGGCTAAGGCGCTTCATGACTTGGGGCTTGAAACGCATGTGGTGGAATTCGCTCCCCGGCTGATGGCGGTGCAAGTGGATGATTTTGGCGGCGGCTTGCTGAAAGACAAGATTCAGGAGCTGGGTGTCACCGTGCACACTAGCACCGGTACACAAGATATTGTCGACGGTGAAACCTGCACTCATCGAATGAACTTCGGTGACGACAAGTATTTGGAAACCGATGTCATTGTTTTCTCCGCCGGGATCCGTCCTCAGGACGAATTGGGCAGGGCTTGTGAGCTGGCCATCGGCGAGCGCGGCGGCATTGTGGTCAATAACCAATGTGTCACTTCCGACGAGCATATTTATGCGATCGGTGAAGTGGCGCTATGGGAAGGGCGCATTTTCGGGCTGGTGGCGCCGGGTTACCAGATGGCAGAAGTGGCCGCAGAACATCTGATAGGAAAAGCAGAAAAGCAGTTTGCCGGTGCGGACATGAGCACCAAGCTGAAGCTGATGGGCGTGGATGTGGCATCCATCGGAGATGCTCACGGCAGCACGCCGGGCTGCCGCAGTACCGTGTTTATGGATCAAACCGCGGGTATCTACAAAAAAGCGGTGATCAGCGCGTGTGGCAAGAAACTGTTGGGTGCGGTGTTGGTGGGTGATGCTGCCGATTACGGTAACTTGTTGCAACTTTGCCTGAATGAAATGGACTTGCCCGGTGATCCGGCGGCCCTGGTGGCACCGGTGTCGGACGGCGCGCCTCTGCTGGGCGCCGATGCATTGCCCGATTCGGCGCAGATTTGTTCCTGTAATAACGTCTCCAAGGGCGACCTGTGTGCGGCCATCGACGATGGCGCCCAGACCGTGGGTGACTTGAAAGCTTGCACCAAGGCATCGGCTACCTGTGGGGGTTGCTCCGCGCTGGTGAAACAGGTGCTGGATAGTGAGCTGGAAAAACGCGGTGTGGAAGTGAACAACCATCTCTGCGAACACTTTCCGTATTCCCGTCAAGAAATCTATCACCTGGTACGCGTCGGCCAGATCACCACTTTTGATGCCTTTCTGGAAGCCCATGGTAGCGGCGATGGTTGTGACATCTGTAAACCGACCGTGGCCAACGTGCTGGCTTCCTGCTGGAACGACTGGGTGCTCAACAAACCCCATGCTGGCCTGCAGGACACCAATGATTACTTCCTTGGCAACATGCAGCGCGACGGCACGTATTCCATTGTGCCCCGGGTGGCCGGCGGTGAAATCACGCCGGACAAACTGATTGTGCTGGGCGAGGTGGCCAAGCAATACGATCTCTATACCAAGATTACGGGTGGCCAGCGGGTGGACTTGTTCGGTGCCCGTGTGGAGCAGCTGCCGGAAATCTGGAAGATTTTGGTCGATGCCGGTTTTGAAACTGGGCACGCCTACGGTAAATCCCTGCGCACGGTGAAGTCCTGTGTGGGCTCTACCTGGTGTCGTTATGGGGTGAAAGATTCCGTGGGCACCGCTATTCAAGTGGAGGACCGCTACAAAGGCCTGCGTAGCCCGCACAAGATCAAAATGGCGGTGAGTGGCTGTACCCGCGAATGTGCAGAAGCTCAGAGCAAAGACGTGGGCGTAATTGCCACGGAGAAAGGCTGGAACCTGTATGTGTGCGGTAACGGGGGTATGCGCCCGCGCCATGCGGATCTGTTTGCCTCCGATCTCACCGATGAACAGCTGATTAAAACCATTGATCGTTTCTTGATGTTCTACATCAAAACAGCGGATCGTTTGCAGCGCACCAGTGTCTGGCTGGAAAACTTAGAAGGCGGGTTGGATTACCTGAAAGACGTGATCCTCAACGATTCCTTGGGCATGGGCGATGAGCTTGAAGCACAGATGCAACACGTGATCGAGACATACCAGTGTGAGTGGAAGTCCACCATCGAAAATCCCGAAGCGGTGAAACGTTTCAATCACTTTATCAATGATACCGCTGAAGCGGATGACAACCTGACCTACGTGCGTGAACGTGGCCAGCGACGTCCCGCCTACGAGCATGAACGTATCGAGCTGGTTGAGGAGGCGTAAGCCATGAACAATGCAGTAGCGGTTGAATGGAAAACAATCTGCAGCGTCGACGATGTGTTGCCCGGCACCGGAGTGGGAGTACGCCTGGCCACGGGGCAGGCGGCACTCTTTCGTACTAGGGACGGAAAGTTCTATGCGCTAGACAACATGGACCCGTTTAGCCATGCCAACGTGATTAGCCGGGGCCTGCTGGGCTCGCTGGGTGACAAACGGGTGGTTGCCTCACCCCTCTATAAGCAGCACTTCGATTTGGAAACCGGGCAGTGCATCGAAGACGACAGCGTCAAGCTTAAGGTCTATCCGGTGCGCGTGGTCGGTGATGTGATTGAGCTGGCCACCTCGGCCTGAAGCGAATCGAGAGGGTGATGCAGTAATGAAACGACTGGTTGTAGTGGGTAACGGTATGGCGGCTTGCCGCTTACTGGAAGAGCTGACCCGCCTGGCACCGGATCTGTATCAGATCACGGTGGTGGGGGATGAGCCCTTTGCCGGCTATAACCGGGTCATGTTGTCCCCCCTGTTGGGTGGTAGCACGGATGAAAATACTATTACCACGCATCCTCACCAGTGGTATCGGGAGCGGAGTATTCGCCTGATCACCGGCACCCCCGTCGTGGCCATTCACCGCGGCCGCCGCCAGGTGGAAACCGCCGCCGGGCACGTGCTCGATTATGACCGGCTATTGCTGGCCACAGGGGCGGGGCCACGCCAGTTACCGGTGGACGGCGTTGGTTTGAAAGGCGTTGTCAGTTTTCGTGATCTGTATGACGTTCGACGCTTGTTATCGCTTTCGGCGGCACGGGTGGTGGTGGTCGGCGGCGGTTTTTTAGGGCTGGAAGCGGCAGACGCTTTGGTGAAGCAGGGGCACGACGTCACCTTGGTACACAGCCGCGGGCACCTGCTCAACCAGCAGCTGGATGAGGCGGCTGGCCATCGCCTGCAGAAGGACCTGGAAGCCCGCGGGATCAAGTTCGTGATGCACGCGCGTACCCAGTCAATTGAAGGTTGTTCTGTTCAAAAAAAAGAGGATAAAAAAGGCTCAAGCAGCTACAGCTCCGACCGTGTGGCCGCAGTGCATCTGGCGGATGGCCAGCGTTTGCCGGCGGATTATGTGGTCCAGGCGGTGGGCATTGTGCCGCGGGCAGAGCTGGCCGCTCAGGCTGGCCTGACCGTAAATCAGGGAGTGCGAGTTGACGATACCCTGCAGACCTTTGATCCGGCCATCTACGCTATTGGTGAGTGTGTGGAGCACCGTGAACGTACCTTTGGCTTGGTTGCTCCGCTGTATGAACAGGCCTCGGTCTGCGCTAGCCACTTGGCGGAAATGGGTCATCGTCGTTATCTCTACGCCGACTCTGCCACCCGGCTGAAAATTTCCGGTATCGACCTGGTGTCCTGCGGGGATTTTCTCGGCGAGAAAAGGAATGAAATCGAACAGGGTGAGACACTGCAATTGAGCTTGCCTGACAGTTATCGCCGCTTGCAAATTCGCGATAACCGTGTGGTCGGCATGGTTCTGTATGGCGATGTGTCTGACGCCCCGTTTTTCGAAACGTTATGGCGTGATAGCACTGATATTAGCGCCCTGCGCGAAACCCTGTTGCTGGGTGAGGCGTTCTGCAAGCGCCCCGGTGACAAGGGTGATAATGCAGAGGGAGTGGCGGCGTGAAGGCGGAAGTGGCAGCCGGCAATGTCGGAGAAAACCGTGCAGGAAAACATATGGCAAAAAACACCGAACGGCCCATTTGTACCACCTGCCCGTATTGTGGTGTGGGTTGTGGTATCAGCACCGATGGCACGTCCCTGAAAGGCGATACCTTGCACCCGGCCAATGCCGGTAGGCTTTGTGTCAAAGGTTCTTCTGTGCTGGAAACCTTGGGAGACCAGGATCGTCTGCTCAATCCAGAAGTGGAGGGCGATGTGGTGTCCTGGGATCAGGCACTGGATGAGGTCGCTGGGCGGTTCCGGCGTATTGTGGACGAACACGGCCCCGATGCGGTGGCCTTTTATGTGTCCGGCCAGCTGTTGACCGAAGATTATTACGTGGCCAACAAGCTGATGAAGGGCTACATCGGCAGCGCCAATATCGATACCAATTCCCGGCTGTGCATGAGCAGTGCGGTGGTTGCCCACAAGCGCGCTTTCGGTGAAGACGTGGTGCCCGGTTGCTACGAGGACCTGGAGCTTGCGGACCTGGTCATCCTGACCGGTTCCAATACGGCATGGGCGCACCCTATTGTGTACCAGCGCATTGCTGCGGCGAAACAGGCGCGCCCGGAAATGAAAGTGGTGGTGATCGACCCCCGCCGCACGGCCACCTGTGACTTGGCTGATCTGCACCTGGCCATTCGTCCCGGGCAGGACGTGCCCTTATTCAATGGTTTGCTCACCTGGCTCGACGATAACAATGCATTGGATCAAGCGTACATTGACGCCCATACCGAAGGGTTTGAGTCCACACTGGATACAGCCCGCAGCCAGGGCAATGACTGGGCATCGTTGGCCACGCACATGGGCGTGAGCAAGGTGGATCTGACCACCTTCTATCACTGGTTTGCTGCCTGCGACCGCACCGTAACCGTCTTTTCTCAGGGCGTGAATCAGGCCCGCAACGGCTCGGATCAGGGCAATGCCATCATCAATGCGCATCTGGCCACTGGCCGGGTTGGCAAGCCTGGCGCCAGCCCCTTTTCCATCACCGGCCAGCCCAACGCCATGGGCGGCCGGGAAGTGGGAGGCCTCGCGAATCAGTTGGCGGTGCATCTGGATATCGATAACCCAGCACACCACGCGGCGGTGGCCGATTTCTGGCAGGCGCCGGCATTGGCCAAAGAGAATGGCCTCACCGCAGTGGATCTTTTTCAGGCGGTGGCCAGCGGTAAAGTGAAAGCAGTATGGATTATGGCTACCAACCCGGTGGATTCCTTGCCGGAAGCGGATAAAGTACGCCAAGCCCTAATGGCCTGCGACACCGTGGTGGTGTCCGATTGCGTGGCCAGCGGTGACACCCTGGCCTGTGCGGATATTCGTTTGCCCGCGCTGGGCTGGGGTGAGAAATCCGGCATGGTCACCAACTCTGAGCGGTGCATGTCGCGCCAGCGCCCGTTTGTTACTGCTCCCGGCCAGGCCCGCGCAGACTGGTGGATTATTACCCAAGTTGCCCAGCGCATGGGGTTTGCCGATGCCTTTCCCTACCAGCATGAGCACGAAATTTTTGCCGAGTTCTCGGCGCTTACCGCACTGGCGGGCCAATTTGGCAAACGGCTGGATCTGACCGCCGCTGCGGACCTGACCGCCGACCAATATGCTCAGTGGCAACCACAGCAGTGGCCACTCAATAGTGGCCCTCGATGCTATGGCGATGGCCGCTTTTCTACTGCCAGTGAGCGCGCCCGTTTCATTGCCTGCGAGAATCCGCCGGTGCGCGTCATTGGCGATGCCTTCCCGATTATCCTCAATAGCGGGCGGATCCGAGACCAGTGGCACACCATGACGCGCACCGGCCGTGCCGGGCGTTTGTTTGCCCACCTTAGCGAGCCCTTTGCGGCCTTGCATCCCAAGGATATTGAGCGTTACCGACTGCAGGAGGGGGGCTTTGTACGCCTGACCAGCCGTGTCGGTGATGCCCTCGTGCGGGTGACCCGCGACACCGGGCAGCGGCCGGGTACCGCGTTCATGCCCATGCACTGGACCGATCAATTTTCTCGCCGCGCTCGGGTGGATGCCCTCGTGCCGGCACGTTTAGATCCGCATTCCGGCCAGCCAGCGTTCAAGCATACGCCGGTTAATGTCAGCGACTGGCAACCCCGTTGGCATGGCTGGTTGTTCACGGCGGCGTCTCCACCCGCTGTGGAGTACTGGGCCCGCGTTCCTGTAGATGCATTTTTGCAGGCGGGCCAAGTACAGCGTTATCGGCTGGCCGGCGATGCGGACCTAACCGAACAACAGCTCCACGACTGGTTGCCCCAGGCCGCGCAGTGGCTGGCGCTCAACGATCCTGCCACGGGCCATTACCGGCGTGCCGCGCTGGACAAGGATGGCCGTTTACTGGCCTGGCTGGCGATTGGCGAAACCCTGCCGCTGTGCGATGTGGATTGGTTGGCCGACTGTTTTACGCAGGGCGCCGATATTCAACACATGACCATTCTCGCTGGGCAACCTGCCGATGCTGGCCCAGACCTGGGGCCGGTTATCTGTAGCTGTTTTCAGGTCCGCCAGAAGACCATTGAGGGCGCTGTGGAGGAGGGTGCCGACTGTGTGGAGGCCATTGGTCAATGCTGCCAGGCAGGCACCAATTGTGGCTCCTGCATTCCGGAACTGCGCGGCCTATTGGAAACGTGTACCACATGAGGGTTATTTGGCTGCCTGCGCGAGTGAGGTTGTAACGTAGGCGTTTATTTCGCATCTTAATATCTGATTCGAAATAGGAATGATGATGAAAAGCCTCAAATCTTTGTTTATCTCCGGGTTTATTGCCTTGGCGGTGTGTACCTCCAGCATAGCGTTTTGGCAGTTATTTACCGGTGGCGGCTGGCCCTGGGCGGTGTTGTTGTTCACCTGTGTACCCTCGGTGTTGTTCTTCAGTTATCTGTTTCTGTTCAAGCCTGCCCGCACCAGTGCGAACCTGCCAGGCGTCTTCTGGCCGACCTTGCTTGGCTCACTCGCGGTGATCAGCCTGGCGCTGGCTGGGCAAGCCAGTATGGTGATGGTCAGCCTGGCTATTATTAACTTGCTTGGTGTGCACGCCTATATTCGTTGGTACAGCCGTTACGGTGTGCGACAAGCGAATGTGGTGATAGGTGAGCCCCTGCCTGACGTTACCTTTAGCGATCTGAATGCTAAGCCGGTAACGGTGGCGAGCTATGCGGGGCAGCCGTTGGTGATGTTGTTCTTCCGGGGTAATTGGTGCCCGCTTTGTATGGCGCAGATTCGTGAAGTGGCTGAACAATACCAGTCGTTGCAGTCCCAGGGGGTTCGGGTGGCGTTGATTAGCCCGCAGTCTCACAGCCAATCTGGGGATTTAGCCAAGCAGTTTGATGTGGATTTTGAGTACCTTCGCGATGACGATAATCGTGCGGCGCGCGCCTTGGGTATTATTGATGCAGGGGGCACTCCCGCTGGCCTGGAAGCGTTGGGTTATGACAGCGATACGGTGATGCCCACGGTGTTAATCGTCGATGGACAAGGGCGCCTAGTGTATCAACACTTAACCGATAATTACCGAATACGCCCGGAACCGGCGTTGTTTGTTCAAGTGTTAAAAGAGAAAGGGCTGATTGACGGCTAACAGCAGGGGCCAGCTTCTAGCTACGAGCTAGAAGCTGGCAATCTGCCGCTGTCTTTAATCATCCGGCCCTTTCAGGGAAAGCTTGGGCAGTTCTTCGCCGCATTGCTGACAGAAGCGGGCGTCGGGGTCGTGGGAATGCCGGTAGCAGTTGGGGCATTCACGTTCATAACGCATGCTCACCCGAGCAGCAGAAATCTCTGCGGTGACGATCCCGGTGGGCACCGCAATAATCGCATAACCGGTAATCATGGCCAGTGAGGCAATCATTTTGCCAAAGCCGGTCTGCGGTGAAATATCTCCGTAGCCCACCGTGGTAATAGTCACGATAGCCCAGTAAATGCTTTGAGGGATGCTGGTAAAGCCGTGCTCCGGGCCTTCCACCACATACATCAGGCTGCCAAAAATAATAATCACCACAAACACGGAGAACATAAACACAGCGATTTTGCGCCGAGTGCGGATCAAGGCGATGCCCAGCTGGTTCGCCTCGCCCATAAACTTGGCCAGCTTCATTACCCGGAACACACGCAGTACTCGCAGAGCACGGATAGTGAGCAAGTAATTGGAGCCAGGAACCAGCAAACTAAGGTAGGTAGGGATAATCGATAACAGGTCTACGATGCCGAAAAAGCTACGGGCATAGCGCAATGGCCGCTCGCTAACCCATAACCGAACGCTGTATTCAATGGTAAACAGGATAGTGAAAAACCATTCTGCGGCGTACAGTGCTTCGCCGTATTGTTCGTGCAGGCTGGCCACACTGTCGAGCATGACCGCGACCACACTGCCCAGAATCGCCACAATCAATAGAATATCGAATAGCTGCCCGGCGGGAGTGTCGGTGCCGAAGATAATGTGCTGCCAGCGTTGCCGCAGGTTTTCCATACGTGGGTTGTGTCCTTAAGCATGAATGAACAAAGCCGGGCATATTGTGGCTTGTTCAGGCAGTGATGACTACTTAAGCCAAAATCCCTCACAGAGCCTTACTTTACCTCACCCGTTACTCAACATCGCCGGGGGGCTTTAGTCATGGCCAGGGTGTTTCCAGCAGCGCGAGCGTAACCGGCCAGACAAAAAAATAGAGCCTCAAATGAGGCTCTATTTGTGGCGGCCCAAACGTACAGGACAGCAGCCCTTAAGGCGTATTTATATACTGCGGGGCGTTATTTCTGCCGTTTGGGCAGCGCGTCGCGCAGTTTGTCGGCCATGCTGCGGATGGCTTCTTCGGTGGTGTCCCAGGCAATACAACCATCGGTGATGGACACACCGTATTCCAAATCATCCAGGTTCGGCGGGATCTTTTGGTTGCCGAATTTCAGGTGCGATTCCACCATCAAACCGAGAATGGATTCATTCCCTTCCAGAATCTGGTTGGCAATGTTTTCCATCACTAGCGGTTGCAGGCCCGGGTCCTTGTTGGAGTTGGCGTGGGAGCAATCCACCATGATGTTGGTAGACACACCGGCTTTCTCCAATGCCTGCTCGGCCAACGCAACGGACACGGAATCGTAGTTCGGCTTGCCACCACCACCGCGTAACACAACATGCCCGTACTGGTTACCTTTAGTGGTGGTTAGCGCCACGCGGCCTTCCGGGTCGATGCCCAAGAAGCGGTGGGGATGTTGCACACTGAGCATGGCATTCACTGCCACATCCAGGCTGCCATCAGTGCCGTTCTTGAAGCCCACAGGGCTGGACAGGCCGGAAGACATTTCCCGGTGTGTCTGGCTTTCGGTGGTGCGCGCGCCAATGGCGTTCCAGGCGATTAGGTCCTGCAGGTATTGCGGGGTGGTCGGGTCCAGCGCTTCGGTGGCGGCGGGCAAGCCAAGTTCCGCCACATCCAGCAGTAGCTTACGGGCGATATGCAGGCCCTCTTCCACCTTGAAGGAATCGTTCATGTAAGGGTCGTTGATCAAGCCCTTCCAGCCCACGGTAGTACGCGGTTTTTCAAAATAAACACGCAGCACCAAGTAGATAGTATCGCTCACCTCGTCGGCCAGTTTTTTCAGCCGGGTGGCGTACTCCATGGCGGCGTCCGTATCGTGGATCGAGCAGGGGCCGATCACCACAAACAGGCGGTGGTCCTTGCGGTCCAGAATATTGCGGATAGTCTCGCGGCCGCTGATGACGGTTTGGCGGGCGTTATCGCTGAGGGGCAGTTTTTCCTTCAGCGCGTTGGGCGTAATCAATACGTCCTGCGAGGCGATATTAAGGTCGTCTACCTGCTTGTCGGTCATGATGTGCTTTGCTACCTGTAGTTGCTGGAGGCCCCGTGCCCTATTTTTGCGCGGCGGGCTCTGGCTGACACTCCTTTTGTAGAGGTTCAGCAGTCTAGCGGAATCAGGCGGCTATAGAAATATCAAGGGGCCTGTCTGCGCCATAGGGTGGGGCAATCATACCTAGGGCGGGGAGCCATGCTGGCGGTCTTTCGTGATGCAAGTATGACGAACGGGATTATACCCCGGCGATCAGTTCTTCCACATACCTCGGCACCAGTTCAGTAGCCAGCCCACGCCTATGTTCGGCAAAAGCGGTGAGCTGCTGGGAGGGCTCCAAATTCAATTCCACCGTGTGCGCCCCGTGCCGGTTGGCTTCTTCCACGAAGCCGGCGGCGGGGTAGACATTGCCACTGGTGCCGATGCTGATAAAACGATCGCATTGAGACAGGGCGCGGTAGATCGCTTCCATTTGCAGGGGCATTTCACCGAACCAGACCACATGGGGGCGCAGGCAGCCCTTTGCCCCGCACAACGGGCAGGGCAGGGCCACCGTTAGGTCATGGTCCAGATCGACCAGGCCGCCGCTGGTTTGGCAGCGCCCTTTGAGTAGCTCGCCGTGCATATGGATTAAGTTACGGCTGCCGGCGCGCTCGTGGAGGTTGTCGATATTCTGGGTAACCAACAACACCTTGCCCGCCGGCAAAGCTTTCTCTAACGTGGCCAGCGCCTGGTGGGCTGCATTGGGCCTGATTGCCCCTGTGAGTAATTGCCGGCGCCGCTGGTTGTAAAAGTTTTGCACCAGCAGGGGGTTACGCAAGAACGCCTCGGGGGTGGCGACATCTTCTACCCGGTGGTTTTCCCACAGGCCGTCTGCTGCTCGGAAGGTCTTGATACCCGATTCCGCCGAGATTCCGGCGCCAGTAAGTATTACAATGTTTTCAGCCATTTAAGTACCCTGTATCCCGTTACACCCCTATTCTTGGAAGCCTCTATGGACACCATTATCGATCAACAGGAAAACCTTAGCCTGCCCCCGCGCGGCAACGTGACCCTGCTGCATTTTCATCAGGGCATGGTGTTGTTGGTGGGCGAGGACGCCGTTGGCCTGTATCGCGATCGGGTCGCCATCGACGACCCTCTGGCCAATGGTGTCATTGGCTACGAAACCATTCCAGCGCCATTGCAGCCGCAATGGAGCGAAGAATGTGGTTTTGTTCAAGAGCATCAATCCGGGTTTGTTGGCTTGAATGAAGGCGGGGTTCTCTTTATTCGCCCGGATGGCGTGGCCCTCTATCCCAGTGGCATGCATGCGTTGCAGAATCAACAAATGTGCTGGCTGATTTCCTTTCCGCCGCTTAATGCTTAACCGCGCATCACGATAAAGCAAACCCACCGTAGACTAGCCTGCTGAAACGGGGATGCGGTGGTGAAGGCAGTAGCGTTTTTTCGCGTTGCGCCGTGGTGCGTGAAGCGTCAACACAAGGAGTTATTCATGGCAGAAGAAACCACTCGGTTACGTTTGCGAACGCTGACGCACGAGGATTATCCCGCGTTGGCGCGCCTGATGAATCAGGTGTATCACGATATTGGTGGCGCCTGGCCAGAAGACACCATCAAAACCCTGATCCGCATTTTTCAAGACGGGCAGCTGGTGATTGAAGACAACGGCGAACTGGTGGCCACGGCACTGACTATCAAAGTTAAATACGACCGGTTCTCCAACCCGCATCGCTACGAAGACCTGATTACCGACGACAAAGTGCGCTCCCACGACAACAAGGGCGATGCGCTTTACGGCCTAGATGTATTTGTAGACAAGGAATACCGCGGCTATCGCCTGGGCCGCCGCTTGTACGAAGCTCGCAAAGAATTGTGCCGGGAAGAGAATCTACGTGCGATTTTGGCGGGTGGTCGCCTGCCGGGGTATACCAACTACGCTGACCAGATGCCGGTGACCGAATACATCGAGCAGGTAGAAGCCCGCGCCATCTACGATCCTATCTTGTCATTTCAGCTTTCCAACGGCTTCGACGTGAAACGTCTTATGAAGGCGTATCTGCCGGAAGATGAAGATTCTCACGGCTATGCCACGCTGTTGGAATGGGACAACATTCTCTACGAACCGGAAGACGACGACGCCGAATGGCCACGCCGCACCGTGGTTCGTGTGGGCGTAGTGCAGCGTCGTATGCGTGCTGCCCGCGACGTGCAAGATCTGCTCAATCAGGTGGAGTTTTTTATTGATGCGCTATCCGATTACCGCGCCGACTTTGCCGTGCTGCCGGAATTCTTTAGCGCGCCGCTCATGGGGCTACGGCCAGAATTGAACTCCGTGGAAGCGGTGCGCTTCCTCGCCAGCTTCACCGAAGAAGTACGCGATGCCTTGGCGGATATGGCCGTGAGCTACAACATCAACATCATTGGCGGCTCCATGCCGGTGATTGAAGATGACAAGGTCTACAATGTGGCCTACTTGATGCGTCGCGATGGCTCGGTGGAATCCCAGTACAAGATTCACATTACCCCCCACGAACGCCGTGACTGGGTGATCCAGGGCGGTGACAAATTGCAGGTGTTCGATACCGACGCAGGTAGGGTGGGTATCCTGATTTGTTACGACGTGGAATTCCCTGAGCTGGGCCGGATTCTCGCCGACGAGAAAATGGACATCCTGTTCGTGCCGTTCTGGACCGACACCAAAAACGGCTACCTGCGCGTACGTCACTGTGCCCAGGCCCGCGCCATCGAAAACGAATGCTACGTGGCCATTTCCGGCTCGGTGGGCAACCTGCCCCGGGTGGATGCGGTGGATATCCAGTACGCACAATCGTCGGTATTTTCCCCCAGCGATTTCTACTTTCCCCACGATGCCATCATCAGTGAATCGGTCCCCAATACCGAAATGCTGATGTTTGCCGATGTGGATCTGGAAAAACTGAAGCTGCTGCACCGGGAAGGCTCGGTAACCAACCTGCGCGATCGTCGGGATGATCTTTATAGCTTGGATTGGAAAAAGAAAGACTAAACCCTCAGGGCAGGGCCGCCCGGCCCTGCCTGTACTTCCCGGTCAGAAGTATGCTGTAGGAACGTAGCGTAGCGAACTAACGCACGTAGTGCGGCCCGAAGGGTGAGCGAAGCGAATACGGCGCTTGAGCCGCGAACAACCTCGCCCAAATCGCCCCCTCGTCAGACAGCTGTCCCTAAACTTAAACAGGTAGGAAAACCTCATTTCCTGTACCTATCAGAAAATGAAGCCTTCCTCATATCGCCGCCACCGGGAAAGGCCTGTAATCCCCCCCATTTTTAACTGCCTGCATGAGTAGAGGTTAGCACGCTTGTGGTAGTCGGGCCGCTATGGGTATGGGGTCTGATATTTGGGTGACGTATGTGTTTATTCCCACCGGGGGGCTCTTTCCTCTCGGGGGAGCGCTGAAGTCGAGGGTGCCGGTCTCGTTTCATTTTTTAAAGTAAACAAAGTTTTCTTCTTTGTATCCTATTTCTTGCTCAATTTGACCCATATCAATATACGGTTACATTGTTCAATGTAACCGTTGAGGGTGTCACCTTTGTGGCCTTAGCATCCGATTAATTCGATCTGCTTAAGGGGCAAGATGATGACAATTCAGGTTGATCCGGTACGCCGGAATCTCAAATTCGGGCTGCCCGCCGGCAAGGCATTGAGCTGGAACCCCGGCGGGCTGCATGTTTCACAGTTCTATAACACCCTGTCGATTTTCTTTCCGGCGGGGGAGCGCTTCTTTATTCAGAGTGTGCGCAACTACGCTAAGGAAATCACTGATCCGAAACTGAAGGAGCAGATCTCGGCTTTTATCGGCCAGGAAGGCTTCCACACCCGCGAGCATGAGGAATACAACGACGCATTGCAGGCGGAAGGGATGCCTGTTGAGGCTCTGGATGCGCTGGTGGTGCGGTTGCTGGAGCTGGTGAAGAAGGCGCCGCGCTCGGTGCAGTTGGCGGCCACGGTGGCGCTGGAACACCTTACCGCAGTGCTGGGTGACATGGTGCTTCGTAACCCCGAATTGCTGGAAGGAGTGGACCCACATTATTCGGCGATCTGGCGTTGGCATGCCATTGAGGAAACCGAACATAAAGCGGTCTGTTTCGATGCCTTCGAGCAAATGCTGGGCAGAGGCATCAAAGCCTATGGGTTACGTGCTGGAGCGTTCTTGTTGGTTAATGCGCTGTTCTGGAGTCTCTACGTGCCCTTCTACACGATAATGGTGGCGAAGGGGGGCGGCCTGCTGAACCTGAACGGCTGGAGGAAGGTGGTCAACCTGACGTTGGGTCGGCCGGGGGTGCTGCGACGCTCTATACCGGATTGGCTGGATTTCTTCCGCCCAGGCTTTCACCCCTGGATGCATGATAACCGAGAATTTTTAAACCAGACCGAGGCGCTGATTGAGGAAGTCGCCGCCTTTCGCGTCAACCGGCTGAAAGCCGCCTGAGGAGGGCAGTGACATGACTAGTAAAGCCAAGATTCCCGCCAAGACGGTGTCGGTGGATGTGGCCATTGTAGGGGCTGGCTTCGGCGGGCTGTGCATGGCGATCAAGCTGCGCGAAGCGGGCAATGAGGATTTCGTTATTTTGGAGAAGGCTGCGCAGGTGGGCGGTGCTTGGTATTTCAATCGCTATCCGGGGGCCGCCTGCGATGTGCAGTCGCACTTGTATTCCTTTTCCTTCGCCGCCAAGGCGGATTGGACCAAGCGTTATGCGCCTCGGGACGAAATTGAGAACTACATTCTCGATACCGTGGAGCAGTATCAGCTACGGCCCTTTATCCAGTTTAACCAGGAAGTTAACGAAGCCCATTTTGATGAAACCACTGGCCGCTGGACGGTGCGCACCGCCGCGGGCATGACCATTGATTGTCGCCACTTTGTGCTCGCCTCCGGTCCGTTACATGTGCCGAATGTGCCGAACATCAAGGGACTCAAGCGTTTCAAAGGCAAGGTGATGCATTCAGCCGAATGGGATCATGGTTATGACTTGGTGGGCAAGAAGGTGGTGTCCATCGGTACGGGTGGCAGCGCCATTCAGTATTGCCCGGAAATTGCCCCCAAGGTGAAGAAGCTATCGGTGTTCCAGCGTAGCGCGGCGTGGGTTATTCCCCGTGATGAACGCGGTTACTGGGGTATTCAACGGCGGTTGTTCAAGCGCTTCCCGACCCTGCGCAAACTGCACCGGGCGCGCCTTTACTGGGGCAATGAGTCTCGGGTGGCGCCAGCCTCCAGCCCTAAAGCCGCACGGCTGCTGGGTGCCCTTTGTAAACAGTTCATCCGCCTGCAAGTGAAAGACAAGAGGCTGGCGAAGGCACTGACACCTGATTACACCTTCGGCTGCAAGCGGGTACTGATTTCCAACAAGTGGTTCCCCATGTTCAACCGTGACAATGTGGAGCTGGTTACTGCCGGTATCCGCGAGGTGAAAGCCAACAGTGTGGTGACGGAAGATGGGGTAGAGCATGACGCGGATTGTATTATTCTCGGCACAGGGTTTGTGGTGGATCCACGTATCTACATGAAAGACTTTCCGCTGACCGGTTTGCCGGGCCATGATCTGAATAAGGACTGGGCCGAATCTGCTGAAGCACATTATGGTATTACCGTCAGTGGTTACCCGAACCTGTATATGCTGGTGGGGCCAAACACTGGCTTGGGCCATAATTCCATTCTGTTCATGATTGAGTGCCAGGTGAGATACGCCTTGCAATGCATGGCGCTGCTGCGAGAGGAGGGCGCGGATTATTTGGATGTGAAGCCCAAAGCGCAACAAGCTTTTAATGCCAACGTGCAGCGCCGCCTGCAAGGCACCACCTGGACCTCCGGTTGTACCAGCTGGTATCAACAGGACGATGGTAAGAATTTCGCTCTGTGGCCGGGCTCCACGTTGCGCTACTGGCTGGAAACGCGCAACGTGCAGTCCACGGATTATGAGTTTGTGTGCGCGAATGCCGATGCCGAAGCCGAGGCGGAGGTAGAAGTAGAGGCCTGAGGGAGGCTTGCGTTAATGTGTGAACGAGGGGCAGCAACCTAAGCTGCCCCTTTTTTTGTGGATGGCTTTTGGGCATTGAGTTGCGCTGCGATAAAAGTACAGCGCAGTCGCTAGGCGCCCGCTCAGGTCTCCCAGACAGCAAGACAGCAAGACGGCAAGATGGCGGATAGGCAACTCGCTGGCCGTCGATAACAGCAGCGCGGTGCACGCTTTGAGAATCGGTTTTTTATTTAGCTACCGGATCATCGGGCGTTATCAGTGTGACGCTGAGAGTGGCCGTAACAGCGCAGAGGACAGCGTGAGAAAAGTGTAAGAGTGATGCTTGATTGAGCTTGCCAGCCATGGGTATGTCGCTTCCGGCTACGGGAAATCTGTGTGCTCGGTTATCATGTGTTGATGACTTCTCGACACCATCGCCTAGACCGTTTTCTCAGCGCCCGACTGCAAATGAGCCGAAGCAATCTGCGGCTGTTGCTGGCTGCCGGGCGCGTGCGGGTAAACGGGCAGGTGGAGCGGGATCGGCAGCGGCGAATTGGCCTTTTTGATGCGGTGGTGTGCGATGGTGAAATTCTGCAGGCGAACCGGCCGCGTTATTTGATGATTAACAAGCCTGCGGGGGTCGTCAGCGCTACCCGAGATGAGCACCACCCCACGGTGCTGGAGCTGCTGCCAAGGGGCCAGCGTGAAGGGCTGCATCTGGCCGGGCGGTTGGATTTTAATTCCACAGGGTTGGTGTTGCTGACCAATGATGGTGCCTGGTCGCGTCGCTTGAGCTTGCCGGAAACGGGCCTCTGGAAACATTACCGGGTGAGTGTTGATAAACCGTTGAGCGATGAAGATGTAGTGTCATTTTCGCAACGTATGTGGTTCGACTTCGAGCAAATTTACACCCAGCCGGCCAGGCTAACGATTCGTTCTTCTTTTGAAGCGGATGTATGGCTTCACGAAGGCAAGTATCACCAGATTAAGCGAA
Organism: Alcanivorax sp. NBRC 101098; assembly: GCF_001010505.1. GTDB lineage: Bacteria > Pseudomonadota > Gammaproteobacteria > Pseudomonadales > Alcanivoracaceae > Alcanivorax > Alcanivorax borkumensis. Next base: position 1,277,414 of record NZ_AP014613.1, read on the forward strand.
TGTTTGGGCGTACTGGGAAGAAGGTAACGGCGCTGCACCGTTTGGCCGTAGGCCGCATTCAGTTGGACGCTTACCTGGCACCGGGGGAAAGCCGGGAGCTGACCCAGGCAGAGCAGCAAACGGCTTTAGATCCAGAGCCAGTGGAGTAAAGTGCGGTTGTCTTTGGCTTGAGCCGTGAGTGTGTTTCGCCTGCATTGTCTTGAGGTTGTGTCAGGGCAGGAGGTTGCTGTTAGCGTCGCCGCGCGCGGAAAGCTGCGCGGACGTGGCCAGCCAGTACTTGGGTGGCGGACCCTTCTTCGCCGCGGTACAGCATGGCGATTTGGTAGTCGCCTAGTGCGGGTAAGGCGTATTCGTCACCTAGTTGCTGCAACGGTGGCTGGGTCAGGCTGAGAGGAAAGGGGCCAATGGCCAAATCAGCCTGCATGGCAGCCTCCTGGCCGGCACAGTGCTCGCTGATATAGGCAATGCGGTAGCGGTGTTGGCTGTGGTCCAGCGCCTCCAGTGCTATCTTGCGCCACGGACAACCCTGGCTGGCCAGCGCCAGGGGCAAAGGACTCTGAGTGACCGCGATGCCGCCTTGTGCTCCGGCCCATACCAGAGGTTCGTTATGCACCACCTCCCCTCGGGCTGGCCGCCCTTGTTTACCCGTCGTTACCATAATCAAATCCAGCTTTCCGGCATCGAATTGTTGCAGCATGTCGGCACTGCGGCCAACCAGCACATTGACTTGAACGGCGGGGTGAGAACGAGAAAATTGTGTCAGCACCTGAGGCAAGATGCGGGTACCAATATCATCGGGTGTGCCTAGCCGCACGGTGCCTTCCAGCTCCGGGGCAGTGAAGTGGCTAATGGCTTCCTGGTTCAGTTTCAACAGACGTCGGGCATAGCCAAGCATGGCTTCGCCCTCTGCCGTTAGGCTGACCCGCCGCGCTTCGCGTAGGAACAGCCGCTGCCCCACCTGTTCCTCCAGCCGCTTGATCTGCATGCTTAAGGCGGAGGGGGTGCGAAAGACCTCGCTGGCGGCTTGTGTGAAGCTTTCGGTTTCGGCAATGGCCACGAAGCTGCGCAGGATTTCCGTATCCAGTAAGGGTTGGAGGGGGGCAGGGGACGGCATGGCTGACCTTTCAGAAATTTTGAACAGTGGATGCAGTTCTTTTCGATTTACTGATCATAAACCCGATTGCATCATGGGGGCCAATCACAGCCTAGCCACGCCATATTGTCATCGGACAGGGAGGAGACCATGAAGCATAACGAAGCCCAGAGGCTTGCAGCCCCGGTAAGGACTCAATCGCGCAAGCCAGACTTGCACATGCCTGCTATGCCACCGTTGGCAATGATGGATGCGCTGGATTACCGCATCCGCTTGGCGTGGTATCGCCTGCGCAAGAACCGCGCGCAGCACCGTGCTCAGATTATTCAGCGGTTACAACGTCCTCTAGCCTGAAACCTGAATGAAGGTGGCTGCTGCGGCCATAACAAAAAAGGCGCCTGAAAAGGCGCCTTTTTTGTTTGCGACACGGAAACCGTGTGAGCCCAACTTACATGTTCGGGTAGTTGGGGCCGCCGGTACCTTCAGGTGCCACCCAGTTGATGTTCTGGGTGGGGTCCTTGATGTCACAGGTCTTACAATGAACACAGTTCTGGGCGTTGATTTGGAAACGTTTGTCGCCGGTGTTCTCGTCTTCCACCACTTCGTATACACCAGCCGGGCAGTAGCGCTGAGCCGGCTCGTCCCACTTAGGAAGGTTAACTTCCAGCGGCACGCTCGGATCTTTTAGCGTTAGGTGACAGGGCTGATCCTCTTCGTGGTTAGTGTTGGACAGGAATACGCTGTCCAGTTTGGCGAAGGTGATTTTGCCGTCCGGCTTCGGGTAGTCGATCTTCTTGCTTTGATCCGCCGGCTTCAGGGTGGCGTGATCCGGGGTGGTATCGCGCATGGTGAAGGGCAGTTTGCCGTTGAACAAGTTGATGTCCACAAAGGCAAAGGCGGAACCGATCAGGTTGCCGAACTTGTGCTGGGCCGGGCCGAAGTTACGCTGGGCGTGCAGTTCTTCGTAAACCCAGCTTTTCTCGAAGGCGTCTTTGTATTCGGTCAGCTCGTCGCTGCCACGGCCACCTTTAAGTGCTTCAGCCAGAATTTCAGCGGCAATCATGCCGGATTTCATGGCAGTGTGAGTGCCCTTGATCTTGGCAAAGTTCAGGGTGCCGGCATTACAGCCTACCAGCAGACCACCGGGGAAGGTCATCTTGGGTAGAGACTGCAGGCCACCTTTGGAGATAGCACGGGCGCCGTAAGAAACACGCTTGCCGCCTTCCAGATGCTTTTTGATTTCCGGGTTGGTTTTCCAGCGCTGCATTTCGTCGAACGGCGAGACGTGCGGGTTGGAGTAGGCCAAGTCGGTGATCAGGCCCAGGGCAACCTGGTTGTTCTCGATGTGATACAGGAACGCACCACCCGGGGAACCGGATTCGGTGAGCGGCCAGCCAGCGGTGTGAACTACCAGGCCTTCTTGATGTTTGGCCGGATCGATATCCCACAGCTCTTTGATACCGATGCCGTAGTGCTGCGGATCGGTTCCTTCGCGCAGGTTGAATTTTTCCTGCAGCTGCTTACCCAGGTGACCACGGCAGCCTTCCGAGAATATGGTGTACTTGGCGTGCAGCTCCATGCCAGGGGTGTAGCTGGGCTTGTGCTCGCCATCATGGCCGATACCGGAATCGCCGGTGGCAATACCTTTTACAGAGCCATCTTCGTTGTATAGCACTTCGCTAGCGGCGAAGCCTGGGAATACTTCGATGCCAAGGCCTTCGGCCTGGTCACCCAGCCAGCGGCACAGATTACCCAGGGAAATAATGTAGTTCCCTTCGTTGTGCATGGTTTTGGGAACGAACATGTTGGGTACTTTCTGTGCTTTTTCCGGGCCGGTGAGAAAGAAGATTTCATCACCGGTGACCTTGGTGTTCACCGGCGCACCCAGTTCCTGCCAGTTGGGGAACAGTTCATTCAAGGCGCGTGGCTCAAGCACGGCACCGGAAAGAATGTGGGCACCGACTTCAGAGCCTTTCTCTACAACAACAACACTGATTTCCTGACCGGTTTCCTGGGCAATTTGCCCCAGACGGCAGGCGGTTGCCAGACCGGAAGGACCGGCGCCAACGATGACTACGTCGACTTCCATAGATTCGCGTTCCACAGCCTGTCTCCTCACTATCAATTGCGTGTTTGGCCCGCAAGCCACTGAGAAAGATGTTCTGACATTTGCGGTAACAGAAAATCTTTCTCAATGGCCGGCCGAGACCTATCTTAGGGTGGCGCGGAGTATATAGAGATAGAAGAAACCACACCACTACTGGGGTTGACCCTGCGGACCTTAACTTGTGTCAACTTTTGAACCGGCGCAGGGCACTTTCAAACAAGTGTTTAGATTATCTCTTGCTAGATGGTTGATTTACAAGAAAATCACCGACTGGCAGGTCACGAAAAGCCGACAATGTATGTGGTCTATTTGCAGCAAAATCATCTGCTTACGGATTTTTGGGCTATTGACCTGTTGTGGGCGAGCGTTCAAGATAGCGGCTCTTTCGCGGGGGTGGACCCGGCAACGGCGTCATGTCGCCTCCTTCTACAAGTCACCCAATGGAACATTCCGAGGATCCTATGAAGGTTCTTGTACCCATCAAGCGAGTCGTTGATTACAACGTCAAGGTTCGCGTGAAGGCCGACAACTCTGGCGTTGATCTCGCCAATGTTAAAATGGCCATGAATCCCTTTTGTGAAATCGCTGTAGAAGAAGCAGTGCGTCTGAAAGAAAAGGGTGTGGTTACCGAAATTGTTGCCGTTACCGTCGGTCCTAAGGCCGCTCAGGAACAGCTGCGTACTGCCATGGCTCTGGGCGCCGACCGCTCCATCTTGGTCGAAACCGATGAAGAGGTTCAACCTCTGGGCATTGCTAAGGCACTGAAAGCCATCGTTGATGAAGAGAAGCCCGAGCTGGTTATTCTTGGCAAGCAGGCTATCGATGGCGACAACAACCAGACCGGCCAGATGCTGGCTGCGTTGGCTGGCATGCCGCAGGGCACCTTCGCTTCTGAAGTGGATGTGGCTGACGGTAAAGTGAAGGTTACCCGTGAAGTCGACGGTGGCCTGCAGACTGTTGAGCTGAGCCTGCCGGCAGTGGTTACCACTGACCTGCGTTTGAACGAGCCGCGTTACGCGTCTCTGCCGAATATCATGAAAGCCAAGAAAAAGCCGCTGGACACCAAGACAGCCGCTGATCTGGGCGTTGACCTGACTCCGCGTGTGACCACTGAAAAAGTGGAAGCTCCGGCTGAGCGTCAGGCTGGCATTATCGTTGGCTCCGTTGACGAGCTGGTCGAGAAACTGAAGAACGAAGCGAAGGTGATCTGATGAGTGTATTAGTTTACGCCGAACACGATAACGCCGCGCTCAACAAGGTCACCCTGAGTGTGGTTGCTGCTGCTAAAGAAATTGGCGGCGACATCACTGTGCTGGTAGCTGGTAAAGGCTGTGGCCCTGTTGCTGAGGAAGCCGCTAAAATTGATGGCGTTTCCAAAGTGCTGTGCGCAGACAACGATGCCTACGAGCATCAGCTGGCTGAAAACATTGGCGATCTGGTTGCTGAAGTTGCTGGCGATTACAGCCACATCTTGGCTGCTGCCACTACCACCGGTAAGAACTTCGCGCCTCGCGCGGCGGCTTTGCTGGACGTGGCTCAGATCTCTGAGATTTCCGACGTGATCGATGCGGATACTTTCAAGCGTCCGATCTACGCTGGTAACGCCATTGCGACCGTTAAATGTGGCGATGCCAAGAAAGTGATCACCGTGCGTGGTACTTCTTTCGATGGCGTTGCAGCAGAAGGCGGTTCTGCTTCTGTTGAGAACATCGACGTTGCTAAAGACGCTGGCATTTCTTCCTTCGTGGGTGAAGAGCTGGCCAAGTCTGATCGTCCTGAGCTGACCTCTGCCGAGATCGTAATCTCCGGTGGTCGTGGCATGGGTAACGGCGAAAACTTCGAAATTCTGTACAAGCTGGCTGATAAGCTGGGCGCTGGCGTGGGTGCATCCCGTGCCGCCGTTGACGCAGGTTTCGTTCCTAACGACATGCAGGTCGGTCAGACCGGTAAAATCGTTGCGCCGAACCTGTACGTTGCTGTGGGCATCTCCGGTGCCATCCAGCATTTGGCCGGTATGAAAGACTCTAAGGTCATCGTTGCTATTAACAAGGACGAAGAAGCCCCCATCTTCCAGGTGGCGGACTACGGCCTAGTGGCTGACCTGTTCGAAGCAGTACCGGAGCTGGACGGCAAGCTGTAAAGCGCGCCTTCCGCACCAAAAAAAACCCGGCCTTGTGCCGGGTTTTTTGTTTTTGACGTTGGGCAAAATACAATCGTGGCTATTGGATCCAAAAGTGTGAACAACGGTTATTGGTTATTTCAGATTCAATATTGTTGCTCGTTATAAATAACAGTATGAATGTGGGCGGAACACCCACATACCGTAAGGCGGTTTCGCGTTTTTGAATCTTGAACTCATTCTTCTGGGCAGGTTGAAAGCTACAAGAGCAAAGCAATGCAAATTTTCAATGGAAAAACGGCACTGGTCACCGGTGCCTCCAGCGGCATTGGTCAGGAGCTCTCTCGTCAGCTTGCGGCGATGGGATGTAACCTGATTTTGGTGGCTCGCCGTACTGAGCGGTTGGAAGCGCTTGCGGCTGAATTATGCAGGGTGTCTGTTTGCGTAATTACGTCAGATTTGGCCGACCCTTTGGTGCCACAGCAGCTGTTTGATGAGGTGGCCCGCCGTGGTCTGAAGGTGGATATTCTGATTAATAATGCGGGCTATGGGTATCAGAAAAACCTGTTGGAGTTATCGCTGGAACAAACACTCGGCATGCTAGAGGTGAACGACCGCGCTTTGCTGGCTCTCACCCGGTTATTTGCTGAGCCCATGGCGGAGAGGGGTGAGGGATGGATTTTGAATATCAGTTCTGTCTCTGCTTGGTTTCCGATTCCTGGTATGGCGACTTATGCTGCCAGTAAGGCGTTTGTGCAAACACTGGGCCGTGCTTTACACGAAGAATTGAAGCCTTGCGGGATTGTCGTCACTACCTTGAGTCCAGGTGGTACCCGCACCGAATTTTCCAGCAAGGCCCGTGGGGAAATGGATCCGTCGCTGCAGAGAACCATGATGGCAGTGAGCCCGGTGGCTCGTGCCGGTTTGGTAGGCCTTGCCAAAGGGAAGGCGGTGGTGATCCCCGGCTGGCTTTACCGTTTAATGACGTTCATAACACGTTGCCTGCCTGAACGTTGGGCGGTTCGACTTGCTGGCAGTGTGATGGGGCGTCATCGCTAGGTTTAGGCATTGTTTGTCCCGTTTTTTGTTGCGTCGCTAATCGCGACAACAACCGTTCTGCCGCGACAATTCGCCGCATTAGACCCTCCTTATGAACCACTATACTCGCGACCTACTGTTATTTCGGGGAAGGTCATGAGAAAGCCGTTTTTATTATTATTTTGCCTTACGGCACCCGCTTGGGCTAACCAGCTGGATCCCGTGCTCGTGAATGACCAGCCAGAGCACAATACGCTTTCTGTCTCTCCTGAAGTTCGCCGTAGTGAGTTGTTTGTAGAAAGCCGTTCAGTGGGGGTGCTGGATGTGGAGAGCATTGAAGATGGCCATGTGGCTAATCAGGAAGACCTTTTCAAGCGGACCCCTGGTGTTTGGGTTGCTAATCAGAATGGCGGCGATGATGTGTTTCTGTCTATCCGGGGCTCAGGGCTGTCCACGACCAGTTTTGGCCGGGGTATCGTTAGCTATCAGGATGGGGTGCCCCTATCACGGCTGGATAATGGCACGACCAACCAGTTAATCGATCCGTTGTCTTACCGTTATGTGGAAGTGTACCGGGGCGCCAGTGCACTGACGCTTGGCGCATCGGCTCTGGGTGGTGCTATTAACTATGTCAGTGAGACAGGCCGCACCGCACCGGGTATTCGGTTGCGTACCGAATTGGGTGATTACGGCTGGCGGGCCAACCGCATTACCCTCGGGGGCAAGAAAGGCAATATGGATGGTTACCTGTCCTTGAGTCAGTCTGATTACCGGGGTTACCGCGATCACTCCAGCCAGTATAACAAACGTGCCTCTGGTAACTTCGGTGTGCTTTTCGATAACGGTATCGAAAACCGGACCTATTTTTCTTCGGATGACGCTCAGCTGGAGTTGCCTGGCAGTATCCGCCGAGACCGCCTTGAAGACGATAGTCAGGAGGCTGGGGCATTTAATAAATCGTTCGATACGGATCGAAACTGGCGCGCAATCCGTTTGGCCAACCGTACTCTGATTCCTCTGGCGGGGGATCAACAACTTGTGGCCAGTGTCTTTTATAACCGGACTAACCTTGATCATTTGCCGACCCCTTTTGTGGGGATTATTGATAACAGCAGTGAGTCTATTGGTGGCGCAGTGGATTATCGAAAGCACTGGAGCAAAGGGCATACCTTGCTGGCGGGGCTGCGATATTCCTATGGCCATGACGATAACACTCGCTTCCAACATGCACAGAACGGTAAGCAAAAGGGAAATCAGTTCCTCGATGATGTGTTTCGTGTGAAACAGGTGGAGGCTTATGCTGAACAGCAATGGCAAGTCAGCGATCGCTGGCGGGTAGCGCTGGGGGCGCAATGGGTCGAGTCCGAACGTAGTTTGGATGATCTGCAAGCCAGCGTGCCGCCATTGTGCAGTAACTGCCCATTCTTTCCGCAGCCTTCCGGTGAGGCTGTGGACGACAGTTATACGGTGGATATGGGGGGCTTTTCCCCGAAGCTGGGCTTAAGCTTTACCCCGTTAGCAGGGCAAACCCTGTTCGTTCAGGTAGCACAGAGTATCGGTATGCCCTCCGGCTCAGAGCTAGGGGCACAGCCTGTGCCCGGATTACGCTTGGAGCAGCAGGAAGCCACCACCATCGAGCTTGGTTGGCGTGGCGTGGGTGATGTGCTGGACTGGGATATGGTGCTTTACCACGCCAATGTTGAAGATGAGCTGCTTAATATTGAAGTAAACGATGTGACAGCATTGTTCAATTCCCCCACTGATACAATTCACCAAGGGCTCGAAGCGGGTATCACTTGGCGCCTTCCCGGCAAAGAAAATGTGGCGCTGCAGACGGTCTACAATTGGTCCGATTTCACCTTTGATGACGATCCGATTTACGGAGACAATCAACTACCCGGCATTCCTGAGCACACTATTTTTACCGCCTTGCAGTGGCGCCCTTCTGCCCAGGTTTTGGTTGAGCCGAATCTGCGTTATGTCAGTGGTTATCCGCTCACCTATACCAACAGCGGTGGCCGCTATTGGGAAACCGCGGGCTATTCGGTTTGGGGGTTGCGCTTGAGTCGTGAGTTCAACAACGGTCTGAAAGTATATTTCGATGGCCGCAATCTGGGCGATAAAGTGTATGCCAGCACCGGCAGTATCAGCACGGCACCGGCGTTAGCCTCTCCGTTTAATCCCAACCCAGTGGCCAGCGTTACCCCCGGTATTGGCCGCTCACTTTATGTCGGCGCGGAGTATCGTCTGTGATGCGTTTTCTGATGACTTGGCATCGCCGCGCAGCCTGGTTAGTCGCGGTGCCATTGATGTTATGGTTACTGAGCGGGCTGTTACATCCCTTGATGGCGTGGGTGTTGAAGCCGCCTATGGAGGGCCACCAAATTGTTAGGCCTTTGCTGCCTAGCGCGGCTGAGGTCAGGCCGGTTGATGTTTTGCTGCAGGAGAAGGACATTGATGCGGTCACGAATGTTCAGCTGCAACAAATCGACGGAGGTTGGCAATACCGGGTAGTGGAGGCGGGACATACTCAACCGCGTTACTTTCATGCCGATAGCAGTGAAGAAATCGCCCATGGAGATCGTTTGCACGCCATCTGGCTGGCCAGAATGCTGGTGGATGATCCTGATGCGGGCATTCTTTCTGCCATACCGTTAGAGCAGTTCAGCAATGAATACCGTGAAGTTAACCGTCTGTTGCCCGTTTGGCGGGTGGCACTAGAGCGTGAGGACGGATTAACACTGTACTTGGATACGGAGCAGCAGCGGCTAGCCAGTGCGGCTACCTGGGGTCGGCGACAAGCGCTCAAGGCATTTTCTTGGTTCCATAGCTGGCACTGGTTGCCGCACGCCGCGCGTACTCCCGTGGTGCTGCTGTTTTCCGTTCCCTTGCTATTGATGTCACTGGGGGGGCTGATACTGCTCGTTCGGCGCTGGCGCCATTTAAACAAGGGCAATGGCGTGCGTCGTTGGCATCGCTGGTTGACTCTGGTCGGTGGGCTCTCTTTGTTTGGCTTTGCCAGCAGTGGTGTACATGTGGCGATTGATAAATTGAATCCGCCGCAATGGATAGATTTTCGGGATGACACGCTAATAGCAGTATCTTCATTGGCGACGAATCCGCTGATGCTAATGGATCGTGCAGTGGCGGTACGGCCGGTGCAAGTGGGTGACGACGTGTTGTGGCAATTCCAACAACAGGGTGAGAACGGCGTGACGGCACTGCAGTATGTTAATGCCGTGAAGGGCGAGAAGGTGACCGGTGCCGATGAAGCCTATGCGAAGAAACTGGTAGAGCGCTTTGTGGGTGAGTCCGTTGAGGTCCGAGACACAGAGCTACTTACGAAATTTCGTTTTGATTATCCTAGTGTCTACAAGCGTTTACCGGTGCGCAAGTTGTCGTTGGTGAATCAGCCGCAGCTGGCCATGCTGGTGGAAACTCGCAGTGGCCATATGGCTAACGAAGTCACTCCTTCTTCCATTCTACGTGCACTGCATTTCATCAATTTACATAAGTACCATTTCGTGGGCCGCCTAGGCCTATCCCCCCCGCAGCGAGATGCCGTAATGGTGGTTCTGGTGTTGCTGATCCTTGCCGCACTGGTGTCCGGTATGCTGCTAGCTTGGAGGAGATTGGGCAAAGGTTAAGCGCGTTGGCTGGCGACCAGCTTATCGCTATTGCAGCACGTTTAACCTGTGCCAGTGTGGCCACCCAGTCCCTGGGCCGTTTCTTCGGCCCGGGAGCAATTTCGCGCTACTTTTGAGTAGCGCGACACCTCTTGTGCCTCTTGGGCAAAGCTACTCTGCCGAAGGGGGTGGCTATCGACAATGCGGGAGTGTTCGCTATGCAGCACGCTCACGCTACCGGTGCTGAGTCAGATCCCGTTCCGTTGTTACTGTTTGCGTGATCACCATTGTGTGTCTTGCACGCTCGCTGATATCTCCCTGTCATGGCGTTGATGTAGTGTGGTTCCTTGAATTTTCGGTTCAACTCGCCGTTTCCTGTACCGCGGCAGGGATTATCTTGTTCCTAGCAATTTTGATGGAGCAGGGCAGGGCGTTGCCTCCTAGCCACAGCCAGGCCTTAAGCGAGTTCGAAGGGGTATAGAGCCCGCATCAATCACTTCGCCACCAGCCTGGTAATGGTGATGATGGTGGCCAGAATAGTGCATTAAAGCCATGTGTTTTTTTGCTTTGCACTTTATTGGCCCTTGGTAAGCCTCTGTGGTGATTTTTTACAGGCTAATGGGGGCATGTTTTGGCACAGGACTTGCTGCTTTATGCATTAGCAATACAAAAAGGACGATGCTTTTAGCGTGCTTCATTAACAGGGACGATGCCATGCGTTCATTACAGTTGCCGGCAGTGCCCGGTTTCGATGAGATGATAGCGCCGGGCGGTGAGGTGCGACCTCACTACACGAGCTACCATGATTGGTTGCTCCGACAGGACCGAAGCTTACTGCTACGTAAGCGCAAGGAAGCAGAGCTGCAGTTTCATCGTGTTGGGATTACGTTCAATGTTTACGGCGAGGAGAGCGGCACCGAACGACTTATCCCGTTTGATACCCTGCCGCGTGTCTTACCTGCCAGTGAGTGGAGTTTGTTGGAACGCGGTGCTATTCAGCGTGTTCAGGCACTGAATCTATTCCTGCATGATATTTACCACGACCAGAATATTATTCGCGACGGGCGTATTCCCGCAGAGCAGATTTTTGGTAATGCCCAATATCAGCCCTGTATGCAGGATGTTGACCTCCCCAATCAGGTCTATTCGCAAATCAGCGGGGTCGATCTTATTCGGGATGGTGAAGGATCTTGGTTTGTATTGGAGGACAACCTACGTACCCCTTCGGGGGTAAGCTACATGATTGAAAACCGGCGCATGATGATGCGCCTTTTTCCTGAATTGTTCGCCGGGCAGAGCGTGGCGCCAGTTGAGCACTACCCAGCATTGTTGCTGGAGACATTGCAGCAAAGCGCCACTCACAGCCATCCCTGCGTTGTGTTACTTACCCCGGGGCAGTTTAACAGTGCTTATTTTGAGCATGCCTTTTTGGCCCAGCAGATGGGTATCGAATTGGTAGAAGGCGCTGATCTGTTTGTAAAGAATGGTTATGTCTATATGCGGACTACCGCGGGCCCGCAGAAGGTGGACGTGATTTATCGGCGTATCGATGATGCGTTTCTTGATCCACTCGCGTTCCGTTCGGATTCCATGCTCGGCGTTCCCGGATTGATCTCGGTTTACCGTCAGGGGAACGTGGTGCTGGCCAATGCGGTGGGTACCGGAGTGGGCGATGACAAATCTATCTATCCCTATGTGCCGGATATGATTCGATTCTATCTTGATGAGGAACCGATTCTCTCCAATGTCCCTACTTGGCAATGCCGAAAACAGGACGATCTGAAGGTAGTGTTGGAAAAATTACCGGAACTGGTTGTTAAAGAGGTTCATGGCGCCGGTGGTTACGGGATGTTGGTGGGGCCAGCAGCCAGTCAAACAGAAATTGAATCGTTTCGAGCGCGGCTGTTAGCGGATCCCGATAATTACATTGCACAACCCACTTTGTCATTGTCTACATGCCCGGTGTTTGTTGACGAAGGTATTGCCCCTCGACACATTGACCTGCGACCTTTTGTGCTCAGCAGTAACGAACCCCGAGTCGTACCCGGTGGGCTGACACGGGTTGCGCTTAAGCCCGGTTCCTTGGTTGTTAATTCCTCACAGGGTGGTGGTACCAAGGATACTTGGGTTTTGGAGAGCGGGGAGGACAGCACATGCTGAGTCGTACGGCATCCGACCTATACTGGCTATCACGTGACGTCGAACGGGCAGAAAATACCGCCCGGGTGCTGGACGTGGTGTGGAATCTGTCACTGATTCGTTACGCGGTCGATACCCAGCAGGAAATTACGGCGCCATTGTCCATTACCGGTACCTGGGATGACTATAGCGCCCGTTATGGCAAGGTAACCACGAATAATGTGCTGTACTTTTTTACCCTTGACCCTGACAGCCCTGCCAGCATTTATTCCTGTCTTCGCCAGGCCCGAGCCAGTGCTCATGCGGTGCGAGGAAAAATCACTTCAGAAATGTGGGAAAGCGTTAACGGTACTTGGCTAGAGCTCAAGGAAATCAGTCAAACCGGGCTGCAGAATTATGGCGAAACCGCTTTCTTTGAGTGGGTGAAAAATCGATCACACCTGTTCCGTGGGGCTACCTATGGCACCCTGATGAGAAGCGATACTTTTCGTTTTTTACGCTTGGGGACCTTTATTGAAAGGGCGGATAACACCGCTCGTATTCTCGATGTTAAACACCGGGAAGAAGAATCGGAGAGTGACTCCACGGTGGATTATTACCGTTGGCATGCCTTGCTACGTTCATTGGGAGGGTACGAAGCTTTTCGCGAAATGTTTAGTGAAACTATTAATGCCGAGCGCGTTGCCGAGTTGTTGATTCTCAGGCCGGAAGTTCCCCGGTCGTTGTTATCGTGTCTGCAAATGTTGTGTGAGCTTCTGCCTGCCATTGAAGGAGAGGCGGGACTTGAGGCTAAACGCTTAGCTGCTGTGCAACTTGCTCGTCTTCAATATGGCGACATGGGGCATATTCTTGAGATTGGACTGCATAACTACCTGACTGATTTCTTGCGCCGGATTAATGAACTGGCTGACACCATTCAGAGTGAATACCTGGAGCTGGTATGGAATTAACAATACGACATAGCACGGAATATCGTTATTCGGAACGGGTTAAGCACAGTACCCAGTACCTGCGGCTGACCCCCAGACCTTCGCTACGACAAAAAGTGCTGAACTGGACAATGGACTTGCCTGAACATGCGGAGAAAGTATCCGATGGGTATAACAATATCCTCCACGTGCTTACTCTGGATAGGCCCCACCAGGCTATTAATCTGACGGTACATGGACAGGTTGAGATTACGGATGAGGATAGCGAAGATGCCGATCAGCGCCTTTCTCCGCTGGTCTTTACACGTAATACCTCGTTGACAAAGGCGGATGATTGTCTGGAAGAGCTAGCTCACCGATATGATGGCATGTCAGCGGAGCGCCATTTGGAAAATCTGAGCGAAGCAATACTTAGTGGCATGCCTTTTACACCAGGGGCAACACACGTAGGAAGCCGTGCCAGTGACGCCTGGAGCTTGCAGAAAGGGGTGTGCCAGGATCATACCCACGTATTTTTGGCGTGTTGCCGTGCACTGGGAATGCCTGCGCGTTACGTTAGCGGTTATCTGTATAGTCGCGATTCAGAGCATGTGGCTAGCCATGCATGGGCTGAAGTTTGGCATGATGACAGTTGGCATACCTTCGATGTTACCAATCAAACCTGTTTGCCGCGCCAGCATTTGAAACTGGCGGTGGGCATGGATTACCTAGATGCTTGTCCTGTTCGTGGCGTCCGCTTCGGGGGTGGGGTAGAGTCGCTCGAAGCTGTGGCATGGGTTAGCGAGACCGTGCCTTCACAATCTCAGTGATGACACGGAGTAGCTCGGCATGACGTATTGTGTGGCCATGGGACTGGAGCAGGGGTTGGTCTTTGCGGCTGATTCACGAACCAATGCCGGAGTAGATCAGATCGCTACCTACCGTAAACTTCACAAGTTTGAAGTAGCAGGCGAGCGCGCTGTTGTGATACTCAGCGCGGGCAATCTGGCAACGACTCAGAGTGTGATCAGCCTGCTTAATATGCGTTTGGGTAGTGATCGGCCTAATCTTCATGGCGTGTCTTCCATGTATGATGTTGCCAGTGTGGTGGGCAGCACGTGCCGGGAAGTGATTATGCGTGATTCTGGGCAAAGCCAAAGCAGCGTAAATTTTGGCAGCAGTTTCATTGTTGGAGGCCAAATACAAGGCGAAGCTCCACGCCTTTTTCTTGTTTATCCGGAAGGCAATTTTATTGAGAGCACTCGGGATACTCCCTATTTCCAGATTGGTGAAACCAAGTATGGCAAGCCAATCTTGGACCGTGTGGTGGACTATTCGCTTTCGCTAAAAGATGCAGCAAAATGTGCACTTATTAGCTTGGATTCTACTATCCGTTCTAACTTATCGGTTGGCTTACCCCTTGATGTGTTGCTCTACCAGAAAGACAGCCTCAGCCTGAATAATCACCACAATGTTACGGAGAACGATGCGAATTTTCGCGCCCTGGGTGAGGCATGGTCGCAAGGACTACGGGAAGCTTTTTCTTGTTTGCCCGATGTGCAGTGGTAAGTCATCGGATTGAGCCTACAAACCATTTTCCAGAGGCACCCCGAATACAGTTACACGTCTGCAGCAAGAAAGCGTTGGGCTACACTTCAGAAGAGGGTTGGCTGAGATTACTGGCTAAACCTGACCCTAGTATGGCGAGGGGGAGTCCTGCTGTGGGGGACTGGCGTGGTCAAAAAGCGAAATAGAGATGGCCGCACCCTGGTTTGGGTGCGGCTTCTTAGTATTAATACGCGCATTTATTGCAGATGTTGCATGTTGGATGAGTGTTGCCTATCACTTATCCACATTATCGTAAAACATGTAGCGCGCTGTTTCGTATTGGCCTCGGGCAAGATCAAATAGTTGCTTAAAGGCTTCAGGATGTTGCGCGGCTTCGTCATGGCTGGGGGTGTCACTATGCAGATCATGCAAGGTGGCATTGCTGCCATCAGCATTCATCCGGACTAGAAAATCTTTTGTCACCATGCCGTAGATTGGACTGGGGCCTTCCCTCAGCACCACAAAATTGGCGCGATCGCCTTCGGGAGCAGGAATTTGGAAGTCCCGACCAAGGGTGGTGTTTGGATATTGCAGCCCTAGCATACCGGCTATGGTGGGGAGCACGTCCACTAGGCCTACCGATTCCTTGATGACCCTGGGTTTAAGATACTTGGGGGCATACAGGATGTGTGGCACATGGTTGCTTTCTAATTCCAGCTGATCCATGGCCGGCATGTGTGGCAAGGTGGTGATTCGATTACTGTGATCGCCGAAGAATACGAAGATGGTGTTGTCGAAGTAATCGCTTTCTTTGGCCCATTGCATGTATTTACCCACGTTGTAATCCAACAGGCGTACTGCGTTGAACTGGGCTGCGCTTCGGAAGCCAAATTTGGCCAGCTCTTCATCGGATAGGTCCGTGCGGGCTTGGAAGTCACCGTTATTCTCAGGAATGGTGAAAGGCCGGTGGTTGCCTGCGGTTTGGATAAAGGCAAAGAAGGGTTGATCTTCCGGTAGCTCAGCGAGAATTTGGTTAGATTCCCGGAATAGGTTCAGGTCGGAAATGCCCCAGACGTCCACGTCCGGGGATTGCCAGTCACCTTCTTCATGCAGTTCGAGTCCGTCGATGGTTTGCTGTACGAAGCCATCCAGATTTGCCCAGCCGGCATTCCCGCCAATGAAATAGAATTTTCGGTATCCCTCAAATGCGTTCAGCACTGTGCGTTGGTGACTGGTCAGAGGGTTGCGACTGGCGCTTTCAATTGGAGCCACATCTGGGATACCGGTAAACGTGGCCCATATCGTTTTGGCGGTGCCAGTTACTGGGACATAGAAATGCTCGAAACGCCAGCCATCGTGGCCCAGTTGATCTAGGTTCGGGGTGCTCTCAACGGGTAAACCGTAGCTGCTTACACGGCTGGCGCCCAGTGACTCAAGCATGATGAAGACCACATTAGGGGGGCGGTCATAATCAAGCTTGTGACTCTGTACATCCATCATGCGCGTAAAATTCAAATCCTGACGTTGATGTTCGGGGATGCCAAGGTGATCGGCAATCAGGGGGTAATACTCGGTAACTTTATCCTCATCAAAGGGGGAAACAGGAATGACCAGCGTGTCGCGAAAGTAGAGAACAGGATTGAGACCCAAGGCGCCGATAGCCCGGTCTCCGGAGACAAAGGCTTCACTCCAGCGAAGCGGAATCGGGTTGAGAATGTTGATGTTGCTGACTCGACCAAGAATGGCAAAGAAGAAAAGAGTGAAGCAAACCAAAAACCCGGCAGTGGCCTGTAGCCAAGAAATTTTTGTGGCGGGTCGTTGCAGTAACTTGTGTTCGGCTATTCTGGCAAGCCAATAACAAGCCGCCACGCCGGCAATTAAGCCCAAGGTGATCCAGATTACCGGATAACTTTCCCAGACCATCAAGGTGGAGTCTCGAGTGTCTTGCAAGAAACGCAGGGCAGTCACGTTGAGCCGTTCGCCTAAATAGGCATAGTGGCCAAAATCAAGAACGTAGGTGAGACCGAGCAGGACCAAAACAATGATCAGGTAGCTATGGGCAAGAAACCGCATCAGGCCGCTGTTTAGTATGTTAAACCGTGGCAGGTATGCCAAGGCGGCTAACGGCAGCATTATCAGCAGGGCGAGTCGCAAGTCAAAACGCAGTCCAATGCCCAAGGCGCTAAGCACGGCTTCAGAGTCTACGGTCGTTGATGATGGAATTTCTGAAAAGCCAAAATAAAAGACGACACGTAGTACAACCATCAACGAGAAAAAGAGGGCGGTGATGGCCAGCAGATACTGCAGACGTCGGGATTTCAACCAGGTCATGTCATTGTCTCCATACTGGCGAAACTAAAAAAGGGGCGCCTATGCTACCGGCAAGGAGGAACAAGCGCATGGGAAAACACATTTTTTGGCTGTTTTATGTGCATTGTTGCTGGTTATGGCGCCGTTAATCCTCTTTGAGCCGGCATAATGACTTTTACTGGCTTCGCAGGAATGGTAAATAAAGCACCGCAAATTCAAAACACGCAGAAGTGAGAGACCATGACATTCGATGAGATTCTAGCCACGATTGATGGCCAGGGTAACGCCACGTTTCCAGAAGGGTGGGGGCAGGGCCGGACCTTATTTGGTGGCCTGGTGGGGGCGGTGCTGTTTGAACATTTAGAAAAAACCGTGGCTCGCGGGAGGTTTCTACGTAGTTTTTCTCTCTCTTTTGTCGCCCCTGCGGTGCCGGGTCCGGTGGCACTAGACGAGACTGTGTTTCGGGAAGGCAAATCCGTTATGCAGGCCATGGTCTCCGCCCGTCAAGGAGGGCAGGTGGTGGCGGTTATGTTGGCCAGCTTTGGGGCCAGTCGCCAATCCAGTGTAGTGGTAGAAGGGCCATCGGCCCCAGTGATGAAATCTCCAGAGCAGAGTATTTCGGTACCGTTTATCAAAGGATTGACGCCGGATTTTTTTTCCCATTTTAATATCCATTACGCAGAAGGCATGCCGCCGTTCAGTGGCAGTTCTGAGCCCGATTACGGTGGTTACATGGGGTTTACTGTGCCGCCGGAAACCATGAGCACCGCAGCGCTGATTGCATTGGTGGATACCTGGGCGCCTTCAGTTTTACCTCTGCTCAAAGGGCCAGCACCCGCCAGTTCCTTGACCTGGACCATGGAGCTCTTGGATGACCCTAGTGTCCACTCGCCGGAGACTTTATGGCAATATCGGGTAAACACGGACCAATGCAGTGATGGCTATGGTCAAAGTCAGGCGGTGGTTTGGGATGCTGCGGGTAAGGCTGTGGCGTTGAGTCGACAAACCTTTACGGTATTTGCATGAAATCGGAACTGGTGCCACTCACGGCGCGGACTTTAGGTAAGCAAGTGCCTCGTCGTGGGCACTGGCTGTTGGCGGCGCTAGGGCGGCTGATTTTGACTGTTATGGGGTGGCGTATTGTTGGTGATTTGCCCGATACGCCTCGGGCAGTTTTGGCGGTGGCGCCACACACGTCGAACATAGACGGGGTCATTGGTATCAGTGCTATTCAGTCTTTGCGCTTGGATGTGCGCTTCATGGGTAAGCACACGTTGTTTAAAGGTCGTCTTGGGCGGTTCATGTACTGGCTGGGCGGCATCCCTGTGAATCGAGAAAGTGCCAGGGATGTGGTGGACCAGACGACGTCGGTGATGGGGGAAACACCATTTTGGCTTGGGCTAACGCCGGAGGGGACGCGTAAAGGCGCCAAGCGTTGGAAAACCGGGTTTTACCGTATTGCTGAGCAAATGCAGGTGCCGATTGTCGTGTTAGGTTTCTGTTACCGGCGCCGGCAGGTCCGGATTGTAGATTGCTTTCTGCCGACGGGCGATATTGATGCTGATATGGCGCGAATGACCGCGTCGTTGGCGGATATTGTTCCGCGCAAACCTGCGCAGTTATCCGCCCCGCTGAAAGCGGAAAAAGCTGCTCGCGGCATTGATTGATTCAGACGTTGGCAGTTTTGCCGGACTGATCAAGGAGATGCTGGCGGTGCTGGGCGGATTGTAGCGAAAAGGATAGGGGGTGATGTAGTTCGCTGATAAGTGTTTGCTGTTCCTGATCGAAACCTTCGAAGTTGGCAATTTCTATGATGCCCAGAGGGTGGTCTCCTTGGATCAGTGGCCAGAGTAGCACAGCTCCTGGAGGACTTTTCCCCTGCCCGGTTTCCAAATCCAGATAATGTTTTGGGACCTGATGTTGTTGTATGAGCAAACGTTGATTCAGAGCGGCGCCGAGTAGCCCTTCATCGGAGGGTACTACCTCTCTGGCCTGCGCTTCGCCACTTAAGGCCCAGCTGGCTTTGCGAATAAGCTGATTACCTTCAAGCATGTAGGCTGCGCCAATTTTCGCACCTACGTGCTGTACTAAATAGCCCAGCACCCGTTCGAGTAATTGCGAGGGAGTCAGATTACCGGCGATTTGCCCCATAAAGAGATTGAGCTGCTGCTGTCGGTTGGCGTCTTTCTCTGCCTGTGCGCGCCAGCGGTTCAGTTGTGCAGATTCGTGTGCTAGCAACAAATTGTTGGCGAAGTTACGCCGGGCGCTGATGTCGAGAATATAACCGTTCACTGTGCAGATCATCAGTGGAATGGAGAAGGATAGCATTATTAACAGAAGATGAATGTTGAGCGCTGTAATCACGCTAATCGCGAGGGCAAACACCGCAGCGATGATGGCGGTAATTAAGGTTTGCCGTGGTGGCAAGCGTAGAATAGAGAACGCGATAATAAGTAGGTAGATGCTTTCAAAGGATGAAACTTGCCCTGGGAAGCTACTATTGAAGCGAATGCCCCCCAGAATGGTGCCTGAGAGTGACAACCACAAAGCCAGATACATGACGATAATGGCGTAGGGGCGCAACCAGTCTAAACGGGTGCAGGACCAGAGGCCTACCAAAGCCACGGCAATGGGGTACACACCATAATTGCGCCAGGCTGCCATTTCCGGTGTTTTTACTATTAGGGTAACGGGCACTACCACGAGCAGGTAAAGGCCAAGCATCAGATAGATTGAGCGATTGATCAGATCCAGTGTGCGGTCATGAGAGTGTTGCTTATAGCGTTGTTCTAGGTCGCGATCAAACTGAACCATAAAGGTATTGAGTGCATCGCGAAGAATGCTTTCCTGTTGTGGGTCGATGGTCTGATCGGTCTGGAGTTGCTCTGCGTCGTTCATGACGTAACCTGATTATTCTTTGTTATGTTTTTGTTGCCCGCGCTTATGTTGATTCCGATACGATCACAGCGCACTATTTCCACTGGAATCAAGGCGCATACTATGGGTTTTTTAATCGCTCCCTAGTGCTACCTTATACAACAATGCCCACATCTGACAGGAAACATCATGACCGATACTGCCCGATTTGAACAAGCCCAGAAAGATGTTAAAACCCTTGATAGCAAACCGTCCAATAATGACTTGCTGTTTCTTTATGCCCATTTCAAGCAGGGCAGCACGGGCGATGTGTCTGGCAAGCGCCCAGGAATGATGGATATGGTGGGACGTGCCAAGTATGACGCTTGGGCCAAGTTGAAAGGGTTGAGTGCGGACGAAGCCAAAGGCAAATATATCGACAAGGTGGACGCTTTGTTGAAAAGCCATAAAAGCTGATTGCTTACCGTGGTGAGTGCGTCATGCACTCACCATCCGCTATTCCCTAGCCTGTATTGCCTTTAGGGTTTGTTTTGTCGTAACCCGTTGCACATCCCGCGGCCAAGTATTTGTCCACGTTTTTACCCCGCTAACGGGTCTTTTCAGGGTGTTGTGCTTCTAGCGTCGGACGTTGGCGCATAGAGGTTGAGCACGCTAGGTGCATTCGAGCGCCTGTTAGGGGCATTTCGGTGCGATCAGTGATTTCAGCAAAGTCCGTACCCTCCGCCAACGGTTGACCAGCAAGGAAATAAAAATTAAAGCGCACCCCGCCAGCTGGATCCAGGTCATGTGTTCGCCGAACCAGGCTGCCGCAATTAATGCTGTCCACATGGGTTCCAGCACCATAATCACTACACCGTGACTGTTTAGGGAAAGGCTTTGTGCATAGGTCTGAACCAGAAAACGCAGCGCTGTGCCAATGCTGGCACTGAGCACAATCCACATCACCAGAGTGGGGGTCATCGACGTAAACACCGGAACCCAGGGTTCACTGAAGGCTGACAGCGTACCGGTCACCAGAGCCACCACGGCCAACACGACGGTAGTCAGTGCCATGGCCGGTATACGTGGGTGTTCGATACTCTCACCGCTGGCTGATTGGATGGCGATAGTATTGGCCGCGCGAGTATTGAGGTTGAAGTACAGTGCAAAGATGGTCGCGGCGGCCACAAAACAGAGCTGGCCCACATCTAGATGCAACCCTTGCTCAAGTGATAGTAGGGCCAAGCCTCCGGCAGCGACAGGCAAGGCCAGCCAAGTGCTGGTGGGCACCGTTTCGGCAAAGACAATACGGGCAATCACTGGCACCAGCACCACTCCCAAGCTGGTCAGGAAGGCGCCTTCGCCCACGTGATCACCCACCGCTAGGCCGACAATCCAGAAACTCATCGCGGTGCCGAATACCAGCCCCACGCGCGCGCTGCGTATCAGCTGCTGGCGCGACAGCCGGCGCAGCTGGCGATGGGCTATGCAGCCTAGCAGCACAGAGGCTAGCAGAAAGCGCAGTGACATGAACAACAAGGGAGGCATGGCCAGTACGGCTTCTTTGGAGAACATCCAGCTGATGGCAGCCAGAAGGGTGACCACTAGAAGCAGCAGGTCGGCTTTATAAGCTTGGCGGATAGTCACTGAGCAGGGTTCGCAGTTGAGACAGACCGGCGATGGTAGCACAGGCGTGTTGGCGGGTAATGGCTGGTGAAATGTCGCTTTGATGGTCAGAGTAGGTGGCGTCGCACAACACAAATGACCGATTGTACGAGGACAATGGATGTTTGCAGCCTGGAAAAACTGGCGTGATGCCCGACGCGTTAAGAAAATGGGCTATACCCGCGAGGAGTGGGAGGCCGCTGTGGCGGACTGGCCATTAATGGTTCGATTTGAGGGGCAAGAGCGGCAGGCATTGTTTGATCTGTCGCTGCGTTTTCTGGCCCGCAAAAGCATTGCGTCTGGCGGCGGCTTTGCCTATACCGATGCCATGTGCCTGAAAGTGGCCACCATGGCTTGCGTGCCGATTCTCTACCTAGGGTTGGACTGGTATGACGGTTGGTACACGGTGATTTTGTATGAGGACGCGTTCATTCCTAATCGCCCTCATTTCAGTGAGGATGGCGTTGTTCATACTCGAGGTCCGGTGTTGGCTGGAGAGGCTTGGCACCAGGGGCCGGTTATTCTCTCTTGGGACGCGATTGAGGAGGCTTGTGCCCCGAGCAATCAAGCCAGTAATGTGGTGATTCACGAGATGTCCCACAAACTGGATATGCGCCGCAATGGTGCCAACGGCAGGCCGCCACTGCATACCGGGATGAACCCGAAGCAATGGCATGAAACCTTTACCGCATGCTGGGAAGAGCTGCTGAGCGATTATCAGCACCACCGGCACATGCCGGTGGATGCCTATGCGTTGACCGGCCCGGGTGAATTTTTTGCGGTGTGTAGCGAGGCGTTTTTTGAAGGGCCGGATCAGCTTTACAAGGACTGGCCGGCGCTGTACCGCTTGTTGGCCCAGTTCTATCGGCAGGGAGAGCGATAATGAAGTTTATATTCGAAGTGAGGGTGAAGCCTGGCTTTAGCGTGGATGAGTATGCTAAGGGTTGGGTGGAGGCCAGTGAAATTATTCAGCAAAGTGCTGGGGCAAAAGGGACTTACCTGCACCGCAAAATTGGCCACTCTGATACGGTGCTGGCCATCGCTCATTGGGAGAGCAAGGCACACCGTGATGCTAAAGACGATAGCCGTAGCGCAAAGGTAAAAGCGATTTTGGAAAAGCACGCCAAGGTGGTTGAGGTCAGCGTAATCGGCGAGTACGACGAGCCGCAGTGGCAGGTGTTGCCGCCGAGAAAGGTTTAGCGGTTTCGTCGAAAGTAAACAGGGCAGGGAGACGCGAGTAGCGAGCACCCCTGTGCAGTAGTAGTAGCCTACAACAGGGGCGGTTGCTTTAGGAATCAGCCTTCCGGCAGGGTGATATTCAACTCTAGAATTTCACACCCGGATTCCCGGTCTACCTGGACGTTCACGGCGTCTTGGTCCACAGGAACATATTTGCGGACCACCTGAAGCAGCTCTTCTTGAAGCTGCGGCAGATAATCTGGGCCACCGCGTGTGGAGCGTTCGCGGGCCACAATGATCTGCAAGCGCTCTTTCGCCACTGATGCCGTGTTCTGCTTTTTGGGAAGCAAATAACTAAAGATGCTCATCCGTTAGCCTCCAAACAGACGGCCGAATAGACCTTTCTTATTCGTGGTGATAAAGCGATGCGGTAATTGCTCGCCGAGGAAACGGGCCACGGCGTCGCTATACGCTTTTCCTGCATCGGAATCCGTGTCCAGAATTACCGGGCTACCAGCGTTACTGGCATTGAGTACGGCCTGGGATTCCGGCACTACGCCGAGTAACTCGATGGCAAGGATTTCCTGCACGTCTTCCACCGAGAGCATCTGCCCGTTTTCCACCCGTTCCGGGGAGTAGCGGGTCAGCAACAGGCGGGCAGGGATATCCCCATCACCCTGTTCGGCGTGGCGAGTCTTGCTGGCAAGGATGCCGATGATGCGGTCGGAGTCCCGCACGCTGGAGACTTCCGGGTTGGTGACGACGACGGCTTCGTCGGCGAAATAGGCGGCCATAAGGGCGCCTTTTTCGATGCCGGCGGGGCTGTCGCAGATGATGTAATCCATCTGCATGTCGTCACGCAGGGCGTTTAGTACGCTTTCCACACCTTCGATGGTAAGGGCGTCCTTGTCGCGAGTCTGAGAGGCCGGGAGGATGAACAGGTTGTCCACCTTCTTGTCCTTGATCAGTGCTTGCTTGATGTTGGCATCGCCACTAATCACGTTGACCAGATCATAGACCACACGGCGTTCGCACCCCATGATCAGGTCCAGATTGCGCAGGCCTACATCGAAATCAATCACAGTGGTTTTAAAACCGCGCAGGGCAAGGCCTGTGGCCAGCGCTGCACTGGTGGTGGTTTTGCCGACGCCACCCTTGCCGGATGTCACGACCACGATCTTCGTCACGCTCTTCTCCTTACCTTCATGTTTCATACACGCTAGTTCAGCGCGGTAAAATGCATCGCATCGCCCTGCATGCATAGATGCACAGGCTTGTTACGGTATGACTCGGGCAGGTCTTCGGCTACCCGGTAATGGCCGGCAATGGATACCAGTTCGGCATTCAGTTGCTGGCAAAAAATACGCGCGCTGGTGTTGCCGCGAACACCGGCCAGGGCGCGGCCACGCAAGTTACTGTAAACGTGGATGTTGCCGTCGGCCATGATTTCGGCACCAGTGCTAACCGGGGCCAGCACAATCAGATCGCCACGGCTGTAAACCTGCTGACCGGAGCGGACCGGCTGGTCGATCACCATGGTTTCAACGTGTTGTGCTGCGGGCGTGGCTTCGGGAGCGTCCTCGTTGCTGGCCGGTGCAGGTTCAGTGCGTCGGGGTATATCACGGCCGCCTGCTAGGCTTAGGGTGCCTAGGCCTAGCATCGATGCGGTATCTGCATCTATATGTTCACTGCGGGCCAGAGCCACCAGGTTGACTCCCAAGCTACGCAGGGTGTCTACGGCCGCCATCAGAGCCACAGGGTCGTTGTCCAGCTCAGGGCTGACATCAATCACCACAGGGGCATCCTGCAGCCACTGGGCGGCATCCTCCAGACGTTGGCTCACCTGCTGGTGAAGCACGTTGGTATCCAGGTTTTTCAGCTGGAGGACCGTCATCATTAGCATGCGGCCCTTGAATTCGATTGCGGTTTTTTCTTCGACGACTGCTGTCATTACTGACCTGTTGTCCGAGGGGCAAAGGGAGGCGAAATAGTGCTCCGGGCCCGGTGGGGCGTAATTTGGGCAAGACTAGACGAAAGCGACCATGCGTAAAAGCACTAAAAGGCTGATCTGAATGTTAAATCTGTTTGAAAACGAGCGTGAGGGGGATTAACTGCTGGAAAAAGCGGCATTTTGGCGAAGAATGCGAGTGTTGCGATTTTGTGAAAATGAGCACTGGTTAATGTTTGTGTGGGCACGAGCGCACGGCTTTCCCTTTCAAGATAGCGCTCTTTAACTCGGTATGATGGGGAGAAGGAGAGGGGCACAGTGGTGTTGGCCACTGCGCCCCTTAGGGGGGTTATATCATTGGTCGTTCGGCGTGTACTTGCACCTCCTTCAGATCCTTGTCAAAGGCGTCGGTGAGCAGGCAATCGTAACGCATGGCGTCGTACTCATTGATGGCCTCCACCTGGCTCTCATTGATGATGCCTTTGCGCGCCGCATCCTGAAGCTTTTCCAGTACGGTCTTGCCTTCCAGCTGACCTTTGCCCTCTGCTTTTAGATACGCTAGGAATCCAGGCTCCACTTCCAGTAGTTTGTTGAAGGTGGCTTCTACGCGGCCAATGGAATCTTCCGGGTCCTGGGAGATATAGGCCGGCTCTGCCAAGGCATCGCGTACTGAGCTGGGTTCCATGATCATTTGCCCAAGAGCGCGGATTTGGTCATCGCTTGGGGCTTGAGCCTTGCAGGGTCGGCCCAGCGGGAAGAACAGACGCTTAAGCACACGGCCGATACCGAAAAAACCAAAGTTGCTGGTGAAGGCCTCTAGAGAATCGTGGGCTCGACTGAAAGCCAAGCGCAGGGCGTAATGCGCGTGGGCATCGTTTGCCTCGTCGCGGGGCAGAGTGGCGTGATACTTGAGAATCGCGCAGGCGATCAGCAGCTGGCTGTGTACATCCCCCAGGCGAGCAGACAGCAGTTCGCGCCGCTTGAGGTCGCCGCCGAGCAGGGCAAGGGCCATGTCCGAGGTGCTGGCCAGCACTGCACTGTAACGGTTGATCAGGCGATACCAGGGAGCACTGAAGGCATCAGCATTGCCCGGAGCGTCGGACAGGTAGGGGCTGGCTAATGCTTGGGCAATGGCACTGCTGATATTACCCAGAGTATGACTTGCGTGTGAGAAGAACAGAGCATCAAAATCCTGCAGCCCCTGCTTTTTATCTTCCGCCTGAATGGCTTGCAGTTCATCGTAAAGGAACGGGTGACAACGCATGGCCCCTTGGCCAAAGATCATCAACGAGCGGGTGAGAATATTGGCGCCTTCCACGGTAATGGCAATAGGCGTGGACTGATAAGGCAGGGCCAAGAAGTTCCTTGGACCGAGTTGAATGCCACGCCCGCCAGCGATATCCATGCCGTGGTTGATCAGCTCGCGCATCATTTCGGTGGCATGGTACTTGGCCATGGCCGTAACCACAGACGGAGCGCCGTCTTCCAGTGAGCGAGTTACCAGATGACGGTAAGCTTCCAGGGTATAGGCCAGTGCCGCCACATTTGCAGAGGCTTCCTGCACCCCTTCGAATTCACCTACGGCCGTATTGAACTGGCGCCGGATGCGCCCAAAGGCGCCGGTCATGCGGTAGCCCATTTCGCCACTGGCCGTGGCCAGTGCAGGCAGAGAGACGCCGCGGCCAGCACCAAGACACTCAATCAGCATGCGCCAGCCTTTACCGGCCATATCCGGCCCCCCGATGATGGCATCCAAGGGTACGAACACATCTTTGCCGTTGATGGGGCCGTTCATGAACGGTGAGCCGGGGTAGTGCCGGCGACCGATTTCCACCCCTTTGGTATCGGCGGGAATCAGCGCACAGGTAATGCCTAAGTCCTCGGTATCACCGAGCAGCTTTTCCGGGTCATACAGTTTGAAAGCCAAGCCGACGACTGTAGCTACGGGGGCCAGGGTGATCCAGCGTTTGGCGAAGTTCAGGCGCATGCCCAGCACTTCCTTACCGTCAATCTTGCCTTTGCAGATGACCCCGGTATCGGGGATGGCCCCTGCATCGGAGCCGGCTTCTGGCCCAGTGAGCCCAAAGCAGGGGATCTCATCGCCCTTGGCGAGACCGGGCAGCCAGCGGTCTTTTTGTTCCTGGGTGCCGTATTCGGCTAGCAGTTCACCGGGGCCAAGAGAGTTGGGCACCATGGCGGTGACGGCGGCAGTAAGCGAGCGGGTTGCGATTTTGCTCATGATGCGACTTTGCGCATAGGGTGAAAAAGCTTTGCCGCCATACTCGGTAGGAATAATCAGGCTGAAGAAACCCTTGTGCTTAAGGAAATCCCAGACTTCCTCAGGCAGGTCGCGCAGTTC
This sequence comes from Alcanivorax sp. NBRC 101098, assembly GCF_001010505.1. Lineage (GTDB taxonomy): Bacteria > Pseudomonadota > Gammaproteobacteria > Pseudomonadales > Alcanivoracaceae > Alcanivorax > Alcanivorax borkumensis. The sequence continues at coordinate 1,304,309 of NZ_AP014613.1, forward strand.
GTGGAAAATTTGCCACTCATCTAGCATGTCACACAGTTCAACCACTTCATTGTCGATGAACGACTGCTCTTCTTCGGTGAGGGAAGTGAACTGGATATGGGCAAATTTTTCCCAGTCTGGCCGGCCGGAGAATAGGTCGGCCTCGAACCAGGTGGTGCCCGCTTCAATGGCTTCCCGTTCGGTATCGCCAATGGCAGGCATAACCTTGGCCAACGCGTTGTAGACTGGTTTAGTAATAAATTTTTGGCGCAGGTCCACGTGGTTAAGCACGGTGACGCCAGCAGCGAGCAGAATGAGGGAAAGGGGGTGGAACAGCCAAGATGCGAGGAAGCCGCAGAGCAGCCACACGATAACGAAAACGGCACTGCCAATGCCTCGGCTGATTTGCTGATAGAAGAGGGTCATCAGCGTGGCAATTAACAACACAATAGCCAAGAGGCTAAGCATGGTGATCTCCTTTGCCTGGGGTGAATGCCTTCCAACATGCGGCTATCGCCCATGGAGAAGGTATGAAACCGTTACCATGAACTGCAAACCACACATCTAATTTCAGTCTAACGCGCTAACGCCTCAGGTTGCACAGGGTTTAACCAGATTTAATCTGGACGATAGCTTACACTTGGTACCACTTTGAATGCGTTTTCAGGAGCATAGCGTTGCAGCCAAACAGCCCTATCATTGAAGCTACCGAGCAGAATATTCAGCAAATCCTTGAACAGTCCCAGCAGATTCCGGTGATCGTGGGTTTCTGGGCGAGTTGGAGCGAACCCTGTCAGCAGATGGCGCCAATCCTAGAGCGCCTAGTCAACGAATATCAGGGCAAGGTGATTCTGGCCAATGTGAATGCCGATGAGCAGCAAATGTTGGCCAGTCAGTTTGGTGTGCGCAGCCTGCCCAGTCTCAAACTGGTGTTTCAAGGAAAGTTGGTCAGCGAGTTGGATGGAGCCCAGACCGAAGGCGCGATACGCCAGTGGTTGGCTCCTGTGGTGGACCCCGAAGCCGCACAGCAGCAACAGGAAGAAGGGTTTATCGAGCAGGTGCGTATGGCCATTGAAGCCGGCCACACCGAGCAAGCAGAAGGGGCATTGCGCCAGACGCTGGAGCAGAGCCCAGACAAGCATGCCATTCGCGCCTTGTTGGTAGAACTGCTGTTGGGTGAAGGCCGTCTGGATGATGCCCAGTCGGTGCTGGCACAAGTGACAGAAGATGCGGAGCCTCTACGGCCGTTCCGGGCGCGCTTTGCATTGTTGGATAAATTGGAAGGTGCAGGGCAAAGCTTGGCGGATTTGTCTGCCCGTATTGCCGACAAGCCGACTGCCGAGGATCTTTATGCCTACGGGCTGCAGGCCGCTGCCGCTGGCCAGTTCAAGCAGGGGCTTGAGGCGCTGCTGCAGCTGCTCTGCAACCACAGTGATTTCCGCGATGGAGTGGCGCGTAATGCGTTGCTAGAAGTGTTCGAATGCCTCCCTAAAGGCGATCCACTGGCCAGCGAATATCGCCGTAAGATGTTTAACTACCTCTACTAATCTATCTGCTTACTGCGGGTAACGGGATCTCCGTTGCCCGTCTTGCCTACTTTTTGTGCCGGATTGCCGCTCAGAATGGCCCTTTGTCCTTTTATTGTGCATGCCGGGCATCCCTTCCGTTTTATGGCTCTTTATTCGTTAACTCAATGCTGAATGTGTGCGCCGGTGGTGCGCATGGCTGAGTTAATGTTCATTTGTGGTGCGAGATAAGTTTGGTTAGTCGCTAACCACTTGAAATGGTGCGCACTATTATGTGGCATGATTATTGAATGCTCCTTGCCGGTGCAAATTTCCGGCGCGTGTTGTGTTGGTGCATGAGGACAAGGAGAGAGGCAATGAAAATGCTGACAGCGGTGGTTAAGCCGTTTAAGGCCGACCAGGTACGTGATGCCCTGGCCCAGGTGGGGGTACAGGGAATGACGATTACCGAGGTAAAGGGGTTTGGCCGTCAAAAAGGGCACACTGAACTGTATCGGGGGGCGGAATACGTGGTGGATTTTGTTCCCAAAGTGAAGTTGGAGTTGGCGGTCAGTGATGAGCAGCTGGACCAGGCCATCGACGTCATTATGAAGGCCGCGGGGACGGGCAAGATTGGTGACGGTAAAATTTTTGTGACGGATCTTGAGCAGGTTATCCGTATCCGTACCGGAGAAATTGGCAGCGAAGCCATTTAAGGGGCCCATAATGAAAAAATTGATTGCTGTATTGTTGATGCTGCCCTCGTTGGCTCTGGCCGATGGCCTGGATACCGGTGACAGCGCCTGGATTCTCACTGCCACCGCGTTGGTGTTATTTATGACGCTGCCGGGTTTGAGCCTGTTCTACGGTGGGCTGGTACGCAGCAAGAATATCCTCTCGGTGTTGATGCAGTGTTTTGCTATTACCTGCGCTGTGTCGCTAGTGTGGTTGGTCTGTGGTTATTCTCTCGCTTTTTCCGATGGGGGCAGCATGAATGCCTGGATTGGTGGCTTGGACCATGTTTTCTTTTCTGGAATCAACCGCGATACCTTGGAAGGCACCTTACCGAAAAGTTTGCATGGGTTGTTTCAGATGACCTTTGCGATCATCACCCCGGCGCTGATCGTCGGTGCCTTTGCCGAGCGTATGCGCTTCGGTCCCATGCTGGCGTTTTCTATTCTCTGGTTGTTGGGTGTGTATATTCCTGTTTGTCATTGGGTTTGGGGCGGCGGCTGGTTAGCCGATCTGGGGCTGTATGATTTTGCCGGAGGCACCGTGGTGCATATCACCGCCGGTGTGGCGGCGTTGGTGGCAGCGGTGGTGCTCGGTAACCGTAAAGGCTTCCCCACCCAAGGCATGATGCCGCACAACATGACCATGACGGTAACCGGTGCCGGCATGTTGTGGGTGGGCTGGTTCGGCTTTAACGGTGGTTCTGCGTTAGCCGCCAATGGTGATGCAGCCATGGCGATGCTGGTAACGCACATTTCTGCCGCCGCCGGTTCACTGGCCTGGATGACCATGGAATGGAAAAAATTCGGTAAGCCGTCTGCTCTGGGCATTGCCACGGGCATGGTTGCAGGGTTGGGAACCATTACCCCGGCGTCGGGCTTTGTTAGTCCGGCCGCTGCGCTGGTGATTGGTCTATCGGCTGGCGTGATCTGTTTTTACATGGTGATCTTTGTTAAGCACAAGCTGAAAATCGATGACTCCCTTGATGTTTTCCCTGTCCACGGTATTGGCGGCATCCTTGGCACTTTGTTGGCAGGGGTGTTTGCCTCTACGGAGTTGGGTCTGTTCTCCGGCTACGGGTTTGCCAAACCGGAATACACCATGCTGGATCAGCTGGGTGTGCAGGCGTTGGGTGTGGTGGCAACCTTTGTGTACACCGCCTTGGTGACGTGGGGCTTGCTCAAGCTGGTAGGCTTGTTTGCACCGTTACGGGTCACCGCCGAGGAAGAGACCCAGGGCCTGGATATTGCGTTGCATGAAGAGCGCGGTTATGACCTTTGATTACAGCACTGAAATCCGATTATCAAGCAACCGATAAGCTCGGAATTTTGCCAGGCTTTTTTGGCCTGTAAGGACTCATCTGCGGCTATTGCCACCCTCTGAGCCTTTCTATAAGGTACGGGTAAGTTTCGAACGCTCGTTTGAATTGGCTCGCAGCAACAAAGACTGTGCCAGCCCTGTGAGAGGGGGCGTCGAAGTTACATCGATAGGTTTAAGGAGAAACGAAAATGAGCCTCGAATTTTTGTCTGACGAATGGTTTGCAAAAGTAAAAGAGATCCGTGAAGGCGCGGGTAACCTTGAAACGCCAGCAGCGTTGGCTGACTTGGTGATCAACATCAGCGTTAATGCTGATGGTGACGATAAAAAGCTGGCTTTGGTTGGCGGCATGATTGAAGAAGGTCATCACGCTGACGCTCCGACTACCATGATTCTGCCGGCCGACTTGGCCAAGCGCATCTTCATCGAAGGTGACCAGTCTGCAGGCATGCAAGGCTTTATGAGCGGCCAGATTCGCGTTGAAGGCGACATGAGTAAACTGATGGCTTTGCAAACCGCACAGCCTTCTGCTGATCAGCTTGCCATGATGAAGCAGATCCAGGACGTGACTGCCTAATATTGGCAATCCGATCTGAAAAATGCCCGCCTTGTGCGGGCATTTTTTTGAAAACGCACAATGTCCCATGCTCGGGGCATTGTGCGCGTTAGCTATTCATATATCCGTTTCTCAATGTCATTCAGGTTCTGCAATGGCGTGCTTATGGTCACCGGGTGTACAGGAACCTGGTCTAGCCAGCCGTGCGCACTGCGCTTGCCTGCATCCAGATAATCACCCAGCGCTCCCTGCCAATGTTCGGCATATAAGGCCAAGCATAGCGGTTGTCGACGTAGTGTGTCGTGGACAACGCAGATATGCTCAGATGACGCCGAGGCCAGTAAACCCTCGATCATTTCAGCGGCTGGTTTTAGTAAGTCACAGGGCAGGCACAGGCACAGACCATGACTTGCGGCTAGTGCTGTTTCTAGTCCGGCCAGCGGACCGCAAAAACCTTCGCGTAGATCCGCAACGACTTCATCACCCCAAGCGTGGTAGCGGTCAATATTGCGGTTGGCGCTAATCACAATGCGGCTGGGACGAGGAAGGAGATTATCGAGCAGATGAGCGACCAGCGGCTTGCCGTCCAGTTCCACCAGTCCTTTGTCGGCACCGCCCATGCGTTGGCCCTGTCCGCCGGCCAGAATGATTAAGGTATAGTCGACCATATTGCCTTCTCGTCGTGCTCTCGCGTTGGGTTCTAGGGGCGAATCGGCTATGCTCTGCGCGCGCGTTGGGCGATGTTAACAGCTTGTATTTTGCCCGCCCCGAGTGCAGACACGTTTCAGGGAAATTATGTGACTACCGCCCGTAATCATCTTACCGATTTAGTGCGCTTTGCGCCGCTTCTGCCTGGGTATCAGCCCCGTGAACCGCAACTAGAAATGGCGGATGCGGTGGAAGACGTGATTGGCAGTGGTGCCACGCTGTTAGTAGAAGCGGAAACGGGCACCGGTAAAACGCTAGCTTACCTAGTGCCTGCACTGCTATCGGAAGGCCCGACGTTGGTGTCCACTGGCACCAAAAGCTTGCAGGATCAGCTGTTCTTTAAAGACCTGCCCATGGTCAAGAAGGCGCTGAACTTGCCGCGTAAAGTGGCGCTGCTAAAAGGGCGCGCTAACTACCTATGTCCGTATCGATTGGAGCTGCATCAAGAAGACGCCCGTTTTCTCACCCGTGAGACCGTCGGGCAGATGCAGATTGTGTCGCACTGGGCAGCGCGCACTCGCACTGGTGATATCGCTGAGCTGCAACAGATTCCGGAAGATGCGCCAGTATGGCCCTGGGTAACCAGCACCGCGGACAATTGCCTGGGAACGGAATGCCCCCGCTATAACGAATGCCCGTTGATGAAGGCACGTAAAGAGGCTCAAGAAGCAGACTTAGTGGTGGTTAACCACCACCTGTTTTTCGCCGATGCAGCGTTACGCGGCAATGGTGCCGCCTCGGAGTTGCTGCCCACCGCCAATACGGTGATTTTCGATGAAGCCCATCAGCTACCCGAAATCGCGGCGGCGTTTTTCGCCGACACATTGAGCACCAGACAGATTCAGGAATTGGGCCGCGATAGCCTGTCTGAAGCGGGCCATACCGCCGCGGATCTGGCGGAGCTAAATCGCCTAGTGGCCGCCGTAGATAAAAGCAGCATGGATTTGCGTTTAAGTCTGGGGGACGGCGAGCGCCGTGAGCCCTGGACGGAAGTGGCAGAGAATAAGGCGGTGATTGAGGCCGGAGAGGCACTGTTGCAGGCTTTGCAGGAGCTGGATGCATTTCTCGGACCGCTGGCCAAGGCGAGCCGGGGGATGGATGCCTGCTCTCGGCGCGCCAGTGAACAGGTGGATTGCCTGGCCGCCTACCTGAAAGGCGGGCAGCCGAATCGAGTGTACTGGTTTGAAACCTTCAAACGCTCTGTGGTCTTGCACAGCACGCCGTTGTCCGTGGCGGCCCAGCTGCGAGCCCAGCGTGAGCGCAACCCGTGTAGCTGGATTCTCACCTCAGCCACGCTGTCGGTGGGCGGACGCTTTGAACATATCCAGCACCGTTTGGGGCTGGATTCTGCCCGTACCCTTAGGTTGGAGAGCCCTTTCGATTTTAAGCGCCAGGCCGTGTTCTATGCCCCGGAAGGGCTGCCGGCGCCGAATGATAGCGAGTACACGGCGCAACTCACCGCTGCCATGGTACCGGTCATTAATGCAGCCAGGGGCCGCACTTTTTTCCTGTTTACGAGTCACAGAGCGTTACGTGAAGCCGCGGCTATCCTTCGCCAGAAGCTTGATTACCCTTTGTTGGTGCAGGGTGAGGCCGGGCGGCGTGAATTGCTTGATGCGTTTAGGGAAAAGGGCAATGCCGTGTTGTTGGGAACCAGCAGCTTCTGGGAAGGCATTGATGTACGTGGTGAAGCGCTCAGTTGTGTGATTATCGATAAACTGCCATTTGGTTCACCCGGTGATCCGGTGGCGGCGGCGCGCATCGAGCATATTAACCGCAATGGCGGTAATGCATTTCGTGATTACCAGCTTCCCCAAGCGGTGCTGGCCCTGCGCCAGGGAGCCGGGCGGCTGATTCGTGACCCGAAAGATACCGGGTTGCTGGTAGTTGCAGACCCTCGTTTGCTGACGCGTAGTTATGGCAAGTTGTTCGTTAACAGCCTGCCCAACATGACCCGTACCCGTAAGTTAGATGTGGTTCAGCGGTTTTTTGATTATCTGGCCGCTCAGGGCCAGGAAGCGGGAAAAATGGAATGATGACGCGACTACTTGCATTAGAAACCGCAGGAGAAACCTGCTCGGTGGCGCTGTTGGATAATGGCAGTGTAATCGAACGCTTTGAGCAAGCGCCTCGTCAGCAGACCGAGCGGGTATTGCCCATGGTTGAGGGGGTGCTGGCGGAGGCGGGTTTCCGGCTTGCCGATCTTGATGGCATTGCTTTCGGGCATGGTCCGGGTGCATTCACCGGTGTGCGGGTTGCGGCTGCTGTAACCCAGGGGTTGGCCTTCGCGGCGGATCTACCGGTGGTAGGGGTTTCCACTTTAGCGGCTTGTGCGCTGAGCGCGCAGGCACTGAAGGTGAATCCGCATGTTATTGCTTGTTTTGATGCGCGCATGGGCGAGCTTTACCTCGGCGCCTATGAGTGTGAGCCGGGCTCGGCTAATGCCGTGCTTTGTGATGGGCTTTTCAAGCCTGATGCTTTGCCAGAACTGCCGTGCGCTGAATGGATGATCGTTGGTTCCGGGTTGGTGTATCAAGACGCGCTGCGGGCGGCCTATGGCGCAAGCTTCTGCGTTGCTGACGCTCACCCCCGTGCGCAAGCTGTTGCGCAGCTGGCATTACCTGCATTCGAACGCGGAGAGGGTGTGAGTGCAGAACAGGCACAGCCGGTCTATCTGCGAGATCAAGTGATTCAGGGAGCAGTACGATGATCAACTGGGATCTTCCCAATGTGCATGAACTGACAGTGACCGTGCCTGCCGAAGCCATCGATGTGATGGGCCATGTGAACAACACTGAATATCTGCGTTTTATGGAGCAGATTGCCTGGCACCATACCACCGAGCTGGGGCTGGGTTGGGATTTGTATCAGAGGCTTAACCGGGGCATGGTGGCGCGCCATACCGAAGTGGATTATCTGGCGCCGGCTTTCGAGGGTGAGAACCTGAGGATCGGTACCTGGATCGTACAAAACGATGGCCGTATCAGCATTACGCGTCGTTACCAAATTGTGCGTGAATCCGACAGCCTAACATTACTGCGCGGGCGCACCCGGTGGGTGTGTGTGGCACTGGATTCCGGCAAACCACGGCGTATGCCTGTAGAATTTCTACAGGGCTATAAAGTGACGGCGGACGAATAGGGCACCGCCGTTTTCTAAATCGGGTCTGCGTAACCTCAAGCTGGTGCGGAGGCACGTTGTTTCAACGCACGTTTGGTTTCTAGCGTTACAATCAATAAGGACTTTCCATGGATTGGTTCCAAGCCTTGGTTCTTGCTCTGATACAGGGGCTTACCGAGTTTCTTCCTATTTCCAGTTCCGCTCACCTGATTCTGCCGTCCCAAATCCTCGGGTGGCCAGATCAGGGATTGGCGTTCGATGTGGCTGTGCATTTGGGGACCTTGCTGGCAGTGATGATGTATTACCGCCGTGATTTGATTGCCATGGTGGGGGGGGCCGGCCTAGCCGTTCAGCAGCGCCGGATGAATGATGACCTGAAGTTGGGTTTGTTGGTGGCGTTGGCCACCATTCCAGCGGTGGTGTTTGGTTTCCTCGGTGATGACTTTATTGAGCGTGAACTACGCTCAGCGTTGGTAATTGCTATCACCACGCTGGTATTCGGCGCGTTGCTATGGGCGTCTGATGCTTTTGGTAAACGGGAGTTTTCGTTGGCTAGGTTAGGCGTTGCAGGTGCCATTTTTATTGGCCTGGCTCAGGCATTGGCATTGATTCCCGGCACTTCGCGCAGTGGTATCACCATTACTGCGGCATTGGCGCTGGGCTATCGTCGTGAGGATGCGGCTCGTTTCTCCTTTTTGTTATCGATTCCGGTGATCCTTGGGGCCGGGCTGCTTAAAACCAAAGATTTGATCGAGCAACAAGTGGTGGTGGACTGGGGGATGATGGCGCTGGGCGTTATCGTTAGTGCGGTAACCGCTTACCTGACCATTGTATTCTTCATTCGCTTGTTGGAGCGCGTTGGCATGCTGCCGTTTGTGGTCTATCGGTTGATACTCGGTGTGGCCCTGTTGTTCTGGTTGGCATGAGGCAGAGTGAGTGGTTGGACACTGTGCTTGGGTTATTACCCGGTTGCCCGAAAGGTCTTCCGGGTTTCTGGGTTGAAAATGAAGCCCAGGCCAGTGGGCAGGCGCTTGAGCTGGTGCTTGGCTGGCATGATGATTGCCTGGGCCTGTGGCGTCCCGGTGGCAAGCAAACGCCGCTGACGGTCAGTTTCTGTGACGGCAAGCAGGGGTACCGACTCACCCCCGAGCGGGTGCGCCATGAGCGTCTGATTAAGGCGCTGGGCAAGCCCAAAGACGATCGGATCCGGGTGCTTGACGCCACGGCGGGGCTCGGCCGGGATGCGGCCCTGATGGCACAGGCAGGGTTTCAGGTGATGCTGGCAGAACGTTCGCCGATTCTTCATGCGATGCTTGCTGATGGTCTGCAAAGGGCTCCTGCCAGCCTTGTTGCGAACATGCAGTTGCTGGCCTGCGCAGACAGCAAAATTGCTGAGCCATCTGCTCTCCACGCGGTGTACCTAGATCCAATGTTTCCCGCTCGGGAAAAAAGTGCGGCGGTTAAAAAAGACCTGCAGTGGTTGCAGCGGCTTTGTCCTTACCCGGATGAAGTTGAGGAACAGCAATTACTGGATTGGGCGCGTGCCCTTGGCGCTTCTCGGGTGGTTGTCAAACGCCCGGTAAAGGCGGGTTTTTTAGCTGGCGTAACACCGTCTTTTAGTCAAAAGGGCAAGGCGGTACGTTTTGATATTTATACCTGCCCCTGAGCACAACCCTACAGGTAATGACGGTCGATTCTTTTGGGAAGACACCGGCCACCCACAAGAGATGGCCGGAGATGTTTAATTTGCTTCAGATGACGCAGTAAGCAGGTTGCCCAGATTGCTAACCCGTGTGACACGCTGGATAGCGTCACTGATATCCGGGCTGAGAATGCGACTGGCTTCGTCATCAAGGGCCTGCAGTTTTTCATCAAACTCCAATGCGCCACTGCCTCCCGGTGTCACCAAACCCGTGGAATAAAGCTGGGCAATAAAGTTCTTTAACACCACTTTGTCGAAAAATTCCGGGGAATTAAACTCATAAAGCAGAGATAGCCGCTGTGCGGTTTGGTGTGCCAATTCGCCTAGTTGATCGGCGGTGAGCATTCCGGAGCCGTATTGCACCAGCAGTCGAATGGTTAGGTAGTAACGCTCCAGCGACGGCATCACTGTCTGGCCAAGGTGATCGAGCATGTCAGATTCATGAGTGTGAATCGCCGCCCCGTGCAAACAATCATTCTCACGGGTAATTAGTTGCTCTTGCTGTAGGACGGTGACGATATTATTGACGGCGGCTTCCAGCTCTTCATCGTTTTGCCAGTGCAAAAAGTACTCGTTACGCAGGAAGGGGTAGAGCAGACGAACCATGCTTTGCAGTACGTCGATGCTGACCGAGCGAGCATTCATTACCAAAGAGCAGATTAGCCCGGGGAGAATGAAAAGGTGCAGGCTGTTGTTGCGTACGTAGGCCATCTGCAGAGCAGTTTTTTCATCGGTGGTCACCACGTCACCCAGTTTGTGTTCGATCCGGTCCAGGAAGTCATGCTCAAGGCCATACTGGATAATGGCATCGGCGTCGTCAGTGGCGAGCGCGGCGCAATCACTGTAGGGCGCCTGTTTAAGCAGAGAGATGTAGAGGTTGAGTTGTTGGCGAAGTTGAGCCACATCCATGGTGTGCTTGGGTGATGCAAGTAACGCTAGGCTGAGCAAGTTAACCGGATTGGCCACTGCGGCTGCGTTGATGGATTCCACCACTTCTTGGCCCAGCTCTGCGACTGCATGTTTAAACCAGGCTGGGTTTTCCCCGGGGGCGATCGTTTCATTGCGCCATTTTGGATTGTGCCCGTCCAGATAGTCCACCAGCTTAATAGGCTCCCCAAAATTCAGGTGCACCTGGCCAAAGTGGCTACGCAGTACAGACAGTGACTTCATCAAGCCGCCCACCGATTCTTTTTGCTTTTTTTTGCCGTGCAGTTCGCCGATATAGGAGCCAGCTTCAATCACTTTTTCGTAGCCCACATAGACAGGCACAAAGGCAATCGGCTTGCGCGAATCGCGCAGGAAGCTGCGTACGGTCATGGCCAGCATGCCGGTGCGGGGCTTAAGCATGCGACCACTGCGGCTGCGACCTCCTTCTACAAAATATTCAATGGAAAAGCCGCGTGTGGTAATCGTGTGCAAGTATTCGCTGAATACGGCGGCGTATAGTGGGTTGCCACGGAAGCTGCGACGCATGAAGAAAGCGCCACCACGGCGCAGGACCGTTCCCACGATCGGCAGGTTCAGGTTAATACCCGCGGCAATATGCGGTGGAACCAAGCCGTTACGGAACATCACAAAGGACAGCAGCAGGTAATCTATGTGGCTACGGTGGCAGGGCACATAGATAACTTCGTGATCGCCGGCGACCTTGGTCAGGTTGTCCATATTGTAGAGGCGAATGCCTCCGTATAGGCGGTTCCATAACCAGTTTAAAAACAACTCAAGGGTTCGGATCACGGTGTGAGAATAGTCTGCTGCAATTTCCATGGCATAAGCGCGGGCCTTGGCTTCCAGCTTTTCTTCACTAAGGTCTTGCCGTTTCGCTTCAGCGCTAATGACTTCACGCACCGAGATGGAATCCACCACAGTGTTAGTCAGGGTACGCCTGTGCGACAGATCTGGCCCGATGGCGGCTTCCTGTTGGCGGCGGAAATGGACCCGCAGGATGCGTGATGCTTTGCGAACGGCTTGATCGTCAGTCTGGCACTGGTCGACTAGGGTACGTAGTGACAGGGGCTGACTAAACTGAACGTAGAGCTGCCGTCCCTGAGTAATGATGATGAAGAATTTCTTGATGAAACCGGCGGGCGACCAGTTATCGGAGAACAGGATGCGCCACATTGAGTTCTCTTTTTCCGGCCGACGGCCCCAGAACACAGATACCGGCACCAGCTGAACATCCGCGTCGGGGTTAGCGCGCAGGACTGCGACCAGTTTTTCCAGACGGGGTGGTGAGACTGCGCGCCGCTGACGGCGGTTACCTATTTGCCGACGGTACAGCTGGAAATAGCTATGGTGAAGGTGCGTCTTGCCCAGCGTTAACCCTCGCAAGGCAGAGGAAAGCCCTAGTTGTCGGGCACTTTGGTCTGCCACGGCGGCATCCGCGGCCGAGCGGTCACTGAGCACATACACCACCGGTGTGTTGGCGGCGAGTTGGAGTTCCTTGGGGTCTGAAGGAAGTGCATTAGCGCGGGTGCACAAGCGTAAAAATATACGTATCAGGAAGAAACCTAGTCGGTCCAGGCCAAGCCAAGGTGTCATAGTCGGTTACAATTAACGAATGGGAGCTAAGTGTATCGAAAGCCCAGAGTCCGGAACACTAGCGGATATTTCAATTTGTTTCAGAAATGCTGCGCTTGGTATGCTGAAGGCTGACTCCTTCACGTTGAAGAGGTTCGCCATGATTAGACCTGCTATTATTGTGGGAATTCTTCCTGTTCATGGATAGCGCAAAGGAGCTTCCGGTGTCGACACCTCAATCCGGTATTTTTGACCGCAGTTATGCCCACCATCTGTTCTTCGAATTCAGCCTTGGTAGTGGCTTTGAGCTGGAGGCATTACGCGCCGCTCTGCGAGAGATTGTTGTACTGAAAAGTGAGAAAACCCCGGTTTTGTTGGCTTTCGGACCAGATCTTTGGGCCTGTTTTGATTCCCGTTTCAGCTTCTCCGCGTTTTCCCTAGAGGGACATATCCCGGCCACCCAGGGGGATTTATGGGTGTGGGTTCAGGCTAAAGAGTCTGGCGATCTATTCGATACTGCCATGCAGGTGCGCAAGGCGGTGGGTGATTTACTTGCAACTCAGCTTGAGTTGACGGCCTTTGTGTACCACGACATGCGAGACCTAACAGGGTTCGTGGATGGCATTGGTAACCCCACCGGCGAAAAGGCAGAAAAGGCTGCTTTTATTGCTGAACCTCACCCCGGTGCGGGGGGGAGCTGGGTGCTGACCCAGAAATGGATTCACGACTTGGACAAGTTTAACCAGTTACCGGTTAGTGAGCAGGAGAATGTGTTTGGCCGGACCAAAGAAGATGCTGTGGAGTTTGATGATGAGCGCATGCCCACGGATGCCCACGTTGGACGCGTGGATGTGGACCGTGACGGTGTAGCGCAAAAAATGTGGCGTCGCTCGGTTCCCTATGGCGACAGTGGCCAGCATGGTCTGTATTTTTTGGCATTTTGTTGCGAGTTGGACCGTTACGACTTTTTGCTACGCCGTATGTATGGCATTGCTGATGATTCAGTGAAAGATCGTCTACTGGACTTTACCCGTCCGGTGATGGGGTCCTGGTGGTATGCGCCGTCACAAGATTGGCTGGAGGCGCTCTGATCCAGCGATAGCTTGGGAAGTATTCTGTTGAAGAGCCACTAAGGGAGCCGCTAAGAGTGGCATTGTAGATGTATTATCAGCCTTCCACGCTGGTTCGCTCCCTAGGCTAAGGGAATAAGATAAAGAGCGGCACATTGGGGGCGCACGCCGAGTGCGCAAAGCGCTGTTCTAAGGCGTGTCTAAGGGCAATGGCCGTGAGCCTACCCCGCCGTTCCTGCCGCGTGAAAATAGGGCGCGGAGATGTTAGTCCTTTTCGCTCTGTGTGGTGTCTTTATTACCAGCATCAAGCCAGATAAACAGGGCGAAACATCCCGCGAAGATTAGAATGCCTGCAATCACAGCGATGCCTGCTAAAACCACGGTATCCATATACATAGAAAATCCTCCCTTAACCTGTCTGGCTAGCGTGACAGATTCAGAGAGGATCAATGTGATGCAGATCAATAGGCCCGCTTGCGCGGGCCCCTCCGCGACCGTTTAGTCGCCGGTTTTCCAGCCAGTGAACATTTTCTTCACCAAGAAGGGGGTAAGCTTGAGCGAAGCGCTCAGCCACTGGCCGACCCCGGAAGGGAAGACGAAGAGCAAGGCATTCTTGATACCGTTATAGGTGGCCTGATCAAACGGGTACCAGAAGATATTGCGTTTGGACGGCAAAATATCCCAGTTCACTACTTTCGCCTGGGTCATTTCTTCCAAACCTTCCGGACCGTGGGTACGGCCAATGCCCGATTCTTTCCAGCCGCCCCAGGGGGTTTCAGACAAGCCGTGGCTGTAGAGGTGATCATTGAGGGTGGTAACACCCGTCTGCAGCTGTGCGGCGATGGCACGGCCACGTTTGTTATCTTTAGTCCAGACTGAAGAGGTCAGGGCCAGATTTGAATCATTGGCTTTGCGAATGGCCTCTTCTTCATTGGCTACACGCTGCACGGCGATTAAGGGGCCGAAGGTTTCATCACACATGGTGAGCATGTCATCGGTGACCTGGGTGAGCAGAGTGGCAGGGAAGAAGAAGCCGTTTTCCACATTACCCACAGGGCGGGACTGGGCTTCAATGCGAGCGCCTTTGGCCAGTGCGTCTTCCACATGCTGCTGAACCGTACGCAGTTGGCCTGCGGTAGTTAGGCTGCCGATATCCACATCAAAACCGTTGCAACCAATGCCGTGGCGCAGCTGACGGGTTTTCTTGGCCAGCAGATCCACGAACTGATCGTATACGGCATCCACCACATAAACACGCTCCACCCCGCCACAGCTTTGCCCTGCATTTTGGTAGCCGCCCCATGCGGCACCGTTGGTGGCTCTCTCCAGATCTGCATCTTCGAGCACCAGCATCGGATCGTTACCGCCTAGCTCCAGTGAGACGGGAGTCAGCGTTTTAGCTGCTTGAGCCATCAACGTTTTGCCTGCGGCGACCGAGCCGGTAAAGAACAGCTTATCGATGCCATTATCGAAAAAGCCGGTAGCGACCTTTGAACCAGAGCCGACAATGTGCTGAAACAGGCCTTCAGGAAGTTCGCCAGCGGCGACGATTTGCTCAATGGCCCGGCCTACTGCAGGGGTGGCTGCAGCCACTTTTAGCATAATGCCGTTACCGGCCATCAAGGCCATGACGATTTCGCCAAAAGGAATCGATAGGGGGTAGTTCCAAGGGCTGATAATACCTACTACGCCTAACGGTACCCGTAACATATGGGTGCGTTTGTTAAAGAATAAGATGCTGCCTACAGGGCGGTTACGCTCTTTCAGGTAATGCTCAGCATTTTTTGCATACCATTTGCAGGCCAGTGCACAGGGTAATACTTCCGTCGCCAAGGCATCAGTGAGTGTTTTGCCGTTGCTTTCGCTGATGGTACGGGCCAGATCATCGGCGCGGTCGACAATGTAGCTGCGCATCATCTGAATATGGCGAGCCCTTTCCTTAAAAGACTTGGTCGCCCAAATAGCTTGCGCTTGCCGGGCTTTGTCCAGCATTTGTGGCAACGCATCCAGATTGGTTTCGCTCAACTCTGCAACGGCAGTGCCGGTGGCGGGGTTGGTGTCGACCACTACGTTGGCAGTCAATTTCTCTTGTACGGTCATGTGAAGGGGGCTCCATCATGGCGGGTCGCCAGGGCGGCCCGCAGGCGATTAGTGATACAGGGAAGAAGGCCAGAGAAACACAGAGTAGACACGCTGGCTAGAGCTTCTCGACAGTAATTTTAGGCCTTTAAGCGACGGGCTTCTAGCGGCTTGCCGTGCTATTGGCTGAGATATCGTCTGGCTCTACGGTGCGAGCCATGCGTGAGGCCATGCGTTCGAAGGTAAGAGCGATGCGCTCCACCGCGCCAGCAACCAACTCCTGATTTCGCTGTTCCAAATTACCGGCCTGGGCCATGGCGATTTTTAGGCGTTCAGAGTTGTCGCGAAAACGGCTATCGCAATGCCCTTGGGCGCAGGCCTGGTAGGCATCAGCTAGGGATTGCTGCCATTGGGCCGCGCAGGCCAGCAAGGCGGCGGGCGCCTGGGTGTGAATGCGTCCTTGCACCCATAGCGAGACTTGGCCCAAGTTAAGGCCTGTCAGCCCCAGGTCAGTAAAGTGACGTCGTTCTTCGGGCAGTGCCTTGTCGCAGATGGTGAGCCAACGAAGGCGGTCCGCCATACGGGCATTGAAGCCTTCCTCTTTAATACGGTGATGGCCGATTAACGTTAGGTCAGCAGCGGTTTCGCGAATGAGTCGTCGGCGCAGGCTTGCCCCGCTGGGTGGAGTAATTAGCCGAAACATCATGAAGGCAATGACGATGCCGCCGGTGATTGCCAAGCCGTTACTGGCCACCCGGGCCACATCGAAATCCATGGCGTTACCCGGTTGCACCAGAATAATGTAAGGGGTGCAGAACCCCAATCCGTAGGCCAGGGTGGTGGGGTTACTAATGGCCAGTAGTGCTACGAACAGGGGGGCGCCAAGAATAAGGATTAGTAGCGGAAAATCGCCGTTGCTGAGGGCTAGGAGGGGCAAGGTAAAGAATAGGGCAACCGGTGTGGCCAGTACCGAGGTGGTCGCGGCCCGACGTAACACCCGGTCCGGTTCTGGCAGGCGGGCAAAAAGGATGGTGAAGATCACCGGCATGATCATCAGCATGATGGCCATGGGGCTGGCAGTGCCGATCCAGAGGCCGGCGGCAATCATGAATACCAAGGCACTGCGGATACCCACGGCGGCGGCAATTTGTACATCCCGGTAGGGCTTAAGGGCCTGCGGGCGCAGTTGCATTTCTTTGCTGAAATGCAGTGCCCGGTTGGCTTCCAGGGCAAGAATAATGTCGGCGGTCAGGTTTAGGGCTACCTGGAAAAAACGCCGCTGAAGCGGGGGGGCGTCGTCGCTTTGCTCGCTACGAGCGTTTCGCAATTGCTGGCGCAGGTGTTGCACTTCCTCCATGGCGGCTTCGGCGGAATCGGTTTCGCGCATCCGCTTGAAGGAAAGCCGCAGTGAATCGAGCATGTCCTGCAGAGCCGGTGTGAGGAGCTCACTGTGGTTGCGCATCAGGCGACCAATAACGCGTATGCGTGCAATCAGTGACAGCGTCTTGTGACAGATGACGGTGGCGGCCCGTGCGCGGCCCGGGCCCTGAGCTCCTTCATACATGACGGCGCTGCTGTCATCACTGAGTGGGAAAATGCGCTGTAGTAGGGTATCTACTTGTGTATGTCGTTGGGTGTGGGTGCCTGTCGGGTTTAGTTCCAGTTCCAGGTAGGCCAGGGTCTGGTTGAGCGCGCCTCTGGCATGTTTTTGCAGCAAGTGACTAACACGGGCTGGCCACAGTAGATTGCTCACTAGGGTCGCACAGACTGCGCCAACAATGATTTCGCTAATCCGGGCATTGGCCACATGAAAAATGCTTACGCTAGAGGTGCTGGTCGGGTTGGCGATGGAAATCACCACAATCAGGGTGGCGGTGATCCCCGCCATGGCAAAACCATAAATAAAATTGGCTTGCCGTACCCAGGCTGAGGCGGCTGCATTGAGGCCGATCCACAGAGTCAGCGCCAATAGTGCAATAAAGGGGTAAGGCAGTAGGGTGGCGAGAATCAGCAGGCCCATGGCCCCGCCCACCAAGGTACCGCCAATCTGGCACAGCCCTTTTTCAATCACTAGCCCGGTTTCCGGGCGGACCTGCAAGAATACCGCAGAAATAAGTGCCCAGTAGGGGCGCTCAAGTTGCATGAGCATGGCCAGATAAAGGGCCAGCCCCATGGCAATAATACCCTTGAGCGCAAAAAGCACGGAGTGGCGCTGCGGTGTCAGGATGACGGCAAGACGAGGAGGCAAGGTCATCACGAAAACGTCACTCTGGCTCTTCGTCATACAGACGCACAGTGGCGGTCATGCCGGCGGCGAGCAGGATATCTTTGGGCACGGATGCCAGTTTGATGTGCACCGGGATACGTTGCGCCAGCCGCACCCAGTTAAAGGTTTGTTGTACTTGGGGGAGTAGTTGGCGGTCGGTTTGGGTGTTGGCGTTGGCGATGGCTTGGCCCACGCTGGTCACTTTCCCCTGCAGGGCACGGGAACCATTCATGAGAATCACTGAGGCGTCCTGGCCCACGTGGACCAACGGTAATTTGGTTTCTTCAAAATAGCCGGTGACATAGAAACTGTCAGCTTTAACCAGGGAGAGCACCGGGCTGCCTTGGTTGACAAAATTGCCCTGTTGAAGCGACAGGTTAACGATGGTGCCGTCGGCGGGGGCATGAATGCGGGTGCGTTCGAGATTGATGCTAGCGCTGTCCAGTTCGGCTTGGGCCA
Organism: Alcanivorax sp. NBRC 101098; assembly: GCF_001010505.1. Taxonomy (GTDB): domain Bacteria; phylum Pseudomonadota; class Gammaproteobacteria; order Pseudomonadales; family Alcanivoracaceae; genus Alcanivorax; species Alcanivorax borkumensis. Next base: position 1,322,323 of record NZ_AP014613.1, read on the forward strand.
GTGCCACGTTAGCTTTGGCGAGCTCTGCCTGTATGCGTGCGCTTTCTAACGCCTCTTTGCTAATGCTGTTGTTATTACTGCGATGCAAATCCTTGCGACGTTGATAATGATGTTGCGCGAGCTGCAGGGCTTTTTGCTGATAAAGCAGCTGGGCTCGAGCTTTGGCAAGTGCGGCCTGGTAGCGGGTGTCGTCGATACGAAACAATGGGTCGCCTCGACTCACTCTCTGGTTATCTTCAATATTGAGTTCGCGCACCCAGCCAGACACATCAGGGGAGAGTGTGATGATCTCTGCACGTACTTTGCCGTCTCGGGTCCAGGGTGCATAGAGGTAGTAATTCCACACCCAGTGCCCGGCGATCAGGGCCAGAATGACCAGAACCACGGTAAGTAGCATTCGAAGTGTTTGTTGCATGAAGGACCTTATCTCAGTCAGCTCAATAGTCGCAGGGAAAGGGCAACGAAACAGACAAAAAGGGAAAGGTAGAACCAAGCGCCTTTCCAGACCTGGCGGTGCCAGCCTAGTTGTCGAAGTAACAAGTAGGACATGAAGGTAAGAGCCAGTGACAGCAGCACCAGCAATACCATAGGGCTGAACAGCATGCCGCCCACTGGGATTTCATGCAGCCACATGGTGCCTCCCGATCCGTGATAGCGTTTTTATAGTAGGAGCAGTTTGCCTGAATTTGTAGCCTGATGCTGCGCCTGCGTGATAGAGCCTGATTAATGTCAGCCGGCTCTATCACGCAGGTCGCGCATCATTATGGGGCAGGTTTTAGCCAGTGGTCATCAAGTGTTGGAGCAAACGCTGATAGATCTGCGTTAGGGTGTCCAGTTCGCTGATGCTTGTGTGTTCGTCCACCTTGTGAATGGTGGCGTTGGTGGGGCCTAGCTCCACCACCTGGGTGCCGGTGGGGGCGATAAAACGACCATCGCTGGTGCCGCCGGCGGTGGACAGTTCAGTGTCCAACTCGGTGACATCGCGAATCGCACCAACGGCGGCGTCCACCAGAGCTCCTCGATCTGTCAGGAACGGTTGGCCGGAAAGGGTCCATTGCAGATCATAGTCCAGGCCGTGCTTGTCGAGAATTGCTTCGACCCGTTCGCGAAGAATGGCATCGGTGAGTTCGGTGGAAAAACGAAAATTAAAAATGATCTCGCAGGTGCCTGGAATTACATTGGTGGCGCCGGTGCCGCCGTTAATGTTGGAAATTTGAAAACTGGTAGCGGGAAAGAAATCGTTCCCTTGATCCCATTCGGTAGCAGACAATTCTGCAAGCGCTGGCGCCACATCGTGAATCGGGTTGCGGGCCAGATGTGGATAGGCCACGTGCCCTTGAATGCCTTTTACGGTGAGCTTTGCGCCCAGCGAACCACGGCGACCGTTTTTGATCACATCCCCTACGGTGTTGGTGGAAGATGGTTCGCCTACCAGGCAATAATCAATATGCTCTTGGCGAGCTTGCAAGTGTTCTACCACCTTGACGGTGCCGTTAACGGAGGGGCCTTCTTCATCAGCGGTGATTAGGAAAGCCAGGCTACCATTATGGTCCGGATGAGCGGCGATAAAGTCCTCCATGGCCACTATCATGGCGGCGATGGAGCCTTTCATATCGGCAGCCCCTCGTCCGTACAGTAAGTCACCTTCTTCGGTGGGTGTGAACGGATCGTATTTCCACGCCGTCACGTCGCCGGTGGGCACCACATCGGTATGACCGGCAAAGGCAAATACAGGCCCTTGGGTTCCGCGACGGGCCCACAGGTTGCGCACTTCCTCGAACCACAGGGTTTCACATTTAAAGCCCAGCACTTCCAGCTTTTCAATTATCCAGGCCTGACAGCCTTGATCCTCCGGTGTCACGGACGCGCGGCGGATGAGTTCTTTAGTGTAGTCGAGGGTACGAGACATGAAATCAGCTCCAAGCCTAAAGCTGCAAGCGACAGACTAGCAAACAGGGGGAAAGCCTATGTGTAGTTTGAAGCTTGCAGCTGGTCGCTTTTTTAGTTGTGCTTATGCAGCTCTTCGTTCAGGGCGATGGCGCTTTTGTTGGTGAGACATTGCACGGCACCGTTGGTGGTGTTGCGGCGAAACAGCAGGTCGGACTGGCCAGCCAAATCACGTGCTTTGACTGTGTTAACGATCTCGCCCTTGTCGTCCAGCAGTTGCACCTTGGAGCCGGAGGTGATGTACAAGCCTGCTTCAATGGTACAACGATCACCCAAGGGGATGCCGGTACCCGCATTGGCGCCCAGCAGACAGCCTTCGCCTAAAGAGATGATGATGTTGCCACCGCCAGACAGGGTGCCCATGGTGGAGGCGCCACCGCCGATGTCGGAGCCTTTACCTACAAAGACGCCAGCGGAGATGCGGCCTTCGATCATGCCGGGGCCTTCAGTACCCGCGTTAAAGTTAATGAAGCCTTCGTGCATGATGGTGGTGCCTTCGCCCACATAGGCGCCCAAGCGAACCCGGGAGGTATCGGCGATACGGACACCGGCAGGCACCACGTAATCGGTCATTTTCGGGAACTTGTCCACGCTATTTACTTCCAGCACTTTGCCGTTTAGGCGGGCCAAAAGTTGACGCTCAGGGAGTTCTTCCAGATCCACGGCCCCTTCGTTGGTCCAGGCCACGTTGGGTAGTAGCGGGAATATGCCGGACAAGTTAACACCATGGGGTTTTGCTAATCGGTGTGAGATCAAGTGAAGCTTGAGGTAGGCTTCTGGAGTGGTCGCTGGCTCGGCGTCCGTTTCCAATACAGTGAGTACCACCGGGCGATCGGATTCTTGAAATGCCACTGCATAGCTGGCTTCATGTTCAAAGCCGGCTTCACGCCATTCGCGGGCAATGTGCTGAACTTGGCGATGGGTGAGTTCCAGAGCCGCGTTACCGCCCTGGTAGTCTAGTTCTTCACGGATTACGTCAATCAGCTTGTTGTCCGGGTTAAGGCTCGGGTCGGGATAAAAAACTTCAAGCCAGTTGTCTTTACGGTTTTTGGTACCGCAGCCCAGTGCGATGGCGAAATAGTTACTCATTGTTGTCTCCTGACGTCGAGCTGGCTGCCAAATGCATGATGCCGAAAGTCGCTGTTGAGCATCAAGCGTTGGGCAGCCGGCATTATTTCAATATGTCTGTCCACTCGTCGGCGTTGAAACCGGCTGTGATAATGGTGTCGCTTTGAAGAATAGGGCGCTTGATTATGGATGGGTTATCCATCGCCACGGTGATGGCTTTTTCCGTAGTCATGGATTCCTTGGTTGCAGTGTCCAGTTTGCGCCAGGTAGTGCCGCGTTTATTGATGACTATTTCCCAACTCAGGGCTTCCAGCCATTGGCGCAGTCGTTGCTCGGGCACGCCTTCTTTCTTGTAGTCGTGAAAGTGGTAGCTGATGCCGTTATTGTCTAGCCATGTCATGGCTTTTTTCATGGTATCGCAGTTCTTGATACCGAAGATGGTCAGTTCCATGTTCAATCCTTGCTCTAGCAACAAGCGCCAAGCTTCAATGCGAGATACATCGCTGTGAATTTCAGCATTGTCGCCGCGACCTACGGAATTCTTTGTGCGCGGGTAATGCGTAGCAGATCATTCAGCCTTACTCGTGTTTAGCTCGAAGCGAGTGACTTGGCGCTCACAACGTATCGAGCAGTGCCTTGATGCGTTTGGCGCCTTCAATACACTCTTCCAGCGGTGCTACCAGCGCCATGCGAATCCGGTTCTGCCCTGGGTTGTTGCCATCAATAGTGCGTGATAAATAGCGACCGGGAAGCACGGTGACGTTGTATTCAGCCTGCAAGCGTTGGGCGAACTCTTCGTCACTGATGGGCGTTTGAGGCCATAAATAGAATCCGGCTTCCGGGGCGGATACCTTAAGGGGGTCGCCAAGAATGTCCAGTACTGCATCAAACTTTTCCCGGTACAGAGCACGGTTGATTTCTACATGTTCCTCATCGTTCCAGGCGGCAATGCTGGCTAGCTGATGCTGAATGGGCATGGCACAGCCGTGGTAGGTGCGGTAACGCAGAAACTGCTTAAGCACTTCGTTGTCACCAGCGACAAAGCCTGAGCGTAGGCCTGGCAGATTTGACCGTTTCGATAGGGAATGAAAGACCACGCAGCGGCGATAATCATGGCGACCCAGTTCTGCACAAGCTTCCAGTAGTCCAACCGGAGGCGTATCCCGATAGATTTCGGAGTAGCACTCGTCTGACGCAATAACAAAATCGTATTTATCTGCCAGCTGTATCAGGGCTTTGAGTTGGGCTTTACTGAGTGTGGCTCCGGTGGGATTGCCCGGGGTGCAGATGAACAGCAGCTGGGTACGCATCCAGGTGTCTTCACTGACAGCATCGAAATTGGGCTGCAAGCCTGTGGCATCTGTGCACGGCAGGTACATGGGTTCTCCACCGGCGAGAAGCGTAGCCCCTTCGTAGATTTGATAAAAAGGGTTGGGCATCAGCACCAACGGCTGGCGTTGGCGATCGACTACGGCTTGAGTGAAAGAAAAGAGCGCTTCACGGGTGCCGTTGACAGGCAATACCTGGCTGCTGGGGTTAATACTTTGTAGGTGGAAACGGCGTTTCAGCCATTCGCCGATAGCTTCACTTAATTGCGGTAAGCCAGCGGTGGTCGGGTAGTTGGATAACCGCGCGGTGCTATCTCTTAGTACCTGTTGCACGAAATCCGGTGACGGGTGTTTGGGTTCCCCGATAGATAAAGCAATGGGTGACTTATCTGATGCGGGCAAGTCGCTGAATAAGGCTTTTAGTTTTTCAAACGGATAGGGGTGCAACCGTTCCAGGTCTGGATTCATAGGGTCAGGTGTTCCCGTTGTTCTTAGCGTCGAGTTCTTGTTTGAGGGTCTGTTGCAGTTCTTGACAGAGTGTCGGGTCGGAGACCGGTTCACCATCAAGATCGGTAATGAAGAAGACGTCTTCGGCGCGTTCGCCCAAGGTGGCAATGCGGGCATTTTGTACCAGGATCTCAAAGCGCATGAAGATGCGCCCGATGTGAGCTAGCAGCCCGGGGCGGTCTAAAGTCTGGATGTCCACGGCGGTACGATCATTGACGATGTCGTTGCTGATCACTACTTGGGTGGGTACATCAAAGTGCTTATTGCGCCGGGGCATGCGGCGGCTAACGGTGGACGCATAACGATCCGGGTACTTCAATGTTTCGGTGAGCGTTTTGCGGATCTGTTCGATGCGTGCCCAGTCCTCGCCAATGGGGGTACCCTGTTCATCCAACACGATATAGGTATCTAAGCTGAAGCCATCCACGCTGGTAATAATGCGCGCGTCCATAATGGTTAGGCCTAGGCTATCTATGGCGTTCACGGTGGCGCTGAACAGGTTGCGGGTGTCCGGAGTGTAAATGAAGATCTGTGATCCCCCAGCCAGTACACTTTGACTGGATTCACGGATCAATACCAACGGATCTTCTGGGTCTTCTCGGTCCAGTAAGGCCTCGGTATGCCAGGCAATATCCCGTGGGGTTTCACGCAGGAAGTATTCGTCACCGATGTTGGCCCATAACGTTTCGATCTCGGGGCCATCGTGATCTCGGTCCGTGAGAAGTCGAAGGGCGGCGTCGCGGGTTTCGTCAATCCAGTCTTGTTTTTCCACCGGGTTATTCAGGCCGCGACGCAGAGCGCGCTTAGTTTCGGTATATAGCTGGCGCAGCAGCGAGGCACGCCATGAGTTCCAGAGCGTGGGGTTGGTGGCGTTAATATCGGCTACGGTAAGCACATAGAGGTAATCTAGGTGGACCAAGTCACCCACCTTTCGGGCGAAATCGTAGACTACGTCGGGATCCGATATATCTTTGCGCTGGGCGGTCACACTCATGGTCAGGTGATTACGCACCAGCCATGCTACGAGCTTGCCGTCCCATGCGGTCAGGCCGTGGCGCTGACAGAAGGCGATGGCGTCATCCGCGCCGAGTTCGGAATGGTCGCCACCACGCCCTTTGGCAATATCATGGTAGAGGCCAGAAGCGTACAACAGTTCTGGTTTGGGTAAACGATAAAACACTTCGCTGGCCAAGGGGAACTCTTCGCGCAGGTCTTCGTAGCGCAACCGACGCATGTTTTTGATCACCAGCAGGGTGTGGGCATCCACTGTGTAAATATGGAAAAGATCGTACTGCATCATGCCGATGATGTTGCCGAATTCCGGCAGGTATTTGCCCAAAATTCCGTAGCGCTTCATGCGCCGCAGTTGTGAGAAAAGGGCATGGGGGCTGCGCAGCAGTTGCATAAACAGGTTGGTGTTAGTCGGGTCGTTGCGGAAGGCATCGTTGATCTGGCGGCGGTGGTAGATTAACGCACGTACTGTGGACGCACGAATACCCTTCAGATCCGGGTTTTGGGCCATTAGAACAAATGCTTCCAGCAAGGCGCTGGGGTGTTGCTCAAAGACATCCGGGTTGCTGATTTCCAGATAATCGTTACGTACTTGGAATCGGCGGTTGAGGGGCCGAACTTGCTCTTGAGTATCACTGCGCAGAATCACTTCGTCAAAAAGCTGTAGTAGCATTTCGTTGAGAACGGATAAAGCCAAAGCGACCCGGTAGAAGTCTTTCATGAAATGTTCCACCGCCAGGTTGGCGCTGGAATTTTCGTGACCCAGCCGGTCAGCAAGCTGACGCTGGTGATCGAACAGCAGACGGTTTTCATTGCGCTCGGTTTGTACATGAAGTTGCCAGCGCACTTCCCAAAGGTAGTCCAGGCACTTGCGCAGCACCCCGTACTCTTCAGGGGTAAGGAAACCGTTGCTAACCAAGGCCTCAAGGCTGTCGGTGTTGAAGTGCCGCTTGGCGACCCAGGCAATCATTTGCACGTCACGTAGACCACCGGGGGCGTTTTTCAGATCCGGTTCAAGGTTGTACTCGGTGTCATTAAAACGCTTGTGGCGAGTGGTTTGCTCCTGCCATTTTGCGGCAAAGAAGGCAGCAGAATCCCACATATGTTCTGGGCCGGTACGGTCTTCAAGTTGCTCACGCAGGATATCGTTGCCGGCGAGGGTGCGTGCTTCCATGATGTTGGTGGCAACGGTGATGTCATCTCGGGCAAGGTCCACGCATTCGTCCAAGGTGCGAACTGCATGGCCGATTTCCAGGCCCATATCCCACAGAAATGCCACAAAACGTTCAAGGCTGTCGCGCAGGGCTTGTTCCGGCGCATTGGATAGCAGCACCAGTAGGTCCACATCAGAGCAGGGATGTAGTTCCCCCCTGCCATAGCCGCCTACTGCAACCAGCGCCACGTCGTCACGGTTGGCCAGGCCAAACAGGGACCAGGCGGCGATCATCACCTGATCCACCATGCCTGCTCGGGCATGTACCAGCTCGGTGATATCGGTGGTCTCGAAGGCTTGGTTCAGCCGTTCCTGGCCCTGGGCCAGGAACTGGCGGGCGTATTGCCCCGGCTGGGCGCTTTCCTGCAAGGCATCAAGCAGGGCGTCTTGGGATATTGCGGGTAGCAGTGACACTTAATAGAGATCCGTTTCTTCGCTGCGAGCGGTGAGCACTTCGTAGCCATCGGCGGTGACCGCGATGGTGTGCTCCCATTGCGCGGAAAGCTTGCGGTCTTTGGTGACCACGGTCCAGGCGTCTGGCAGCAGTTTATTGGCGGCTTTGCCGGCGTTGATCATGGGTTCGATGGTGAACACCATGCCTTCTTGCAATTCAAGACCCGTGCCAGGCTTGCCGTAGTGAACCACCTGGGGCTCTTCATGGAAACCTTCACCAATGCCGTGACCACAGTACTCTCGCACCACGGAGAAACGTTCGCCTTCGGCCATTTTCTGGATCCGGTGACCGATGTCGCCCAGCCGTACGCCCGGCTTGACCATACGAATGCCCGCCATCATGCATTCCCGGGTGGTTTCCACCAGTCGGCGGGCAAGTACGGAGGGCTCACCCACATAAAACATCTTGGAGGTGTCACCATGCCAGCCATCTTTAATGACAGTGACATCAATGTTCACTATATCCCCGGTTTTAAGAGCTTTGCGATCACTGGGAATGCCGTGACAGACCACGTGATTCACGGATGTGCAGACGGACTTAGGGAATGGCATGCGGCCGGGCGCGCCACCGTAGCCTAGGCAGGCGGGAATAGCCTGTTGCTTGTTGACGATATGGTCGTGGCAGAGGCGGTCCAATTCCTCGGTGGTGATCCCCGGTTTAACGTGCTCTGCGATCATTTCCAAGACTTCAGCGGCTAGCTTGCCCGCTTCGCGCATTTTGCTGATTTGTTCGGGGGTTTTTATGACGACATTCATGAGGTTTTGGAAAACTCCTGCTGTTTCAGTGAGTTGGGCGGGGCTTGGGCAAGATGATTTAGGCCGGGCACACACCTTTGCATTGCCTGTGAGGGGCGGCTGTGGTATAAAGCGCGCGCTTTCCCGCTCTGCGTCGGCCAATAGGCGACGGTGTTGCATTGTAACCGCCGATGAGTGGGGAAGGAAATCACACATGCCCCGTCACATAGCCCTGGGTGCCTTCTGGTCTGTAAGTTAGGCCGATTTGGTTGGGTTTATGCGGGGGCGTGGAGGCCTAACCCAAAGTGGAGTACTAACAATGTCTAGCGTAACTATGCGCGATATGCTCAAAGCGGGCGTGCACTTCGGTCACCAAACCCGTTACTGGAACCCGAAGATGAATACTTACATCTTCGGCGCTCGTAACAAGATCCACATCATTAACCTGGAGCAAACTCTGCCCCTGTTCAATGACGCCATGGCGTTCCTGAACAAGCTGGCTGCCAGCAACAACAAGATTTTGTTTGTTGGTACCAAGCGTGCGGCGCAGAAAGCGGTGAGCGAAGAAGCTCAGCGTTGCGGCATGCCCTATGTGGATCACCGTTGGTTGGGCGGCATGCTCACCAACTGGAAAACTATTCGTCAGTCCATTAAGCGTTATCGTGAGCTGGAAGCCCAGTTCCAGGATGGCACTTTTGACAAACTGACTAAGAAAGAAGCCCTGATGCGTAAGCGCGAGATGGATAAGCTCGAGCGTTCCATCGGTGGTATCAAGGATATGGGCGGCCTGCCTGACGCACTTTTCGTGATTGACGTTGATCATGAAGACATCGCATTGCAGGAAGCTCGCAAGCTGGGTATCCCAGTTGTTGCAGTGGTTGATACCAACTCCAACCCGGATGGCGTGGATTACGTTATTCCTGGTAACGACGACGCAATCCGCGCCATTCAGCTGTATGTGAAAGCAGCAGCTGACGTGATTCTGGAAGGCAAGCAGTATGCCCAGAATCAGACCGGCGGCGAGAGCGAATTCGTCGAGGTAGCAGATGAAGCCGCAGGCGAAAAAGCCGAAGGTTAATCTATGGTAGGCGGGCCTCGGGCTCGCCTGCTTTACCGAAACATACCTAATTTTAAGAGGATAATCATGGCTGCTGTAACTGCTGCAATGGTTAAAGAGCTTCGCGAGCGTACTGGTCTTGGCATGATGGAATGCAAGAAGGCGCTGGTAGAGGCAGATGGCGACATCGAAAAAGCCATCGACGATATGCGTAAATCCGGCCAGGCCAAAGCGGCGAAGAAAGCAGGCCGCACCGCCGCCGAAGGCGGTGTTGTAGTTGCTACCAACGACGCGAACACCGTAGCCGTTATGGTAGAGATCAACTCTGAAACTGATTTCGTTGCCCGTGACGACAACTTCCTGGGTTTTTGCGACAAGGTAGCGGCTGCTGCTTTGAGCGCTGGTGAAACTGACGTTGCTAAAATTGGTGAGTTGAAGCTGGAAGACGGCTCCACTGTTGAAGAAGCACGCCAAGCGCTGGTTCAGAAAATCGGTGAAAACATCCAGATCCGTCGTGCTGCCAAGCTAGAAGCGGAAGGCGCTATTGGCGCTTACGTTCACGGTGGCCGTATCGGCGTTCTGATCGCCCTGAAAGGTGGCGATGCCGAGTTGGGTAAAGATGTAGCTATGCATGTGGCTGCCGTTAACCCGATGGTTGTTAGTGGCGATCAGGTTCCTGCTGATGTGCTGGAAAAAGAGAAAGAAATCATCCGTGCTCAGCCCGATATGGAAGGCAAGCCTGCTGAGATCGTTGAAAAAATGCTCGGCGGCCGTATCAACAAGTTCCTGAAGGAAGTGAGCTTGTTGGATCAACCGTTTGTGAAAGATCCGAACACCACTGTTGGTGCGCTGGTTAAAGCGGCTGGCGCCGAGGTTGCCTCTTTTGAGCGACTGGTTGTGGGTGAAGGTATCGAAAAAGAAGAAGTCGATTTCGCTGCTGAAGTAGAAGCTGCGGCCAAGGGCTAAGGCTGATTGGCGGAACTCGATGTGTAAAGGCGCCTTGCTGGTTTGATCAGCAGGGCGTTTTTTTCGCCTGTTAAACGGTGAAAATAGAAAAGCACTTGCAACCATCGTGCGGGGCGGTACTGTGCTATGCAGCATAGGCTCGTGCGTTTGAATGAAGTGGAAGGCCGGTTTGAGCCGGTGTAAGTGATGAGGATGGCAGGTTTTCATGGGTGGCGGTTTCGTATGAGTGGTGGAGAGAAAGAGATGCCGACGAACAAGGAGCGCTCACCGCGCTATAACCGAATCCTGCTCAAGCTGAGCGGGGAAGCACTGGCGGGTGAAGAGGGCTTTGGCATTGATCCGAAGGTTCTGGATGCGATTTCCTTGGAAATTGGTCAGTTGGTTGGGATTGGTGTTCAGGTTGGGCTGGTCGTTGGTGGTGGTAATCTGTTTCGGGGTGCGGCTCTGCAAAGCGCAGGCTTGGACCGGGTAGCCGGCGACCATATGGGTATGCTGGCAACAGTGATGAATGGCCTGGCTCTGCGTGATGCGCTGGAACGTTCTAATATCCGTACGCGTCTCATGTCTGCGATCCCCATGAGTGGGGTGGTTGAGCACTATGATCATCGCAATGCTAATCGTCACCTAAAAAACGGAGAGGTGGTGATTTTTTGCGCAGGAACAGGCAACCCGTTCTTTACTACAGACTCTGCCGCGTGTCTGCGTGGAATCGAGATCAGTGCTGATGTAGTGCTAAAGGCCACCAAGGTGGATGGCGTTTATAATGACGATCCGGTGAAGAACCTGGATGCGGTTAAATATGACGCGTTGACCTATGATGAAGTGTTGGAAAAAAAGCTGGGCGTGATGGATCTGACGGCTATTTGTTTGTGCCGGGATCATTCCATGCCACTGCGTGTTTTTGATATGAACAAGAAGGGTGCCTTGCTTAATCTGATGCTGGGCGGTAAGGAAGGCACTCTGGTAGAGGCCGCACAATAAGTGCAGCTGATACGCTGAATAGAAGCGAGGAAAAACGGTGATTGACGATATTCGCAGTGATGCGCAAAGCCGCATGAAAAAGAGTCTTGAAGCGCTGGATACAGCCATGAAACGTGTGCGTACAGGTCGTGCCCATCCTAGCTTGCTGGACAATATTACCATTGAGTACTACGGTGCCGAGACGCCCCTGAATCAGATGGGGAATATCTCGGTGGAAGAAGGGAGAACGCTGACTATTTCGCCGTTTGATAAGTCCCTGATTCCACAAATTGAGCGTGCCATTTTAATGTCTGATCTGGGCCTTAATCCGTCCACCTCGGGCACTCTTATTCGTTTGCCATTGCCGCCGTTGACTGAGGAAACCCGCCGTGACCTAGTCAAGGTGGTGCGTGCGGAAGCGGAGCAGGCACGTGTGTCCATTCGTAATATTCGTCGTGATGCTAATAGCGATTTGAAAGAATTGCTTAAGGAAAAAGAAATTTCCGAAGACGAGCAGCGCCGTGGGGAAGAGCAAATTCAGCAGCTCACCGACAAAATGGTGGCGGAAGTGGAAGGTGTTCTGAAAGAGAAAGAAGAAGAATTGATGACCGTTTGATCGCTTCGCGCGAGCGGTGATCGAAAGACATCTCGGGCTGCAGGTCAGCCCGTTTCTATTCTTGGCGGATGCAGTATGGCCGACAATCAGCCTCATTCCAGTGCCCCAGATATCGATTCCTATCAAGGTGTTGTGCCCCGTCATGTAGCCATCATCATGGACGGCAATAACCGCTGGGCACGCAAGCATGGTGTTCCGGGTGAGGAGGGGCATCGAGCGGGAGAAGCTACGGTTCAGGCGATTATTCGTCAGGCAGCGCAGCGCGGTCTCGAGGCACTAACACTGTTTGCTTTTAGCTCGGAAAACTGGCGTCGACCGCAGGCGGAAGTGGACCACCTGATGGCGCTGTTCTTGAAGGCGCTGGCTGGCCGTGTTGAAGAGCTTCACAGTCACGAGGTTCGTATTCGCTTTATTGGCGATCGCGGTGCGTTTTCGCAAGGTCTTCAGGATGGCATGACACAAGCGGAAGTCCTGACCGGCAATAACACCAGGATGACGGTGGTTATTGCTGTGAATTACGGCGGGCAGTGGGACATTGCCCATGCGGCCCGCCAGTTGGCTGCAAAAGTGGCAGAAGGTGAGATGGAGGTAGACCAGATAGATGCCGGGGCGATGGCACCCTATCTGTCCATGGCCGACCTGCCACCCCCGGATTTGCTCATTCGCACCGGTGGCGACCAAAGAATAAGTAACTTTTTGTTATGGCAATTGGCCTACAGCGAGCTGTTTTTTTCGCCGTTGCTATGGCCTGATTTTGATGCTGATGCCTTTGATGCAGCGCTACAGGATTATGCTGGTCGCCAACGGCGTTTTGGTCGTTCTGGTGAAGAAGTGGCCAGCTTGAATGGAGAACAATAATGCTAAAACTGCGCGTGATTACCGCGCTGGTGCTGTTGCCGATTGTGTTGGGCGCAGTATTTGGATTAGACCGTCAGATGTTTGCCATTGTGGCTGGCGTTTTTTTTGTTCTGGCGGGCTGGGAGTGGTCAGCCATGATGGGCAACGTCAGCATGGCGATGCGTCTTGTATGGGTTGCAATATTGACCTTGGTAATGGTGGCCGCTGAATATTTTCAGCCAGCATGGTTACTCAATGCAATTCCGGTTTGGTGGTTGCTGGCGCTGGTGCTGGTGCTGGGGTATCCCGGTAATGCTCGTGTTTGGTACCGACCGATGCTTATGGCGTTGGTTGGCTTGCTGCTGCTGGTGCCCTCATGGGGGGCCATTGTACAGTTGCAAAGTAACGGGGCCCTTGGGTTAGTTGGGCCCTGGGCTTTAATGTTCATCCTATTATGGGTGTGGGCGGCGGACACCGGGGCCTATTTTGCTGGCCGAGCGTTTGGAAAACATAAACTGGCACCGCTGGTAAGCCCAGGCAAGACCATTGAAGGTTTGCTGGGCGGGGTTGCTCTGGCCCTGGCGGTGGTGGCGGGTGTCTACGCTGCTGGCCTGCTGGAGGCACAATTGTGGTCTTTGATGCTGGTTGCCCTATTTACGGTATTGGCCTCTGCACTAGGTGATCTGTTTGAAAGCATGGTCAAGCGTGAGCGTGGTTTCAAAGATAGCGGCACCATTCTTCCAGGTCATGGCGGCATGCTCGACCGCATTGACAGTGTCACTGCAGCCATGCCAATTGCTTTGGCTGGGTTTAACTGGTTCGCCCTGCCTGGAGGGAGTTTGTGACACCCTCTGAGAAACCTTCCATTTCGGCCGTTGCTACTGGCAGACAGCGCCTCACCTTGCTGGGCGCCACGGGAAGTATTGGGCAACAAACTCTGGATGTGCTGGTTCGCCACCCGGAGCGTTATGAGGTTTTTGCGGTTACCGCGGGCACGCAATGGCAGGCTATGGCACGGCTTTGCGAAACGGTGCAGCCTCGCTATGCAGCCATGGCTGATGCCACCTCGGCAACGTCCCTTCGGAACCATCTTGCTGGCCTTGGGTCACAAGTAGAGGTTTTATCAGGCCCAGAGGCCTTGGCTGAGCTGGCGGCTCATCCGGATGTTGATACCGTGGTGGCGGGTATTGTGGGTGCCGCGGGTGTGCGTCCCACTTTGGCGGCTGTGGAGGCAGGGAAACGAGTGCTGCTGGCCAACAAAGAAGCTCTGGTGGTCACCGGTTCCCTGTTTATGGATGCAGTGAAGCGCTATGGTGCAACATTGTTGCCACTGGATTCCGAACACAACGCGATTTTCCAGTGTCTGCCCACGGAAGGGGTAAATGCAGGAGTTGAACGTTTATTGTTGACGGCATCAGGTGGCCCGTTCCGCGAGTTCAGCGCTGAGCAGTTGAAAGCGGTTACGCCGGAGCAGGCAATAAAACACCCCAACTGGGATATGGGCCCCAAGATTTCGGTGGACTCCGCCACGCTGATGAATAAGGGGCTGGAGTTTATTGAGGCTTGCTGGCTGTTTGATGTTCCCCCTGCCATGGTGGATGTGGTGGTGCATCCACAGAGTGTGATCCACTCTATGGTCGCTTACCGGGATGGCTCGGTATTGGCCCAGATGGGGACACCTGATATGCGTACTCCCATTGCCTGTGGCTTGTCTTGGCCCGAGCGAGTGGAGTCCGGTGCCCAGCGGTTGGACTTTTCAACGCTGATCGGGCTGAATTTTGAATTGCCGGATCTTGAGAGGTTTCCATGCTTGGGCTTGGCCCGTGATGCCATGGCCGCAGGTGGAACGGCCACGGCGGTGTTAAACGCAGCGAATGAAGAAGCGGTTGCGGCTTTTCTTGACGGCCGGCTCGATTTTATGGGCATTGCGGATGTGGTAGCGCGAACTCTTGATAAACAGGATGCGCCAGCCTGCTGTGATGTGGATGCGGTTATGGAAATTGACCGCCAGGCGCGACAGCTTGCCTGTCACTGGATTAAGGAGCGTGGATGCTGACGTTATTGGCATTCGTCGTCACCATCGTGATCATTGTGGCCTTCCACGAGTGGGGCCACTTTCTTGCCATGCGCGCTTTCGGTGTTCGTGTTCTGACCTTTTCTGTGGGATTTGGCCCGAAAATTCTGCGTTTCACCGATCAAAAAGGCACTGAGTGGGTGATCAGCGCGATTCCTCTTGGCGGCTATGTGAAGCCGCTGGATGTGCGCGAAGATGAAACGGCACAGGGAGCGCCTGGCGAGTTTTCTGGTAAACCCGCTTGGCAGCGGGTGATTACCTACGCTGCCGGGCCGGTGTTTAACTTTATTCTCGCCATATTTATTTACTGGGTGTTGATGTTTGGCTATGGCCAGCGCGGGTTGGAGGCTGTTGTCGGCCCAGTAACCCCAGATTCCGTGGCCGAGCAGGCGGGTTTTTTACCCGGTGATCGCATCGTGGCGGTGGGTGACACTGAACTTGAAGGCTGGCGGGCGTTTTATAACGAATTGATTCTGCATTTGGGTGAGCCGGATACCTTGTCGATCACGGTGCAGCAAGCGGGTGGTGGGTCCGCGATCCGTGAGCTGGATACTTCGCCATGGTCTGCGGATCTGGACATGCCGCCGCTGGAGGCCTTGGGGCTGAACCAGGCGGTGGTGATTGGCGATGTTCAGGCCGACAGCCCGGCGCAGCAGGCGGGGCTGACTGGCGGCGATCAGGTGTTGACGTTGAATGGTGAGCCCGTTTTCAGCTGGAACCAGTGGCAGGAAAGTATCATGGCAGCACCAGGAGAACTCCTGACGGTGGAGCTGCTGAGAGGAACCCGTAAGGAGACGCTTCAAATTGTCCCGGCCACGCTGACCGAAAATGGTGAGACCTTTGGCCGCATTGGTGTCGGCCTGGGCGGTGTTTATCAACAAGAGTTCGGTGTGTTCAGTGCCGTCGGGGCTGCCGGTGGGCGTTTTGTCGAGCAGGTCCAAGTGGTGGGCGCCAGCTTGGTAAAGCTGATTACCGGTAAACTCTCTCTGGATAATTTGGGTGGGCCTATTACCATCGCCCAAGTGGCCGGTGAAAGTGCCTCTATGGGCCTAGCCAGTTTCTTGGCTTTGCTGGCTTACCTCAGTATTACGCTGGGGGTAATTAACCTTCTTCCTGTACCAATGCTTGATGGCGGCTGGATTTTCTTTGGAATCATTGAAATGATTCGCGGTCGCAGTTTACCGGAGCGGTTCTTGATGGCCGCACAAGGTGCTGGGCTGACGCTCGTGGTCAGCTTCATGTTATTGGCCATTTACAACGACTTGGTGAAGCAGTTTTCATGAAATTTGGGGACATTCTAAGCCGCCTCCTGAAAGGCTCGCTAGTGGTTTTTTGCCTGTTGGCAGCTCCACTGCTAAATGGGGACACACAACTACCGTTCAAGGTTCATGACATACGGGTGGAAGGCCTCCAGCGCTTGCCCGTGGAACGGGTCTATGCTTCGTTGCCGATTCAGGCTGGCGACACTGTGACTCGTGATCAGGTTGTTGACGCGGTGCAACGTCTGTTTGCCTCTGGCAATTTTGAAGATGTACAACTGGGTCGCGATGGTGATGATCTCGTGGTAATTGTTGCCGAACGCCCGAGTATTGCGCGTATCGAACTATCCGGTAACAAATCCATTGACGAAGAGAATCTGCGCAAGGGATTGACCGAAGCCGGTTTGGCGGAAGGTGAAGTGTTCCAGCGCTCTACCCTGGAGGCCATTGCCGGCGAACTGGAACGCCAGTATGTCAGTCAGGGCCGTTACGGCGCGGATATCAAGACCGAGTTTGTGGCGTTGCCCCGTAACCGTGTAGCTTTGAAGATCGAAATTTACGAAGGCAAAGCTGCACGTATTCGTAATATCAACATCGTGGGCAACGAGTTGTTTGATGATGAGGTATTGCTTGACAGTTTCGAGCTGCACTCCTCGGGATTCTGGTCTTTCATCAAGGGCGATGACAAATACTCCCGGGAAAAGTTGGGCGGCGATTTAGAGCGTCTGCGTTCCTATTATCTAGACCGTGGTTACATTAATTTCTCCATTGAATCGACACAGGTGTCGGTGACACCTGATCGCCGTAGTGTTTTCATTACCGTCAACGTGGCGGAAGGTGAGCAATACACGGTCAACGAGGTGAAGTTGGCTGGCGACTTAGTGGTGAATGAAAACCAGCTGAAGCCGCTATTAATCGTCAAGAAAGGGCAGGTGTTCAGTCAACAGTTAGTGACCTATACCAACGATTTAATCAAGCGCCGCTTGGGTAATGAAGGCTACACGTTTGCTGAGGTGAATGGCCGAGAGCACAATGCCAATGACAAAGACCACACGGTAGATGTGACGTTTTACGTGGACCCAGGCCGTAAAGTTTATGTCCGCCGCATCAATTTCAGTGGTAATACCAAAACTTCCGATGAAGTGTTACGCCGTGAGTTGCGTCAGTTCGAACAGGCGCCGGCGAACACCTCTCTGGTGGACTTATCCCGCCAACGTTTGCAGCGTTTGGGCTATTTCAGCGTAGTTGAAACTGATACTCCGCGGGTGCCTAATTCCGATGACCTGGTTGATGTGAATTACAGCGTACAAGAGCAGCCTTCGGGTTCTATTGGCGCCAATGTGGGCTTCTCCGATGCCTCTGGGTTTATCTTCGGCGCCAACGTAACCCAAAATAACTGGCGCGGCAGCGGTAACCGGGTGTCATTTGCGTTGAGTCGTTCCGATATTCGCGATTCGTACAGTTTTTCCCATTACAACCCGTACTATACGTTGGATGGGGTAAGCCGTGGTTTTAGCATGTTTTACTCAAAGATTGACTTTGATGAAACCTCAGTGGCTTCTTATGCGGCAGACCGTTTGGGCTGGTCGGTGACATTCGGTTATCCGATATCGGAGTATTCACGCTTGAACTTTGGCGCTACCTACGAGAAAACGAATATTACCACCGGCGATTATGTCGCCGTGGATATTGATCGATTCCTGATGGAGAAAGGCGACGAGTTCAACGAATATAAAGCCAACGTGTCCTTGCAAACTAGCACCCTGAACCGAGGTATTCTTCCTGATCGCGGCTGGTCTAGTACCATTGGTGTTGAGGTGGCGGCTCCGGTTTCCGATTATAGTTTTTACAAGGTTAATTGGAACGGGCAGAAATATTTTCCCATTACCCAGCGGTGGACCCTGCGCACTCGTGCCGACTTGGCCTACGGTGATGGCTATGGTGACGACATTGCGTTGCCGTTCTTCGAGAACTACTATTCCGGCGGTATTGGTTCGGTGCGGGGTTATGAGTCTCGGTCCCTGGGACCTCGTTCCGAGGCGTTGAGTTATTATAAAAGTGGCACCACGGACCCTAATCCGGATCCGATTGGCGGCAACTTTCTTACCGAAGCCAGCATGGAGTTGATTTTCCCGACGCCCTTCGCAGGGGAGTCGCGAAGCGTGAGGACCTTCCTGTTCGTGGATGCTGGGACCGTATATGAAACCGAGCGGGCCGATATTTTTGAAGATTTTGAATCGCAGGATATCCGGAGTTCCGTCGGTCTCGGATTGACGTGGTTGACGGCTATTGGCCCGCTTAGCTTCAACTTGGCGAAAGCGCTGGATGACCAGCCTGGCGATGACACGGAAGTATTCCAATTTTCTTTGGGTCAGACTTTTTAGGAGTTTAATAATGGTGAAAAAAACACTGGTAGCATTGGCACTGTTTTTGCCCTCACTGGCTATGGCTGAGGCTTCTGTTGGGGTTCTTGACCCGATTGCTGCGTTACAATCGTCAAATAATGTGAAGACGAGAATGTCCTCACTGGAGAATGAGCTGTCTGGGGACGAGCAAAAGCTCAATCGCTTGCAAAACGATGTGGGGAAGCTGCAACAAAAACTGCAAAAAGAAGCCATGACCATGTCCGCGGATGAACAAGATACGCTGAAGACTCAGGGTCAGCAGAAAATGCTCGAAATTCAAAGCCTGCAACGCAAACTGCAAAAGCGTGCTAGCGAAGCACAACGCGAAATTCTGTCAGAAATGCAGCCTAAGCTTAAAAAGGCCATAGAGTCTGTGGCTAAACGTGAAAAGCTGGATGTAGTGCTCAATGCCCAAGCTGTGATGTACACCAAGCCGGATTTAGACATTACTGAAGCGGTGGGCAAGCAACTGAACAGTATGAAATAATGTTGACTCTCGGTGAGTTAGCAAAAAAACTGGATGCGGAGTTGATCGGTGAGGCCAACCATGTGGTGGACGGTTTGGGAACAATCCAGTCCGCAGGGCCAAGCCAACTGACTTTTCTTGCCAACCCTCGTTATCGGTCATTCTTGGAACAGACTAATGCGGGTGCGGTGCTAATTCCTGAGTCCCAGCGGGAGTTTTGTCCGGTGCCGGCATTGATTGTTAAAGACCCATACTTGTCTTTTGCCAAAGCCAGTGCGTTTTTTGAAGTGGCACCGCAAGTGCAGCCGGGTGTGCATCCTGCTGCGGTTGTGGATGCGACGGCACAGATTCACACCTCTGCGTCCATTGGCCCGAATGCGGTGGTGGAAGCGGGTGTGATAGTGGGAGAGGGCGCCGTAATCATGGCCAACAGCGTGGTTGGTGCCGGCTCTCATATCGGTGATCAGTGTCGAATTTGGCCAAATGTTACAATTTACCATGGTGTGACACTGGGTCCACGCACTACTATACACGCCAATTGCGTAATCGGTGGTGATGGTTTTGGCTTCGCCTTCAATGGCGCCGGTTGGACCAAACTTCATCAAGTCGGTGGCGTTACCATCGGTGCAGATGTGGAAATCGGTGCTGGCACGACAGTTGATCGTGGTGCCATTGAAGATACCATCATTGGTGACGGTGTGATTCTGGATAATCAGATCCAGGTGGCCCATAACGTTGTCATCGGTGATCACACGGCTATCGCTGGGAAAGCGGGTATTGCGGGTTCAGCCAAAATAGGTTCTTTCTGCCTGATAGGTGGGGCCGCTGGTATAGCTGGCCACATCGAAGTATGTGACAAGGTGCAAATTCTGGCCATGTCCTTGGTCTCCAGCTCTATCAAAGAACCGGGTACATACGGTTCTGCACTGCCTGTGGATAGCCAATCTCGCTATCGCAGGAATGTGGCGCGTTTCCGAAATCTGGATGATTTGGCCCGCCGTGTACGCAAGCTCGAGCGTTTAAGCGACTAATTTCCGCATGTTGCGGTACTTGCCTGTTTGGAACACATGATGATGGACATTAAAGAGGTCAGGGAATATCTGCCCCATCGTTACCCCTTTCTGTTAATTGACCGGGTGCTAAATATTGAGCCCGGAAAACGTATCGAAGCGTTAAAAAACGTGACGATCAACGAGCCATTTTTTAATGGCCATTTTCCTGAAGAGCCTATCATGCCCGGTGTGTTGATCATCGAAGCCATGGCGCAGGCTGCAGGTATTTTGGGGTTCGTGACGGAGAATAAAAAGCCCTCCGATGGTTATATCTATCTACTTGTGGGTACCGACAAGGCACGCTTTAAGCGCCAGGTAGTGCCGGGAGATACTCTGCATTTGTTCGCCGAGTATGTGGTGATTAAACGTAATATTATAAAATTCACCTGTGAAGCGCAGGTAGACGGTAAAACTGTGGCCAGTGCAGAAATGCTCGTGGCTGAACAGAAAGTCTAGTCCATACCGTACGCCAGCGCGGAGCTGGCGTATACTTGCTTGCCTTCACCACCAAAATAAAAGTGACTAGTCCATGATTCATCCGACCGCCCTTATTGATCCGGCCGCGGAGCTTGCAGATGATGTGCGGGTGGGCCCGTATTCCGTGATTGGCCCCAATGTGGAAATTGGAGCGGGCACCGTGGTGGCCTCTCATGTGGTCATCAACGGCCCCACAACTATTGGTCGTAACAACCATATTTTTCAGTTCGCGTCCGTGGGCGAAGACTGCCAAGATAAAAAATATAAGGGAGAGCCAACCCGGCTGGAAATCGGAGACGATAACGTTATTCGTGAATCGGTCACCATTCACCGGGGTACCATTCAGGATAACTCTCTGACTAAAATCGGTGACCGTAATCTCTTGATGGCTTATGTGCACGTGGCCCATGATTGTATCATTGGCGATGACTGTATCTTTGCCAATAATGCGTCTGTAGCGGGCCACGCCCATGTCGGCAATGGTGTGATTTTGGGCGGCATGACAGGGGTGCACCAGTTCTGCAAGATTGGTTCTTACGCGATGACGTCGGGCTGTTCTCTCGTGCTCAAAGATATTCCTGCCTATGTGATGGTATCTGGTAATCCTGCCGGCGCCCGCAGCATGAACTTTGAGGGTATGCGTCGTCGTGGTTGGTCTAAAGATGTGGTTAGCAGCTTGCGCAAGGCTTACAAGCTGGTCTACCGCCAGGGGCTGACATTGGAGCAGGCGTTGCTGGAATTAGAGTCCATGGAGCCGTCGGATGCGCTACAGATTTTTATCGATTCTCTAAAGTCTTCCGAGCGCGGCATCACGCGCTGATATGACACAGCGTAAGGATGCTCCGCTTGTCGCGCTGATTGCCGGGGAAGCTTCCGGGGATATTTTAGGGGCAGGCCTCATGCAGGCCCTTGAAAATCGTTATCCTGGCGCTCGTTTTATTGGTGTGGGTGGCGAGGAGATGACACAGGCTGGTTTGACTAGCCTGTTCCCCATGGAAAAATTGTCGGTGATGGGAATCACCGAGGTGCTATCACACCTTCCTGAATTATTACGTCTGCGCAAATCTCTGGTCCGCTTTCTGCTCGAGCAGCGGCCGGACGTGGTCGTTGGTATCGATTCTCCAGATTTCACCCTGCCAATTGCGCGTCGTCTTCATGATCAAGGTTTGAAAACCGTTCATTATGTGAGCCCCTCCGTGTGGGCTTGGCGCCAGGGTCGCATTAAAGGCATAAAGAAAAGTATTGATCTGATGCTAACGCTTTTGCCGTTCGAAGCGCGTTTCTATGAGGAGCATGACGTGCCGGTGGCTTTTGTCGGTCACCCGTTGGCCGATCGTATCCCGCTGGAAACGGATGTAGCTGGGGCCCGCAAGGCTCTGGCGCTGGACCGCGATGCTCGTATTTTGGCAGTACTACCAGGAAGCCGAGGAGGTGAAGTGGGGCAATTGATGCCCGCTTTCCTGGACGCTATGGTGGCGCTGAATCACCAGGATCCCACGCTGCAGTATGTGATTCCGGCTGCTAACGCGGCCCGCCGTGAACAAATACAGACGTTGCTGAATACGCAGCCTAATTTGCCCGTGTCATTGATCGATGGACAGAGCCGGACGGTGATGGCGGCGGCGGATGTGGTGCTAATGGCTTCAGGTACAGCCACGCTGGAAGGCTTGTTGCTGAACAAACCGATGGTGGTAGGCTATCGGGTTGGGGCAGTGACTTACGCCATTGTTAGTCGTCTGATAAAAAGTGAATTTTTTTCCTTGCCCAATTTATTGTGTCGGCAGGAAATGGTCCCTGAGCTGCTTCAGAGCCAGCTGACCACGGAAGCGATTGTTGCTGCTGTGCGCCGTTGGTTTGATCAGCCTGAGCAGGCCCAGGCACTAAAAATACAGTTTCAGAGCGTGCATCAACAACTTCGTGGCGGTGCCAGTGAGAAGGCGGCGGCGGCCGTTGCTCGTTTGTTGGAGGCTTGATGGCAGATACGCAACCCTGCGACCCGTTTGCTGAGTACGGCCTAGCTGATCCGTTTATTCCTTCTGATTTTTTTTGGCAGCCGGGCATGCTGGTGGCGGGTGTCGACGAAGTGGGTCGAGGCCCGTTAGTGGGTGCGGTAGTCACCGCGGCAGTGATATTGGACCCAAAGTACCCGATCGTCGGCTTGGCTGATTCCAAAAAAATCAGTGAAAAGAAACGTCTGGCGCTGGAGTCTGAGATTAAGTCTCACGCGCTTGGCTGGGCGTTGGGGCGAGCAGAGCCGGATGAAATTGACCAACTGAACATTCTGCATGCCACCATGCTGGCCATGCAGCGGGCAGTGGCAGCGCTGCCTGTGGAGGCGCATGCTGTACTGATTGATGGTAATCGAGTACCGGCGTTGCAGTGTCCGGCGCAGGCGGTAGTAAAAGGGGATGGGCGTGTACCGGCTATCTCTGCTGCCTCAATTCTTGCCAAAGTGGCGCGGGACCGCGAAATGTATGCCTTGCATGCCCGTTATCCCCAATACGGCTTCGACCGCCATAAAGGCTACCCAACTGCGGTGCATATGGCGGCCCTAGAACAGCATGGCGCCTTGGCCGAGCATCGTCGCTCCTTTGGCCCGGTGGCTGCTGCAATTGCACAAGGGAACCTGTTTTGACTGATCCCCGTTTTGTCCACCTGCGCCTTCATACCGATTATTCACTGGTTGATGGAATCGTTCGGGTTAAGGAACTGACCAAGACCTGCGTAAATGAGCAGATTCCTGCGGTGGCAGTCACCGATGATTCGAATTTGTTTGCCCTGATCAAGTTCTATCAGAATGCCATGAATGCGGGTATCAAACCGTTGATGGGGGCGGATCTCTGGGTGCAGGGCACGCACATAGACGAACCCGCCTATCTGTCGTTTCTGGTGCTTAATGAGGTGGGTTATCAGAACCTGACTTTACTGATTAGTCGTGCTTGGCAGACTAATCAGGATCGCGGGCGCGCTTTGGTCAAACCTGAGTGGCTGGCAGAACTGAATGAAGGCCTGATCGTGCTTTCAGCGGCGAGCCAAGGGGAAGTAGGGCAGTTATTGCTAGCAGGCAAACACGAACAGGCGCAACAGTATGCTCGTTGGCTTGTGTCAACGTACGGTGATCGTTTCTATCTGGAAGTGCAGCGAACCTCTCGACCGGGTGATGAGGATTGTTTGCATGCCAGCGTTGCCTTGGCCGAACAACTTGGCTTGCCAGTGGTAGCCACCAACGATGTTCGCTTTCTTCGTCGCGAAGACTTTGAAGCCCATGAATCTCGAGTCTGCATCCATGACGGTAATACTCTGGATGATCCGCGACGGCCAAAAAAATATTCCGAAGAGCAGTACCTGAAATCTGCCGATGAAATGGCGCAGCTGTTTTCTGATTTGCCCGAAGCGCTTGAGAACACGGTGGAAATTGCTCGCCGCTGCACGCTTGATATTCGTTTAGGAGAAAACTTCCTGCCGGACTTCCCGATTCCGGAGGGCATGACCATTGAGCAATATTTCGAGAAAGTGTCTCACGATGGTCTTGAGGAACGTCTTAAGGTCTTGCTCGATAGCGATGACCCTGAGTATGCATTAAAGCGCAAAGACTACGATGACCGGCTTCGATTTGAGTTGGATATCATCAACCAAATGGGATTTCCCGGTTACTTCCTAATCGTTGCCGATTTTATCCAGTGGGCTAAGGATAACGAGGTGCCGGTGGGACCGGGGCGGGGTTCAGGTGCAGGCTCACTGGTTGCCTATGCTTTAAAAATTACCGATTTGGATCCCATTGGTTACGACCTCCTGTTCGAACGGTTCCTGAACCCCGAACGGGTATCCATGCCTGACTTTGACGTCGACTTCTGCATGGAGAAGCGCGACCGTGTAATCAACTATGTGGCGGATAAGTACGGCCGTGATGCAGTGAGCCAAATCATCACATTCGGTACCATGGCTGCCAAGGCCGTAGTGCGCGATGTGGCGCGGGTGCAAGGTAAGCCCTATGGGCTAGCGGATCGACTTTCCAAGATGATTCCCGGGGTGCCTGGGATGACCTTGAGCAAGGCGTTGGAGCAGGAAGAAACTTTGCGCGAGTTTCTGGAAAGCGATGAAAATTCCGACAAAGAAGCCGCCAATGAAATCATGGAAATGGCTTTCAAGCTGGAAGGCTTGACCCGTAACGTGGGTAAGCATGCTGGGGGGGTAGTGATCGCCCCGGGCAAGCTCACTGACTTTGCGCCGCTGTACTGTGAAGAAGATGGCACCAACCTGGTGACGCAGTACGATAAAGATGACGTGGAATCCGCGGGCCTTGTGAAATTTGACTTTCTCGGCCTGAAAACCCTGACCATCATTGACTGGGCCGTCAAAGCGGCCAATGTGAAGCGTGCTCGCGAAGGGTTGGACGATCTTGTTATCGATCATATCCCGCTAGATGACAGCCCCAGTTTTGACCTATTGAAGCGGGGCGATACCACCGCGGTATTCCAGCTGGAAAGTCAGGGCATGAAGGAGCTAATTAAAAAGCTCAAGCCTGACGTTTTTGAAGACATTATCGCATTGGTGGCTCTGTATCGTCCTGGGCCGCTGGAATCTGGCATGGTGGATAATTTCGTCAACCGTAAGCACGGTCGCGAACCTTTGGCCTATCCGGACCCTCAGTACCAACACGAGTGGCTGGAGCCTATCTTAAAACCTTCCTACGGGGTCATCCTGTATCAGGAACAGGTGATGCAGATTGCCCAGGAGCTGGCCGGTTATACACTGGGTGGCGCCGACATGTTGCGCCGGGCTATGGGTAAGAAGAAGCCTGAAGAGATGGAAAAGCAGCGGGCGATCTTTGAAGAAGGGGCAAAAGGAAAGGGGGTAGACGCGGGCCTGGCCATGAAAATCTTTGATTTGGTGGAGAAATTCGCAGGCTACGGTTTCAACAAATCCCACTCTGCAGCTTACGCCTTGGTCGCGTATCAAACCGCCTGGCTAAAGGTCCATTATCCTGCGGAGTTTATGGCGGCCACCATTTCTGCCGATATGCAGAACACCGACAAGGTGGTGACGTTCATTGATGAATGTAAAACCATGGGTTTGCAGGTACTGCCACCGGATGTGAATTCCTGTGGTTACCGCTTTACGGTGAACCCGGAAGGCGACATCGTTTATGGTTTGGGCGCCATCAAGGGGCTGGGTGAAGGGCCCATTGAAGCTATCGTCACTGCACGGGCCGAGGGTGGTGAATTCAAGGATTTGTTTGATTTTTGCCGCCGTATTGACCTGAAAAAAATCAATCGCCGTTCTCTGGAGGCCATGGTGCGCGCTGGTGTGCTGGATAAGCTGGGTCTAAACAGCAGCTTCCATGATAGGGCGCAATTGCTGGCCACCTTGCCGGATGCGATTGCGGCGGCCGACCAGGATGCCCGCAACGAAGCCGCGGGTATTATGGATATGTTCGGGGCGATGGATGACAGTCCGGCCACTGCCGTGGAATGGAAGCCGGCTCGTTCCTGGAATGACGAGACCCGCCTCAACGGTGAGCGAGATACTCTCGGCTTGTTTTTAACTGGGCACCCCATTGATCAGTATGAAAAAGAAGTTCAGCAGTTCGTTACTGCCCGGATTAACGCCCTGCAGCCCACAGCCAAGGGGGAGGCGGCCACTGTGGCTGGGTTGGTCGTGGCACTGCGTATTACCCGTAGTAAACGCAGTGGTGAACGAATGGCATTTATCACCCTGGATGACAAAACCGGACGGGTGGAAGTGTCTGTATTCGGTAAGACCTTCGCTGAGTACGGCGAGTTGGTGCAGAAAGATACTTTGCTGATCTTTAAGGGCGGGGTGCGCAATGATGAGTACACCGGTAGCTTTAACCTAGTAGCCGATGAAATCATGGATATGCGCCAAGCCCGGGAAGCGTTTGCTCGTCGTCTGCGAGTGGCGGTTCCCATAGAGGAAGGCTTACCCGAGCAGCTTCAGCAAATGCTGTCGCCGTATCAGGGGGGCAATACGCCAGTATTGCTGGATCTGGATCACAGCATCGCCGCCGCGAGCTTTTGGCTGGGTGACGAATGGAAGGTTAGCCCTCACGAATCGCTTGTGGAAGAGCTGCGAATCCGCTTTGGAGAAGACGCAGTACGGATGGAGTACTAAGGCGACAAAACGCGCGGCACCAGAGAAAAAGGGGGGTGACTGGCGGGTGGCGTGATTCAGTGGCCCTCAACAGCCACGCTCGGAGCGGTCAGGCCCATGGTTTATCTTGCTGCGCTTACGGATTGCCGCTTGGAGCGTACCCACGCCTCTATATTGAAACAGTTTGCAACCTAGC
This sequence comes from Alcanivorax sp. NBRC 101098, assembly GCF_001010505.1. Taxonomy (GTDB): domain Bacteria; phylum Pseudomonadota; class Gammaproteobacteria; order Pseudomonadales; family Alcanivoracaceae; genus Alcanivorax; species Alcanivorax borkumensis. The sequence goes on from NZ_AP014613.1 coordinate 1,349,061, forward strand.
CATGTCGGCCATGTCTCGACCTTGTCATCGGGTTGCGGCTACACTTGTTGCTCTCTTTATATGGGCAGGTTGCGTTTGGCGCTCCAGCGTGACGTTTCTGCCATATTAACGCCATAGAGAGGCCATTCTGGCCCGGGCGCATGCTGATAACATCTTGGACAGGCAAAGAATATGAATCCCAATTTCCTCGAATTTGAACAACCGATTGCCGACCTGGAAGCGAAAATCGAGGAACTGCGTTTGGTGGGCAGTGGCAGTGATATAAACATTTCCGAGGAAGTGGCCAAGTTGCAGGAAAAGAGCATTACGCTTACCGAGAGCATTTTCCGAGGGCTAAGCTCCTGGCAAATTTCCCAACTTTCCCGTCATCCTAAACGCCCCTATATGTTGGATTACATCAAGCGGATCTTTACCGACTTTGATGAATTGCATGGTGACCGTGCCTTTTCTGATGATCCTGCGATTATTGGGGGCATGACCCGATTGAACGGGCAGCCAGTGATGGTGATTGGCCATCAAAAAGGCCGCGAAGTGAAAGAAAAGGTTCGTCGCAATTTCGGCATGCCGAAACCGGAAGGTTACCGTAAGGCGCTGCGATTGATGGAAATGGCTGAACGGTTCAAGTTGCCGGTGCTGACGTTCATTGATACGCCTGGGGCGTTTCCGGGGATTGATGCAGAAGAGCGCGGTCAGTCCGAAGCCATTGCCCGTAATTTGCGTGTAATGTCCCAGCTCAAAACCCCCATTATCGCCACTGTTATTGGTGAAGGGGGGTCCGGTGGAGCGCTGGCGATTGGTGTGTGTGACCATTTACAGATGCTGGAATTTTCTACCTATTCGGTTATTTCTCCAGAAGGGTGCGCCTCCATTCTTTGGCGCAGTGCGGATAAAGCCCCTGAAGCTGCGCAAGCCATGGGCCTAACTGCCGGGCGATTACATGAGCTCGGCATCGTTGACCAAGTGATCAAGGAGCCTCTGGGAGGCGCTCACCGGGATTATGACCAAGCTGCCGATGCGATTCGCAAGGCATTGGCAACACAATTGGAATCGCTTGGTTCCATGGAGACTGACGCCCTCATTAACCGCCGTTACGAACGTTTGATGAGTTACGGCAACGTGGTTAGCGACCCCGCCGACGAATAGTCATGTCTGATGCTGCTAGGTTCAGCCAGCGCTTGGCTGAACAGGCCCCAGACGGGCCACTGTTGCTTGCCTTAAGCGGTGGCCTTGATTCCTCTCTATTGCTCCACCTGCTTGTCCAAGCAGGTTTAGCCCCGCGCCTTTGCGCTGTCCATATCGATCATCAACTGCAGGCGGATAGTCGCGCTTGGTCGCGTTTCTGTGGGGCCTTGGCGGATAAGTATGGTATTGCGCTGACGATTGAACCGGTCACCGTGAGCATGGCTGAAGGGCTGGAAGCGGGTGCTCGGGACGCCCGCTACCAAGTGCTATTGCCACTGGCTCGAGCCAAAGGCGCGACGCTGGTGCTGGCACACCATCGCAATGATCAAGCGGAAACGGTGTTGTTCCGGTTGCTACGGGGAGCGGGGGTACAGGGGCTGTCAGCCATGGGTCAGCACAGCCAGCAACAGGGTGTAACGCTCTGGCGACCGTTACTTGGCCTGGGTCGGCATGTTCTTGAAAAATGGGGGGCCGAGTTATCGCTTAATTGGTTGGAAGACCCCAGTAACCAGGACCAAAGCCTGCGACGTAATTATCTTCGCCATACTATCCTTCCGGCACTGCGCGAGCGTTGGCCCGGTGCTGACGCCACGCTTGCCCGGGCCGCAGAGCACATGGCTGAGGCCAATCAATTGCTGACAGAAGTCGCGGTCCAGGATGCCGCAAGCATAGGCGTATCCGGGGCTGTTCTGCCGCTGCACCGCCTGGCGGAGTTATCCTTGGCGCGCCAACGTAATGTACTGCGGTGGTGGCTGCAGAAAAACCGGGCCTCCGCCCCCAGCGCTGCCGTTCTTGAACAGATTCGAGTGTTGCATCTGGCAGCAGAGGATAGCCAAGCCCGAGTCGAGTGGGGCGGATATGCGGTTCGCGTGTATCAGGGAGCTCTACACTTTGCTCGTCGTGAAGCCTTCCAGCCCTGGCAAGGTGACATACTCTGGCCTGAAGGCGAGGCACCGCCGGACTTGCCCCGTTGGCGTTGGACACAGCACGCTGTGGAAGGCGCAGTATGGGTGCTGCGACCTACTGGGGATATTCAACTCCGCTCATTCACCGGTGCCCTGACTCTGCGGCGCAATGGCTTGCGCCAGAAAATCAAAGAGCTCTGGCGTGCGGCAGGCGTGCCGCCTTGGCAACGCCGGCAGTGGCCGCTACTTTGCCGAGATGGCGAGGTGGTGAGTGTGCCGCTGGTGGGGCTGGCCGATGGCGAAGCGCTCGAGCGCGCTGAGCGCTGGTATTTATTACCGGCTGGTTCTGCGTCTGACTAATAATCCTGTCGGGTTGCCTGTGTGGCACCGGCTCATTGTCCGTTCTGTCTCACAGGGAAATACGACAGGTAGCCTCGTTTCCTGCTGGCGGTTCAGACAAACTTATTCGCTATTCGGCTCAGGGTTCTATTGCAAAAAACGCCTCTCAGCATAAAGGAAGCACCATGCTGACCCTTCAGCAACACTTGCAGCAGACATTCAAGCTTCAGGGTTTTCGCCCCGGCCAGGAGAGGGTCATTAATGCCTTGCTGGCCGGGCGATCCGCGCTAGCAGTCTTTCCCACCGGTGGTGGTAAGAGCCTGTGCTACCAATTACCTGCGTTGATGCTGGACGGAGTCACGTTGGTGGTGTCTCCACTGATTGCATTGATGAAAGACCAGGTCGACCAACTGCACCGCTTAGGTATTGCGGCGGCGCGGTTGGATTCCAGCGTGGATGCCGAGCAGCTGCAGTCCATCTATCGAGGCTTGGAAGACGGCAGTATAAAGTTGCTTTACGTGGCACCGGAACGCCTGGCCAATGAGCGCTTTCTAGCCCGGCTGAAACGGCTATCGATCAGCATGATGGCCGTGGATGAAGCCCATTGTGTGTCTGAATGGGGGCATAACTTTCGCCCGGATTATTTGAAGTTGGCGCAGTTGGCGAAAGAGCTGGAGGTTGGGCGGGTGCTGGCGTTAACGGCTACCGCTACGCCTCAAGTGGCGCAGCAGATCTGTGACAGCTTTGCCATTGCCCCTGCCGACCATGTGCAAACCGGGTTTTTCCGTCCCAATTTGGCGTTGAGTGTCCGCCCCTACAATGTGGAAGAGCGAGGTCGGGCACTGCTGGAAGCGTTACAGGCTCGTCCCTCGGAGCCGGCGATTGTCTATGTCACTCTGCAGAAAACGGCAACGCAGGTGGCGGCTTTGCTGAGCGAGCAGGGGTTGAATGCACAGGCTTACCATGCGGGATTGAAAGGTGAGGAGCGGCATCGCGTTCAGGAAGCGTTCATGTCGGGGCAGGTAAATATCGTGGTGGCCACCATTGCTTTCGGGATGGGTATCGACAAGGCGGATATTCGGGGTATCTATCACTACAACCTGCCCAAGTCCCTGGAAAACTATATGCAGGAAATTGGCCGGGCAGGGCGAGACGGCGAGCCTTCACAATGTGTGCTGCTGGCCAGTTCGGACGACCTGACCATGCTGGAAAATTTCAGTTACGGCGATACCCCAGACAGTGAAGCGCTAGCCGGGCTCATTGGCTGGCTGATGAATCAACCGGCGCAGTTCGACCTTGCGGTGCATGAATTGTCTGGGCAGTTTGATGTCCGCCCTCTGGTTATTAATACCCTGCTGACCTATCTGGAGCTGGACGGGATTATTCGTTCGACAGCGCCGTTCTATACGGAGTACAAGCTGGCATTTCAGATATCTCAAGCTGAGGTGTTGGCTCAGTTCGACCATGAGCGAGCGGATTTTTTGCGGCAGGTCTTTGCTGCGGGTAAAGAGGGGCGCATCTGGCTCACTCTGAAACCGATTGCCGTGGCGGACCAATTGCAGGTCGATCGGGTGCGAATTCTCAAGGCGATTGGCTATCTTGAGCAGCAGGGCATGGTTGAGGTGCGTGTGGCAGGGGTGCGCCAGGGCTATCGGATGGTCAATCGTCCAGCTGATCCGCAGGCGTTGACGGCACAGATCGCAGAGCAGTTTCGTGTTCGTGAGCAGCGCGACATCCAGCGGCTGCAGCAAGTATGTAATTGGGCGCAAAGTAGCGATTGTTACCAGCGGGGCTTAGTGGGTTATTTCGGTGAGCAGTTGCCTCAACCCTGCGGCCAGTGCAGTGCCTGTAAAGGCGAACACCAGCGGTTTCCTGAGCGTCATCGGACTGCTCCTGATTCGGCAGTAATCTTGGCGGTTATAGCGCAAAGGCACGGGGCTTTGGCGACCCCTCGTCAACTGGCCCGTTTTCTCTGTGGCATTAGTAGCCCCCGCGCCAGTCGGGCTCGACTGGCGCGGCACCCGTCGTTCGGATCACAGATGGAGGTGCCCTTCGCCGAGGTATTGGCCACGTGTCGGGCGATGCTAGAGCCGTAATGGGGGGCAGGGGGCAGCCTTTGACTTTACCGTGGGAGCGGTGCAGTGATCGTTGCTGTAACGCAATGCCGGCGTCAGGCGGGTGCCATTCACTATTTCCGCTCCCAAGAGCGATTCCGATTGAGCACAGGGGCGGCTTCTGTTAACATTTCCTCCCGTCCTGATGTAGCGCAAGCTCCTGAATTTTCAGGTGTTCAATCGTCTCTTGCGTCGCCGGCCAACCCGATTCATGAAAACTCCTTGCCCGTCTGTAACGTGCAGGGTGTTTTTTTTATGGGGGTCGGTACACTTTGACGATGGTGCTATTAACCCACTAGCGATCTGGTGAGTGCATGTCTCGTTTCATCTTTGTCACCGGCGGTGTGGTGTCGTCTCTGGGGAAGGGGATTACCTCTGCGTCCCTGGCCACCCTGTTGGAAGCCCGCGGTCTCAACGTGACCCTGATTAAAATGGATCCTTATATTAATGTGGATCCCGGTACCATGAGCCCTTACCAGCATGGTGAGGTATTTGTGACTGAAGATGGCGCCGAAACCGATCTGGATTTGGGTCATTACGAGCGTTTTATTCGCACTCGCTTGAACCGCCGCAACAGCTTTACGACTGGTCGTGTGTATCAGCACGTGCTGGATAAAGAGCGTCGAGGTGAATACCTCGGTGCCACCGTGCAAGTCATTCCCCATATCACCGATGAGATCAAACTTAAGATTCGCGAAGGCGCCGGTGATGCGGATGTGGCTATCGTAGAAATTGGTGGTACCGCGGGCGATATTGAATCTCTGCCTTTCCTGGAAGCAGCCCGTCAGATGCGTGTTGAATTGGGCTCTAGCCAGTCCTTACTGGTGCATCTGACCTTGGTGCCTTATATCGCCACCGCCGGCGAGATCAAGACTAAGCCGACCCAGCACTCCGTGAAAGAGCTACGCTCCATCGGCCTGCAACCGGATATTCTGGTGTGCCGTGCGGATGACCCGATTCCGCAGAGTGCCCGTGAAAAAATTGCCTTGTTTACCAATGTGGAAGCGCGGGCGGTGATTTCCTCACCGGACTGCAAGACCATTTATCAGGTGCCGCGGGGTATGCACGAGCAGGGCCTGGATGCCATCGTGGTAGAAAAATTCGGCCTGGACCTGCCGGAACCGGATCTCGGTGAATGGGACCGTGTGGTGGAAGCTCAGTTGAACCCGGAGCACGAAGTCACTGTCGGCATGGTCGGCAAGTACATTGAACTGGTTGATGCTTACAAATCGCTCAATGAAGCGTTGATCCATGCAGGTATCAGCAACCGTGCCAAGGTCAATATCCTTTATCTGGATGCAGAAGATATCGAGCGCGACGGCACCGGTGTGCTGGAAAGTCTCGACGCGATTCTGGTGCCCGGCGGTTTCGGCGACCGGGGTACGGAAGGCAAGATTGCCGCGATCCGTTATGCTCGTGAGAATAAGGTGCCCTATCTGGGTATTTGTCTTGGTATGCAATTGGCGGTGATTGAATATGCTCGCCATGTGGCGGGGATTGAAAAAGCGCATTCATCTGAGCTTAACCCAAACACCCCGGACCCGGTGGTGGGCCTGATTACCGAATGGATCACCGAAGACGGGCAGAAGGAACTGCGTTCGGCGGATTCTGACCTGGGTGGTACCATGCGTTTGGGTGGTCAGGAGTGTGTACTTGAAGCTGATAGCCGTGCTGCTGAGTGTTATGGCAGCACGCATATCGTAGAGCGTCATCGCCACCGTTATGAGGTGAATAACAACTACTTGCCGCAGTTGGAAGCGGCAGGTTTGAAAATTGTTGGCCGTTCCGCGGATGGTGAGCTTGTGGAAGTGATTGAAGTGGGCGACCACCCGTGGTTTGTGGCTTGTCAGTTCCACCCTGAGTTCACTTCCACCCCTCGTGACGGTCACGGTTTGTTCAAAGGTTATGTGGCCGCCGCCCTGGCGGAACAAAAGGCCCACAAGGAGACGTGACCCGTGAGTAGCCAGAAGACCATTCATCTAAATGGGCTGGAATTCGCCAATGACAAGCCCATGGCCTTGTTTGGTGGCATGAATGTGTTGGAATCCCGGGACCTGGCCATGCAGGTGGCCGAGGCGTATGCCGAGGCGACCAGCAAGCTGAACATGCCTTGGGTATTCAAGGCCAGTTTCGACAAGGCCAACCGGTCTTCGCTTAGCTCCTACCGGGGGCCGGGGATGGAAGAAGGGCTGAAAATCTTCGAGGAAGTAAAGAAGACGTTTAACTGCCCGTTGATCACCGACGTGCACGAGCCTGGCCAAGCAGGGCCGGTGGCAGAAGTGGTCGATATTATTCAGTTGCCGGCCTTCTTGGCACGGCAGACGGATCTGGTGGTGGCTATGGCAAAGACCGGCGCCATCATCAATATCAAGAAACCCCAGTTCCTAGCACCTCACGAAATGTCGCATATCTTGCACAAGTGTGAGGATGCCGGAAACGATCAGCTGATTCTTTGCGAGCGTGGGTCTAGCTTTGGGTACAACAACCTAGTGGTGGACATGCTCGGCTTTGGCATCATGAAGCAGTTTAACTATCCGGTCTTTTTCGATGTGACTCATGCCTTGCAGAAGCCGGGAGGTAGGGCCGACAGTGCTGATGGTCGCCGCGCCCAAGTCGCTGAATTGGGCCGCGCTGGCATCAGTCAGGGCATCGCCGGACTGTTCCTTGAAGCCCACCCGGACCCGGATAACGCGAAATGCGATGGCCCCTGCGCCCTGCGACTGGATCGCCTAGAGCCATTCCTCGCACAGATGCAAGCCCTGGATAATACCGTAAAGGCACTGCCTGCCTTCGAAAATAACTGATTTGAGTTTGGAGATTTACCGACATGTCCAAGATCGTTGACATCAAGGCCCGCGAAATTCTGGATTCCCGTGGCAACCCGACCATCGAAGCTGATGTGATTCTCGAGTCCGGCGCTAGTGGCAGTGCCTGTGCACCCAGCGGTGCCTCTACCGGTTCGCGCGAAGCGCTGGAACTGCGTGACGGTGACAAGTCCCGCTATCTGGGCAAGGGCGTCACCAAGGCAGTAGGCAATGTGAACTCTGCTATTCGTGAGCTGCTGGTGGGCATGGAGGTGTCCGATCAAAAGGCGCTGGACCAGGCCATGCTGGATGCCGATGGTACCGAGAACAAGGGTAACCTGGGCGCCAATGCCATCCTGGCGGTGTCTTTGGCTGCGGCTAAGGCCGCGGCAGTGGATCAGGGCAAGCCTCTCTACGAGTACATCTCTGACCTGCAAGACGATGACAACGAATACTCCCTGCCAGTACCCATGATGAACATCATCAATGGTGGTGAGCATGCCGATAACAATGTGGACATTCAGGAATTCATGATCCAGCCGGTGGGCGCGCCCACTGTGGCCGAAGCGATCCGATACGGTGCAGAAATCTTTCACGCCCTGAAAGGGGTGCTTAAGAAGCGTGGCCTAAATACCGCGGTAGGCGATGAAGGCGGTTTTGCGCCTAATTTGCCGAGTAACGAAGCGGCGCTGGAAGCGATTATGGAAGCCATCGAAATCGCGGGCTATAAGGCCGGTGATGACGTGACTCTGGCGCTTGACTGTGCAGCCAGCGAATTCTACAAGGATGGCAAGTATGTGTTGGCCGGCGAAGACCGCAGCATGAATTCTGAAGAGTTTGCCGATTATCTGGCTGAGCTGTGCGATCGCTATCCGATCATTTCCATTGAAGATGGCATGGACGAGTCTGACTGGGATGGCTGGAAAATTCTCACTGAAAAGCTGGGCAAAAAAGTTCAGTTGGTCGGTGATGATTTGTTCGTGACCAACACCCGTATTCTGCAGCGTGGCATTGACGAGAAAGTGGCGAACTCCATTCTTATCAAATTCAACCAGATCGGTTCTCTTACCGAAACCTTGGATGCCATCAAGATGGCCAAGGATGCCGGCTACACTGCGGTCATTTCTCATCGCAGTGGTGAAACTGCGGACACCACCATTGCGGACTTGGCTGTGGCTACGGCTGCAGGGCAGATCAAGACAGGCTCCTTGTGCCGTTCTGATCGAGTGGCCAAGTACAACCGTTTGATTCGCATTGAACAAGAGCTGGGGCGTGCTGCGTACCATGGCCGTAAAGAGTTCAAGCTGCTCGGCTAAGTGATGCCAGCGTCCAAGGGCAAATCCAGCGCCAGCAATCACCAAGGCAATGCCACAGGGCTGACACGACAACTGTCTCCTGGTAGGCAAATTGTGTTGGCGTTGCTGGCGCTGTTGTTTTTGGGGCTACAAGCACGCCTCTGGTTTGGTGAGGGCAGCTTGCGGCATGTGGCCATGTTGAAAAAAGATGTGGCTGTGCTCAAGCAAAGCAATGCCAAGTTGGCAGAGCGGAATCAACTCATGGCCGCTGACGTGAACGATCTGAAGCGGGGTACGGAAGCGGTGGAAGAAATTGCGCGCAAAGATCTGGGGATGGTTCGCACGGGCGAAACCTTTTTCCTGATCCTAGAACAACCTCGGGGCGCTGAGTGAATCCTGCTATCGCCGGGCCTTTATACGCCGTTGTTCCCGCCGCAGGGGTGGGTAGCAGAATGGGAGCCGGCATTCCCAAGCAGTACCTTTCCCTGACAGGCCAAACCTTGGCAGAACATACTCTCAATCGGTTGTTGTCTTTTGCACCGATACACAAAGTGGTGGTGGCCGTGTCGGGTGATGATCCCTGGTGGCCGACGCTCTCCGTATCCCGTCATCCTCGTATCCAGACCGTTAATGGTGGCGACACCCGCGCCGCCTCGGTGCGTAATGGCGTCGCTGCGGTGATAGAGGAAGGCGGAGAGGATGCCTGGGTGTTGGTGCACGATATGGCTCGCCCGCTGGTTCGCCTCTCCGACATTCAGTTGTTGCTGGATCAAGCTGGGGATCGAGGCGCGATACTTGCCTTGCCGGTGGTCGATACCATCAAGCAGGCGGATGCGAGTCAGTACATCAAAAGCACCCTGGATCGTGAGTGTATTTGGCGGGCGCTAACGCCCCAGCTGTTTCCGGCGCGCGGGTTACTGGGGGCGCTTCAAGGTGACCTTGACGGGATTACTGATGAAGCCTCTGCCATGGAGAAAAATGGCTGGCAGCCGGCACTGGTGGCTGGCCATAGTGACAATATCAAGGTCACTGTGCCGGACGATTTGCCACTGGCTCGCTTTTATCTTAGCCGGCAACGGGGAGATGACAATGATGAAGGAGGACAGTGGTGAGCGTGCGTATCGGTCAGGGTTTTGATGTTCATGCCTTTGATGAAGGTGACCATGTGATGTTAGGTGGTGTCGCCATCCCCCACAGCCATGGGTTGAAAGCCCATTCTGATGGTGATGTGGCTTTGCATGCACTCTCTGACGCCTTACTTGGTGCGCTAGCGTTGGGCGATATCGGGCACCACTTCCCGGATACTGACCCGCAATGGCGAGGGGCCGATTCAGGCCAGCTGTTAACGGCTATTTATTCTTCCATTCTTGATGCCGGGTGGCGATTGGGCAACGCGGACCTAACGGTAATTTGTCAGGCGCCAAAACTGGCACCACACATTCTCGCCATGCGCGAACGGATTGCGGCGCTGTTGCAATGCGAACAAGGACAGGTTTCTGTGAAAGCGACCACCACGGAAAAACTGGGCTTCACCGGCCGCAAGGAAGGTATCGCGGTGCAGGCCGTAGTACTGCTGGAGAGTCAGTGAATTACCCTATGGAAACAACCGAAACCGGTTTGCCCAGAGCCCACGGTGGGCCGGTTTGCCAGGGCATATTGAAAGCTCGGCCAGAGGACTTTCAGGTTGCGGAGCATATGCACGTGACCCCGGAAGGCCAGGGCGAACATCTTTGGCTGGAAATCGAAAAAACCGGCTGGAATACCGAAGACGTGGCCATGTTGCTGGCTAAACAGGCACGGGTCCATCGCCTTTCGGTGGGCTATAGCGGGCTAAAAGACAAACATGCTGTGACCCGGCAATGGTTTAGCCTGCACCTGCCGGGCAAAGACGACCCGGACTTTCATTGGCCCGATGGGCTTACCGTTCTGCAATCCGGCCGTCATCGCCGCAAGCTCAATCGTGGCACTCACCGTGCCAACGATTTCTGCCTTCGCGTCACCCGCTTCGTGGGTGATCGGGATGCATTGGAGCAGCAGCTACAGATGATTATCGCGCAAGGGGTGCCGAACTACTTCGGTGAGCAACGTTTTGGCCGAGGATCAGGGAACCTGGTGCGCGGCACAGAATGGTTGCTGGGCGGTGAGGCGCCGCGTAAGAAGGCCTTGCGGGGTATGTGGCTGTCCGCGGTGCGCAGCAATCTGTTTAATCTGATCCTCGCCGAAAGGGTGCGCCAGGGTTGTTGGAATACCGTGCTGGGCGGCGACATTTTGCAGCCGCAAGGCAGCCGGGGCTTGTTCCTGGCCGATGACGACCCGGCCGCGATGGAGCGTGTGGCCAATGGCGAGGTGCACCCTACGGCCCCTTTGCCGGGCGTGCCGGGCATGGCATCATCTGGCCCCTGTAATCAGCTTGAACAGCAAATACTGGCGCCTCATGCTCCTGTCATAGAGGGGCTGCGGCAGATCAAGGTAGAAGAAGCCCGCCGCGCCACCCGGTTGCCGGTACGGGACTTGCAGTGGGTCTGGCATACGGATCCAGAACGGGAAGGGGAAGACTGCTTGGAGCTGGCGTTTACGCTGCCCACAGGCGCTTTTGCCACGACAGTAATGGCAGAGCTTGTCAGTTCACCGGCTGACTGACTCGCATTGAGGCAAACGAACACAGATGGATATCCAACTCAGCGGCATCGGTATGACCTCTGCACGGACCCGGGATAGGTTAGTGCAGCGGCTGCGTGATGCCGGTATCCAGGACGAGCGCGTACTGGACGCTATTCGTAATACACCTCGACATTTGTTTATCGAAGAAGCGCTGGCTCACCAGGCCTATGACGATACCGCCTTGCCTATCGGCCATGGTCAGACCATCTCCCAGCCCTGGGTAGTGGCACGGATGACCGAGCTGCTGATTGCCAAGGGCAAGCCCCGCAAGGTGCTAGAAATTGGCACTGGCTGTGGTTACCAAACAGCGGTGCTGGCGCCTTTTTGCGACGAGCTTTATTCGGTGGAACGTATTCGCCCGTTACAGGATCTGGCACGCAAACGTCTGCTACAGCTGGGGCTGGCCAAGGTCCAGCTCAAACATGCTGACGGTGGCTTCGGTTGGACAGCGGAGGCGCCATTCGATGCTATTCTTGCGGCCTGTGCCCGCGTGGATATTCCTGAGGGTTTATTATCGCAGTTGGCAGATGGTGGCCGCCTGGTGATGCCTGTCGGCGGCGATCGTCAGCAGGTTCTCACTGTGGTTGATCGTGACGGTGACCAGTTCCGTAGCCAAACGCTGGATTCGGTACGGTTTGTGCCTTTTCAGCGCGGGGTGTTGAGGTAAGGTGGCCAAAAGCTACAAGGCGCGTTGAAGCTCGTTGTTTGCTTCTTCAGCGGTCGAGAAAATTCATTCCCACCCCGCATTGATGTGTGCAGCGTGATGCATGAGGCGTAAAGATGATTCGACCCGGTATTTTTTTTCGTGGCATGGCCATGGGAACGGCTGATGTGGTGCCCGGTGTTTCCGGTGGTACTCTGGCGTTGATTACCGGTATCTATGAAGAGCTGATCAATACTCTGGGGGGGATCACTCCCCGGTTGCTGGTCGTGTGGCGCCAGCAAGGTTTCGTTGCTGTCTGGCAGCAGGCTAATCTGACTTTTCTTTTTACCTTGCTGGCCGGTATTTTTACCAGTATCGCGGTGTTGGCACGGCTGATTACCTGGCTTTTGGAAACCCATCCAGTACCGATTTGGGCGTTTTTTAGCGGTTTGATCCTGGCCAGTATCCCGCTGGTTTTAAAACCCTTGCAGCAGCGCGGGGCAATACAGATTGGTGCCTTTTTTCTGGGCACAGTGGTAGCGGTGGCGATTGGTTTAGCGCCGGCATTGTCCGCGGCAGGTAGCGGAGCATTGGTTTTTTTCTTCAGCGGCATGCTGGCTATTTGCGCCATGATTCTGCCCGGCATTTCGGGCAGTTTTATTCTTCTTTTACTGGGCATGTATCAACCTGTGCTTGAAGCTGTGAAGCAGGCGCAGTTTTCATTACTGCTGGCATTTATGGCGGGTTGTGCGGTTGGCCTGTTGAGCTTTGTACATGTGCTCAAGTGGACGCTACAGCGTTTCCATGACACCGTCATGGCGCTATTAGCAGGCTTTATGGCCGGTTCGTTGTTGAAGCTGTGGCCGTGGCGAATCAGTGGCGAGCAGGGTATTTCCGATCAATGGCTGTGGCCAGCACAGTATGCCCAGGTTACGGGCCAGGGGGCGCAATTACCCCTATCGTTGATAATGTTGGTTGTGGCTGCAGTAGTGGTCTGGTTACTTTATCGGGCTGCTCCGGTACATAATGTTGCACAAGCTAAGGACTGAATGCTGACTCAGTATGGGTTACGGTGCAGTAGGCACTTCAAATTCAGTTTCCTGGTAACGGGGAGGGTTAATGGCAGTAACAATTCACACAGGCACTGATAGGTACTGATGCGTTCTCTGGCAGCGTTTGTGGTGTGGGTTCTGTTCAGTGGTTGTAGCGCGGGCAATTTTGCACCGGTGGTCGATATTTATGGCCAGGAGCCGAAGCCGCGTAAAGTGACCTCTGGTACCCACCATGTGCGTGAAGGGGAGACCCTATACTCCATTGCTTGGCGTTATGGGTGGGACTTTCGTGCCCTAGCCCGCGCCAATAATATTCCTGCTCCTTACACCATTTATCCCGGCCAGCGCATTTCCATGGCTCTCAAGGCACCCGATTCCGGCGTAGCCAGTAAGCCGAACACATCGTCGTCAAAGCCCGCTAGCAAGCCCTCCGTGTCAAAGCCTACCTCCAAACCCACGCCGAAGCCTGCTCCAAGCTCGAAAACACCGGTGGGGCTAGTAGAGTGGCGTTGGCCGGCCAGCGGCCAGGTGGTGGAATCATTTTCCTCTGCTAGCCAGGGCCGTAAGGGCATTGCTATTTCCGGGCGCCTTAATAGCCCTGTGGTGGCGGCAGCATCGGGCCGAGTGGTTTACCGGGGCAGTGGGCTTACCGGTTATGGTAACTTGCTGATTATCAAACACAGCGAACGCTGGTTAAGTGCCTATGCCCATAATGATAAAATGATGGTGAAAGAAGGGGATGCGGTGAAAGCTGGGCAGCAGGTTGCCACTATGGGTGCCAGTGGCACCTTTCGCACCCAACTACATTTTGAAATACGTAAAGATGGTAAGCCTGTGGATCCCATGGGGTATTTGCCTAAGCGTTAATTTTTTGTACCTACTAACGGAACACTTGCATGCCCCGCGATAACGCCCGTGAACACCGTTTATTGATATTGGCTGGTTTGGCCTCCGTGTTCACCGCGCTGATCCTGATTGCGGCCAAGGCGATTGCCTGGTTGATGACTGGCTCGGTAAGTTTGCTGGCCTCGCTGGTAGATTCTGTGATGGATTCGCTCGCGTCATTGATTAACTTTTTTGCTATCCGCTATTCGCTGGTGCCAGCGGATGAGGAGCACCGGTTTGGGCATGGTAAAGCAGAAGCGTTGGCGGGCTTGGGCCAGGCGATTTTTATTGCTGCTTCTTCTGTGTTTTTGATCTATCAGTCTATATTGAAACTGATGGAGCCAAAGCCTATTGAAGAAAACGCGGTGGGGGTGGCTGTGATGGTGTTTTCCATCGCCATGACCTTCGGGCTTTTGCTGATTCAGAAATACGTGGTTCGGCAAACCGGTTCTACCGCGATTGAGGCAGATTCTCTGCACTATCTGTCTGACCTAGCTGTGAACGTGGGTATTATTCTGGTATTGGTTGTCAGTCAATTTGGCTATCTGTGGCTCGATGGGGTCGTCGGGTTGGTCATCGCCGTATTCATTTTATTTAGCGCCTGGCACATTGCCTCTGAATCGGTTCAGCTGTTGCTTGATCGAGAGATCCCTGGCGATGTGAGAGAGGTGATTAGCGCGATTGTGGCGGATCATCCTCAGGCGCTGGGCTTTCATGATTTGCGTACCCGGCAGTCCGGGCGCACTCAGTTTATTCAGCTGCATGTGGATATGGACCAGAATCTGACATTGCTGAAGTCCCATGATTTGGCCTCACGGATAGAAACGCGTATTCAGGACGCCTTTCCCATGGCCGATGTGATCATCCACCAGGATCCGGTGGCCGTTGGCCCTAAAGTAACGTTGGACGATCGCCCTCCGGCCTGATGCCTTCCTCTCTACCCCTTGTCTCGCTTGGTTTGTGCTGTGCGGTCAAACCGGGCTGTGCAGGTAAACATATTGTATTCATAAGGGCTTTTCAGTAGCGTCAACACTGACTTTTTTGTGTTGAGGACAGGCCATGAAAAAAATCCATTCCGCCCCCATTGTGGCGGCGACCTGGCAACGGGGCATGGCCCGCCGGCGCTTTTTGAAATGGGGTTTGCTGGGGTCTGCTGGTGTTGCGGCTGTCGCCGCTGGCGGCTTTGCCTTTCTACGGCGCTCGCCGTTGGATAAACAGCCTGTACCCGCATGGGTAACGGGGCTTTCGGCCGCAGAATATCATTTGTTCGATCGCGCTAGGCAGGTGTTATTGCCGGTGGAAGGCACCCGCCTGACGCCCAGCGATCAGGTGCCGGTTGTGCGCAACGTGCAAGCCCTGCTCGATAATTTGGACCCGGAAATCCGCAAGGAAATGGCGACAGGTTTGGGCCTGTTCGATAATGCGTCTGTGCTGAGCCATGGGCGCCGTTTTGTGGATTTGTCGGACGCGGATGCCTGCGCCTATTTCGATAGCTGGGGGCACGCCAGTGTCATTCAACGCACCCTCGTTACAGTGATCAAGCAGCTAACGTACACGGCCTATTGGCAGGAGTCGGCCACTTGGGCACCGACGGATTTCGATGGGCCGGTTAGCGACAAGTGGGGCCTGGCTTACCTTGGCAATGCGCCGCTGCCTGCAAACGATGTACTGCAGATTAATCAGCCGGAGGGGCGGGCATGAGTGAAACAATAACAGCAACAACAGCCAGCTCGGCGAAGTGGCAGGCAACAGGCCTTGCCGTACACCAAGCCAGTGATGTAACAGACAAAAACATCGAGATTCAGGCGGATGTTGTGATTGTGGGGTCTGGAGCCGGGGGAGCGGTTAGTGCTTATGAGTTGGCACGGCGGGGCTTTAAGGTGGTGGTGTTGGAAGCGGGGGCTTATGTGCCCTCCAAGGACTTTACGGAACGTTTCAGTGAGAGTCTGGGTACTCTTTATCAGGATCACGGAGCACAGACCAATAGCAGTGGTGATTTATTGGTGCTGCAGGGGGCCTGCGTGGGTGGCTCCACAGTAGTTAATGGTTGCGTTTGTTTCCGTACCCCGGATTTCATTTTGCAGGACTGGCAGCGAGATTTTGGCCTTAGCGATCTGACCACCGCAGAACTCACTCCCTATTTTGAGGAAGTAGAAAAGAATCTGTCGGTGGACGACAACGGCGAACATGAGATTCCGAATCACAGCCGTCTAATTCGCGCTGGCGCTAACCGTCTTGGTTGGTCGGTGAAACCGTTAAAACGCAATATTCGTCAATGCGGGCTTACCGGGCACTGCTTGTCTGGTTGTAAAACGGAACGCAAACAATCCATGTTAGTGACCTATCTGCCTTGGGCAGCAGCCCATGGTGCGCAGATTTATGCGGATACTCGAGTGGATAAAATTCTTACTGAGAATGGTAAAGCCAGTGGAGTAAACGCGACGGTCACCCATCGTGATGGCACTGTGGCCGCGCGCATGACGGTAACGGCGCCGCGGGTGGTTGTGGCGGCTGGCGCGGTACAAACCCCGTTGTTGATGCTAAAAAGTGCTCTGGGCAACCGTTCTGGCCAAGTGGGTAAAAACTTTGCTTGTCACCCGTCATTGTATGTTCCGGCCCGCTATCCGGAGCCGGTGTATCCGTGGCGCGGTGCCCTGCTTGGTGTCTATGTGGACGAATTCATGCCTCTGGATAAGGGTGGTTTCATACTTGAAGACGGAGGTTCTGGCCTGGTGGAACTCACCATGGGGGCGGAGCCGGGCACTGGCAAACCGTTTATGGCGTATATGGAAAAGGCTAAATATCTGGGTGGCTTGGTTACTCTGATCCACGACCATAATGTAGGAACGGTAGAATGGGATGGGGAACGTAAAAAAATCGATTATCAGTTGAGTGACATGGATTTTCCTTCCATGCAGCGAGCCTTGAAAGCGGCAGCACGCCTACATTTAGCGTCCGGTGCGGAAGAGGTTTATGTGCCTGCTAGTGACCATCGAGTAATCCGTAGCGAAGCGGATATCGATACCATGGTCGACAGTCTGGAAAATCAGCCACAGCATTTGCGCATGGTCAGCTACCACCCTCAGGGTACCTGCAGGATGGGGGTGGACCCGGATAACAGTGTGGTAGGCAGTGATGGGCAGAGCCATGATGTGCCTGGCTTATACGTGGCAGATGCGAGCGTTTTGCCCACCTCTATTATCGTTAATCCGCAAATTACAGTGTATGCACTCGCCACCCGCATTGCCCGCCAAATGAGCTAAACGGGGAGGGTAGGATTACTCTCATACCCATTAAGTCACCGTTTTTGACTATGCTGATTACGCCCCCGGTTATGCCGGGGGTTTGGGTGTGTATAACGCTTCTTTATGCACTCAAAACATAATCATGCTTGGCAAATATCCGTCCACCAATAACCACAAGCAATCATAGCAACCAGGCTAGCCAAAGACTGGCTCACGCTGAACAGTAATATCCGTGCGCCTTGGGCCATTGCCACCTGTGCTAGCATGAAATTCACATTCCAATATGTTGATGGAGAAACACCATGGTGGGGTTTGAATTTGCCACCACGCACCGCGTGCTGGTGGAAGTGGGTGCAGCCAAGCGGCTCCCTGAACTGTGTCAGCAGCTTGGCGGCAGTCGGGTCATGTTGGTTACGGATCCAGGTATTCGCAGCACGCCGTTACTGAAGCCAGTGGAAGATAGCTTCCGTACTGCAAACATGACCCTGGTGATTTTCGATCAGGTCAGTGCCGACCCGGCTGATTCGGTGGTGCTTAATGCCGCGGAGCAGGCTCGCGATGCCGGTGCTGATTTAGTCATTGGTTTTGGTGGTGGCTCGTCTATGGATGTGGCCAAACTGGTGGCATTGCTCTCGCACCCCAAGAGCAGCCAGCAATTATCCGATATTTACGGCGTTGGCTTGGCTACCGGCCCACGGTTGCCGCTGCTGCAGGTGCCGACGACGGCGGGGACCGGGTCAGAAGTCACGCCGGTGGCGATTGTGACCACCGGGGCGACCACTAAGGCGGGCGTTGTCGCGCCGTCGCTCTTACCGGATCTTGCGGTACTGGATGCCGAGCTAACGCTGGGCTTGCCGCCTCAGGTAACGGCCGCTACCGGGGTGGATGCCATGGTGCATGCTATCGAGGCTTATACCAGCGCCCATAAGAAGAACCCTTATTCCGACATGTTGGCCCGTGAAGCGCTGCGGCTGCTGGGAGGGAACCTGGCCACTGCCGTAAAAGAGGGCAGTAACCTGGCGGCCCGTGAAGCTTGCCTGTTGGGCGCCATGATGGCAGGGCAGGCGTTTGCCAATGCCCCTGTGGCGGCGGTGCACGCACTGGCATACCCGTTGGGTGGTCACTTCCATATTCCCCATGGTTTGAGCAACTCCCTGGTGTTACCGGAGGTGTTGCGCTTTAACCTTCCCAAGGCTGCACCGCTGTATGCGCAGCTGGCGTCGATTCTCAGTGATCGCCCCTTTGCCGACCATGAAGATGGCGCCGGGGTGCTGATTGCGGCATTGGAGTCGCTGATCAATGAAGTGGGTTTGCCAACAAAACTGCGTGAGGTCGGTGTTAGTGAAGACAGTTTGGACGTTCTGGCTTCAGATGCCATGTTGCAGCAGCGGTTGCTGGTCAATAACCCGCGGGAAGTGACTGAGGCAGATGCGTTGAATATTTATAAAGCAGTGTATTGATAAAAGAGGCGCAGCGCAGTCCTTAACACGCGCTGCTTTTGCAAGGATAAACCCATGAGTGATAAACCCAAACGCCCGCTGCGCGAGGAGTATGGCTACCTTTGTCCGGTGGATAGTCGCTGGAGCGATAACGATATCTACGGTCACATTAACAACGTGGTGTATTACAGCTATTTTGACTCCACCATTAATCGTTACTTAATCAACGAAGGTGGCTTGGATATCCATGAAGGCGAGCATATTGCCTATGTGGTCAGCTCTGGCTGTGACTATCTGGAAGCGGCAGCGTATCCCGAATCGCTGGTGGTGGGAATGAAGGTGGACAAGCTGGGAAACAGTTCTGTGCGTTATGGCCTGGCATTGTTCGGCGGCGAAGGTGCGGCCAAGGCCACCGGTTTTGTGGTGCATGTATTTGTGAATCGTGCAACGGGACGGCCTGTGGCAATCCCTGATGCCCTGCGCGAAGCGTTAGCAAGGTTGGCTATGATCGAGGTATAAAGCAGTCATACCGACAGTAAAAAAGTAGCGAGCCCATAGCCATAATATAGGTCGACTTAGGCGTAGCCGTAAGCCGACACAGTGGCTCTAAATTTTTTCATAGGCAGCCTAACTCCGAGGACAATGATGCACATTATTGCTGATGCCAATATGCCGGGGCTGGAGCCCTTTGAGGCGTTTGCTACCGTTGAGCGAGTAGATGGTCGTTCCCTGACTCGGGAGCAACTGGGTGACGCTGATGTTCTATTGGTGCGTTCAGTCACCCGTGTTGATAGGGCCTTGCTAGCCGGCTCGCAGGTGAAATTTGTGGGGTCTGCGACCATTGGCACAGACCATGTAGACCTGGCGTATCTTAGTGAGGCGGGAATTCAATTCGCTCACGCGCCGGGGTGCAATGCTCGTGCAGTGGCAGAATACGTCCTGCAGGCGGTGTTGTTGCTGTGTGCTAGGCAGGGACGAGAAGTGCAAGGTGCCCGTGTGGCGGTGGTCGGCCTAGGTAATGTGGGACGGCGGGTGGCGGATTGGCTCAGCGCCCTCGGCATGGAGGTGCGCGGCTGTGACCCTCTGTTGGATGCTCAGGGCTACGCGGGCCCGGTGGCACTGGCACCGTTGGATGATTTGCTGGATGCGGACATTATCACCTTGCATGTGCCGCTAACCCAGAGTGGAGAGCATGCCACCGGGCATTTGCTGGATGCTTCTAGGCTGTCCCGCCTTGGGCCTGGGCAGATGCTGATCAATACCTGTCGGGGGCCAGTTATCGATAATCTGGCGCTGTCACAGCAGTTGGCCAGTGGCACTGGGCCGATGACGGTGCTGGATGTGTGGGAAACGGAACCGCAGGTACCAGCCACCCTGTATCAGCAGGTAGTGATGGGGTCACCACATATTGCGGGGTACAGTCTTGAAGGCAAGCTCAAAGGCACGAGCATGCTCTACGACGCCGTGTGCCAATGGTCCGGGCAGGGGATTGCATCAGGAACTGCGATGGCAGATGCTCCGCCGCTGAATCCTGCAGTGAACAGTGAGGCTGATTTATTGGCGTTACTACAGGTGGCTTATCGGCTTGAAGACGATCATCGGCGATTGGGCGAAAGCCTGCATGATACAGACCCTAGCGCTGCCTTTGATCGCTTACGCAAGCACTATCCGGTTCGCCATGAACTGCACTATTGGCAATATGACGGAAGTGTGGACGATACTTGGAGGGCTATTATTAGCCGTCTTTTTGAGCCCGATTGAATTGCGCAGTGGGGTATTGCCAATGATTTTCCAAGTGTTCACAGGCGCGCTGGATCATTTCTTCAGTGATGGGAATTTCCCGGCCTTGCTCATCAATGATGGCGGCGCCATGGAATGGTGATGGTGAGGTTGTGTTGTTTAGATTCATGACGTATTTCTTCCCTGTGCCTTTGATTTAAATTTACTTTGGCTGTCGATGACAGCAACGCCATTTTTGTATCTGGATATGACCCTTCTATGAAAGTCGATCAAGGTCTTTGTTTCGCAGTGCTGGTTAATCCTTATGCGGGCCTGGGGGGCAGCGTGGCCCTGAAAGGCAGTGACGGGGAGCAAACCCGTGATGAGGCTCTGCGCCGTGGCGCTGAGCCCCAGGCGCCGCAACGAATGAGCCGAGCGCTGAAAGTCTTACCCGCCGATGCGAAGGTATCTGTTCTGACCTGGGGCGGTGAAATGGGCGAGACCAGTTGTCGGCTGGCTGGGCTGCCCTGCACAGTGATCGGCGAGTCTTCCATGCCCAGTACCCCAGAGGATACTCGTACCGCTGCTGCCGCCTTGAAAGCGGCAGGTGCCGAATTGATTTTGTTTGCCGGTGGCGATGGCACGGCCCGGGATTTGGTCGATGCTATTGGCTTGAGTTCTCCTGTGCTGGGGGTTCCGGCGGGCTGCAAAATGCACTCCGCCGTGTATGCGGTAAACCCTGAAGCGGCGGGTCAGTTGCTGGCGGAATTGGCCGGTGGAGGCCTTGTTGCCTTGGAGAATGCGGAGGTGCGAGATATCGATGAGGCCGCTTTTCGTGAGGGGGTGGTCAAGGCGCGACATTATGGTGAGCTACAGGTGCCTGCAGAAGCGCGCTATCTGCAACAGGTCAAATGCGGTGGCCGGGAAGTGGAAGATCTGGTGATCACCGAGGTAGCCGCCTGGGTAGCTGACACCCTAGAAGAGGATACCTGGTATTTGATGGGCTCCGGCTCCACTGTGGCCGTGGTTATGGAGCAACTGGGGTTGGACAATACCTTGTTGGGGGTGGACTTGGTCCGCAATGGTGAAGTGGTCGCCTCCGACTTGGGCGCTCAACAATTGCTGGAGTTCATTGGCGATGCGCCGGCCAAAGCGGTGATCACGGTGATTGGTGGGCAGGGTCATTTGTTTGGTCGTGGCAATCAGCAATTCAGCCCCGCGCTGATCCGTCGCCTGGGTAAGGAGAACATCCAGGTACTGGCCACGCGTAGCAAACTGGAAACCTTGGAAGGGCGGCCCTTGCTGGCGGATACCGGTGATGCCGATCTGGATAAACAGTTGTGTGGGCTATGGCCGGTGACGACCGGGTATGAGGATACGATTTTGTATCGAGTAGGGACCGATGCGTCCTTAATTGATAATGGCTAGTGGACAGTTGATAGCTCGCGCTTGAGCGTTCATTAAGCCTGAAATGAAAGAGGCCACGCTCATGGGCAGCAGCGCGGCCTCTTTGCTTTGTGTTCATCGCCACGTGTGTTCGGGCTATGAACACAATCAACTGTCAATTTTCACCCTCATCCGTGCCGTTTCTCCTGTAGCGCGGCGATACGATCATCCAGCGGTGGGTGCGAAGAAAATAGCGCTTTCAGGCCTTGTTTGACGCCGGAGTTAATACCAAAGGCCACCAGCGAATCTGGCATTTGGTTGGGAACCTTGGCTTCCGCTTTTAGCCGTTGTAGAGCCGAAATCATATCGCGGCGGTCGGCCAGTTGGGCGCCCGCCACGTCCGCCCGGTATTCGCGAAAACGGGAGAACTTCATCACGATAGTGCTGGCAGCAATACCAAAGATGATTTCCGTTACGATAACCACAATGTAGTAACCGAAGCCTAGGCCGCCGCCGCCGTCGCGGCGCATGAAGCTGTCGATGACATAGCCCACCACGCGGGCAGCAAAAATTACAAAGGTGTTCACTACGCCCTGAATCAGGCTAAGGGTAACCATGTCGCCATTGGCCACGTGACCAATTTCGTGGGCCAGCACGGCACGTACTTCTTCGGGGCGGAAACGGGTCAATAGCCCCTGAGAAACGGCCACCAACGCATCATTCTTGTTCCAGCCGGTGGCAAACGCATTGGACTGCTGGGCGGGGAAAACACCCACTTCCGGCATCTTGATGCCGGCCTTATCAGACAGCTCTTTTACCGTATCGAGTAACCAGCGTTCAGCCTGATTGCTGGGCTCATTGATGGTCTGCACCTTAGCGGACCATTTTGCCATGGGTTTGGAGATCAGCAGTGAGATCAACGAACCGGCAAAGCCGAATACGGCGCTGAAAATCAGTAGGCTGGTCAGATTTAGACCACTGCCGTTCTGGGCTAAATAGCTGTCTACACCAAGCAGACTGAGGGTGATACTGGCAACCACAATCACCGCCAGGTTGGTAAGCAGATAAAGCGCTATGCGCATCATCGTAGGGTTTCTCCGTCAGATAGATAATAATTTATTGGGGGCAAGGCGCGTGGGTTCAAGGCTTTGAAGCCTCTGGATAATGCCTTGTCTAGGCATGTAAGGCGTTATTCAAAGACTCCCCTGAGCTATAATTAGCCCTTGTCAGCTGGAGAGAAGCATCCTGTGTTTCTGCCAGCATGCTTTGTCTCTCTTACTGCTTGTATTGATCCCTATGCTCTCGACCCAGCTATCAGACCTGCTTGCTCCGTATCTGGTTCCATTGTCTCAACCAAAACATCGCCTTTTTCATGGTCGCGGTAAAACGGTGCCATCCCTGGAATGGCTGACGATAGATTGCTTTCCTCCTCTGCTGGTGGCCACTCTGTTTCGCGCACAGGAAGCGGAGATGTTGGCGGCGCTGGAGGTTTATTTAAGCGAAACCATGGCGTCACTGGGCTGCGATGTGCTGGTTTTTCAACATCGTTATGACGGCAAGGCCGATAATGTTGTCGTGAAGGGTGAAATGCCCTCTCACTCTGTGGCCACAGAGCAAGGGCTGGTTTTCAAACTGGATTTTCAGCGCGGCCAGAACTTGGGATTCTTTGCCGATATGGCTCAAGGCCGGCGCTGGATACGCGAACGGGCTGACGGCAAGAAGGTGCTCAATCTGTTCAGTTTTACGTGTAGTTTTTCTGTGGCTGCACTAGCAGGTGGAGCCCATTCCGTGGTGAATATTGATTTATCTGATGCGGCGCTGACCCTAGGTAAACAAAACCATGCGTTGAATGGTTTCCAGGACGCCCGAGTTCACTATTTACCGCACAATATATTTCGGAGTTGGAAAAAACTGAATCAGTTGGGCCGCTATGAATTGATTGTGATTGATCCCCCCAGCGCCCAGCGTGGCAGCTTTATGGCGCAAGAGGATTACCCAAGAGTGCTGCGCAAGCTGCATAAATTGTTGGCGGTAGAAGCAGAGTTACTGGTCTGCCTCAATGCCCCTTGGCTGGATTATGATTGGCTGGAACAGTGCGTGGAAAAAAATCTTCCCGGTGCAGAAAAAGTCTCTAGATTGCCGGGGGCGATCGGTTTTGATGAAGTCGGTGAGCCGGCGTTAAAGACTGTGCATTATCGTTATCGTCGCCCTCAGGCTTTGGATGAAGGTAATACTCCGTAGTCACTCAAGTTTGCTGGTTGGCAACAGCGGGCAACCCCTTTATGCACTCTGGCCGGTACTTTTGTCGCCGCGCAGTTAACGCTCGCCCTGGTTACAGCTTGGCCCCGATGGGAGCGAACTCCTCCTTGCCCACCGGTTGCGGGTTACGCGAAAGCAAATAGCGAACGAGTGCGGTGGTACGCGATGAATCTTGTGCGCGAATAGCGTGAATGATTTGTTCGGCGAGGGTGGCTTTTTCCAGCCGCACGGTGGCGGGTAATTGCGGGTCTGTTTCCTCAAAGCGCAAATCGCTGAGGGCGGTGAGTAATACAAAGGCGCGGTTAGTTAATACTGCTTGTTCAAGCCCCTCCTGAAAAATCGTGGCCTGGTAGCGCAGATAGCCTTCGTCGGCCAGCCACAGCATGGCGCCCAAGCAGCTCATATGACGAGTGCTGTGCAAACCCACATCATCCACTTCGGTTGGGCCGACAATATCTTCCACATATAAGGCTACTGGGCGAGGGAAGCTCATGTAGCACTGCATGAGAATGCGTGCCACATCGTGGGTGAAGTCGTCGATATGCAGGTGGGACATGGGCCGCTCTTTGATAGGGTAGGGCGCCGCTAGCGGCGCTCCTACAAACACATTTTCGGGATTAATCCCTGTTATTTTTTTCGTGCCCGATCCAGGTAGCGCGCAATGCGGCCGATGGAATCTTCCAGGTCATCCGGGCGGGGCAGGAATACTACGCGGAAGTGATCCGGATCCGGCCAGTTAAAGGCGGTGCCCTGGACGATCAGCACTTTCTCTTCGCGCAATAGGTCCAGTGCGAAGGCTTCGTCATCTTCAAAGGGAAAGACCTTAGGGTCCAGCTTCGGAAAGAGGTAGAGGGCAGATTTTGGTTTAACGCAGCTTACCCCTGGAATCGAGTCGAGCATTTCCCAGGCTAGGTCACGCTGGCGCCCCAGACGCCCGGTGGGCAGAACTAAATCATCAATGCTCTGGTAGCCGCCCAGGGCCGTCTGGATGGCATGTTGGCTGGGCACATTGGCGCACAGCCGCATGCTGGCGAGCATGTCTAGGCCTTCGATATAGCTTTCCGCCCGGTGTTTGGCCCCGGAAATAACCATCCAACCCGCGCGGAAACCGGCGGCGCGGTAGTTTTTGGATAGGCCGTTAAAAGTGATGAATAGCAAATCATCAGCCATGGAGGCGATGGAGGTGTGTTCTTCGCCGTCGTAGAGAATCTTGTCGTAGATTTCATCGGCGAATACGATCAAGTTGTTCTCGCGGGCTATCTGCAATAGTTCGCGCAACATGGCAGGTTCGTAATTGGCC
This sequence comes from Alcanivorax sp. NBRC 101098, assembly GCF_001010505.1. Classification (GTDB taxonomy): domain Bacteria; phylum Pseudomonadota; class Gammaproteobacteria; order Pseudomonadales; family Alcanivoracaceae; genus Alcanivorax; species Alcanivorax borkumensis. Next base: position 1,374,289 of record NZ_AP014613.1, read on the forward strand.
CCGGTGGGGTTGTTCGGGTTGATAATGACCAGCGCTTTGGTGTTCTTATTGACCTTAGCGCGAATGTCTTCCAAAGAGGGCTGCCAATCTTGCTGTTCATCGCACAGATAATGCACTGGGGTGCCACCGGATAATCGCACCGAAGCGGTCCACAGCGGGTAATCTGGGGCGGGCAATAGTACTTCATCGCCACTGTTGAGTAGGGCCTGCATGGCCATGACGATCAGCTCGGACACCCCGTTGCCAATAATCACGTCATCCACGGTGACGCCTTCAATGCCCTTGGTTTGGGTGTACTGCATTACCGCTTTGCGAGCAGGGAATAGGCCTTTGGAATGGCAATACCCAGTTGATTCCGGGAGATTGGCGATCACGTCCTGAAGCAGTTCTTCCGGCGCTTCAAAGCCAAAAGGCGCCGGGTTACCGATGTTCAGTTTGATGACCCGGTGGCCTTCATCTTCCAGCCGGTGCGCTTCACGCAGCACGGGGCCGCGGATGTCGTAACATACGCCGTTGAGTTTGTCGGATTTGCTGACGTGATATTGATCGATTGTCATGAAGTTCCCGCAGGTCGACTCGAAGAGGACAGGGGAGTGATTCTACAATGCGTCCTTTTCACTGTATATCTGGCGCTTAGATGCAATGGCGCAAACTGGAGTAGGGCATGACCCCATTCAAGGATTTATTGGCGCTGGCGGTGAACCGTAAAGGTTCACTAAAGGCTGTGCAGGCTCAGCTGCCCACGGTGGCCGATTCAGATACTTTGCGCCATCGTGATGATGCATTTTATATGTCTGCGTTGACTCGCCGCATTTTCCGAGCCGGGCTGAAGCATTCCCTGGTGGACAATAAATGGCCTGCCTTTGAGAAGGCTTTTTTCGGCTTTGACCCACAAAAGCTAGTGTTAATGCCGGACACCATGCTTGATGACCGTATGCAGGACACTAGCCTGATTCGCCACTGGGGCAAGATGAAAGCGATCCGCCATAACGCTCAGTTGGTCCTCGACTTGGCAGAAGAGTACGGCAGTGTGGGGAACTGGCTGGCGGACTGGCCGGTGGACGATATCGTGGGTATGTGGTGGTTGCTGAAAAAACGGGGCAAGCAACTGGGAGGTAATTCTGGGGCGGCTTTCTTGCGTATGGTAGGCCGCGATACGTGGTATCCCACCGCCGATGTAGTGGCTGCTCTAAAGGCACAAAATATCATCGACAAGCCGCCAGCAAGCCAGCGAGACCAAAAGGCTGCCCAGGCCGCCTTCAACACGTGGCAAAGGGAAAGCGGTTGGCCGCAGTCCCATATCAGCAAGGTGCTGGCCTTTACTGTGGGCTGAGCGGCGACGGAACCTCTGTTCCTTATTAAGGGTCCCGATTCCCTTGATGCAGGCGTGAACATAAATGATAATGACTCGTCTTTAATGTTATGAATTGGGTTCACTCCTATGCCGCGTACCTTCTTGCCCCGCCACTTTTTTGCGGGCCTGCTCGCGTTTTTCTTTTTCTCCCAGTCTGCTTTTGCCGCCAGCCAGACCGCTCTTGTGCAGTTGGTCGAGTATGTGGGGGCGGACTATATCAATGCTGTGGTGGATGGTGAGATTGTCAGCCCGGAAGAATATGCCGAGATGGCAGAATTTTCTGCGTTACTCGCTGAAGGCGTGGCAGAGTTACCCGTTGCGCAGGGTCAACAGACGTTGCAACGCCAGGCTAACAGCCTGCAGCAGGCGGTGATCGATAAAGCCGCGGAAAGTGAGATCAAAGGCCTAGCGCAATCTATTCGTGCCACCTTGGTGAGTGTCTACGGTATTCCTGTATCGCCCAAGCAGGCCCCGGATCAAACGCATGCCGTTGCGTTGTATCAAAGTCACTGTGCCGCGTGCCATGGTGCGCAAGGTAAGGGCGATGGCCCTGCCGGAGTAGCACTGGAGCCCGCCCCCACGGATTTTACCGAGGTAGAGCGCTATAACGGCCGTTCACTGCTGGGTTTGCACACCACCATCACGCAAGGGGTGGATGGGACCGGGATGGCTGCCTACGCGGATACCTTGAGCGAGGAAGACCGGTGGGCGTTGGCGTTCTATGTGGGCGCCAAGGCCGTTACCGATGATGTGGCCGAAGATGGCGAACAGATCTTCACCACCGTGCCCGGTATGAAAACCGCCCTCGACCTAGACACTCTGGTGGCTCAGGCCCCGGAGGATGTGCTCAAGGAACAAGGGCCTAAGGCTTATGCGGCTTTGGGCTACCTTCGACGTACCCCCGACGCGCTATTCAATAAAAATCGGTTTATCGCACTGAGTCATGACAAGCTGGACGTTGCGGATGCTGCCTATCAGGCGGGTGATAAAAAGACGGCCAAGGCGGCGGCACTTTCTGCTTACCTGGACGGTTTTGAAATGATCGAGCAGCAGCTGTCTGCCGTGGACAGCGAGCTGATGCGCAGTGCAGAGTCCCGTTTCATGGCCGTGCGCGAAGCCATTGACCGTGATCGTACTGCCAGCGAAGTGAGTGAAAAGGTGGCTGCAGCCCAGCAAGGCTTGGCTGAGGCCAGTGATGCCTTGGCTGGCGATGGCCTCAGCCCAGCGGCAACGCTGTCGGCCAGTTTTTTCATCTTGTTCCGTGAAGGCCTCGAGGCCCTGTTGGTGGTGGCGGCGTTGCTAACCTTCACCCGCAAGGCCAACGCCGTGAAAGCCACTCGCCATATTCATTATGGCTGGATTACTGCGCTGCTGGCGGGCGGGCTGACTTGGTACGTGGCTAATACGTTGATTATCTTCAGCGGGGCATCGCGGGAAATGACTGAAGGCTTTGCCGGGGTAATTGCGGCGGGCATTTTGTTCTATGTGGGCTTCTGGATGCACAGCAATAGCAATAGCCAGAAGTGGATGGGTTACATCAAAAACAAGGTAGACAATGCCCTTGGTAGCGGCACCATATGGGTGTTGGCGTTTGTCTCATTTATTTCCGTTTATCGCGAGATTTTCGAAACCATTCTGTTCTATGAAGCGCTGTTAAGTCAGGTGACCGCCGCCACCCAGCCCTATGTGTTCTACGGTATTGCCGCAGCGATTGTGGCTCTGGCGGTGGTGTGCTTCCTGTTCTTTCGCATCGGTATGCGCTTGCCGCTCAGCCTGTTCTTCCGTGTGACCAGTATAGTCTTGCTGATGTTGTCGGTGATTCTACTGGGCAGTGGGATTGCTGCCTTGCAGGAAGCTGGAGTGATCAGCGCCTTTTACCTGGGCGTGCCGACCATTGAATGGCTGGGGCTCTATCCCACGATGCAAGGGGTGGCTGCGCAAGGACTGGTAATTATCCTCAGTGTGATCTTCTGGCTACGTGGGCGTAACGCTCAGTAGCCTGGCTGTTTATGATGACAGCACACATAGCAAAAGCAGCTAAGATTCTCTGTTGTCCCACAATTTAGGGACAAATGAAAAAGCCTGAACCGAACGGCTTACAATGATTCTGCGGAAAAACATGGTGAGCAGGGAGGTTCAGGCTTTTTCACATCATAAGGCGGCCTTCCTGCAATGGTTGCTCAAGCCTGAATGACATATTTTTTGCGTTAAGAGCCCACTGTACCCGATGGGTGTGCACCACTGGTTCCCAGCAGCTGTAGGCTTTATCTAGCACTATCGCTGTTTCGCGGGGAGCGCGCGATCAACCTTTTGTTTGTACGTCTTTGTCAGCTCAAGCATGCTGTGATGCGACCACATGTGGTGTGGTTCGGAATGAAGGATGCGTATGAACGAGTCCCATTGGTTGAAAATAGCTCTGACATTGGATGGGCAGGGCGGGGCGAGCCCCCTTGATGCTCAGGTGTCACTGAACGAAACGGTGCCATATTGGGTTCATCTGGATTATTCACAGCCTGAAAGCCAACACTGGCTGGAGCAGCAAGACATTGCGCCGATGGTGATTTCGGCACTTACGACCATGGAAACTCGGCCTCGCGTTACAGAGGTGGCGGGGGGCTTGTTGGTTTACCTGCGTGGCGTCAATCTTCATCCTGGAGCGAGACCTGAGGACATGATTGCGTTGCGCTTGTGGGTTGGCCCCAAGGGGCTGGTAAGCACCCAGAAGCGAGCGCTGTTGTCGCTAATAACGGTGCAGGAGGAGCTTGAGCGTGGAGAGGGGCCTGCCGACATTCCCGGCTTAGTGGCGCGGTTGGTTGATCAGTTGATTTGGCGAATGGAAGATGTCATTGAAAACTTAGAATCCGAGGTGGAAGACTGCGCGTTATCCATCGAGGAGTCACCCACCATTAGTTTGACGCCGCGTCTTAGCCAGATTCGCCGTCGATCCATTACGTTGCGCCGCTTCTTCGCGCCGCAGCGTGAAGCGTTGATGAAATTGCAGAACGAATCCATGTTCGCAGGGGGAGATGCTTTGCTGCTTCGCGAAGCCGGTGACCGGCTACAGCGTCTACTGGAAGATCTGGATGCAGCCCGTGAGCATGCGACTTTGTTGCAGGAAGAAGTGTTCTCTGTGCAGAACGAAGCAATCAACGACCGGATGTACCTGTTGGCGATGATTACGGCTTTGTTTCTTCCTTTGGGCTTTCTTACCGGTTTATTTGGTATCAATGTGGGCGGGCTGCCCGGTGTCGATGATCCCGCAGGCTTTTGGTGGTTTATGGCGGGAATTGGCGTGGTGAGTTTGGGGGTGTTGGTATGGATGCTAAAACGCCGCTGGCTTTAAAGCGACAGCGGCGTCTTGTCAGCGCGATAAAGCCGTTTGACTAGCCTCGACGGTATAGGGGCCGAGGCTCATTTACGTCACCTTGATAGGTCACACTGAAATCATTCAGACTCTCAAGCGCTTCTTCGATGCTGCGATCTTCGCGCACTTCAAACGCATTGAAACCACAGCGGGTCATGTAGAAGAGCTGGTCACGCAATACGTCGCCGGTGGCGCGTACTTCACCCTTAAAGTGGTAACGGGTGCGCAGCTCACGGGCATAAGAATAACCGCGCCCGTCCTTGAAGGCCGGGAAATGGATGGCAACCAAGGGCAGGGAGCTCAGGTCGTTTCCTAGGTCTTTTGGTTCTTCACCTGGCGCCAGCCACACGGCCACATCGCCACGGCCTAGCAGAGCCTCTCGGTGGGCCTGCCAGTAGGCGAGCGGGACAATGATCTTGCCGCCGGGTAGCTCAGCATCCAGAGCCTCACCCTCAAGGCGTTGCCATTGATTGTCCACGATGGCGCCATCAATGATGACCTTATCCATAGATGCGCTCCTTGAACGGGTCCATGCCAATACGCTCGTAGGTGTCGATAAACGGTTCGTTCTCGAGGCGTTTCTCTACATAGAGATTAATGATTTTTTCCACGACGTCGGTGATTTCTTCGGACTCAAAAGAGGGCCCCATTTTCTCTCCGATACGGGACAGCTTGTCGCCACGGCCACCGAGAGTGACCTGATAGAACTCTTTGCCTTTCTTGTCCACGCCAAGAATGCCGATGTGGCCAATGTGATGATGGCCACAGGCGTTCATACAGCCTGAAATATTCAGGTCCAGCGGGCCCAAATCGTGGAGGTAATCCACATCATCAAAGCGGCGTTGAATGGATTCGGCAATGGGGATCGACTTGGCGTTGGCCAGGGCGCAGAGATCGCCACCGGGGCAGGCCACGATATCTGTCAGCAGACCCAAGTTCGGAGTGGCAAAGCCGAGTTCGTCCAGTGCTTTCCAAAGATCATAGAGATCATGTGCCGCAACATCAGACAGCACCATGTTCTGCTGATGGCTGTTGCGCAGTTCGCCAAAGCTGTACTGGTCAGCCAAGTCTGCCACCGCTTCCAGCTGATCATCACTGATATCGCCAGGTACACGACCTGTACGTTTCAGTGTGAGGGTAACCGCACGGTAGCCGTGCTGTTTGTGAGCACGGGTATTGGTGTGGTACCAGCGGCTGAAAGCCTTGTCTTCGGCCAGCTTGCTCTGCAGAGCAGCGGTGTCTGGGTTCTGGTAGTCGGGGGCAGTGAAACAGCCCTTAATGCGAGCCACTTCTTCGCTGGTCAGGGTCATCTCGCCGCCTTTCAGCTCGGCAAACTCCTGCTCGACCAATTCGCGGTATTTTTCAGCTCCTAGTGCTTTCACCAGAATCTTGATACGCGCCTTATATTTGTTGTCCCGGTTACCGTACTTGTTGTACACCCGAAGAATGGATTCAAGGTAAGCAAGCAGATCCTGCCAGGGCACAAATTCACCGATGACGGCACCGGTCATTGGGGTGCGGCCCAGGCCGCCACCTGCCCATACTTGAAAACCGGTTTCTCCATTGGCGTTGTGTACAATTTGCACACCGATATCGTGGACACCAATGAGTGCGGGGTCCGCGTCAGGAACGGCGTTAACCGCAATCTTGAATTTACGCGGCAGGTAAGCGAATTCCGGATTGAAGGTGGACCATTGGCGGATGATTTCGCACCAAGGGCGTGGATCTTCAATTTCTTTTGGATTCACGCCAGCAAATTCATCGGTGGTGATATTACGGATGCAGTTACCGCTGGTTTGGATCGCGTGCATCTGTACGTCGGCTAGTTCTGCCAGAATATCCGGCACTTCTTCTACGCAAGGCCAGTTCAGTTGAATGTTCTGGCGGGTGCTGACATGGCAGAAGCCTTTGTCATAGGTCCGCACGATATGAGCAAGACGACGCAGTTGGCGACTTGCCAGCAGGCCGTAAGGAACGGAGATACGCAGCATTGGTGCATAACGCTGGATATAAAGGCCGTTTTGCAAGCGAAGGGCCAAAAACTCATCTTCGCTGAGCTCATTGGCGAGAAAACGGCGGGTCTGGTCGCGATACTGCGCCACCCGCTCTTCCAGCAACCGTTGGTCGTATTCCTGATAGACGTACATGGGACTGTATCACCGTCCTTAAATGCTTAAAATTCAATAGGTAAGCTCTGCTCCCAGAGGGCGCAGTGCGGCACTCTAGCAAAGCGCCCTTATAGTGAAAAGAAATATCTTGGCATATCGCTATTACTTAGCGCTATTTGGCGGCGGCATCGATTACCAAGTTCACGGCGACAACCATTCCGATCACTAGCGCTACCACTAGCACTACGTAGACACCAATAAAGTTGCCTGCGTCGCCTTTGGTGAAATCACGCTCTCGATTCTTACTGCTCTGCACACCAAGCAGACCGGCGAGAATACTGTGAATGGTCTGCCATAGTGTCGGTTTGCCACTGCTCGGGTCATGATCTTGGGTTTGATTCTGTGTGGGTGGTCGATCTGACATGGGTGATCCTGTGTTTTGGCTGAAAGGCTAAACGTTGGATGTTCACGGGCGGTGACTATATGACAGGGCGCCCAAGGGGGCATATTGTACCCCTGACTGCTTCACAGCGACAGGGTTGAGCGGTAGGCCTTGAATTATACGTGGGTTGATGCCATTGCAACTGCTCAGTACCTGACTAAAATAGTCAGGAAAGAAAGCTTGCGTACGTCGCTGCTTTACCTTTTACGCTTTTTGTTGCGTATGGGTTCATTCATCTCAACCAGGAATTATGATGGCAGAGCAGTTGATCGACATTACCGAAACCGCCCAGGATTACTTGCGTGACTTGCTAAGCAAGCAGGATCAGGCAGAGATTGGTGTGCGTATCTTTGTCGAGCGTCCAGGTACGCCGCACGCAGAGTGCTGTATGGCGTATTGCCCGGAGGGCGAGCAGGAAGAAAGCGATGTTCGCTACGATTATGAAGGGTTTCATGCTTGGATTGAGGGAAAAAGCGTTCGCTATCTCGAAGATGCGGTAATCGACTACAAGAAAGATAGCATGGGCGGACAGCTCACTTTCCGAGCGCCTAAGTCTCGGGTGCCGGATATCAGTGAAGACGCGACTATCGAAGAGAAGATTAATTACGTGCTTTACGCTGAGATCAACCCTAACTTGGCAGCCCACGGTGGTAGTGTGCAGTTGTTGGAACTGACCGATGATAATGTGGCTGTTTTGGAATTTGGCGGAGGCTGCCAGGGCTGCTCTGTGGTAGATGTGACCCTGCGTGACGGGGTGGAGAAAACCCTCCAGGAGCGGATTCCGGAACTCGCCGGCGTTCGCGACAAGACCGACCATACCGTGACGGATAACGCATATTACAGTTAACAGGTAAGCTTCTAGCTACAAAAAAACCGCGCCCGAAAGGGTGCGGTTTTTTTGTTTCAAGCCGTGGCTCAGCGTGAGGCTCGGCATTTCTAGCAAGAGGAGTTTACTTAGTGCCGTGGCTTGCTGTTCTTTACCCGCATTGCGGGTTTCGGCCAGCCGCTTTCGCCTGATTATACAGTGGCATAACTTCAGGGATACGTGCTTCCAGGCCATTGATACGGGTGCTGTTCGAGGGGTGAGTTGACATGAATTCCGGTGGCTCTTCGCCGTTAGCGGCACTCATGTTTTGCCACAGGGACACGCTCTCGCGTGGATCAAACCCTGCCTGTGCCATGAGCTGTAGCCCGATAATATCGGCTTCGGCTTCATGTTTGCGGCTGAAGGGGAGGGTTAGTCCGTATTGAGCACCGACGCCTAGGGCCGCGAGTACGCCTTGTTTGGCGGCGCTGTCTGCTCCGGCCAGAGCCCCCAGCACTTGCATGCCGCCTTGGGTAGCGTATTGCAGCGACATTCTTTCATTGGAGTGCTGCGCTTGGACGTGGCCAATTTCATGGCCAATCACCGTGGCAAGCTGACTTTGGTTGTTGGCTACTTTCAATAGCCCCGTGTTGACCCCGATTTTTCCACCGGGTAGAGCAAAGGCGTTGGCGGAGTCATCTTGGAAGAGATTGATTTCCCACTGCTGAGAATCATCCAAGGTGCTGGTAATTGCGGTGGCGACACAACGTACATAAGCCGTTTGTTGTTCGCTGCTACTTAACGGGTTTTCCTCCTTCATCTGTGCGTAGGCGGTCACGCCCATTTCATCTACCTGATTCGCAGGCAATAACAGGAACTGTTGCCGGCCAAGCGGAGAGGTGGCACAGGCGGCAAGGCTTGCGGCCAGTACGCCAAAAGTGAAAAAGTTACGCAACGTCATGGTCTATTTTACTCCCATTCCCGAAGAAAGCGTCGGGACACAAACATTAGCCAGGCAGCCCAGCCGGCACTGGAAATAAACATGATAAAGCCAAACACCGAGATTCCCCAAGGGGCAGGTGGGACTCGACCACTAAGCATGATAGCACCGGCTAACAATCCCCCTGTTATAAGCAAGGTTTGTACCTGTCGATATTGACCTCGTTCAATCCGGGTGATCAGCCGTTCGAGATGCCTTGGATCAATGCCGGTTTCCCCTGGGGACGTTTGGCCTGATACGGGGGGTGGGGCGTATACCTTATCCACCACGTCCAATGCTCGCAGGCTAAGGTTCTTGGCCAGCCGTAGCGGGGAATAACGGGTGCGAATCATACGCTTAAGAAGCGGCTCGGCTTCGCTAATCAGGTCGAAGTTCGGATTTAATAACCGGCCGAAACCTTCCAAGGTGATAATCGCTTTGATGAGCAAAGCGATATCGCTGGGTAGAACCAGATTATGATTACGCACCAAGGCGGTAATGTCGTTAAGCAGGGCGGAGATATCCAGCTGAGAGAGGGAGACGCCGTGATATTGGTTGATCACGTCTTCTACATCGGAAACCAGCTGATCAAATTTGATGGGTTGGCCCTCTGCCCAACCCGCCAGCACTCCGGCGCATTGCTCCGCTTCACGCATGACCATTGCCCGCGTGATCTGTAGGATTTGCTCACGGCGACTGTCGCTGAGTTTGCCCACCATGCCAAAATCGAGCATGGCAATACGGTTCCCAGGCATAATGATAAAGTTGCCAGGGTGCGGATCAGCATGAAAAAAGCCGTCTTCCAGCGCCATTTTCCATGCGGCCAAGGCGCCTCGACGCGCGATTAATACCCGGTCTAATCCCGCTGACTCAAGCCGTTCCACGGATTTAGCAGGAATCCCCTCAATTTGTTGCTGAACCTGAACCGTCGACGATGACATTTCCCAATATACTTTGGGAATGCGGAGCCATTTAAACTCCTTCAGATTTTTACGAATACGCTCTGCATTGCGTCCTTCAATGGTGAAGTCCAATTCGCGAATTAATGAACGTTTGAATTCGCGCACCAGTTCCACAGGGCGATAGCGACGTAGTTCTATGGAGTTATCGGCGGCCAGTTTGGCCAGTTGATCTAGGAGGCGAAGATCCGAGTCGATCTTGTCACCGATGCCGGGCTTCTGGATCTTCAAAATTACTTTTTGGCCTCGCCGGGTCAGGGCGCTGTGTACCTGGCCGATAGACGCGACCCCGATCGGGTCTGGATTGATGTGTGAGAATAGGGTGTCGATGGGTTTTCCCAGCGCGGCTTCTATGTGAGGTGTCAGCGTGCTGAAGGGGATGGGTTGTGCCTGATCCTGCAATTTTTCGAACTCGGTGATCCAGTCCATGGGAAACATATCCACACGGGTTGCCAGAACTTGGCCGAGTTTAACGAAGGTGGGGCCCATTTCCTCCATGGCATGGCGTAACCGTTGGGCGGTGCCCATGCGAAGCATGTCCGGCTTCATGCTGCTGCGAACCAGTTTCCCCGCATGCTCCACCGGGGTGGAAAGGCCAAGCCGGCGAATCACATCGGCGAAACCGTATTTGAGCAGAATCGCGGCCAGTTCATTCATGCGCAGAATATTTTTGCCAGTGTGCACAATGTTCACAACATATGTCCCTGTAGGCTGGTGCTGTACCGTTCGTTTTGGCCTTGTTGTCGCAAGGCTGCAACAGGTTACTGATAGTACGGTGGCCTTTCTGCAGGCCCCAAGGTGTTCCACCCTCGCTAACAGCATTCATGATTTTCTGGCAAGATGCCATGGCAGTCACAGCAAGGTAAAGCGTAAACATGTCTGAACATTATCTACGTGATGATCTGGTTGAAGTCCGTGAAAGTCCGGTACACGGGCGGGGCCTTTTTGCGAGCCAGAATATTCCCCGCAATACTGAATTGGGGCAATGCAAAGTGAAACGGGCTAAGGGTAGCGGGCCCTACGTTTTGTGGCTGGATGACGATGGTGAAGAACGCTATCGGGTTCTGTGCGACTTACGATTCATCAACCACAGTAAACGCGCCAATGTGGTTTATTACGATGATTTCAGTGTGGTAGCCCTGAAAACCATTAAAGCTGGAGAGGAACTGTTTCACGATTATGGCGAAGAGTGGTGTTAGCTGACTTTATCCTGTTAGAAAGGGCAGGGGGACGTGAACTCTTGCCACAATCCAGTAAGTGGGTGGTTGAAGGCCAGCCATTCTGCATGGAGCAATAAGCGAGGGCTCAGTGCTTCGATTTCCGCAGGAGCGTACATGTCGCAACCGATGATCGGGTGCCCCAGTTCACGGCAATGAATTCGTAATTGGTGGCTACGCCCGGTGACTGGGCTCAGCGCTAGCCGAGTGCGATTTCCAGGGATGTCTCGTTCCAGAACGCGATAATGGGTCAATGCGTTTTTGCCTGTCTCGTGACAGACCTTCTGCAAGGGGCGCTTGGGCCAGTCTGCGATCAAGGGAAGGTCGATGCTGCCGGCGTTCTTCTCAACCAGCCCATGCACAATCGCTTGATAGCGTTTTTTTACTGTTCGAAGCTGAAATAGCCGGCTCAACTTACTTTGTGCAAAGGCGGTGAGCCCGAACACCATGATCCCAGAGGTATCCAAGTCTAGACGATGAACCAGCCGGATATCCGGGTAACGCTGCTGCAGACGGCGAATGGCACAGTCTTTATTTTCTGGTGCACGCCCTGGCACGCTTAACAGGTAGGCGGGTTTGTTGATGAGCAGGAGGTGCTCATCGCGGTATATCGTCCCCACCCGCTCATGGCAGAAGGGGACGATATAGTAGGGTGAGCTCTCAGGCCCAGAGGATGCGGAAGACATCGCTGTATTGTTCGGCAAAATGTACGCTGAGACCGTGTTTGAGGTAATCAGGGAGTTCGTCGAAATCGCGACGACAGGCCTCTGGAAGAATGATCTCCTTGATGCCTACCCGCCGAGCGGCGATTACTTTTTCGCGAATCCCTCCCACCGCTAGCACCTGGCCGGTGAGAGTAAGCTCGCCGGTCATGGCAACTTTACGGGGGACCCGTTTTTTCATTAGCAGTGAGAGTAGTGCCGTAGCCATGGTGATGCCAGCACTGGGGCCGTCCTTCGGGGTGGCTCCTTCAGGCACATGCAGGTGCACAAAGGCATCATCCAGCTGTTCCTTGCTTAGGGAGAACAGCTCAAGATTACTCGCCACATAGCTGTAAGCAATTTCGGCAGACTCTTTCATTACATCACCCAGCTGCCCGGTGAGTTTGAAGCCCCGTTGCTTACTGTGCACCACGTTGGCTTCAATGGAGAGGGTTGCGCCCCCCATGGATGTCCAGGCCAAGCCGGTGACGACACCCACGCCCCGTTGGGTCTTCTCGGTCTGGAAATACGGTTGGCCAAGGAAGTCCGTCAGGTTTTTACCGGAAATACTGATTTTCTTCTCTCCGGCCAGCAGTTTTACTGCCGCTTTACGGATCATCTTGTTGAGCTGTTTTTCTAGATTCCTTACCCCTGCTTCGCGGGCATAGCCTTCGACCACCTGGCGCAGGGCACTGTCACTGATTCGTAGCTGAGCGGGTTTTACTCCAGCGCGTTCCAGTGACCGAGGCCATAAGTGTTGCCGGGCGATGGCCACTTTCTCTTCGGTGATGTAACCGGAGAGACGAATGACCTCCATGCGATCGAGCAGAGGGCCGGGGATGCTGTCCAGTGTGTTGGCGGTACAGATGAAAAGGGCATGGCTCAGGTCCAGTCGCTCGTCCAAGTAATGGTCGAGAAAATCCTGATTTTGTTCCGGGTCCAGCACTTCCAACAGCGCTGAGGCCGGATCGCCTTGAAAGGACTGGCCCAGTTTGTCGACTTCGTCGAGCATAATCACCGGATTGCTAGTGCCGGTTTCTTTCAAAGCCTGGACCAGCTTGCCGGGCATGGCGCCGATATAGGTGCGCCGGTGCCCCTTGATCTCGGCTTCGTCACGCATACCGCCCAAGCTAAATCGGTAGAAACGGCGACCCAGTGCATCGGCAATGGATTTACCGATACTGGTTTTGCCCACCCCGGGTGGGCCTACCAAAAGAATGATTGAGCCTTTGACTTCCCCCCGTAGGGCTCCCACGGCAAGGAATTCAATGATGCGATCTTTGACATCATTCAAACCAGTGTGATGCTCTGAAAGCACAGCCTGTGCGTGTGCTAGGTCTAGATTATCATCAGTGTACTGTCCCCAGGGCACGCTGGTTAGCCAGTCAAGATAATTGCGGGTAACGCCGTATTCTGGCGAGCCGGTTTCCAACACGGAAAGCTTATGCAATTCGTCATCAAAACGCTTTTTTACTGGCTCAGGCGGTGACAAGGCGTCCATGCGTTCGCGAAAAGTATCGGCTTCCGCGGTTTTGTCATCTTTGCTCAGGCCCAATTCCCGCTGAATAATTTTCAGCTGTTCGCGCAGGAAGAACTCACGCTGATGCTGACTTACCTTTTCGTTCACCTCGTCAGAAATTTCGCTTTGCAGCCGGGCAACCTCCAGTTCCTTTTTAACTAGAGTGAGCACTTTTTCCATGCGCGGCTTCAGTGGCACAGTTTCTAGAATGGTCTGTAACTCTACGCCGTTGGCACTGGTTAGTGCGGCAGCGAAATCTGTAAGTGGTGATGGTTCGCTGGGGGAGAAATTCTGCAAATAGTGCCGCAGACCTTCATTGTATAGAGGGTTCAGTGGCAGTAGTTCTTTAATGGTGTTGATGATTGCCATGCCATAGGCACGGATGGTTTCATCGGCATCCGCCCGTGGTTCCGGGTAGCTGACTTCCGCCATGAAGGGGCGTTTACGATTCAGCCAGGTATTGACCCGAAAACGGGCCGTGCCCTGAGCCACTAGCTGGAACTGATCATGCTCTTCATTGAGGGCATGAACTTTGACTAGGCAGCCATACTCAGGAAAATCATCAACGCTAACCGAGTCGGGGTTTTTTTCGCCAACGTACACCAAGCCCAACGATTGGTGGGGGGTTTGGCTTACACGCTCTAAAGTTTGTTGCCAGCGTTTTTTATCAAGCATTACAGGCTGCACCAACCCAGGCATGAAAGGGCGATGCTTGACCGGAATCAAATAGATTCGCTGGGGTGGCGTGTGGTCCGGCACGGAAAGGCTGCCGGACAGCGGTTGCGCAGTGTCGTTATCGTGATGGGCAGTATCGTTGTCAGTCATAATCCTGTCACTTCCATGGTCCGTGAGATGAACATGGTGGCGAGGCTGGAAAATTCAATTGTCGATGATTAATAGATCTGCGCAAAGGGGTTTTGGTGTTTGGGTGCGGCGCTCAACCACGCGGCTGTTGAGTTTCCCCGCTTCGCACTTCTCTGCCAGCGCATAGAACGGGGAACGACCAGGGTCGGCAATGACAATTTGCTTAACACCGGCCCGCAAGCTGCGGCGAATAAGGTTATACAGTACAGGGGTGAGTTCATCCCAAAAGCAGATATCGGCACCAACGACGATATCCACATTTGCAAGCCTTGCCTTGGTCAATTTTTCAAACCGCGTCTGGAGAGGCGTTACCTGAACTTTATTGATGGTGGCGTGTAGGTCCAGATAGGGGTACACATCCGGGTCCGCATCCACGGCGGTTACCTGGCAGCCGAAACGCTTGGCACTGAAAATGGATAACGGGCCCCAGCCGCAGCCGATATCCATCAAATGCTGATCAGCAGTCACCTTGCTTTTGGTAAGGTGATCCATGATCAGGTAGCTGGAATTCCAGATTTTATTGCCATGAATGGATGGCGTGTGGTTTGCCCGTTTCAGGCGCCGGATTTCCTTGTGGCCGGAACGCAGCAAGGTAATGCCACGGGTGCGAATGGTGTGGGGGTCTCCAGCACGTATAACGGTTCCTGACATGGTTCGCTCATCAGCGGCAAAGTTTGGAAACAGTACGGTTAAGCCTGCTGTGATTCAAGTATCAAATCACAGGCGCCTTGCAAGCATGGCGACACCCGTGGCCAAAACCAATGATACGAACGCTATCTTTGTATTTTGTTGGCTTGCCGGGCACTGCCACCTTCAAGAGAGCCACTCTTGTGAATGGCCCATCCATACCGGAATCAAAGAGCCCTCCACACTGCAGTGTTCGTGGACATTACGGGAAACGTTGATGCCCACAGTTGAGCGCCTTATCCACGCTCTTTGGCCTTGGTTATTATCGAAAGAGAGGGCGTTTTACCTCTCTCTTTACGTTTGCAGCAAGCGCTTAGGGGCGAACTTCGCGCCAGAACGCCCGGAATGCGTCAGCGCTTTTGCCAGGGGCTTCGGCCATGGGTACGTGACCAATGCCATCGAGAACAATGGCTCGAGACTGAGGTAGCTCTTCAAGAAAGGCTCCCACATTATCTACGCCGAGCAATCGATCTTCGCGGCCCCACAGTACCAGCGTCGGAATCTGGATGGAGGGCAGTACGTTTTTGTCTTCGAGCATCATGCCCGGGTCCTCCAAGAGGTCACGCCAGACTTTCTCCGCGACCGCTGCATTAGCGGCCTTCTTCTTGCCCATGATATCCACGACAAAACTTGGCAGGTAGGGTGGCTCTTCCATCGCCCATTGGAGTGTGGCTTGAAACTGTTCTGCGGTATGAGGAATTAATGGGTTGCTATTACTATCTGCCAGAATTGTCTTGAACCCTTCGGTTTGGCGGGTCAGCCCGGCTGAATCGATCAGCCCTATGGAAAGAACCCGCTGCGGTGCTTGCTGTGCCAATGCAAGAGAGATAGCGCCGCCCATGGAGTTGCCTGCTACGTGGAAGTGTTGAATCTGTAACGCGTCCATCAGTGTCAGCAGTCGGGTTGCCTGAGCGCTCATGGTGTAAGTCAGGTCCAGGTTGCGCGTGGTTTCGCCGTGGCCAGGCAGGTCCGGCACAATGAAAAAGAAGTCGCCTTCAAGTTCATTGGCAAAGCGTACCCAGTTACTGGAATCGGCACTGAATCCATGAATCAGTAATACCGCTTCCTTTTCAGCGATAGGCTCAGCACTCGTCTCGCTGGTTAGGATGTGCCAAGTGATGCCGTCTGCGGTGGTCAAGATCTGGTCCTTTAGGCCCGCGCGGTTTTTCTCCATGGCCAGACCCTTTTCGTAAGCCCAGTTCGTTATGTCTTCGCAGCCGCTGAGGAAAAAGGAACAAACAATAAAAAGAAAAAGGTGTTTCAGTTGCATGCAGGACTCTCCGTTGTATGGCCTGACATCCGGGGGGCTGGCGGCCTTATGATGTAAAGGGCAGGGTAAATAAAGCTTATTACCTCGACCCAAGCTGAGCCAAGCATAGGGGAAATAATCGTCAAGAAGCCTTCTTAACGGGCCATTTTATAAAGTCATTAGCGGAATTATGGCAACGGTTAACGGGATTTAAGATTCCAGATTCCGGCAGCCACAATCAACAAGGTCCCGAGGATTGTTGTTAGCACTAAGGTTTCCCCCCAGAACATCCAACCAAGTAATGCGGCCCAGATGACGGAGGAATAATTGTAAACCCCGACTTGGCCGGGACGGGCAATTTGGTAGGCTGTGGTCATGGCGTATTGCCCGCCGGTGGCCACAAGCCCGATGGCCAGTAGCCAAAGGTAGTCGGAGCCAGCGGGTATCGTGTTGGCCCAGAATAGGGGGAAGGCGGAAAACAGGGTGGCAAAGAGGGCAAAATAGAACACCACTCTTTGTGCCGGCTCGGATATGGCCATGCGGCGTATGCTCACCTTGGCAATGCTCATGATGGCGGCACCGGCCAGTGCCACCCACATCACTGGGTCAATTTCTCCTTGTCCTGCACGCATGATCACAGCAACCCCGACAAATCCGGCGATAATGGCCAGCCAGGTGTGCAATCCAATACGTTCACTAAGCCATAACCAGGCGATTACCGGGAGAAAAAATGGCACGGTCATTTTCACCAGCACCGCCTCGGTCAGCGCAATGTGTCCTATGGCATAGAAAAAACAGAACATGGCGCTAACGCCGGTGAAGGCGCGAATCAGATGCAGATGCACAAAGCGGGTACGTAATTGGCCAAAGCCCCCACGGGTGCTGATTATCATCAGCAGAAACATCAGCCCGAACAGATTTCGGGCAAACACAATGACCTCGGTGTCGAGATGGTCCGACAGGTGTTTGACCATGGCTGCCATCACGGCTAACAGGCCTTCCCCCAGTACCAGTAACAAGGCACCTTTTAGTGGTTGGTCATTCATTGGCACGGTATCCGGTGGTGGCAGAGCTGTGGGTTATGCGGGGGTTGGGTTGCGTCTCTGTGCCGAGGTAATGTTCGTCGTCGCGGCGCGAATAGTCATCAGCGTGCGGCTGGGCCAGTATGCGATGGACGGGCTCCTGCGCTTCGCAGTTATCGGGCGGCATTCTATCGTTGTCCCTGTCTGGACGCTATGCCAGTAGCGTGAAGGGCAAAAGGGCAAAAGGGTAAAAGGAGTAAAATGATATATGCGTTGTTTTATCGGGATTCCGGTTGTCCGACCGCTTGCAGATCAATGCAGGATGTTGTCCCAGGGCATGGGGCTTGCTACCCCCGCGGCAAATCTACACCTTACCCTCGCGTTTTTGGGTGAACAGAGCGCATCGGATCTGAATGGCTTAAAAGGATCGGTGTCAGCACTGGCCGATAAGCATGCGTCGTTTGCACAGCTCTTCGATCGCTGTGAGCCGTTTCCCCGTGATCAAGGGCCGTTTATTGCGTTAACAGGGAAGGCCAGTTCGCCGCTTCAGCAGCTCCACGCTGGCCTGGAGGAGTGTCTTGAATTTCACGGCTTGCCGTTGGAGAGCAGGTCGTTTCGGCCACATATTACTCTGGCTAGGCCTGGGGCTGCGGTGACGTCTTTTCAGACTATGGGTGAGTGGGTGTTGCCGGTTAACGCGCTGTGGCTATATCGTAGTGAGTGGGCTGAGCCGTTGCCGACGTATGAGTGTCTGGCACGATTTGCCTTGAAAACTGCGCTGTAGTTATTCGCTGGGCGGCCAAGGGCGAGCAATGTCTGTTTCAGCCACACGCCTTGTTATTTTATCTTGGCTGCAGATGAGGCGCTTGGCTCCAGCAACTTGAAATAGCGGTTATTGCCCGCATGGCTGATACCGTAGGCATGTAGTGCAACAAGGAGAGATTATCCATGCAGTTACTCAGCAACAGCCTCACCGATCAGGCGCCGATTCTGGAAAAATTTGCCTTTGCGACGATAAACCCGGACACCCATGTATCCTTAGCCAGTAATATTAACCCGCATTTAGCTTGGAAAGGTGCTCCTGAAGGGACGCGTTCCTTTGCCATTGTGTGCGTGGACCCGGATGCGCCTAGTGCAGCAGATGATGTGAACAGGGATGACAGAGAGGTTCCGGCTGACTTGCCACGGGTGGATTTTTATCACTGGACTCTGTTCAACATTCCTGCTGAACAGAGTGAAATTCGTGAGGGTAGCCACTGTAATAAAGTGACTCCGAAAGGTAAACCTGGGCCCGCTGCGCCAGATGGTCAGCGCCATGGGCTAAATGATTACACGGGTTGGTTTGCAGGTGATGCTGATATGGAAGGGCAATACTTTGGTTACGACGGCCCGTGCCCACCCTGGAATGACAGCATCGTCCACCGTTATGTTTTTACCGTTTATGCACTGGATGTGCCGGCGTTGCCTGAAGAGAAAGACCTGAGTGGTGCAGCGCTGGCTGAGCAGATTAAGTCTCACTCCTTGGATCAAGCGAGCCTTACGGTAAGTTACACACTGAACCCACGCTTAGCGCAGGGATAAACATTTTTGCAGGATTTCAGAGTCTAGTCCTGAAATAGGTTGTCACCTATTTCGGCTCAACACGCCCGCTGTACTGCATCGGGCGTGCTGTATTTCAGAGCCAGATGCGGCGGGTCATGGTTATAGAGGGCCACCGATTCATCGACCATCGTACGGGCTTGATCCCAGTCCCCAGGCTGCGCCAGTAAAATTCAGTCTTGAATATCCCCTTTATTCGCTCTGCCAGGGCATTCTGATAGCAATCGTAGCCGTCAGTCATCGAGCACTGAATATCATGCTTACGATGGATTTTTGGGTAACGGTCACAGCAGTACTGGATGCCTCGATCTGAGCGGTGGATTAACGGTTCCTTATCTGGCCGTTGCCGAAACCTGTTCCGGCCCAGACTTGAGGAGATTGGGGTGGCGAGGCAAGTGGTGACGACGGTGTGTGGTCTTATGATAAGCCCGCCGACGTGCCATTAGAGGACGCCGGGTGCGTAACAGTAGGAACAAACGGTCACGGCCCAGATGCAGTGCTTTATCCCGTTGCGGGTGCAGAAGATAGTGAAGCTTGCGGGTACCAATACGGGGCTGGAAGCGCCGGAGAAATAGTACGAAACTCAGCTCCTTCTACTCCTGAGCCTCCCGGATCTGCTGCGGTCGATCAGCCTGATACCAAGCTTGACGGTTGATTCCCAGAAAGCGGCCTGTCCCGCTAATCGTCAATTCGGCAACGTGTTCTTGGATGAGGGCTTGCCGGGCTGCTTTTTACGGGCACCCCGTAATTTTTCTCCATCACATCAACAAAGGCTTCGAAGAATTGGGCTTTCTGCTCAGTGAGCCGCAGCTTTTCTTCAAGCTCCTTGATACGTTGTTCTGGGGTCAGCGGTTTAGGCACGGCAAGATCCCGACTGAGACGCTCTGGGGCACCAGGATGCTAGTCCTGATGACCATATCGACGTAATCACGTTGCGTACGCTTAACCCGTTGATTCATCACGTTCTCTCATAATAAAGACGGGAACGTGCCAACTCTATCCAGGAGCGGGGCAGTAGACACAAAAAAGCCCGGCTTCGCAGCCGGGCTTTTCTGTGTTCCGTGAAGCGGTTAGTCAGTCGTCGTTATACGGACTGGGCAACCGGGATCTTCACGGTGTCTGCCACTTCCTGGTATTCGGCCATTTGGTCGAAGTTAAGGTAGCGGTAGATCTCGGAGGACATGGAGTCGATGGTGTTCGCATACTCCATGTACTCTTCCTTGCTTGGCAGCTTGCCGAGGATAGATGCCACAGACGCCAGCTCAGCGGATGCCAGGTACACATCTGCACCCTGACCCAGACGGTTCGGGAAATTACGGGTGGAGGTGGATACCGCAGTGGACTTCGGCGCAATGCGTGCCTGGTTACCCATACATAGGGAGCAGCCCGGCATCTCGGTACGCGCACCGGCGCTACCGAAGATGTTGTAGTAGCCTTCTTCGGTAAGCTGGTGCTGATCCATCTTGGTCGGCGGAGCGATCCACAGACGGGTCGGCATGGTGCCGCTTTCCACTTTCTGCAGCAGCTTACCGGCGGCGCGGAAATGACCGATGTTGGTCATGCAAGAACCAATGAAGACCTCATCGATTTTGGCACCCGCGACTTCAGACAGAGTTTTAGCATCGTCTGGGTCGTTCGGGCAGCACAGTACCGGCTCGCTGATCTGGTCCATATCGATTTCGATGACGGTGTGGTACTCGGCATCGGCATCGGCACGCATTAGGCTCGGGTTTGCCAGCCACTCTTCCATGCCCTGAATACGGCGTTCGATGGTGCGTGCATCGCCGTAGCCATTGGCGATCATCCACTTGAGCATGGTGATGTTGGACTTCAAGTACTCGGTCACGCTGTCTTCGGACAGAGTGATGGTACAGCCAGCAGCGGAACGCTCGGCGGATGCATCAGACAGTTCGAACGCTTGTTCAACGGTCAGATCATCCAAGCCTTCAATTTCCAGTACGCGACCGGAGAAGACGTTAACTTTACCTGCTTTTGCAACGGTTAAGTGGCCATCTTTGATCGCCTGCATTGGAATGGCGTGTACCAGGTCACGCAGGGTGATGCCGGGCTGGCGTTTACCCTTGAAGCGAACCAGCACCGACTCCGGCATGTCCAGCGGCATAACGCCAGTGGCCGCGGCGAACGCAACCAGGCCGGACCCGGCCGGGAACGAGATACCCATGGGGAAACGAGTGTGGGAGTCACCACCGGTACCCACGGTATCCGGCAGTAGCATGCGGTTCAGCCAAGAGTGGATGATGCCGTCGCCCGGACGCAAGGAAACACCGCCACGGTTCATGATGAAGTCAGGCAGGGTGTGCTGCGTTTCCACGTCAACCGGCTTGGGGTAAGCGGCGGTGTGGCAGAAAGATTGCATTACCAGGTCGGCCTGGAAACCCAAGCAAGCCAGATCTTTCAGCTCGTCACGGGTCATTGGGCCAGTGGTATCCTGGGAGCCAACGGTGGTCATCTTCGGCTCGCAGTACATACCGGGGCGAACACCGTCCATGCCGCAAGCTTTGCCGACCATTTTTTGAGCCAGAGTGAAGCCCTTGTCGGAATCGCCAGGCTGTTCCGGCTTACGGAACAACTCGGAAGGTGCTAGGCCGAGGGCTTCGCGCGCCTTAGTGGTCAGGCCGCGACCGATGATCAGGTTGATACGGCCGCCGGCGCGTACTTCGTCCAGCAGAACCTGTGAGCGAAGATTGAACTCAGCGATAACTTCGCCGTCTTTTTCCACCTTGCCTTCGAAGGGGTAAACATCGATTACGTCACCGGTGTTCATTTTTTCTACATCGCACTCGAAGGGCAGGGCGCCGGAATCTTCCATGGTGTTAAAGAAGATCGGAGCGATTTTGCCGCCGATGCAGACGCCGCCTGCGCGCTTGTTCGGTACAAACGGGATGTCGTCACCAAAGTGCCATAGCACAGAGTTTGTAGCGGACTTACGGGAAGAACCAGTGCCTACAACGTCGCCCACGTAGGCAACCGGGTAGCCTTTTTTCTTCAGCTCGTCCATTTGGGTCAGCGGGCCGATTTCGCCGTCTTTTTCCGGGATGATGCCTTCACGAGCATTTTTCAGCATGGCGTTGCCGTGCAGAGGAATATCCGGGCGGCTCCAAGCGTCCTGTGCAGGGGACAGGTCGTCAGTGTTGGTTTCACCGGTGACCTTGAATACGGACAAGGTCATTTTTTCGGCCAGATCGGGACGCTTAGTGAACCATTCTCCTTCCGCCCAAGACTCGATGACTTCCTTAGCCTTGGCGTTGCCGGCTTTCATTTTGTCTTCCACATCGTGGAACGCATCGAAAACTAGCAGGGTGTGCTTGAGTTGCTCGGCCGCTTCATCAACTAGCTCTGCATCGTCCAGTGCGTCAATCAGCGGGGCTACGTTGTAGCCACCCTGCATGGTGCCCAGCAGCTGCACGGCACGTTTCTTATCAATAAGAGGGGAGCTGGCTTCACCTTTCACAATCGCGGTTAGGAAAGCGGCCTTAACATAGGCGGCTTGATCCACACCCGGCGGAACGCGGTTTACGAACAGGTCCAGGATAAACTCTTCTTCGCCAGCCGGCGGGGTTTTCAGCAGTTCTACCAGGTCGGCAACTTGCTGTTCGGTAAGCGGCTTGGGCGGTACACCTTCAGCGGCGCGCTCTTCTACATGTTTGCGATAGGCTTCTAGCACAGCGTTTCCCTCATCGTCGTCTTTGCTGATTTCTTTTAGAAATCAGTCTTTTAGGGTGTTACTGGGGGTTGGAATAGCGCGCGGAGTATAGCGGAATAGCCATCAATTGTTAAGCCAAACCACGATTGCAGCCATTCATTCCATGAATACTCATAATCACTGAGAACATGGGCCTGCATTCAAGGCAAAGTAATCAGTACGGTGTGTCACTCCCGGGAGGGGGGCGGCGAAAACGTTTGTAGCTCCAAAGATACTGATTGGGTGATTCGTCGATTAGCTGTTCGATGGAGTGGTTCATGCCCGCAAGAGCGTTATCCAGATCGTCGTCGGCTATCGCGGTGTCGGCTGGGCGAATTCGGATTTCGTAGCCCTGGGTGCCGGGCAGGCGACGAGCCCAAGCCATGAATGTGACAGCTCCGGTTTGGCGAATAAGTTTGCATGCCAGCGTACCGGTATAGGCCGGGTGCCCGTAAAACGGCACATGGCGACCACTTCGGCGGTCGGGAACCTGATCGGGGAGAATGGCAGTGAGTGCGCCCTTTTTCATGGCACGTACTAGGCCCGCAACGCCGCGGGCCGTAGTGGGATACATTGTGGAACCAAAATGCTCCCGGCCACTGCGTACCAGATTATCCACTTCGGGTAGCCCGGAGGGGGCAAACATGGCATGCAGGCCAAATTCAGTGGCCAGCCAGAAATTGAGCACTTCCCAGCAGCCAAGATGAGGCGCCAGGATCATGATCGGTTTGCCATCCGCAACAGCCTGGCGTAGAGGGGCATCACCGTCTACCGCTGCTACGCGCTGCAGTCCCTGGGCGGGGCGTCGCCAGAACAAGGCGATTTCAAAGGTGTTCTTGATACTTTCAATCAGTGACTCACGGGCCAGTTGCGCGCGCTTGGCATCGGAAAGTGCAGGATAACAAAGTGCCAAATTCGTTTTGCTAACCTTTAGCGCTTGGGTCGGTAGCCGGGCCACGATTACACCAATAATGGTGGCAAGCGCACGGTTAATGACAAAAGGTAAGGCGCCAATCAGTCGCAATGCGACAATTGCAATCTGACCTTTGGCCCGCTGTATTCGAGGATGTGTTTTTCTGCCCATGGCGCGACAGTATACGGGCGCGGCGGGAGAGCACCAGCGGTGCGGATGAGATTGCGTACAAAAACGCTATAATGCCGGCGCCTGTCTGCGGATAGGTTACCTTGAGCCAACGAGAGCCCCATGCACGACATTTCCCATATCCACGATTTTCTCCCCTGCGCCACACCGTCAGCTTGGGTCGACTGGGCATTGCAGCACCCGGATATTCTGTTGATTGACCATGCGCACTGCGAAAAGAAAGCGGCCAGCACAGCGATTAACTTGATGTTTCGTTATGTGGATCGTCCTGAGCTGCTGGACACGTTGAGCCAGCTGGCCCGCGAGGAGTTGCTACATTTCGAGCAGGTGGTACAGCTGATGCGTGAACGTGGTGTGCAATACGATCATATGACGCCGGCACGTTATGCCAAGGGGTTGCGCCAGCACATTCGCACCTCTGAGCCTGGCCGCCTGGTCGACACCATGATTGTGGGAGCGTTGATTGAGGCGCGTAGTTGTGAGCGTTTTGCGGCGCTGGCGCCCCATGTGGATGAGGAGCTTGGTCGTTACTATCGATACCTGTTGAAAAGTGAGTCGCGACACTTCGAAGATTACCTGAAGCTGGCCGAGCAATACGCCGGCGCGCCGATCGAACAGCGAGTGGCGTTTTTCAAAGAAGTGGAGCGGGAGCTGGTGGAGTCGCCGGATTCTGAATTCCGGTTTCATTCGGGAGTGCCTAGGGCCGTTGACCGCTAACACTCGCGATTTTGCTGTGATCATTTTGAAATGTAAGAGGCCGTGTCCAAAGGGTGGGCACGGCCTCCCGCGTTTCATCTTACAACAAACTGTTTCGCGCAGCGTTCAACGCTCAACTAATCTCAAAACTTTCCAGCGTTAGCCCAGTTTTACTGTCCGCCACAATCTGCCAGCCAAGTTCACCCCAGTCCCCCAATACCCAGCGCTTGCCTGTTCCCTCAGGCAGAGCGATGTCGTGCACGTCCGGGCGGTGGGTATGGCCGTGGATCAGGTGCTGAACGCCGGCCTCCTGCATCTCCCGAACCACTTCTTGTGGGGTAACATCCATGATGTTTTCCGCCTTGTTGGCATTGTTGCCCTGGCTTTGCATGCGCATGCCTTGGGCGATCATGCGCCGCTCTTCCAGCGGTTTGGCAAGCATCCCCTGTTGCCATTGAGGGTCGCGGGCCATGGTGCGGAACTGCTGATAGGCGGTGTCCAGGGTGCACAGGCTGTCGCCATGCATCAGAATGGCGGCGGTGCCGTAGAGATCCACTACGGTGCCCTCACCCAGCAAGGTGCCGCCGCAGGCAGCGGCGAAATCGTTGCCGAGCATGAAGTCCCGGTTGCCGTGCATAAAGTAGAGCTTGCTGCCGCTGTCAGAAAATTGGCGGAAGGCAGCGATGGCCTCTAGGTTGAACGGGGTGTCATCATCATCGCCGATCCAAGCTTCAAACAGGTCGCCCAGAACATAGAGGGCATCGGCTTTGCCGGCATGTTGTGCCAGCAGTTTTTTCAGTCCATCCAGATGCTCAGGGCGTGCCGGGTCCAGATGCAGATCAGAAATGAAGAGGCTGTAACTCATGGTTATTGAGCGTCCTTCACTTCGCTTGCCGGCTGCTTTTCTTGAGCGGACGTAGTGTCGTTATCAAGACGGTAAGCCTTGGTGATCAGAATGGGTACTTGCGGGACGTCGCGTGCCATCATGCCGTTAAGGCGCTGGCTGGTGGTAGGTTCCTGGGCAATGTTGTCGACCACATTCATGCCCTCGGTGACGGCACCAAAAACCGCATAGCCCCAGCCTCGGCTGTTTTTGCCGGTGAAATCTAGGCTGCGGCTATCGACCAGATTAATGAAGAACTGGGCGGTGGCGGAGTGTGGGTTGCTAGTGCGGGCCATGGCCAAGGTGCCGCGCTTGTTCTTGAGGCCGTTGTCGGCCTCGTTCTGAATAGGCGCGCGTGCGGCCTTACGCTGGCCGCTCTGGTCAAAGCCGCCACCCTGAATCATGAACCCGCGGATAACGCGGTGAAACTGGGTGTTGTTGTAGAAGCCACTATCGACATACTGAAGAAAGTTGGCGACGCTTTTGGGGGCTTTGTCTTCGTAGAGCTCAATGGTCACCGGGCCGGCGGTGGTCTCTAGACGGACCAGCGGATTAGCCAGCAACAGACCAGGAAGCAGGGCGAGCAGGGCAGCAGCAAGGCGCATGGCTATCAGTCCTCGATCAGCTCGGCGGATTCGATCAGAACCGGTTCTACCGGCACATCCTGATGGCCGCCTTTATTGCCGGTGGCGACGTTGCGGATTTTTTCCACCACATCCATGCCATCGGATACGGCGCCAAATACAGCATAACCCCAGCCATCCTGGCTGCGTTCCTTATCTAAGAAATGGTTGTCTGCTACGTTGATGAAGAACTGCGCGGAGGCTGAGTGCGGATCCGGTGTGCGTGCCATGGCAATGGTGCCGGCTTTGTTGGACAGGCCGTTACCCGCTTCATTCTTAATAGAGGCACGTGTCGGTTTTTGCTGCATATCTTCGCTGAAGCCGCCACCCTGGATCATGAAGTTGCTGATGACGCGGTGGAAGATGGTGCCGTTAAAATGGCCATCTTTAACGTACTGCACGAAATTTTCAGTGGTTCCCGGCGCTTTCTCTGCGTCAAGTTGCAGGGTGATTTTGCCGTAAGTTGTTGTCAGCAACACTTTCATTGATGTTTCTCCGCAGGGGTGGGCCCGTCAACTAACGCCTATTTGCGCGCAGAAGAGCCCTGAGTCTTTGACTGTTGGGGGGGCTACAGTACACTAGCGCACCTTCATTTTCACTGTACCCATTTACCGTATCTCTATCCGGACTGGCCAAGGCAATGAGCGAAACGAAAGCGCCAAGCAATTTTATCAGACAGATCATCGACCGTGACCTTGCAGAAGGTAAAAATGACGGCAAAGTAGTGACCCGTTTTCCACCGGAGCCCAATGGTTATCTGCACATTGGTCATGCTAAATCTATCTGTCTTAACTTTGGTATCGCGGAAAGCTATGGCGGCAGCTGTAATTTGCGCTTTGACGATACTAACCCGGAGAAAGAAGAGGACGAGTACATCCAGTCCATCAAACAGGATGTACAGTGGCTGGGTTATCAGTGGAGCGGACAAGAGCGCTTTGCCAGTAACTACTTTGATCAGCTTTATGATCTGGCGGTGGGTCTGATCCAAAAAGGGCTAGCGTACGTGGATAGCTTAAGCCCGTCAGAGATTGCTGAATACCGCGGTAATTTTACCACTCCAGGCAAACCGAGCCCCTATCGTGAGCGTTCGGTGGAGGAGAATTTGACGTTGTTCGAGCAGATGCGCAACAACAAACTAGAGGAGGGGGAGGCCGTACTGCGTGCGAAAATTGATATGCAGAGCCCGAATATCAGCCTGCGTGACCCAATCCTTTACCGTATTCGCAAAAAGACCCACCACCAGACCGGTGATAAGTGGGTGATCTATCCTATGTATGATTTCACGCATCCGTTGTCTGATGCTATCGAAGGCATTACGCATAGTCTATGCACCCTGGAGTTTGAGGATCACCGCCCCTTTTATGATTGGGTGGTGGAAAATACGTCAGTGACGACCACTCCGCGTCAGTACGAATTTGCCCGCCTGAATTTGAATTACACGCTAACGAGCAAGCGCAAACTCAAGCAATTGGTGGACGAAGGGTATGTAAACGGCTGGAATGACCCGCGCATGCCGACCATCTCTGGGCTGCGACGCCGTGGCTATACGCCAAGCTCCATTCGAACTTTCTGTGAATCTGTTGGCGTTAGTCGTGCGGATTCTGTGGTTGATATGGCCATGCTTGAAGCGGCGATTCGAGATGACCTTAACCAGCACGCTCCTCGAGCTATGTGTGTGATGAACCCGTTGAAACTGGTAATCGAGAATTGGGATGAGGGCAAGGAGGACGTTCTGGTGGCTCCGGTGCACCCTCAGAATGAGGCCAGAGGTACCCGGCAGGTACCGATGACGCGTGAGTTGTATATTGATCGCGAAGACTTCCGAGAGGAGGCTAATAAGAAATTCAAACGTTTGGTGTTGGGCGATCGTGTGCGTTTGCGTTACGGCTATGTTGTTCGGGCCACCGATGTTGTGCGTGACGATCAAGGTGAAATCGTGGAGGTGCGTTGCACCTATGATCCTGACACCTTAGGCAAAAACCCCGAGAACGCAGAGGGGCAGGGGAAAATGCGTGGCGTCATTCACTGGGTGAGTGCGGATAAAGCGTTGCCTTGCGAAGTGCGTTTGTACGATCGCCTATTCAGTGTCGCCAACCCCAACAAGGAATTAGAAGAAGGGCAGACTTTTCTGTCACACATCAACCCAGACTCTCTGACCGTTCTGGAGAACTGTTTAGTAGAACCGGGGCTTCGTGGTGCCTTGGCTGAGACTCGTTATCAATTTGAACGGGAGGGGTATTTTTGTGTGGATCAGGACAGTACCGAGAACCGGTTAGTATTCAATCAGACCGTGGGGTTGCGCGAATCTTGGCCTAAGGAAACCTGAGTTCGGGTGAGGGGCCGCTTTTGAGAAAACCGTACCTAAAAGGGGTGCGGTTTTTTTATGTCCACTCCCCAACGGGATAAATTGCGTACAATGAAAGTGTGGGAGTGTTGGCTTGGCGAGAGGGGGCGAACAAGAGAATGCAGAGAGAGAGAAGGGGGGCGCTGTTGGGCCCCCGTTGCGCTTAGCCGAAGGCTTTCTCACCGGATTGCAGGGTCTGGAAAATCAGTGTGTTGATGGTCATGGGTCCAACACCTCCGGGGACGGGGGTGTAGGCGGCTACGCGATCAACCAGTGGTGCCAGCTCGATGTCTCCGCACCGTTCCGGGTGGAAGCCGGCGTCCACGACTACGGCTCCATCTTTTATCCAGTCTGCTTTGATGAATTCTGGCTTACCTACTGCGCCCACCACGATGTCCGCTTGCTTGACCAGCTCGGGCAGGTTTTGAGTACGACTGTGGCAAATAGTGACGGTGGCATTAGCTTCTAGCATCATCATGGCCATGGGCTTGCCCAAAATGGCACTGCGCCCCACAACCACCGCATGTTTACCTTCCAGTTCGACTTGATAGTGCTCTAGTAAGCGCATGATACCCTTAGGCGTTGCACAGCCATAGGCTGCTTCTCCCATGCTCATGCGACCAAAGCCGAGGCAGGTCACGCCGTCTACATCCTTCTCTAGGCTGATAGCGTCGAAACAAGCGCGTTCATCAATTTGAGCCGGCACTGGATGTTGAAGCAGAATACCATGCACATCCTGGTTGTTATTCAGCTCATCAATTTTGGCCAGTAACTGTGCGGTGGTGGTTTCTTCGCTCAGTTCGATGGCGACGGATTCCATTCCGACACGCTGACAGGCGTTGCCTTTCATCTTTACATAGGTAGCAGATGCCGGGTCGGCACCCACCAGAATGGTGGCAAGAATCGGCGTGTGGCCGTTGGCCTTAGCTTTCAGGACGTCGACACGCAGGCGCATCTCCTGTTCAAACTGTTGGGCCAAGGTTTTGCCATCAAGAATCTGGGCAGTCATGTGGGCGGTCTCTCTGAAATTGACAACAGTGGGGGGCTTAGTAAGGTTGCGACTATTATCGCAGCCTACTGGGGGTAGCCGTGGACGGCGCGATTCTCGCATGTGGAGGCCTTGCGCGCAAAAGTTGTCTAAAATCTGAGCGTTAGAGATTTTTTGTATCAAATACCGTTGACGCTCATGGGGGTGCCGAGTATTATGCGCGCCTCGCTTTCGAGCTTAGTCACTGACGCAGCTTTAAGAGACGGGGTGTAGCGCAGCCTGGTAGCGCGCCTGCTTTGGGAGCAGGATGTCGGGGGTTCGAATCCCTCCACCCCGACCAGTTGGCTTGATGGCGAACCTGCAAGCGCCTGTAGCTCAACCGGATAGAGCAACGGCCTTCTAAGCCGTCGGTTGCAGGTTCGAGTCCTGCCAGGCGCGCCAGGCAGGTAGAAGAAAGCAAACAGTTTTATGGTGATTGTAGCTCAGTTGGTAGAGCTCCGGATTGTGATTCCGGCGGTCGTGGGTTCGAGCCCCATCAGTCACCCCATATAAAAAGCCTCCGGGATCGATCCCTGGAGGCTTTTTCGTATGGGCTTCAGTTGTTGCGCTACAGGCAGACTGTAGGCAGAGAAGCTCCCTTGAACTATAATCTTCGCCCTTCATTAGGCCGTCTTCGCGTTATTTCGGCGGCGGGCAGAGATATAAGTCTTTTTTAAAGAGGATGTTATGCAGGTTTCTGTTGAAACGACTTCAGGTCTTGAGCGCCGTGTGACGGTGGGTGTACCCGCAGAAAAAGTGGACGTGGCAGTAGAAGGCAAGCTGCAGGAAGCCCAGAAAACAATCCGTCTGGACGGCTTCCGTCCAGGTAAAGTGCCCATGCGTGAAGTAAAGCGTCGCTTTGGCGGGGCTGTGCGTAACGAAGTGCTGGCTGACGTCATGCGCGAAGCTTTCATTGAAGCAGTTGAGCAGGAAAAACTGCAGCCAGCAGGCATGCCGGGCTTTGAGGCTACCACTAACGAAGCGGGCAAGGATCTAGAATTTGTTGCCACCTTCGAGGTTTATCCGCAAGTCGAGCTGGCAGCGTTCGATAGCATTGAGGTTGAGAAGCCCCAGTCTGAAGTTACCGATGCTGATGTGGATACTATGATCGAAACGCTGCGTCAGCAGCGCGCTGAGTTTGCTGATGTAGATCGCGCCAGTGAGATCGGCGACCGCGTTAATATTGATTTTAAAGGCCTGAAGGACGGCGAAGCCTTTGAGGGTGGCACCGCTGAAGGCCAGAACCTTGAGCTGGGCTCTGGCCAGATGATTCCGGGTTTCGAGGATGGCATCGTCGGTATGAAAGCCGGTGAAGAAAAAGACATCGATGTGACCTTCCCGGAAGATTACCAGTCCGAAGACCTTAAAGGTCAGGCAGTTGTGTTCCATATCAAGGTCAACAAAGTAGAAGGTAAGGCTTTGCCGGAAGTGGACGCTGAGTTCATGAAAGGATTTGGCGTTGACGACGGCGACGAAACCAAGTTTAAGGCTGAAGTGCGCAAAAATATGGAGCGTGAGCTCAAAAACGCTATCACTAGCAAGGTGAAAGAGCAGGCAATGGACGGGTTGGTCAACTTGCACGAGTTTGACCTGCCGGGTGCTCTGGTAACCCAGGAAATTCAGCGCATGCGTCAACAGATGATGCAGCAGTTCGGTGGTGGTCAGCAGTTCGACCCCTCCATCCTGCCGGATGATCTATTTAAAGAGCAAGCTGAGCGCTCCGTGCGTTTGGGGCTGGTTGTTCGTGCCATTCTCGACAAAAACGAAATCAAGGCCGATGCCGATAAGGTAAAAGCTCGGGTTGAAGAAATTTCCGAGCAGTACGAAAAGCCTGAAGAAGTGGTGAGCTGGGTATACAGCAATCCTCAGCAGTTGCAGCAGATTGAAGGCGCTATTCTTGAAGAGCAGGTTGTTGATCTTGTGCTGGAAAGCGCAAAGGTTGAAGAGAAAACCATGCCCTACCAGGATGCAGTGAAGCCCCGCGAGCAAGCGGATGGCTAACGGAAGCTCCTCTGTTGGACCTTCGAAACGGGGCCTTTGGGCCTCGTTTTGCGTTATTTATGCACAATTTGCGCAAGAATTGCGCACTTGAACCTTTCTCCTGCCCGCTTTTATAGACGCCCCCTTTGGTACCGTCATAAGATGTTTGGACACCTACTTGCGGTGGCTGCCTTGCATTATGGCCTTTAACCCCCCAAGACAGCCCAAGTACATGCCGGTTGTTGACCGCCGACATCAATAAACAGTTGAGAGTGTCCACGGACAATCAACGAGAAGGATAGCGCTACATGATCGACTTCAGCCGTATTAACTCGCTTACCCCGGAAATGAGTCAGCTCATCAAAGATCCGACTAACCTGGGTTTGGTACCGGTGGTGATCGAGCAGACTGCCCGTGGAGAGCGTTCTTTTGATATTTACTCCCGCCTTTTAAAGGAGCGAGTGATCTTCATGATCGGTCAGGTGGAAGACCATATGGCCAACCTGATTGTGGCGCAGATGCTATTTCTAGAATCTGAGAACCCGGACAAAGATATCCATCTGTATATCAATAGCCCAGGGGGTTCGGTAACAGCAGGGATGTCCATCTACGACACCATGCAGTTCATCAAGCCGGATGTATCCACTATGTGTATTGGCCAGGCGGCCAGCATGGGCGCTTTTCTGCTTACCGCGGGTGCTGCTGGCAAGCGTTTTGCGCTACCCAATGCCCGGGTGATGATTCATCAACCACTGGGTGGTTTTCAGGGTCAGGCGTCAGATATCGAGATCCACGCCAAGGAAATCCTAAAAATCAAAGGCCAATTAAACAGTTTGCTGGCGCATCACACCGGCCAGCCAATTGAACAGCTGGAAAAAGATACTGACCGCGATAACTTTATGAGTGCCGACGAAGCAAAAGAATACGGCATCATTGACGCGGTATTGAGCCAGCGCCCTGTTTAATAGGCTTGTTGGTACAAGAACAGTTCTAACGGTGCGGTATAGCAGCTCGGTGGGCTTGAAAAACAGCGGGCGACACGGCATCTTCAAAGCAAATACACAGGTTTAGAGGCAATTCGATGACCGATTCCACTGGCAAGGGCGACGACGGCAAGTTGCTGTATTGCTCATTCTGCGGCAAAAGCCAGCATGAGGTACGCAAGCTAATTGCGGGGCCCTCGGTCTTTATTTGCGATGAATGCGTGGATCTGTGTAACGACATTATCCGCGAGGAAGTGCAGGAAGACACCAGCGAGACTGATGGCGAACGCCTGCCTAAGCCCAATGAAATTAAAGATACCCTCGACGAGTACGTGATTGGCCAAGAAAGGGCCAAGAAGGTGTTGGCCGTGGCGGTTTACAACCACTACAAGCGCCTGCGCAGTGGTGGCAAAGGCCGTGATGAAGTTGAGTTGGGTAAGAGTAATATTTTGCTTATTGGTCCTACCGGTAGTGGTAAGACCCTGTTGGCAGAAACGTTGGCCCGCATGTTGAACGTGCCCTTTACCATTGCTGATGCCACCACCCTTACCGAAGCCGGTTATGTCGGTGAGGACGTGGAAAATATTATTCAAAAATTGCTACAGAAATGTGATTACGATGTGGACAAGGCTCAGCGCGGCATCGTTTATATCGATGAAATCGATAAGATTTCTCGCAAATCGGACAATCCCTCTATTACCCGTGATGTGAGTGGGGAGGGTGTTCAGCAAGCGCTGTTGAAGTTAATTGAAGGCACTGTAGCCTCAGTGCCACCTCAGGGTGGGCGCAAACATCCTCAGCAAGAGTTTCTGCAAGTAGACACCTCGAACATGCTAT
The DNA here is from genome assembly GCF_001010505.1 of Alcanivorax sp. NBRC 101098. Classification (GTDB taxonomy): domain Bacteria; phylum Pseudomonadota; class Gammaproteobacteria; order Pseudomonadales; family Alcanivoracaceae; genus Alcanivorax; species Alcanivorax borkumensis. Next base: position 1,407,336 of record NZ_AP014613.1, read on the forward strand.
TTATCTGTGGCGGAGCCTTCGCGGGCCTGGACAAGGTGATCCGCGAGCGCTCTGAAAAGGGGGGGATTGGTTTCTCCGCTGAGGTGAAGAGCAAAGATAATACGCGCAATCTGGGTGAGCTATTGGTCGATGTTGAACCAGAGGATCTGGTCAAGTACGGCCTGATTCCAGAGTTTATTGGTCGCCTACCCGTTATCGCTACTCTGGAAGAGCTTAGCGAGGATGCACTAATTCAGATCCTCACAGAGCCGCGCAATGCATTGACCAAGCAGTATGCTCGCCTGTTCGAGATGGAAGGGGTGGAGCTGGACTTTCGCGAAGATGCATTAAAAGCGATTGCCAACAAGGCGATGGTGCGCAAAACGGGTGCCAGGGGCTTGCGTTCAATTCTGGAAAGCGTGCTGCTTGATACCATGTATCAGGTGCCATCCATGGAGAGCGTTGCCAAGGTAGTTATTGATAGCCCTACTATCAAAGGCGAATCTGAGCCCTTGTTGATTTACGAAAACAACGAGCAGTCTTCCAAGGTCGCGCCGGATTGAGATCTGGACAGAGTCCGGATCCGTCCTTGTGCAACCTAAGTCATAGAGGCAATACGTGCTGAAAGATATTCCGCTTTTACCGCTGCGTGATGTAGTAGTGTACCCGCACATGGTTATTCCGCTGTTTGTTGGCAGGGAAAAATCCATTGCGGCTCTCGAAGCTGCGATGGCCGCCGATAAGCAGATTATGCTGGTAGCCCAGCGTAATGCTTCCGATGACGATCCATCTGTGGATGACGTTTACCGGGTGGGCACTATTTCCACCATTCTTCAGTTGCTTAAATTGCCCGACGGGACGGTTAAGGTTTTGGTTGAAGGCGGTCAACGTGCGCATTTGGCCAAGGCCGAATTTGGCGACAATGGCGCAGTTGCGGATGTCCGCGAACTGGAAGAAGGATTGCCTGAAGAGAGCGAACAGGATGCGCTATCTCGTTCTTTGCAAGGTCAGTTTGAAGACTATGTGAAACTGTCAAAGAAAGTGGCTCCAGAGGTTACCGGCTCCGTTTCTTCTATTGATGAAGTTAGTCGCTTGGCCGATACCATTGCCGCCCATTTACAGCTCAAGCTTGAAGAAAAGCAAGATGTGTTGGAAATGGTAGACGTGCGAGAGCGCGTGGAGCATTTGATTGCGCTGATGGAATCAGACATCGATGTGCTGAAAGTAGAAAAGCGCATTCGTGGCCGCGTAAAGAAGCAGATGGAGAAAAGCCAGCGCGAGTACTATCTGAACGAACAGATGAAAGCCATCCAGAAAGAGTTAGGCGATCTGGAAGACGGTGGTAACGACCTAGACGATTTGGAAAAGAAAATTGACAGTGCGGGCATGCCTAAAGAAGCCCATGACAAGGCACTGGCTGAACTGAATAAACTTAAGATGATGTCACCCATGTCAGCGGAAGCCACGGTGGTACGCGGATACCTTGACTGGATGACGTCGGTGCCATGGAAAAAGCGCAGCCGAGTTCGTCACGATCTTAAATATGCGAAAGAGGTTTTGGACCGGGATCATTACGGTTTAGAAGATGTTAAAGACCGCGTGCTGGAATTTCTTGCAGTCCAAAGTCGGGTAGGCAAAGTGAAAGGGCCGGTGTTGTGTTTGGTCGGCCCGCCGGGTGTCGGCAAGACTTCGTTAGGACAATCCATTGCCAGTGCAACCAACCGAAAGTTTGTGCGCATGGCTCTGGGTGGCGTTCGAGATGAAGCTGAAATTCGTGGCCATCGCCGTACTTATATTGGCTCCCTACCTGGTAAGGTAATTCAGAAAATTTCTAAAGTGGGAGTGCGTAACCCGCTGTTTCTATTTGATGAAATAGACAAGATGGGCATGGATAGTCGTGGCGATCCAGCATCTGCTTTGTTGGAAGTGCTCGATCCAGAGCAGAATGATACGTTCAGCGATCATTACTTGGAAGTGGATTACAATCTGTCTGAAACGTTGTTTATCTGTACTTCTAATTCCATGAATATTCCAGCGCCACTGCTGGATCGCATGGAGGTGATTCGCCTTCCTGGTTACACAGAGGAAGAAAAGATCAATATTGCTTCGCAGTATCTGATTCCCAAGCAAATCAAAAACAACGGTTTGAAAAAAGGTGAGCTGCTTTTTGATGAAGCCGTGTTACGGTACATCGTGCGTCATTACAGCCGTGAAGCGGGTGTGCGTGGTCTCGAACGTGAGATCAGCAAGATCTGCCGCAAAGTAGTGAAGGAACATTTGCTAAGCGGCGAGGCCAAAACAGTCACCATGACCGAAGAGCTGCTTGAGCATTATCTTGGTGTGCGTAAGTTCAGTTTTGGTCGTGCTGAAGAGCAAGATCAGATCGGGCAGGTAACGGGACTGGCTTGGACATCCGTTGGTGGAGAGCTGCTCACTATTGAAAGCGTTTCTACACCGGGTAAAGGACGTGTGATTTCTACAGGCTCCCTTGGTGATGTGATGCAGGAATCTATTCAAGCTGCATGGACAGTGGTTAAAAGCCGCGCAAGCACCTTGGGTATTCGGCGCCGAGCCTTGGATCGTAACGATCTGCACATGCATGTCCCCGAAGGGGCAACGCCGAAAGACGGCCCCAGTGCGGGTGTGGGTATGTGCACGGCCATGGTGTCTGTGCTTACGGGCATTCCGGTACGTGCTGATGTGGCGATGACCGGTGAGATTACTCTGCGTGGGCAGGTGCTACCAATTGGTGGCCTCAAAGAGAAATTACTTGCTGCCCATCGTGGTGGAATTAAGACAGTATTGATTCCAGATGAGAATGAGCGGGACCTCAAAGAGATCCCCGATAATATCAAGGCGTCCTTGGATATTCGACCAGTAAAATGGATTGACCAGGTACTTGATGTGGCTCTAAGTCGTCAACCAAGCCCGCTTTCTGAAGCGGAATTGGAAGAAGATTTGGCGTTAGCAGATGAGAAAAACCAGGAAGGTAACAAGCGTCCTAGTACTCATTAATAGATCACTTTTGAACATTTTAAATAGTTGATCTGCAAGGTATTTTCAATACGTTTAACTTGGGTGAGATCGTACTTTTCCTTTCTTGACGCCCCTAGTACCCGTTGGTATAAAGGCGGCCTTGCATAAGGAGAGTGCATCCGCCTCGACCATAAAACCGGAAAATAGAGAAAGGGGAACTTTGTGAATAAATCAGAGTTGATTGATGCGATTGCCGCTAGCGCGGATATTTCCAAAGCCGACGCTGGTCGCGCTCTGGATTCTACTTTGGAAGCGGTAACTGGTGCCCTGAAAAATGGTGACAGCGTTTCTCTAGTAGGTTTTGGTACTTTTGCTGTTAAGCGTCGTGAAGCTCGCGATGGTCGTAACCCGCAAACAGGTCAGACTATCAAAATAGCTGCTGCCAACGTGCCGGGCTTCAAAGCGGGTAAAGCGCTGAAAGATGCGGTGAACTAAACTGTTTGCAGGAGCGGTAGTTCAGCTGGTTAGAATACCGGCCTGTCACGCCGGGGGTCGCGGGTTCGAGTCCCGTCCGCTCCGCCAGTTTGAGAAAGCGTACTCGTAGCGAGTACGCTTTTTTGCATTATAAGGGAACCCGCAGCAACTTGTCGGTTCTGAATAACAAGGTCCAATTACAGAATATCCTTACGGAGTAATTTCATGCAGGAGTTCAGACGGTTTGTCCGCGGTCCCGTGGGCAAGGTCCTGCTTGCCGCTATCATTCTTCCTTTCGTGATTTCCGGCTTTTATGGCTATTTTGTCGGAGGAAGTACTGGCGATGTGGTAGCTGAAGTTGAAGGTAGTAAGATCACTCGTGGCGTAGTCAATCAACGGGTTGAGCGGGTTCGTAACATGCTTCGCGAGCAGAGCCCGAACATGAACCCCGCCTTGCTAGATTCCTTTGTGCGTCCGGAAATGGTGTTGGATGGAATTGTTAACGAGCAATTGATCCTTTCAGCGGCTGAGCAATCAAATATGGTGTTCAGTGAAAAACAGGTTGCCGCCGATATTTACAAAGTGCCGTTATTTCAAGTAGACGGAAAGTTTTCTGAACAACGATTTGAACGTGAGCTGCGCGCCCGTGGCATGAATCCACAAACCTATGTTCAAGGCCTACGTCAGGACATGCTTAAAGAGCAGTTCCGTGCCGGTTTTATGCAGACGGATTTTTCGCTGCCCTTAGAATTGAACGAGCAGCGTCGTTTGGGTGAACAGTCACGGGACATTCGCTATGTACAATTGGATATCGATTCTCTGCGCAAGCAATTCACCGTATCGGATGAAGACGTCAAAGCGTTTTACGACGACAATCAGGGTGAGTTCATGCGTCCTGAAGAATTCAAGGTTTCCTACGTTGAATTGTCCGCTGATAAGTACACAGATCAGGTCAGCGTGACTGACGAAGAGGTGGAGGCGGAATACGACGTTCGCAAATCCATTATGGAAGAAGCGGGCGCCGGTGACGCACGGCGTCATGTGTCGCATATCCTCATCGAATTGAATGATGATCGTGATCTTGATCAGGCAAAGGCCCGTGCCCGTGAAGCGGCTAAAGCCATTGCAGATGGTGCTTCTTTTGCGGACGTCGCTGCCCAATATTCCGATGATTTAGGCAGTGCCCAATCCGGTGGTGAGCTGGGCGTGGTATCTAAAGGAGCCTTGCCTGAAGAAATGGAAACAGCGATTGCAGAGTTGTCGCCTGGAACCGTTTCTGCTCCGGTGGTTACTGATGCAGGTGTGCACCTTATATTCGTAACGCAAGAAGACACTGCGACAGCGTTGCCGTCATTAGCCGATCTGTCTGATCAGATCCGTGCTGATTTGACTAAAGCCCGAGCAGAATCGTTGCTGAACGAGGATGTGTCGAAGCTTGAAGAGCTTCTTTATGAGCATCCAGACCTACAGAGTCCAGCTGAGCAAGTAGGTGTTTCCGTGGTGACGACTGATTGGATTGATCTTGCTGCTGCAAATGCACCGTTATCGTTGCCGCAAGTGCAACAGGCTCTTAATTCAGAGCAGGTTCGTCAGCAAGGCCATAACAGTGATTTAATTGAAGTGGATTCCACGCATTATATCGCTGTGCGTATTGCTGAAGATAAGCCTGCTGAGCCGATGCCCCTTGACGAGGTTTCTTTTGCCATTCGCGAGCGGTTGAAAGGTGAGCTAGCGATGGACAAAGTACAGCAACTGGCAAAAATGGCTGAGAAAACGATCGAGGAAGGTGGCAACCTGGAATCAGTGGCTACATTGTTTGATGTGGAAATCGCCGAACAGGAAGGCTTGCAACGTGGCGGCGCCGAACCCGCGATGGAAGTGGTAAATGGTGCCTTTAGTGCTCCTCGCGCTGCAGAAGGTGACGCTTCACCAGTCTCGATTACTCGTTTGGGCAATGGTTCAGTTGTTGCCTATCAGGTAACCAGTGTCGCAGACGGTAATGCTGAGCCGCTGAGTGCTGCCCAACAGCAGGCAGCTCTTATAGAGCTTGGCAACGTCGAAGGCCAACGAAACTTCCGTCAGGTGGTTGCTTTACTCCGTGATGAAGGTGATGTGGAACTGTATCCGTCTCGATTGAGTGCCAATCAGGGCGAATAATACTCTGAAAGTTCCGCCCACAAAAAAGCCCACCTAAGCGGTGGGCTTTTTTGTGGGCGTTAATAAGTAAGAAAGACGTTCTTAAAGCTCCAGTTCAAACGGCATAGACACAGTGCTCGCACCAGCATCAACGTAGGTGATTTCGCCGGTGATGCCGGAGGCCAAGTCTGAGCATAGGAAGGCAGCAGTATTGCCCACTTCCTCAATGGTTACGTTGCGGCGTAATGGTGCTTTGGCCGCATTGTAATCCAGCATGCTGCGAAATTTCTTAATGCCGGAGGCTGCAAGGGTACGGATAGGGCCGGCAGAGATGCCGTTTACCCGCACACCGTCTGGTCCCATGCTGGCGGCCAGGTAACGCACTGAGGCTTCCAGGCTGGCTTTGGCCATGCCCATCACGTTGTAGTTCGGTACAGACTGGCGCGCAGCATGGTAGGTAAGGGTGAGCAGGGCGCCATTACGGCCAGCCAGCATGCTTTTTCCGGCCTTGGCCAGCGCTACGAAGCTATAGCTGGAAATGTCATGGGCAATCTGAAAACCCTCGCGGGTGGCTACATCGACAAAGTTACCATCCAGTTCGTTAGCGGGGGCGAAACCGACGGCGTGCACAATGCCGTCGAGGCCATCCCATTGTTTGCCGAGTTCAGAGAAAACGGCATCAATAGCCTCGTCGCTGGTGACATCACAGGGGAAACACAGGGCTTCACTGCTGCCATAGCGCTCTGCGGCTTTGAGTACGCGGCTTTTCAGCTTGTCATTCTGGTAGGTGAAAGCTAAGTCAGCACCTTCGCGGTGCATGGCTTCAGCAATTCCGGTGGCAATGGAGCGGTCGCTGGCGACTCCGACAATCAGGTAACGTTTGCCTGCAAGAAATCCCATGTTCATCCTCGATATACTTTTGAGTCGAAAGTTGAAAGTTGAAAGTTAATAAGCACGATCTGGCTTGCTTGCTATCGGCATAAACCATTCCCGAGCCTGGAAGTAAACAGCTCTACTACCGCAAGGTTTACGATGAAGGTAGTCCAGATTGCCGCTAATGTGATCTGCGCTTTTAACTTTCAACTTTGAACTTGTCACTAATTATAGGCAATTAGTCCGGTTATTACGCCCGATCGAGGGCGATCAAAGTGCAACCGTCTGTTTCCTGCTGTTGGCAAAGGCCGCATCGATCAGCGTCTGGGTGTACGGTTGCTGTGGGTTTTCAAAAATGGCCTCAGTATCGCCCTGTTCCACGGGTTTGCCGTCTTTCATCACCAACACACGGTGACAAATAGCACGGATAACTTTCAGATCATGGCTGATAAACAGATAGCTGAGTCCCCGTCGCTGTTGTAGTGCCTTCAGCAATTCCAGTATCTGGTGCTGAACACTGCGATCCAGCGCTGAGGTGGGTTCGTCCAGCACCAGTAATGCAGGCTCCATGATGAGCGCACGGGCAATGGCAATGCGCTGGCGTTGCCCGCCAGAAAACTCATGGGGGTAACGGTGACGAACGGTAATGGGCAACCCGACCTCCTCGAGAATGCGGCAGACACGATTTTCCCGCTCTGTACTCCTCAGCTCTGGAGCGTGAACGGCCAAGCCTTCGGCGACGATTTGGCCTACTGTCATGCGCGGGTTGAGGCTGCCATAGGGGTCCTGGAATACCACTTGAAAATGGCTGCGCCATTGCCGTAATCCTGTGCGAGAGAGGGCGCGAATATCAGTGCCATTCATGTCAATGTCACCGTCACTCTTGATCAAGCGCAGTAAAGCCAGGGCCAGGGTCGATTTACCTGAGCCAGATTCACCAACGATACCCAGGGTTTCACCCTCGCGCAGGGTAAGATTGATGTGGTCTACCGCGTGTAGCAGGCTTGGTGGCGTGAACAGAGACTGGCGCTTGCCCTTGAAAGTGACGGCAATGTTGGTGGCACTCAGCAGCACGGGGGTGCCATCGGGCAATGGTTTCGCGCGCCCCTGTGGCTCCGCCTCGATAAGGTGACGGGTATAATCCTGTGTTGGTTGGCTTAATACCGTCTCGGTGGGGCCAGATTCCACACGCTTGCCGTTATGCATGACCACAATGTCCTCGGCAAAACGGCTGACTACACCTAAGTCGTGGCTGATCAATAGTATGGAAAGATTCAATTCTTTCTGTAAGCGTTTGATCAGATCGAGAATGGTTTCTTGTACCGTTACATCCAGGGCGGTGGTTGGCTCATCGGCGATGAGTATCTGAGGTTCATTAGCCAGTGCCATGGCGATCATGACCCTTTGCCGCTGGCCGCCGCTAAGTTGGTGCGGATAGCGGCTCAGCATATCGGCTGTGGCGGGTAGCTCGACATGTTCCAACAGCGTCAGGCAGCGCTCGCGGGCCCGCTGCTTGCTCATGCCCTGATGGACGAACAGACTTTCGCTGATTTGTTTCTCTACCGTATGTAATGGATTGAGGGCGGTCAGCGGTTCCTGGAAAATCATGCCGATACGGCCACCACGCAGTTTACGTTTCTGTTCGCGGTTGAGTGACTGTAGATCGGTGCCATCCAGTTGCAGGCTTTCAGCCTGCCACTGTGCGTTTTCCGGCAGCAGATCCATCACCGACAGGGCAGTGAGGGATTTTCCGGAACCAGACTCGCCCACCAGCGCCAGCATACGGCCGGGATGGAGTTCCAGCGACATGTCATCAACGGCAAGCTGACCGGCAAAACGAATACTCAGCCCTTCGATGCGTAACAGACTCATTGCAGAAACTTCCTTGTGTCGAACGCATCGCGAATGGCTTCACCGATAAATACCAGCAAAGTCAGCATCAACGTGAGAGTGGCGAAGACGCTGATGCCTAACCAGGGGGCATGCAGGTTGGCTTTTCCCTGGCCGACCAGTCGACCCAGCGAAGGTGCATCTGGCGGCATGCCGAAGCCGATGAAATCAAGAGAGGTGAGGGTGACCACTGCGCTGTTGAGAATAAACGGCAGGAAAGTAATAGTGGCGACCATGGCATTGGGCAGCATATGCCGGAACATGATGACCGGAGTGCGAACGCCCATGGCGTGGGCGGCACGGACATAGTCCATGTTCCGACAACGTAGAAATTCTGCCCGCACCAGATCCACCAGAGCCATCCAGGAAAATAGCAGCAGGATCACCAGCAGTGTCCAGAAACTGGGTACCACAAAGCTGGAAATGATGATGATCAGATACAGCGTGGGCATGCTCGACCAGATTTCCAGAAAACGCTGGCCGGCCAGATCCAGCCAGCCGCCATAGTAGCCTTGAATTGCCCCGACAATAATGCCGACGATGCTGGAAAGGATGGTCAATACCAACCCAAATAGGACAGAAATACGAAAGCCGTAAATCAAGCCTGCCAATACATCACGGCCTTGATCATCTGTGCCGAGCCAGTTTTCGGCTGATGGTGGGGCCGGTGCTGGCACCGCCAGATCATAATTGATGGTGTTATAGCTGTAGCGAACCGGTGGCCACAGCATCCAGCCCTTATCGTTAATCAGTTCTTTGACGACTGGGTCGCGATAATTGGTTTCCGATTCGAAAAAACCGCCAAAGGTGGTTTCCGGATAGGTATTGAAGACGGGAACGTAGAATTCGTTATCGTAGCTGACCAGTAGCGGCTTTTCGTTGGCAATCAGCTCGGCACCGAGGCTGATGACAAACAGGGTGACAAAAATCCATAGCGCCCAATAGCCGCGTTTGTTTGAACGAAACGCCTGCCACTGGCGTTGCCAGACCGGGTTGCGCGTGAGCGGGTTGCTAAAGGCCATTAGCTCTGCCTCCGCTCAAAATCAATGCGCGGGTCCACCCACATGTAGGTCAGGTCGCTGACCAATTTCAGCAACAAGCCAATCAGTGTGAAGATAAACAGGGTGCCAAACACCACCGGGTAGTCCCGGTTAATCACTGACTCGAAGCCGAGCAGGCCAAGGCCGTCGAGGGAAAAAATAAACTCGATAAGCAGTACTCCGGTGAAAAACATGCCCACAAAGGCCGCGGGGAAGCCGGCGATAATGATCAACATGGCGTTGCGAAAAACATGGCCGTACAACACCTGTTTTTCGCTTAGCCCTTTGGCTCGAGCGGTTTGCACGTACTGTTTGCGAATTTCATCCATGAAAGAATTTTTCGTCAGCATGGTCAGGGTGGCAAAACTGCCAGCGACGATCGCGAAGGTAGGTAAGGTGATATGCCACAGATAATCAGTCACTTTGCCAAACAGACTCAGTTGCTCAAAATTATCCGAGGTGAGGCCCCGCAGGGGGAACCATTCAAAGTAAGAACCGCCGGCAAACAGCACGATCAACAGGATACCAAGCAGGAAACTGGGAATGGCAAAACCGATGACAATGGCGGTGCTGCTCCAGATATCAAAACGTGATCCGTCTTTCACGGCTTTGCGAATGCCCAGGGGAATGGAAACCATATAGGCAATCAGGGTGCTCCACAGCCCCAGTGACAGCGATACCGGTATGCGCTCGACGATAAGTTCGGTTACTGAACGGTCACGGTAGTAAGATTCGCCGAAATCGAAGCTCAGGTAGCTTTTCACCATCAGCCAAAAACGTTCTGGCGCCGGTTTATCAAAGCCATAGAGTTTTTGAATTCGTTCTACCAGTTCCGGCGGAAGGCCTTTGGAACCTCGGTAGTCGCCACCACTACTGAGTGTATCCACGCTGCCACCCGCAAAACTGCCGCCAGCGCCCCCGCCAATGCCCTGCAATTCCGCCAGGGTTTTTTCCACTGGGCCACCGGGGGCAGCCTGCACCACCACAAAGTTCAGTAATAGAATGCCGAACAGGGTGGGGATGATGAGCAGCAAACGTTTGGCAATATAAAGTCGCATCATTGCGCGTTGCTATCCCACCAGGTGTCGATGGCACCATCAATGCCAACGTATTCAGGCAAGGGTGGGTGTTTCAGGCGACTGCGATAAGATAGGCGATGGTGGTCCGCATACCAATTTGGGATCACATAGAAATTCCATTGCAGTACCCGATCCAGGGCACGGCTGGCGATAACCAACTGGTCGCGCGTGGTGGCGGTGACAATGGCATTAACCAATGTGTCCACGGCTGGATTCTGGATACCGATGATGTTGCGGCTGCTGGGGTCTTTGGCGGCTTTGCTGCCCCAATACTCCAGTTGCTCATTGCCCGGGGAGGAAGATTGGGCAAAGGAGCTGACCACCATGTCGAAGTTGAAGTTACGAATGCGCTCTACGTATTGGCTAGTGTCTACCTTGACTACCTGTGCATCAATGCCCAGTGCTTTCAGATTGCGAGCAAACGGCAGAAGAATGCGTTCAAATGCGGGCTGATGCAGCATTATCTGGAAGCTTACTGGCGCGCCGTTTGGGGTGTGCAATTGACCGTCGCTGATTTGGTAGCCTGCTTTTTTCAACAACGTTTGGGCTCGCGCCAGATTGGCTCGTGGGCGGCCGCTGCCATCACTTTTCGGCGGTTGGTAGCTTTCCGTGAAAACACGCTCGGGAATCTCGTCGCGTAGCGGTTCAAGTAGTTTCAATTCCGCTTCGGAGGGTAGGCCGGTGGCGGCCATATCAGAGTTCTGGAAATAACTGCGCGTGCGGTTGTACTGGCCATAAAACAAGTTGGCATTGGACCATTCGAAATCCAGTGCGTAGGTCATGGCCTCACGCAGAGCAATATCCTGAAATAGCGGATTGCGCAGGTTATAGACGATCCCCTGCATTCCTGCCGGGTTTGAGTGGGGAACCTCTTCCTTAACCAGCTGGCCCTCGTCAAAGGCTTTGCCCTTGTAGCTGGTGGCCCAGTTCTTTGAGCTGATCTCGAAGCGCCAATCATAATCGCCACGCTTGAATGCTTGCAGGGCAACGGTGTCATCCAGGAAATAATCGAAAGAAATCGTATCGAAGTTATTGCGGCCGCGGATGATGGGCAGGTCTTTGGCCCAGTAATCCTGGCGGCGTTGGTAGGTGATTTTTTTTCCAGTATCCACTTTACTGACGGCATAGGGGCCGGAGCCAATCGGTTTTTCCAGGCCGGCATTGGTAAAATCACGGGTTTCCCATACGTGTTCGGGTAGAACAGGAAGCTGACCAATGATCAGTGCCAGCTCACGGTTGTCACCGGGCTTGAAGTGGAAAGTCACGGTGTGTGGGTCATCGGCGGTAACGTGGTCGACACCACTGTAATAAAAACTGTAGAAGGGCGCGCCGTCATTGATCAGTGTGTTGAAGGTCCACACCACATCGCTGGCCTGCACCGGTTTACCGTCGCTGAAGGTGGCTTTTGGGTTCAGATGAAAGCGTACCCAGCTACGGTCGCTGGGCCATTCGATGGTTTTGGCCAATAAGCCATACTGGGTAAAGGGTTCGTCCTCGGCGCGGGCGGTAAGGGTGTCATAGACAAGGGAGCCTATACCGGCGGCGGCGGTGCCTTTAGGCACAAAAGGGTTGAGGCTGTCGAACGTACCGATGACGTGACGGCGTAATATTCCGCCTTTGGGCGCCTCCGGATTCACATAATCCAGGTGCTGAAAATTTGCCGAATATTTTGGGGTGCCATGCATGGCCATGGCGTGGCTGCGGTGAATATCGGCATGTGCCAGGCCGGAAAGAGCGCACAAACCCACCAATAGCCCTCGCAGCAGGCTGCGGTTAACGGCCATAAAGACTCCTTGTTATTGTTTAAACCACCAAGTGTCCAGACCCAGCCCATAGGGAATTGGTTCCGGCGGGCGGGCAAACTTGTCCCACCAGGCAATACGATGGTCGTTGATATAGTAGTTCAAGACCCCGTACTGCTGGTAGCGCAACATACGATCCAACGCCTGCAAGCTAAGTCGGTAATCGGTTTCATTGTCCGTGCTGAGTGCATGCTCGACAAGAAAGTCCACCACCGGATTACGGATGCCAGCCAAGTTCCGGCTGCCGACGACCTTGGCGCTGGCCGACGCAAAATAGTCTTTCAGTTCCGGCCCCGGGTACGCCTGAACGGGAAGTACAAAAAGCACTACATCGTAATCGAAGGTGTCCAGGCGCTGCTTGTAGGCGGCAGGATCAATTTCACGGTATTGGGCCTCAATGCCCAGCCGTTTCAGATTACGAAACCAGGGCGCAAGAATGCGGTATATGCCGGGGTTGTGATAGTTCAAGACAGTGAACTGTAGCGGGCGGCCTTCGGCGTTAACCAGGGTTTGCCCATCCAGTTTCCAGCCGCTTTCTTTCAGCAGTGCCAGGGCTTCGCGCATTCGATTACGAATCTGCCCGCTACCATCGTTAATCGGCGCGCTGATGTCGGCGGTGAAGTAATCATCAGGGAGCTGTTCGATGAAGGGGCTGAGCAGGGCTTTTTCCGCGTCAGAAGCGGGTGTTGTTGCGCTGTATACACTGTTGGGGAACCAGCTTTGTGTGCGCTTATAGGCGCCGCTGAACAGGTTCTTGTTGGACCATTGAAAATCGAACAGCAAGTTGGCAGCACGTCGGACATTAATATCATTGAAGGGTGCGCGCCGGGTGTTAAAGAAGAAGGCTTGTACTGGACGGGGAATACGATGAGGGACGTTAGCCCGTTTTACTTTGCCTTCTTTCAGCGCCGAGAATTTGTAAGCCGTGGCCCAGTGCTTGGAACTGTAATCATAATGGACATCGTAGCCACCGGCTTTAAACGCTTCAAAACCCACATCAGCATCGCGGTAGAACTCGAACTCTACGGTGTCGAAATTATAACGGCCACGATTCACCGGTAAATCTTTGGCCCAGTAGTCTTTTACCCGGGTAAAGGTGACTTGCCGACCAGCCTTCACTTCAGTGACCTTGTAAGGCCCGCTAGACAGAGGTGGGGTCAGTGAGGCGCTGTCGAAATCATGCTGTTGCCAGTAGTGGCGGGGCAAAATGGGAATAGCTCCGGCTACTAAGGGCAAATCGCGACGGCCGCGATGAAAGGTAAATTTCACCGTTTGTGAATCGATCGCTTCAATGTTAGCAATGTCCGCCAGACGCAGAGCGAATTCCGGGTGGCCTTTCTCGCGCAGAATATTTACCGAGAACACCACATCGTCAGCCCGGATCGGGTGACCGTCATGGAACTGTGCTTCGTCACGAATATGGAAGATGCACCAGCTGCGATCCTCTGGATATTCCAGCCAGTCAGCAATCAAGCCGTAAGCTGCTCCAGCTTCATCGCCCAATGGATTATGGGGCTGGCTTCCCATCAACAGGCTGTCAGCAATTTCGGTGACCCCATACATTTGAATGCCTGGGGTGTCAGCAGGGCTTCGCCCTTTGAGAATGTAAGGGTTCAGGCTGTCGAAGGTCCCCTGGCCAAACAGGCGCAGGGTGCCACCTTTCGGAGCGCCGGGGTTAACGTAATTGAGATGCTGGAAATCGACGGGGTACTTGAGACTGCCGAATGGATGGTAACCGTGGCTACGGGTAGGCTCGGCGTGGCATATCACGCCGAGCAGTAGGCCCAGAAAGGCAAAAGTAAGTTTAGTGCGTTTGGCGAATATCAACGTAGAGTGTCAGCCGTTGCCCAGGTTGTATGTATTGATTGCTGGCTACACTGTTGTTCCAGCTTTTTATGTCGTTGACCGATACATTAAAGCGGTCAGCAATGGCATACAAGGAATCGCCGTTACGAATCGCATAGCGGACTTTGCGTACCATATTAGGATTGCTGGCAGCAGGCACGCTAGCGGGGCTGCCTGCCAGGCTGCCTTTGGTCCATACCGCCAAGCTCTGGCCCACACGCAGGTTGTCTTTAGGGGCTATTCCATTCCATTTTGCTAGCTCTGGTACGCCGACTTTATGGCGACGGGCAATTTCCCATAGGGTCTCACCGGATTGAACCGTGTAGTCGATCCGTTGGCGTCCTTTAGGGCGTTTCGATTGTGTTTTGGCCAGCCGTGTTTCAGCGCTAAGGCTATCATTACTGTTGGTGGAGGCGGGGCCGGGAATTAACAGGGTGCGGCCAGCGATAATGGTGTTGTTCTTGAGGTGGTTGATATTGCGCAGTACCTGGGGGGTGGTGCGGTACTGGCGTGCAATAGCGCCCAGATTATCACCGGGGCGAATTTGGTAACGGCCCCACTGCATGCGCTGATCCTTGGGGAGGTGGACCAGCTTGTTCCTGAATCGTTCGGCCCGATTGACCGGGACGAGCAAGCGGAAGGGGCCGTCGGGTGAGGTGGCCCAACGGTTATAGGACGGATTTAGTAGGTAAAGCTCTTCCACGGAAATGTCTGCTAGCCGTGCGGCCTGCGCCAAATCAATCTGGCCGCCTGTGTTAACTGTAATGAAGTAGGGTTCGTTGGCGATCGGGTGTAGGGGCACATTATAGGTGTCCGGGTCTCCTATAATTTGTGCGATTGCGAGCAGCTTAGGCACATAGGCAGTGGTTTCGCGCGGCAGATTCAGGTTCCAGAAGTCGGTGGGTTTCCCTGCTTCTTCATTGTGTCGGATAGCCCGGGAAATGGTGCCGCCACCGGCATTGTAAGAGGCTAGTGCCAGCAGCCAGTCACCGTCGAAACGGCTGGAAAGTTTTTGTAAGTAATCCAACGCAGCGTTGGTGGACTTAAGAATGTCGCGGCGTTGGTCTTCCCACCAAGTGCGCTGCATACCGAAATAATCGCCGGTGGAGGGAATGAATTGCCAAGGGCCCGCAGCACGGCCATGGGAATAGGCAAAGGGGTCGAAGGCACTTTCCACGATGGGAAGCAATGCCAACTCCAGTGGCATGTCACGAGCCTCAGCCTGTTCGATAATGTAGTGTAGGTAACGCTCAGAGCGCCTAGTGACACGAGTGAAGTATTGAGGATGGCGAGCGTACCATTCGCGCTGCACGCGAATGCGATCGTTTTCTATGTTCAGATCCAATCCGTAGCCGGCACGTAGTCGCGCCCATAGATCGTCATTATCTGTTGCCTGTATTGCCTGCTTATTTTTGTCGTCCACTGGGGCCGGTTCATCCATGCCGTTGCCCAATTTTAGGTCATCCACAGAGGGCTTAGCGGCCGGCATGGGAGGGAGATTTTCTAGGGAGTCATTGGTGGCACAGCCACCGAGAGCCCCCAAGCCAAATAAAAAGGCCAAAGGAATAATGTGTTTCATAATTATGAACAACGCTAAGAATTTGATGCATTCTGGCGTCGCAAAGACGATACGGCAAGGATGCGACGCTAAGCGTTATCCTTCCAGCGACGCAAGGCTGCAAAACACTGAATATCAGATTCTCCGCATCCGGGCTCATGGCGTTGACAGGACGCTTTCACCTCTTCGTTATCACTGCGTAAAAAGGGATTGGTGGCTTTCTCTTCGGCGAGGGTGGAAGGCAGCGTAATTTTACCTTTTTTACGCAGTTCGGTGACTGCTTGAAGGCGTGTTTGAACCGCTGAATCATTTGGGGTTACAGCGGCAGCGAATGTCAGGTTGGCCTGTGTGTATTCGTGAGCACAAAATACAAGAGTGGCTTCGGGCAGGGCAGCTAAGCGCTCAAGTGAATGGAACATCTGCGCTGCCGTTCCTTCGAATAGGCGGCCACAGCCCCCGGCAAATAGGGTGTCTCCGCTGAATAACCAACCGTGTGAGTCGTTGATGAAGGCGATGTGTCCGAGGGTGTGGCCTGGAACCTCCATGATGGTGAACGCTAGATCTGTACCCGCCGGGGTGATGGTATCGCCTTCGTGCAGAGGGTGGCTCATGGCCGGAATGGATTCCTTTGCGGGGCCGTAGACTGGGATGTCGCGGTGTTTGGTAAGCGCTGCGACACCGCCGACATGATCGGGGTGATGGTGTGTAATCAGCAGAGCGGATAGAGACAGGCCGTTCTCGCGCAAATAACGCTCTACAGGTTCTGCGTCACCGGGGTCGACCACCACACATTGATCTTGTTGGTGAAACGCCCAAATGTAGTTGTCATTGAAAGCAGGGATGGCGATAGGGCTGGCTGTCATGTGTGTTACGCTCCTGTTTACGTGCTATAGATTCTGCACGGGTTCGGTGCTTTATAAGCATGAATTAACATTCATGAATGAAGAGATTGTCCGCCATGCAGCTACCTCCACTCAACCGTATTTCGTTTAATACCTCTTCCGGTGAATTGGGCAGAGGCTTTGATGAATGGCTAGACAGTGAGCCGGGGCAGGCGTTGTTGAATGACGAAAAGGCCATGCTGACTGATTGGCTTCGCAGTCAAGCTGGGCAGCGCGCGGTGGCGGTTTATTCTAGCGGCGGTCGTGATCTTATGTCCGAATCGCCGTTGCGTTGGCAAACCAGTATTGCGCCACCCGGTTTTACCGGTGTGAAGCTATATTCACGGCTGGATTTACTGCCGATTGCAAAAAATAGTGTAGATGTGTTGTTGCTTCACCATACCATGGACTTCTCCGCTGACCCTCATCAGGTATTACGTGAGGCTGCCCGCTGTATGGCTCCCGGCGGGAAGATAGCGATCATTGGCTTTCATCCACTCAGTATTATGGGATTGGCACGCTGGCTGCTTTGGTGGAAGTCACCGGGTTGGATGGGGCGCTACTACCGGCCCAACCGCTTAACGGATTGGTTGCAGGTTCTAGGATTTGAGGTCGATGGTATGGCCAGTGGCTTCTATACTATGCCGTTGTCCGACCGTGGTCGCAGTCGAGTGCGGATGCTTGACTGGCTGGGTCGCTATTTATGGCCTCGCCACGGTAATACGTACCTCCTGGTGGCGAGGAAGCGGGCGGGTGTTGTTCGTCCGTTGGCCAGCCGACAACGCAGAGTGCCGCGCAATGCTGTGGTGCCAGTACCAGTGGCCCGCTGGGGCCAACAGAACAGGGAGCCTTGAGTCTTTGAAAAATGTGATTATCTACACTGACGGCGCTTGCCGTGGTAATCCCGGTCCGGGTGGTTGGGGCGCTATTCTTCTCTATGGTGATAAGGAGAAAGAGTTATTCGGCGGTGAGCCGGAAACCACCAACAATCGTATGGAACTGATGGCGGCGATTGTCGCGCTTGAAACGCTCAACACGCCCTGTCAGGTGGTCTTGACCACGGATTCAAAGTACGTGATGGATGGCATTACACAGTGGATGGCGAACTGGAAAAAGCGAGGCTGGAAAACGGCATCCAAGCAGCCTGTAAAGAACGTTGACTTATGGCAGCGCCTAGATGCGGCAGTGCAACGCCACGACATCGACTGGCAGTGGGTCAAGGGACACAGTGGCCACCCAGGTAACGAGCGCGCTGACGCGCTGGCTAACCGGGGGATTGATGAAATGAAACACAAGCAGGGGCAAGCTAGCTAATGCGTCAGGTTGTATTGGATACGGAAACCACAGGTCTTGAGCCGAATGACGGGCACCGGGTGATCGAAATTGGTTGTGTGGAGATGGAAAATCGCCGCCTTACTGGAAATAGCCTGCACCTGTACCTGAACCCTGAGCGGGAAATCGATGCGGGGGCATTGGCGGTTCACGGTATCAGTAGCGAGTTCTTGGCGGACAAGCCTACGTTTGACAAAGTGGTTGATGAATTTTTGGCGTTTGTAGATGGCGCTGAATTGGTTATTCACAACGCCCCTTTCGATGTGGGTTTTCTCAACCATGAGTTGCGCCGGCTTGGCACACGCTATGGGACCATTGAGCAGCGTTGCGGGGTGCTGGATACACTGGTCATGGCGCGGCAGAAACACCCAGGGCAGAAGAATAGCCTTGATGCTCTATGTCGCCGTTATTTCGTGGAAAACGGGCACCGTGAATTGCACGGAGCCCTATTGGATGCGGAGATTCTAGCAGACGTTTATCTTGCCATGACCGGGGGGCAAACTCGCCTTTTTTCGGGCGGCAACGATAGCAGTGAGCGGGGCGGTGGCGCCGCAGCAGAGACCATCAGGCGCTTGAGTGCCGATCGCGTCCCGCTTTGTGTGGTGCGTGCCAGTGAGAATGAACAACAACGTCACCGCAACAAGCTGGCCGCTATTGCGAAAAAGAATGGGGTGCCCACGGTTTGGCAGAGCCTTGGGCAAAATAGCGATACGCCCCTGCAATAGTTAATCTGCCGTCTGTGCAGGGCCTACGGGCTCGAGCCCACCCAACTAGCACGTTTCTTCGCCATCCCCATTTCACATCGGGGTTCCCAGGGCAATCAGTGCCCTGGGATTAGCGGCGTTTCTTGAAGATCTTCCACCTGATGATGCTGAATCCAGCCATTTTCGTACAGGTAGTCAGTGGCAGGTTCAAGCACCGTGGCGGTCATGACCAGGCCGGTAATTGACATCACGATGGTATAAGGCAGGGCCATGATCACCATGCGTCCATAGGATAACCGCACCAACGGCGCCAGCGCTGAAGTTAGCAGGAACAGGAATGCCGCCTGACCGTTTGGCGTGGCCACAGAGGGGATGTTGGTGCCGGTGTTAATGGCTACAGCCAGCAGGTCGAAAGTATCGCGGTCAATTTCATTCTTCAGCAACGCTTGACCCACTTCATCCACATAGACGGTTGCCACAAAGACGTTATCGGACACTGCCGAGAGTATGCCGTTAGCCATGTAGAACGCGGGTCCCTGCACCTGCTTCTCCAAAGAGAGCACGTATTCAATCACCGGCGCGAAAAGCTGCTGGTCAGCAATCACTGCTACCACCGCGAAGAATACCGTGAGCAGGGCGGTGAAAGGCAGGGCTTCCTCAAACGCGGCGCCCAAACGATGCTCTTCGATGATCCCAGTGAATGAAGTGGCGAGGATGATTACAGTGAGCCCTACTAAACCAACGGAGGCAGCATGGGTGGCCAAGCCGATGACTAGCCAAACAGCGGTGATCGCCTGAATAACCAAGGCGGCGCGATTTTGTGGGGTGCGTTTGCGGTCCTGCTCCAGGGCGTACTGGCGCATAATGCCGCGGACTTTTTCAGGGATATCCTCGCCGTAGCCGAAGCTGCCGCTGAATTCCAGGAAAGCACAGGTGAAGAAGCCCATCACCAGTACTGGTAGGGTAATGGGCGCCATGCGCAGGAAGAATTCACCGAATTCCCAGCCGGCCTTATTGGCGATTAGCAGGTTTTGGGGTTCACCCACTAGCGTGCAGACGCCGCCCAGAGCGGTACCGACGGCGGCGTGCATTAGCAGGCTGCGCAGGAATGACCGAAAGCGGCGCAGGTCTTCACGGTGCAATTCTTCCACCGTGGTGTCGTCACCATGGTCATGTTTTTGCTGGAACGTTTTACCGGAAGCCACCTTGTGGTAAATGCCGTAAAAACCGGTGCATACGGCAATCACCACGGCGGTAACCGTTAATGCATCCAGAAAAGCAGACAGCAAGGCCGCAGCGGCACAGAACAGCAGGCTCAGCGTGACCTTGGATTTAACGCCGAGCAGAATGCGGGTGAACATGAACAGCAGTAAATCTTTAAGGAAGTAGATACCGGCGACCATAAAGATCAGCAGCAACATTACTTCAATGTTGCCGACTACCTTATGTAGCACTGTTTCTGCGGAGGTCAAGCCGATCATTACCGCTTCAATAGCCAGTAGCCCGCCAGGCTGTAACGGATAGCACTTGAGTGCCATGGCCAGTGTGAAGATGAATTCGGCGAGCAGTAGCCAGCCTGCGGTTACCGGGCCCAGTGTCAGGGCGACCAACGGGTTGATAAGCAGAAAGGCGACGATGGTGTACTTGTACCAGGCAGGAGCCTGCCCCAGGAAGTTCTGAACAAAGGCGCGGCCTAGCGTGGCTGACATTACGAGTTCCTGCTGAACGGCGAATGGTAGAGGTGTGCCCTGGCTGTGCGCGGAGTGGCAGGAGCTGGGCGCGGCAATAATAAGGACTTGCTATGTCTCAGTACAGGATAAACAGTTGGGCAATTTGTCCTAGATCAATGGAGAGATTGGCGTAACCGGCTGGTCTAGGCGCTGGTGAATCGCATATAGTCGTCTAGAGTAGTGTGGCCAGGTTAACAAAACATCAATAAATCAGTTGTTTACAAATGAAAGTTGATGCAGTCTTTAATTGCGTGCAAAAGTTGATACAGCTTGTTTTACAATCTTAAATTGAATGTTGCGGGTATAACCGGGGGTTGCGTACTTTACGGGACAGCCTCGATGATAATAACAGTTTGGTGCTTGCGGAGAGTCCATGGTTGCCATAACAAATACCACCTCCCTGACTTTTCTCAAAGAAGCCCTAGATGCCACCCTGACTGAAGCAGAAACACAGCTTGAAACGTTTTCTGATGACCATAGTCGTCAAGATGAGTTGCAGCATTGTGCGCAAGCTTTTCAGCAACTTCGAGGTATCTGCCAGCTTGTTGAGCTGCCTGCGGCGGCGTTGATGAGTGAAGAAATGGCGCTGGCCGCGCGGGAGTTACAAGAAAAATGCTCTGACGCCCGTATTCAGGCGTTGAGCCACGCGATCGTTCTGCTTACCCGTTATTTCGATTACGTGCAATTGAAGAACCGCACGTTACCGGCACTGTTAATTGGTGGCATTAATGAGCTGCGACGGGCCGCTGGCAAGGGCCTGATCCAGGAAAGTCACTTCTTCTATGCCGATTTATCCCATCAACGTGTACCTCAAGCTCCGCAACGGAGCATGACCGTTAGTGAATTGTCCGACCTGGCGCGACGCTTTCGGCATATGTACCAGGTCGGGCTGCTTGGGATGCTTCGTGGCCAAACTAACCGCACTAACCTAAAGCTGATGGCCCGGGCCCTGGTACGGCTGGATCATGCCGCAGGACAATGTGGTTTAAGTCGCTTTCTGTGGGTGTCCCAGGCAGCGTTAACGGCCATGTACCGCGACCAGATGGCGATCACTCCGGCCCGAAAAGCGCTGCTGTCACAGTATGACCGCCAGTTGAAAAAGCTGGTCTACAGTGGTGATCAGGCAGTGACGGAAGACGCTCCGTTACTGTTGATCAAGGAAAGCCTCTATATCGTTTCGTTGTCCGCACAGAACAGCGGTGTGATCGGTAACGTTAAGCAAGCTTTCGGTTTGAAATCTGAAGTGAATGATGTTGTTTTGCAGCGAGAGTTGTTATTCATGACGGGCGCCAGCGGATCGGTGACTCGTTCTGTGGCCAGTGCTATGCGTGATGAAATTGCCGATTTGAAAGAGAGCCTGGATTTGGCCTCCCAGGGGGTGGCGGACACTAATTATGAGTCGGTGGCGGCAAGCCTGAATCGTCTGGGTAGCACCCTGGATATGATCAATAAAGATAAAGAATCCCGTGCTATCAAACAGCGCGCACAGGACGTGGCTCGCTGGGCGCCTGATCAGAACGTTGAAGGGGAGGCGTTCCATGCGCTGGTGGATGATCTACTGATTGTAGAAAATGTGGTTGCGGGTCTAGAGCGAAGCATTAACCCTGAAGATGATGTGCATCGCTCAGCAAACAATAGCCGTATTTCCCTGTATCAGTTAAATGACGCTCGCATGACAGTGGTGGGCGAGTGCCGTGCTGGTCTGGCGCTGGCTAAACGCTCTATTTCCTCGTTCATGGATAACAACTGGGATGCTATGCATCTGTCTAATCTCCCCGGGACGTTCGCTTCCATTGCGGGGGGGGTAATGTTCTTAGAACTGGATCGTGCCAAGGCGGTGACCGAAGCTTGTCACAAATATATCAGTAACCGGTTGCTCAGTGGTGACCAAGTGCCGACCCATGAAAACATGGAAACCCTGGCCGATGCCCTGACCGGGGTGGACTACTACTTGGAAAGTATGGAAGAGCAAAAGCCCATTGGTGATGGTGTTCTGGAGGTGGCTGAGCAAAGCATGAATGTATTAGGCTTTCCCGTGTCAAAGGGTGTTTGAGCCCATCGCAATAGAGACAGCCATGATTGACCTTTCTTCACCGGAATCCCAAGACGCAGAAAGCGCTCGCTGTTATATCATTCATGAGCAGGATGTGTTGATCTGCGCACATGTGGATAGGCCGTTCCCAGAACTGCCTGCCAAGTGGCTTCGGCAGCATCCTGATTATCACTTCTTGGGTTTTCTGGATGGCCAGCCTTGTTATGTCTGTGAATTTGCCTGCCATGAATTTGATGATGGCCGGTTACAGCGTGTTCCGTTGCGCAGACTTATCGGTGCCACCTTAAATGACGCCGAATTTTCCATGGCGAGCAGGGCCTTACAGTTTCTAAGCTGGCGCAAAAATCATCGTTTTTGTAGCCGATGCGGCTCACCGACTGAGCCACATCCTCGCGACTTAGCGATGACCTGTGCCGGTTGCGGCTATTTTCAGTATCCCCGTATTACTCCCTGTATCATTACGTTGGTGACGGATGGTGAGCATGCTTTGCTGGGGCGTTCTGCCCGTTTTCCGGAAGGCTTTTACTCCTGTCTGGCCGGCTTTATGGAGGCAGGTGAAACCGCTGAGCAAGCTTTGGCACGGGAGGTGATGGAAGAAAGCGGCATTTCGGTGAAAAACTTGGAATATTTGAACAGCCAGTCGTGGCCTTTTCCCCACTCCTTGATGCTTGGGTTCATGGCTGAATATGCAGGTGGAGAGATCCGCATTGATGACGATGAAATCGTCGATGCAGCTTGGTTTCATTATCAGGATCTGCCCATGGTTCCACCGGTGGGAAGTATTGCCCGTTTGTTGATTGACCAATGGATCGCACGTTTTTAGAAGGACGTAAGCATGAATTACACTTTAGCTCCCTTGGTGCTAATCGTTTTCAGTCTACTTTTGGTATTGATAGGGGCGTGGATTCTGCTGCGGCAAAAATGGGTGCTGCAATGGTTGAAAGGCACAGCCGGCCTGTTGTTGGTGGTGCTGGCTATCTATATGAGCGTGTTCGCGCTCAATCTCTATGGCTACAAGGAATATGCTCAGGAAGTGTCCGTAGCCACGGTGAGCTTCCGGGAGTCGGGCGATCAGTCGTTTATTGCTACGGTAACCCGCACGGATGGGAGTTCGGAAGAGTTTCGTCTGAAAGGGGATCAGTGGCAACTGGATGCTCGCATTATCAAGTGGAAGATGCCCTTTAGCCTGCTTGGCCTGAAGCCCGGCTACCAACTGGATCGGATGCAGGGCCGTTATTATGCCCTTGAAGACGAGCGTTCCCGGGACCGTACCGTCTACAGCTTGCATCGTGATCCAGTAGGCCTGGATGTGTGGTTGCTGGCAAAAAAAGGCTGGGGCCTGATTATCGATGCTCGTTACGGTAGCGCGGCTTATCTGCCGATGGCAGATGGCGCTCTGTTTGAAGTTACCGTGGCGCCCACAGGGCTCGTGGCCCGGCCTATGAACGGCAGTGCACAAAAGGCGATCGCCGGTTGGGATTGATGCTTCTTTCCCGGTAACCTGTGTTTTGCTCGACCTTTAATCCCCTCTGATTACCGCAATGGCTCTGGCTTATGTAGAATCAGCCAGAGTTCGATTTCCGTGAATTGACTGGCGCTGGGCGCCAGGCCCCTTGGAGAGTAGATAAACTGTGATCGCGTTTTTAATGGAATACGGCATGTTTCTAGCCAAGGTTGCCACCCTCGTAGTGGCAATTTTGTTTATTTTTGGTGGCATTGCGGCGGCGGCCTCACGGAGTCGTGGTAAGGGTGACCAGGATGGTGAACTGAAAGTCCGCCACCTCAATGAAGAGTTCGATGATCTCAAGGAGTCTCTCGAGGCGGAAATTATCCCGGAAGCCCAGCGCAAAAAAGCCCACAAGGCTAAGCGAAAACAGGAGAAGCTTGAAGCCAAACAAAAAAAGAAAGCCGGCACCGAAGACAAAATTCTGCCGCGTTTGTTTGTGCTTGATTTCAATGGTGATGTACAGGCCAGCGATGTGGATCATATGCGCCGGGAGATTACCGCCATTTTGCAGGTTGCCACCCAAGATGACGAAGTACTGGTTCGCCTGGAAAGTCCGGGTGGTCTGGTACACAGCTATGGGCTGGCATCCTCGCAGTTGCGCCGTATCCGTAACCAGGGCATCAAACTGACCGTCGCCGTGGACCAAGTGGCTGCTAGCGGAGGTTATATGATGGCCTGTATCGCTGACCGTATTGTGGCGGCACCCTTCGCCATTATCGGCTCGATCGGTGTGGTCGCGCAGATTCCCAACTTTCACCGTTTGCTGAAGAAAAACGATATTGATGTGGAACTGATGACTGCCGGTGAGTACAAACGCACCATGACCATGTTGGGCGAGAATACCGAAAAGGGTCGGGCTAAATTTCAGGAAGAACTGGAAGAGACTCATCAATTGTTCAAGGGATTCGTCCGGGATAATCGCCGTGGGCTCGATTTGGATAAGGTTGCGACTGGCGAACATTGGTTTGGCAGCCAAGCAAAGGAGCTGGGACTTGTCGATGAAATCATGACCAGCGACGAACTGTTACAAGTGCGCAAAGACAGCCAAACACTCTACCTAGTACAGTGGGAAGCCAAACGTAAGCTGGGTGAGAAGCTGGGTTTCTCTCTAGAAGCAATGGCACATCGGGTGTTGGAAAAGTTTTGGCATCGTGGCAGCCAACGTCAGATTCATTAGTACCTTTACCGAACACTGCAAAGGAGTAGCTCATGACATTTAAGGCATTACAGACCCGCGAAACCGAGGCCGGTTACAGTAACGTGCTGGTTGACCGCGAGCTAAGTGAGCTGGGCGAAGGCGGTGTATTGGTACGGGTGCAATGGTCGTCTCTGAATTACAAGGATGCACTGTCAGCCACAGGTAACAAAGGCGTTACCCGCCAATTCCCTCATACCCCAGGCATTGATGCGGTTGGCGTGGTTGAAGAGGCGAGTGATGGGCCTTTTAGTGCGGGCGATGCGGTGATTTGCACAGGCTATGATCTGGGGATGAACACGGATGGCGGTTATGCAGAATATATCCGCGTACCGGCTGAGTGGCTAGTGCCGCTACCAGAAGGCCTTGCGCCTCGCGATGCAATGTTGCTTGGTACGGCAGGGCTAACCGCAGCCTTGAGTGTTGAATCGTTGCTGGATACGGGCGTTAACCCGGATCAGGGGCCCGTGCTGGTGACTGGCGCGACTGGTGGCGTGGGCAGCATTAGTGTTGCGATACTGGCTAAGTTAGGTTTTGAGGTGGTGGCCGTTAGTGGCAAAGCAGACGCCCACGAATGGCTCACTGAGCTTGGTGCATCACGCATCATTGATCGCAATGATTTTCTGGAAAGTGCCGCCAAGCCCATGGCCAAAGAGCAGTGGTCGGGCGCTGTGGATTGCGTGGGGGGTGAAATGCTGGCCGCTGCTCTGAAGGGGCTGAAGTACGGAGGTAGTGCCACTTGCTGTGGGTTAGCCGGTTCTCCCAAGCTTGAGATGACGGTTTTTCCATTCATTTTGCGCGGAGTAAATCTGTTAGGGGTAGATAGCGTTGAATTACCCTGTGAAATTAAGCAGCAAATGTGGCAGTTACTGGCGGATGAATGGATGCCGAAAGACCCTTCACTGCTGGAAGCGGCGCAAACGGAGCTTTCTGGGGTGACCGATTGGGTGGATCGCATTCTGGCTGGAGGAGTTCGCGGGCGGGTCGTGGTTAAGCTGCCTGAGTAATAGCTACAGGGTTTTGAGAGCAGCGCATACAGCACATTGTTTTCTCATCGTCGACAATCATTGTCCCCGTATTCCCTCGATGCCCGCTTGATCAAGCGGGCAATTCCCCTGTCTTCTTGGGCTCGATGTCGAATCGAGTTTTTCTTGAAGATCATAAAACAAAACGTGAAGAGTAAAGGGCTCGTTGGCAGGCTTCGCAACGTGACCTAACCCATCAGAGAATAATTGAGCTTCCATTTTTGGCAGCCTAAACAAGTGGCCTCAGCGCGGCTTTTTGTTGCCGCTTTGCGACGGTAATAGCGCTTCATAGCAAGCGACGCAACACGCTTACGTCTACGTCTGGCGGTCGAATTCCTACAGTCATTGACGTGGATCGCGTAGACTTTTCGCTCAACCAGCTCTGGAAGTATTATGCGTAATATCTGTTTCCTAGGCATCGGTTTGATGGGCGAGCCTATGGTGGCACGGCTGTTGGATGCCGGTTTCTCTTTGACTCTCTGGAATCGCACTGTTGAAAAGGCGCAGCCGTTTAGCGGACGGGCGCGTATTGCCAGCAGCCCAGCCGAGGCGGTGGCTGAGGCTGATGTGGTCATTACCATGCTGGAAAATGGCACCGCAGTCGAGCAGGTACTGTACCAGAGTAATGCCATTGCCCGTTTATCTCCGGGGGCCTTGGTTATCGATATGAGCTCCGTCGAGCCCGCTACTGCCCGGCGTCATGGGGCGCGGGTAGCAGAGCTGGGCGGATGTTATCTGGATGCGCCAGTGTCTGGCGGCACCCGTGGTGCACAAGCCGGTACGTTGTCGATCATGGCGGGGGGCAATGATCAAGACTTTGATCAGGCAACCGCGGTGTTTCAGGCCATGGGCCGCGCCACGCTTATTGGCCCTGTGGGTAGCGGGCAGCTGGCCAAGTTAGCTAATCAGACGATTGTCGGCATCACCATTGGCGCTGTGTCAGAGGCTTTGCTATTGGCTGCAAAAGGCGGCGCCCGGCCAGAAAAGGTTCGCGAAGCGCTACTCGGTGGCTTTGCCGGAAGTAAGATTTTAGAGCAGCACGGCGAGCGTATGTTGGCACGGAATTTTGAGCCCGGTGCTCCGGCGCGAATTCAGCTCAAGGATCTGGGTATGATCCTGGATGAAGCTCGCACGGAGGGATTGACGCTGCCCTTGAGCCAGCGCGTGTTCGAGCAATATCGTGCGCTGCTGGCCAGTGGTCATGGCGAAGTTGACCACAGTGGTCTGTTGCTGGAACTAGAAAGGCTAAATGGCGTGCAGCTCAACCCCGATGCCGCTGATCACTTTAGTCCAACTGACTTGGATAAGGAGACGCACTAATGCCACGGTTCGCTGCCAACCTGTCCATGTTGTTCACCGAATTACCCTTTCCTGAGCGCTTTGCCGCCGCTGCAGACGCCGGTTTTAAAGGCGTCGAATACCTGTTTCCCTATGATTGGCCTGCACAGCAACTGGCCCAATGGCTGGCGGACAATGGCCTGACCCAGGTGCTGTTTAATTTGCCGGCCGGAGATTGGCAGGCGGGGGAGCGGGGGATTGCGTGCCTGCCGGACCGAATAGCCGCATTTCGCGAAGACGTTTTTATGGCCATGGAGTATGCCCAGGCGCTGGATTGCCAGCAGGTGAACTGTTTGGCGGGTCTAAAACCCGATGAACTATCCTCGGAGGTAGCCTTTACAACGTTGGTAGAGAACCTGCGTTTTGCCGCGGATCTATTCGACGCTCAGGGGCTGACTTTGACGCTGGAAGCGATAAACTCTCGAGTAGATATGCCAGGTTTTTTGGTGGATACCTCCGCCACGGCCATGGCGGTCATAGAGGCGGCTGGTCGTGAGAATATTCGTTTGCAGTATGATCTCTACCATATGCAGATCATGGAAGGGGACCTGTGTCGTTCCCTTTCTCAACTTTGCCCCCATATAGGACATATTCAGTTTGCCGATAATCCTGGGCGTAATGAGCCCGGTAGCGGCGAAATTCATTTTGATACCGTGTTTGCCCACATCGATTCCTTGGACTATGCAGGATGGGTAAGTGCGGAGTATCGACCGTTGACAGATACGGCAACCAGCCTGGGCTGGTTTAACGCAACAAAACAGGAGCCGTGATGCAATTCAATTGGGGTGGGAAGATCATTCTTGGCCTGCTCGGCATGCTTGTGGGTGGGCCCGTTGGCCTGGGCATAGGCTTGCTGATTGGACATATGCTCGATAAAGGCACCGAGCGAGTGCAGACGTTTAATCCATTTCGCCCCTATGGGCCAGGCGAACAGTCACAAATTCAGCGGGCTTTGTTCGATACCGTGTTTTCTATCATGGGGCATCTTGCGAAGGCGGATGGTCGGGTTAGCGAGGACGAAATTGCCCAGGCTCGAGCGGTAATGGACCGCATGCAGTTGTCAGAAGAACAGCGCAAGCAAGCGATTGCCCTATTCAATCAAGGCAAGGAGGATAATTTTCCTTTGGATCAGGTCGTGGCAGCATTCGCGACAACCGTTAAACACCGTAAACAGTTGATTCTGGTATTGCTGGAAATCTTGCTACAGACCGCGCTGGCAGACGATGAGCTGGACCCTGCAGAGGAAGCGATTCTAGTGAGAGTGGCCGAAGGCTTGGGGGTGCCGCGAGCTCAGTTTCAGCAGATCCTTAATATGTTGCTGGCACAGGCTCAGTTCTCCGGTAGCCGTGCCGGCGGCCATTCCTACCAGGGGCAGCCAGCAGGGCCGTCTCGACCGTCCCTGTCCCAGGCGTATAAGGTCTTGGGTATCACTGACAGCGCCAGTAATCAGGAAGTTAAAAAAACCTATCGCAAGTTGATGAGCCAGAATCATCCGGACAAGTTGGCGGCCAAAGGTGTACCGGAAGAAATGATTCGGGTAGCCACGCAAAAGACCGCCGAAATCAGTAAAGCCTACGAAATGATCAAAGAACATCGCGGTTTTAAATAAACAACGCCGTAGGTTTAACGCAACATGCAGCACGCGCCGATTCGCGGAGCCGCTGACAGGCTTCCCAGTAGGCGAGTTGGTAGCGCAGCCGATCCGGGACAAGGCAGATCCCGACATGAACATGTTGCTATGTTCATTTTTTATCTCACGAGCATGGGTGATTGAATCTAATCAAAGAATGTGGTGATTTGAACAGAAGAGGGAACAGTGTACCGTTTCCTATTGTCGGATCCATTAGGCTAACCGTATTGGCTGGCCTGCCATTTCCATTCAAAGGAGCGAGCTTCATGTTGGGCGAAAATCACAGTATTCATCACGAATTTCCGGATTTTCACCAGAAGATAGACGCGCTTGTTGACGCAGATCCTACCTTCAAAGCACTGGTTCTGGAGCACGATAAATTAGATAAACAGATACGCGGTCTGGAGATGCGAGAGAGTCCAATTTCTGATCCTGAAATGGAACGGTTAAAGCAGGAGCGAATACGCCTGAAGGACACTATCTACCATCGGTTAGGCTAATACTAAATAGAAAAAGCCTCTGGACTCAGAGGCTTTCTTTAACTTACTTGATGCGTAATCAGGCGTTGAGTTCTGTCAGCTCATGCACTGATAAATGCCAGGCAGGCGCTGGCGCTGCTAGAAAGGCTCGTTGAGTGAGTAAATGGAAGGGGCTCAACCAGTGCCAAACCAAACTCAGCTCCCCGGAACGGTGTTTTCCTACATCCGAGAAAAGACCAGCGGTAATGCCAGCGTGGCTTCTGGTCACATTTTAGCCTCCCGCTTGCTATCGTAGAAAGCATTGCTAACCCGATAAAATATCTGGGCCGGGCCGCAAAGACCCGGTCACCGGACCATTATTTTTCAAGCTCAATGCGCTGGGCGAAATGGTTCAGGGCGTCAGGATTGGCAAGCGCATTGCGATTGGTCACGGGTCGCCCATGGATCACTTCGCGGACCGCTAGCTCCACTATTTTTCCACTGACAGTGCGAGGAATTTCCGGCACGGCCAGAATTACCGCAGGCACGTGCCGGGGTGTGGCGCCCTGGCGAATGGCCTTGCGGATGCGAGCTTGCAGCTCTTCGTCCAACGTAACGCCCTCCGCGGTCACCACAAACAACACCACTCGCACGTCGCCGTCAAACTGTTGACCGACCACTATGGCCTCACGAATTTCAGCCAAGGTTTCCACTTGCCGGTATATTTCCGCTGTGCCGATGCGTACGCCACCTGGGTTAAGCACCGCATCAGAGCGGCCGTGGATGATCAGCCCCTGGTGGTGGGCATGTGGAACCAACTGTGCATAGTCACCGTGGGCCCAGACACCGTCAAAGCGCGCGAAATATGCATCATGAAAACGTTGGCCATCCGGGTCATTCCAGAAACTGACCGGGCAAGAAGGGAACGGCGATCGGCAAACCAGCTCGCCCTTGCTGTCTGCCAGCGGCTTACCTGCGTCATCGAAAACGGCCACATCCATACCGAGCCCGAGGCACTGCAGCTCACCGCGGTATACCGGCAGCATGGGGTTGCCCAACGCAAAGCAGGAAACAATGTCAGTACCGCCTGAGATGGAACTGACGAGTAATGAAGATTTTACCTGCTGGTAAAGGTAGTCGTAGCTCTCGTGAAGGAGCGGCGAGCCGGTGGAGAAAAGGGTTCGCAAGGTGCCCAAATCATGACTGTCTTTGGGGCACAGACCGGATTTTTCCACGGCTTGCACAAATTTGGCGCTGGTGCCGAAGTGGGTAATCCCTTCCGCGTCAATTAAGTCAAATAAGCGGCCGGTGTTCGGGTAGGCCGGGTTGCCATCGTAAAGCACCAAGGTGGCACCTGTGTGGAGCCCGCAGATGAGCCAGTTCCACATCATCCAGCCGCAGGTGGTGAAATAGAAAAAGGTATCGGTTGCACGGACGTCCGCGTGCAGGTGTAGTTCCTTGGTTTGCTGTAGCAGGGTGCCGCCGGCGCCGTGCACTATGCACTTGGGCTGGCCGGTAGTGCCGGAGGAATAAAGGATAAATAATGGGTGATTAAAGGGTAGGCGAATAAAGTCCGGGGCGGGGCCGGCCGCCTCTAACCAAGCACCCCAGATGAGAGCCTTGGGCACGACACTGCTATCGCCGCGGCCGGGCACCACAATAAACAGCTCGGGTTTCAGCGCCTCGTGTAAGGCCTCAATACGCTCGCCCAGATCAATCCATTTTCCGTTGTAATGATAGCCATCGCAGGCCAGAAGCACTTTGGGTTCAATCTGGCCGAAACGATCAAGCACACCGGAAACACCGAAATCCGGGGAACAGGAGGACCATACGGCGCCGATCCAGGCGGCGCCAAGGGCGGCAACCAGGGTTTCGATACGGTTGGGCATGAAGCCGGCGACCCGGTCACCCGGTTTGATACCGGCAGCCTGCAGTTGAGCGGCGACCTTGCCGGCGGCCACACGCAAGGCGCTGTAACTGATCTCAGAGCGTGTGCCGTCTTCCAACACGCTGATTACAGCGGTATGGCTGTCGTTGCGCTTCAGCAAATTTTCCGCGTAATTGAGTTCGCCGTTGGCAAACCAGCGGGCGCTTTGAAAGGTTTTACCGGTAGTTAGCACCGTATCGCCGGGGTTGCCAATGACACCGCATTGATCCCATACCTGCTGCCAAAATGCCGCCGGCTGTTCAACGGACCAGCGATGTAGTGACTGGTAGTCTGGCAGTGGCTGGCCGCTATTGTCGCGCGCCTGTTGCCAAAAGTTGGCCAGTTGAGAGTTCTGGCTTTCGTTACCGGGTTGCCAGAGCGCAGTGGTCATTGGTTGCCTCCGGTTGCGCCGTTATCCGTGTCCTCGTCTTGGGCGGTGAAGTCCACCAGTAGCGTTCCTTCACTGATGCTGTCTCCCGCCGCAACGGTGAAATTGTTTACCGTTCCGGGCACGGTGGCACGCAAAGTGTGTTCCATTTTCATGGCTTCCAGTGTGATCACCGCATCGCCGGCTTCAACGCTATCGCCGGGGGCCACATGCAAGGCGACAATGGTACCGCTCATGGGAGCACTAAATCCGCCGGCATCGTCATGCTGGGCCGTATCACGGCTGGGGTTCAGGGTCACCGGGTAAGCCTGACCGCCAACGAACAACGTCAGTCTGTGGGCATTTTGCCAAGCAAAATGGGCCGCCAAGCTATCGGTGCCCCAGTGCAGACGCAGGCTGTGTTCGGTTGTGTTAACGCTGAAGCTCAGTGGCGCGCTGTGCTCGCCTATAGTGGCGTGTTGCTGGTCCTCGCGTACGGTGAGCTGTTCGCCATTGGCTTCGACACGGGTTTGCCGCAAACGCTGGTTGAGCGGGCGCCAGCCGTTAAGTGAATGCCAGGGAGAATCGCTGGCGACATTTTCTGCCTGCAAGCGTGTCGCGGCCAGCGCCAGCAGTGCAGTATTGACGGCGGTGGCGTCCATTAACTGCGGGCGGTGCTCCAGCAAACGGGTGTCCAGTTCAGCACCAGCAAATGCATCGTCATTAAGGACTCTACGTAGAAAGGCGGCGTTGTGATGGATACCGTCCAGCTCCAACGCGTCGAGTGCATTAATCAGTTGTTGACGGGCGGCATTGCGATCGCTGCCATGGCAAATCAGTTTGGCGATCATCGGGTCGTAGTGTTCGTCTACTCGGTCTCCCTGTTCGTAGCCCGCATCCACCCGGCTTTGGCCATGAGGCCAGCGCAGGTGGTGGAGTAAGCCGGAGGAGGGCAGGAAACCCTGTTCCGGATTTTCCGCATAGAGACGTACTTCCATGGCGGCACCATGGCGTGTAATTTGCTCTTGTTGCTTAGGCAACGGTTCCCCGGCGGCCACGGACAGCTGCCAAGCCACCAGGTCTTCGCCAGTGATCATCTCGGTCACCGGGTGCTCTACCTGCAAGCGGGTATTCATTTCCATGAAAAAGAACTGCCCACCGTCAGCGTCACCACCGGCTGCAGGGGGCGAGTAAAGAAATTCCACGGTGCCGGCGCCACGATAATCAATGGCTTTGGCTGCTTGCACTGCGGCATGGCCAAAAGCGTTACGGGTTGCTTCATCAAGACCCGGCGCGGGGGCTTCTTCAATAATTTTTTGGTGGCGACGTTGTACCGAGCAATCACGTTCGAACAGGTGGACGGCGTTACCATGATTATCTGCAAACACCTGCACTTCCACATGGCGGGCGGTGGCCAAATAGCGTTCCAGCAGCACTCGATCGTCGCCAAACGCATTGGCCGCTTCTCGGCGTGCGGCGGCCAAGGCTTCATCGAATTCCCCGGCAGCATTCACTACACGCATGCCTTTTCCGCCGCCCCCGGCCACGGCCTTGATTAGCAGAGGGAAGCCGACCGTTGTTGCGGCGGCGGTTAGCTCGCTGTCGCTGGCACCTTCTTCATCGAAACCGGGCAGAACCGGAACGCCGCTTTGCGACATCAATTTCCGGGCGGCGGCCTTGTCGCCCATTACTTCGATGGCTCGGGCGTTGGGGCCCACAAAAATGATACCAGCCTGGTCGCAAGCTGCGGCAAAGTCGGTGTTCTCGGATAGAAATCCGTAGCCGGGGTGAATAGCATCGGCCCCGGTGGCCTTGGCGGCGGCGATTACCTTGTCGATCACCAAGTAGCTTTCCCGTGCTGCGGCCGGGCCCAGGCACACAGCCTGATCCGCTTCCATTACGTGGGGTAAGCTGGCGTCGGGTTCGGAATAGACCGCCACCGTGGCAATACCCTGTTGGCGGCAGGTGCGCATGATGCGACGAGCAATTTCGCCGCGGTTAGCGATCAGGAGTTTTTTTATCTTTGCCATAACAGAGCCTATATCAGTGGCAATGGTCGGAGCGTCGCTGGCAGCGCGATCATGATGCGTTCAAGGTTCAAAAGTGTGAGATAGCGCATTATCTTTTTTGAGATTCGTGCCCGCGAAACTTCTAGAATCTGGCCGATTTCGCGTTTCAATTTTACACTTTAAACATTCAACGGTTTCTCATTTCGCCGCTAGCGATGCTTCTTGCGTGTGGTTAGACCCAGTTTGGGCTGCGTTTTTCTAAAAAAGCGCTGAGCCCTTCCTGGCCTTCATCACCGGTGCGTAGTCGGGCGATGAAGGAAGCGGTGTCATTGATCATGGCGTCGTTAATGGGGCCATCACTGACTCGGGCAATAAGTGCTCGGGCTTCTACTTGTGCCTGGGGGCCACCCGCAAGTAGTGCGTCGATCAACCCGTCTACGGTGCTGTCCAGGGCGTCTTCGCTAACCACCTCGTGGACAATGCCAATCTGTTGAGCTCGCTCGGCGGGAATCACTTCTGCAGTCATGAAAAAGCGGTTAGCCTGTCGGGCGCCCATGGCACGAACCACGTAGGGGCTGATTACCGCGGGCACGATGCCGAGTTTTACTTCACTGAGGCAGAAACGGGCATTGTCTGCCGCCACCGCCATGTCCGCCGCGCAGATCAACCCCAAAGCGCCACCAAAAGCGGCCCCCTGCACGCGCGCAATCACCGGCTTGGCGCATTGATCAATGGCCTGCATCAGCGTCGCCATGCGCAAAGCGTCCTGTTGGTTTTGCTTGGCGTCCAATTTGCCCATGGCACGCATCCAGTTAAGGTCTGCGCCGGCGGAAAAATGCTTGCCAGCGGCCTGCAGTACCACCACGCGGACGCTGTCGTCACTGCCGGCCTGTTTAAAGGCTTCAGTGAGTGAGGCGATGATGGTGTCATCAAACGCATTACGCTTGTTCGGGTTATTCAGCGTAATCCGGGCCACCTGGTTTTTGATGTCTGTGGTAACACTCATTGTTGACGTCCTGTTTTGTATCTGGCTTTGGGCATTAGGCTTTCTGCCGCCTGTTCACATCCGGAATACGCCGTAGCGTGTTTCTTCGATCGGTGCGTTAAGACTGGCGGAAATGGCGAGGCCAAGGACATCGCGGGTGTCCGCCGGGTCGATGACGCCGTCATCCCAGAGCCGGGCGCTGGCGTACCAAGGTTGCGCCATTTCCTCGTAGCGCTGAGTCATTTCAGTTTGAAATTCGAGGGCTTGTTCGTCACTCCAAACTTGACCTTTTTTCTTCAGGGAAGCTTGCTTCACTTGGGTCAATACACTGGCGGCCTGTTCGCCTCCCATTACCGAAATGCGGGCATTGGGCCACATAAACATGAACCGCGGGTCGTAGGCTCGACCACACATGCCGTAGTTGCCGGCCCCGAAGCTACCACCGGTCACCACGGTGAATTTGGGGACGGTGGCGCAGGCCACCGCGTTGACCATCTTGGCTCCGTGCTTGGCAATGCCTTCGGCTTCGTATTTCTGGCCGACCATAAAGCCGGTGATGTTCTGCAGGAACAGCAGAGGGATCTTGCGTTGGTTGCACAGCTCGATGAAGTGCGCCCCTTTCTGGGCAGATTCCGAGTACAGCACGCCATCGTTGGCAAGAATGCCCACCGGGTAGCCGTGAATTCGGGCGAAACCGCACACCAGAGTGGTGCCGTAGCGGGATTTGAATTCGTCCAGTTCCGAGCCATCCACGATGCGAGCAATCAGTTCGCGAGCGGGCATGGGTTGGCGTGTGGTTGTGGGAATGACGCCGTACAATTCGTCAGGGGCGTAGGCTGGTGCCTGCACAGGCAATCGTTTTACTTGATCCGGTTTGTGCCAGTTCAAGTGGGCAATACATTGTCGCGCTAGCTCGAAGGCGTGGGGTTCATCTTCAGCCAGGTGATCCGCAACGCCTGATTGTTCGCAATGCAGGTTGGCCCCGCCCAGGTCTTCAGCGCTGACCACT
This sequence comes from Alcanivorax sp. NBRC 101098, assembly GCF_001010505.1. Lineage (GTDB taxonomy): Bacteria > Pseudomonadota > Gammaproteobacteria > Pseudomonadales > Alcanivoracaceae > Alcanivorax > Alcanivorax borkumensis. The sequence goes on from NZ_AP014613.1 coordinate 1,443,138, forward strand.
TCACCGGTAGCCGCTTTTACCAGCGGTGGGCCGGCCAGAAAGATAGTGGCTTGTTCTTTCACCATAATCACTTCGTCTGCCATGGCGGGCACATAGGCGCCGCCAGCGGTGCACGAACCTAACACCACGCTGATTTGAGGAATCCCCCGGGCGGACATGTTGGCCATGTTGAAAAAAATACGCCCGAAATGTTCGCGGTCAGGGAATACCTCATCTTGACGGGGCAGGTTCGCTCCGCCGGAATCCACCAAGTAGATGCAAGGCAGGCGGTTTTCTGCAGCAATGGTCTGGGCGCGCAGGTGTTTTTTAACTGTAAGGGGGTAATAGCTTCCGCCTTTCACAGTGGGGTCGTTGGCGACGATCATGCACTCTACGCCTTGTACCCGACCGATTCCGCCGACGCAGCCAGCGGCGGGGACATCCTCCCCGTAGACACCGTCAGCGGCGAGGGCGGAAATTTCCAGAAACGGAGAGCCCGGATCAAGCAGGAAATTGATACGCTCACGAACGGGAAGTTTGCCGCGCTCACGCAAGCGCTGCTCCGCCGCTTCACCACCGCCATGGGCAATGTGGTCAAGCTTGTCCTGCAATTGCTGACGCAGTTGCAAGTTGTGCTCCCGGTTGGCCAGGAAATCAGGGCTGTTGGGGTTGATCTGGCTATTAATTTTGGGCATGGATTATCTCGCAGGACGCCAGACGCAGAACGTCTGACGCCATAGTTTCCGGCGTTGGGCTTCAGGCGTCAGGCCGTTTCATTAAACAACTCGCGGCCGATAAGCATGCGGCGGATTTCACTGGTGCCGGCGCCGATTTCATAGAGTTTGGCATCACGCAGTAGGCGGCCAGTGGGGTACTCGTTGATGTAACCGTTACCGCCCAAGGCTTGAATGGCCTCCAGTGCCATTTTGGTGGCGTTTTCGGCACAGTAGAGAATCACACCAGCGGCATCCTTGCGGTTAGTTTCGCCGCGGTCGCACGCTTTGGCCACGTTATAGAGGTAGCTACGGCTGGCGTTAAGCGTCACGTACATATCGGCGATTTTGCCTTGCATGAGCTGGAATTCGCCGATGGCCTTGCCGAATTGTTTGCGTTCATGAACGTAGGGAACCACTACATCCATACACGCTTGCATGATGCCAGTGGTGGCGCCGGATAGTACGGTGCGCTCGTAATCGAGGCCACTCATTAGTACTTTGACCCCTTCGCCTACAGAGCCAAGAACGTTCTCTTCCGGTACCCGACAATCTTGAAATACCAATTCACAGGTGTTGGAGCCGCGCATGCCGAGTTTGTCGAGTTTTTGGGCTTGCGAGAAGCCGGCAAAACTGCGCTCAACAATAAAGGCTGTGATGCCGCGTGGCCCTGCGTTGGTATCTGTTTTGGCGTAAATTACATAGGTGTGTGCGTCGGGGCCGTTGGTGATCCACATCTTGTTGCCGTTGAGCACATAGTGGTCACCTTGTTTGTCCGCGCGCAGGGTCATGCTAACCACGTCGGAGCCGGCGCCGGGCTCACTCATGGCAAGGGCGCCGATATGCTCGCCGCTGACCAGTTTGGGCAGGTATTTTTCACGCTGGGCATCGTTGCCGTTGAGATAGATCTGGTTAACGCACAGGTTGGAATGGGCACCGTATGACAGGGCAATGGAAGCAGAAGCCCGAGAAATTTCTTCCATCACCAAGGTGTGGGCCAGATAGCCCATATTGGCGCCGCCATATTCTTCGCTGACGGTAACGCCAAGGACACCAAGGTCGCCAAGTTTTTTCCACATCTCTACCGGGAACTCGTTACTGCTATCGACTTTGGCAGCGATGGGGGCGATTTCTTTCTGGGCGAAATGGCGGACGCTGTCGCGCAGGGCAATCAGAGTTTCGTCTAAGTCAAAATTAAAAGTGCTCTCAAACATGATCGGGGTTCTCCAAGGCAGTGAGGGCGTCTTCGCAGCGCTGGTCGGCGTCGTCCAGTTCCTGCTGTAGAGCCTGAATATCTCTAAGTTGCTGGTTCAGCTGGTCTCGACGCTGCTGGATTTTGTCTTGCAGTGCCAATAGCTGATTGCGGTTATCACCGCTGGGCTGATACATCTTGATCAACTCTCTGGACTCGGCCAGGGAGAACCCAAGGCGTTTGCCACGCAGAATCAATTTCAATGTGACCCGGTCTGCGGGGGAGTAGACTCGTGTCTGCCCCCGTCGGGCCGGGCTGAGCAGCCCCTGATCTTCATAAAAGCGAATGGTGCGAGTCGTCACGTCAAATTCCCGCGCCAGTTCACCAATGCTGTATATCTGTTTTTTGGGCATGGCGAAATCCTAGGGGAGGTTTACGTTAACGTAAAGTGGTGATTTTGGCCTTTCCGGTCCGTGACACTGTATTTACCTATGCCTAGACTCCCAACGTAATCTATGGGGACAGTGGGACTAACAATGAAAGAGACTTGGAGTCGCTGGGTGGTGGCGCATCCAGTGTGGGTGCTATTGATTTGTAGTGCGCTATGCGTAGTCATGGCCACCGGACTGCAGGGGTTTCGCAATAATAACGATCCACGCATTTTCTTTACCCAGGAAAACCCTGATTTCAAACGGTTTATGGCTCTGGAAGACAGCTTTACCGCCAATGAGGTGGTGTTGTTTGTGGTACACCCGAAGAACGGTCGGGTGTTCGAACCGCAAACGTTGGCGGCGATTGAGTCACTGACTGACGATGCTTGGACGCTACCGTACTCCACTCGGGTGGATTCCCTGACCAACTTCCAGCATACCGAGGTAGATGGAGACGAACTGTACGTGGCACCTCTGGTGGAAGATGCCGCAGACATGGCACCGAATGAGATAGCCTTGGTACGCGAAATTGCCCTGAAAGAACCTGCATTGGTTGGGCGGCTGGTCTCTGAAAAGGGGCATGTGGCGGGCATCGTGGCTACTGTAACCATGGATGAGGGCAACACCGAAGCGCCGGTGATTACCCAGGCGGCCCGCGAGATGGCACAGGCCTACCGGGAGCGTTACCCGGATATCGAGTTTATGGTCACCGGTACGGTGGTGTTTTCCCAGGCTTCCGCCGATGCCACCGAACAATCCATGGTGACCACCTTGCCATTGGCTTTTGTGGTGATGCTGCTGTGTCTGTGGCTGATTATGCGCAGTGCCATTTTTGTGGTCGTGACGGTGATGGTGATTGGGTTTTCCATCGCCTCGGCTATGGGCATTGCCACGTGGCTGGGGATAGAGTTTTCGCCCATCGTGGGTATGGCGCCCGCCATGATTCTGACCCTGGCAGTGGCGGATTCAGTGCATATTCTGGCCAGCTACCGGCACGAATGTTTGCAAGGCAAGGAGCGGGCGGCGGCTATGCTAGAAAGCCTGCGCATCAATATTCAGCCGGTCTGGCTCACCAGTTTTACTACGGCGATTGGCTTTGCAATTCTGAATTTCTCCGAGTCTCAACCGTTCCGTGCTTTAGGGAATGTGGTATTGATTGGGGTGCTGCTGGCGTTTGTGTTCTCGGTCGTGCTGCTACCGGCTCTGGTGATGTTGCTGCCGAACCGTATTGAGCCGGGTAAGCAGCGGGATTTTGCTCCCTTGATGGGGGCGCTGGCCGCACATCTGAATCGCCATTTCAAACCCTGGTTGCTGGGCATGTCAGCGGTGGTAGTGGTGCTAACCGCCGCCATCGGCTTGAACCGCATCAATGATGTGTTTAATGAATATTTTGATGAAACCTTTGAGGTTCGTCAGGTGAACGATTTCGCCATGAGCAATCTTACCGGCATGCATCGTATTGATTATGCGGTGCACTCCGGGGAGTCTGGCGGGGCCATGGAGCCTGCGTACCTGAAGCACATTGATGATTTAATTATCTGGTTGGAGCAACAGGATGAAGTGGTCTATGCCTCAGCCTATTCAGATGTCATTAAGCGGCTTAATCGAGACATGCATGGCGGTAATTCGCAGTGGTATCGCATTCCGCAATCCCGCGAGCTAATTTCTCAGTACACCTTGCTGTATGAATTATCGTTGCCCCAAGGGCTAGGCTTGGAAGATCAATTGGATATCGATAAGGAACAAGCGAGGGTGATCGTCTTGCTAGAAAACATTGGTTCGCACCCGGTACTGGAGTTCAATGAACGAGTTGAAGCGTGGATGGAGGATCATTGGCCGCAATACATGCACAGCAAAGGCACCGGCATGGACATTCTGTTTGGCCGGGTTACCATGCGCAATATTCAAAGCATGCTCGGGGGTGCGCTGGTCGCCTTGGTTAGTGTTTCGGTGCTGTTGGTCATAGCGCTGCGATCTGTGCGCTACGGGGCCTTGTCATTGCTGCCCAACCTGTTGCCGGCGGCCATGGCTTTTGGGTTATGGGGGCTGGTGAACGGCGAAATTGGACTGGCAGTGTCAGTGGTGGCCTGTATGACCTTGGGGATTGTGGTCGATGACACGGTGCATTTCCTCAGCAAATATGTGCGTGCCAAACGTGAATTAGGCCTTAATACTGAACAGGCGGTGGAATATGCCTTGCGCACCGTTGGTCTGGCACTGGTGGCCACATCGGTGGTATTGGTGGCCAACTTTGCGGTGATTGGTACCAGCCATTTTTATCCTAATTCCAGCATGGGGCAGTTATCGGCAATCACCATTGCCATGGCGTTGATTGTAGATTTCTTCTTTTTCGTGCCGTTGCTGGTTGCACTGGACCGCCGTAAGCAGATTAGGGCGGGTGCATAGGCTCTAGCCAGTGTGATAAGGCGGTGTTAACGTAGCTCGAAACCGGTTTTCCCGTTTCTTCGGAACAAAACACAGTGTCATACAAGAAAGATCGAAAGGTTCTTAAACGCGTAGATTATGGGGCCGCCAAGAACTCCTTGATGGGAGTCCTGGCGGCCCTTCTGGTTTATGCAGTTGTCTTTACCTGGGGACAGGTCTACCAGAGCTTCGAACTGGAAGCGCTAATAGGGGGGGGCGCCGTACTGCTCGTTACCGCTTACCGGTTATGGCTGGTGGCCCGTTTTGATGCCCTCCATGGTTCTGGCCCCGCACGTTGGCGACGTTTGTTCGGGGTGGGCCTGTCGCTGCATGCTTTGTTGTGGGGCTTGCTACCAGCCTGGCTAATTTGGCGATTGGGCACCGGCTTTAATTTCTTCGTAGTGATTCTTTATAACGTCGGCGTAACGACGGCCCTAGGCAGCTCCTGGATGGCCGGCTTACGGGTGCGCCAAGCGTATATCGTACTGATGTTTCTGCCGACATTGGCGGTATTACTGTTTGCGGGAAGCGTGCACGATTGGGTTTTGGCGGCATTGATTGGCTCCTATGCATTTTACTTGTTCCGCCTTTACCGCGGGCAGTACGAGACATTCTGGCATGCCATGACCCGTGAGCGGCGGGGCTCTGTGGAGCCTAAAAAGCCGGTGCGCAGTAGTACCGGAGTGCAGCTGAGTTTAGTGTACCGACTGGCCCACGAACTACGCACGCCGATGAATTCGTTGATGGGTATGATGTCGTTGCTAGAAGACACCCGCCTGAATGACGAACAAAAAGACTACCTACAAGTGGCAGGGCAGAGTGGCAAGTTGCTGCTGACTCTGATTGATGACGTTCTGGATTATTCCCGCATTCTTTCCCGCCGCATTACCCTTAACTCTGATTATTTTGACTTTCGGGCAGCGATTGAACAGTCGCTGGAAGCCTTCGGGCCCATGGCCCAGACATCCGGTCTGGAATTGACCTGTGTGATTGACCGGATGTTGCCCAAGCGTATTCGCGGTGATCGTGAGCGGTTGATGCAGGTACTTAATAACCTGTTCAGCAATGCCATCAAATTCAGTGAAAAGGGTGAAATTCGTCTCGATGTGGATTTTACCGTGGAGAGGGAAAACGCTGGTGTGCTCAGGGTGCGGGTTAGCGACGAAGGCGCAGGCATGGACCCGGAAACCTTGCGCCACTTGTTCCAAGATCGCTTTATTGAAGAGGGACAGGACGTCTACAGCAGCCATCATACTGGTTTCGGTTTGCTGGTCTGTAAGGGGCTAATTGATGCTATGGGGGGCACACTGGGCGCAGAAAGCGTGCCTGGCGAAGGCTCTACTTTCTGGTTCACCGTGCCGGTGCAAATGCAGCCGGATATGCGCGAAGCCCAGAGTTTGATACGGGCGCTAGATGGCGCCCAGGCCTTGGTGGTTGGCGCTGCCTCGGGCACGGTTTCGAGTATCCAGGAAGAATTAGAAGCGCTGGGTTGTCAGGCTTCCTCTGCGATGGGGTATGACCATGCACTTCAAGCTTTGCGTGCGGGGCATCGTGAGCAAAGTGACTTTGATGTATTGTTTGTTGATACCTGGTCACGGGGAGAGTTGGCGCTGAATCTATGCCGTAACGTACTTGAAGATCCCTCGCTACGTCCGGTACGTCTTGTGCTTTTGGCCACCATTGAAGAGCGTAGCCATGCGGCAGTGCAACAGCTAATCGATAAACATGATCTGGTGGTGCTGGTACGGCCAGTACATCGCAGCGTATTGCGCCAGGGCTTGGCAAGGTTGATGGGGCTGCAACGGCAAATTCCAGTTGGTGATGCTCCTCTTCAGACGCCGGAAGAGCGGCAGCGCCGCAAACGCTTCCGGCTGATGCTGGTGGAGGACAACGAAGTGAATCAGCTGGTTACCCGGGGCATGCTAAGTAAGTTGGGCTATCAGGTAAAAACCGTGAGCAACGGTGAAACGGCACTGGCGTTGCTGGAACAAGAACCCTTTGATCTGGTGTTGATGGATTGCATGATGCCGGAGATGGATGGCTTTGAAGCAACCCGTCGCCAGCGAGAAATGGAACACAGCAAAGCGAGCCCGCGTACCCCGATTGTTGCGATTACCGCCAATACCGCGGAAGGCGTTCAGGCCCGTTGCCTAGCTGCTGGCATGGATGATTTTCTTGCCAAACCGGTGCATCTTGATGCACTAGAAACAGTATTGCGCCGCTGGCTGCCCGAGCAGCCCGTCAGAGATGAGGATGAACAATGACAAGAAAAGCCTTGCTGCTGGGAGCAACCGGGTTAGTGGGTCGTGATTGCTTAGAAAACCTACTTGCCTGCGATGACTATGAAAAGGTAATTGTGCTGACTCGCCGTCCTTTATCGGTGGAGCATCCCAAGCTAGATGTGCAGCGGGTAGATTTCGATAATATCGAGGCGCACAAGAATAGCTTCCAAGTTGATGATGTTTTTTGTTGTCTGGGCACGACCATGAAAAAAGCCGGTTCGCGACAGGCATTTCGGCATGTGGATCATGACCTTGTGGTGCTGGCCGGCAGCATGGCGAGGCGAGCCAATGTGCAGCGCTTTCTAGTCGTTTCGGCGGTGAGTTCCAATGCTCGCTCGCCGTTTTTCTACTCGCGGGTAAAAGGGCAGATGGAACGCGCGTTGATCAAGCTCGACCTGCCACTGTTGGCCATTCTGCAGCCGTCACTGTTACGCGGCGAGCGTGAAGACAAGCGCCGGGCAGAGGACTGGGGCAATATTTTCAATCGAGTGATTGAGCCACTGACACGCTGGACCGATGCCCACTGGCTCCCCGTGGACAGCGGCAAGGTGGCTGATGCCATGGTTGGTATGGCATTGATGGGGCCAGATACTGGCTTGTACCGATTGCGTTACCGGGATTTTCTGGTGTTTGCCGGCAAGTTCCGCGAGAAAATGAATAAGACAGCCTGAAAGGCTTTGGCTACAACCTGAACAAATAACCGAAGGAGTTAGTATGACCTTTGTGACTTGCGATCTTTGTGATGACAACGCCGATAGCGTTTGCGTGGTAACCGGACTTAACTGGCTCAGCTATGGCGGCCGCGACGCATTTGGTGGCGAAATCGTCACGGTTAAGTGCTTTGAAGACAACAGCCGAGTAAAGGAACACTTGGGCACCGACGGTAAGGGCAAGGTGCTTGTGGTTGATGGTGGTGGCAGCCTGCGCAATGCGTTGATCGGCGATATGATTGCGGAAAATGCGGTGAAAAATGGTTGGGAAGGCGTAATTATTTACGGCGCCTGCCGGGACGTGGACGCGCTAGCCAAGTTGGACATCGGTGTCATCACCCTAGGTTGCGTGCCGATTAAATCGGTTCGTCGTGATGAAGGGCAGCTGAACATTGAGATCACTTTCGGTGGCGTTGTTTTTCGCCCGGGTGAATTCGTTTATGCGGATAATAATGGGATCATCACTGCGCCCAAGGCCTTGGTATAAGGCTTGTCATTGACGATTCTTGGCAGGAACTCTGCTATAAAAGAATAGGGATGAGCCGGCACGACGCCGGCTGCGATCGCACAAGGAATAATTATGCTTAAGTCCATGCGGGTAGCGGAATACATGAGCCGCCGTCTTATCACCTTTTCCCCCGATATGTCCGTCAGTGAAGCCATTCGTACCTTGCTGGAAAATCAAATTTCCGGTGGCCCGGTGGTGAATGAGGCGGGCAGCGTGGTAGGGGTCTTTTCCGAATCTGATTGCCTCAAGGGGGCGCTGGAAGCAAGCTACCACGATACGGAAATTGGTTCGGTAAAAGAATATATGAGCGTGGATCTGCAGACCGTAGAAGGCTCGGATTCTATTCTTGATGTGGCAGAAATTTTCCTTGCGGATCACCGTCGTCGGCTGCCGGTGATGGATAACGGAAAGCTGGTTGGCCAAATCAGCCGCCGGGACTTGCTTCGTGCCATGGAAGACTTTGGGCATCGCCACACACTGTAGTGCTTGATTCAACTTCTTTGAACGCTGTTTGAACTCCGGGGGGAGTCACCATGAACCAACCTTACCAAGCGCCTAAGGCGGATGTTTCTATGGCCGGAAGTCAGGAGACGTATCAGCCCAAGTTTCTATCGCTGTCTGGTCGTATCGGGCGTATGCGGTATTTTGTCTATGCGGCGGGCCTTACGCTGCTTTTCTATTTGGTCATGGGCATTGCTGCAGCACTCGTGATCCCTGGCATTATGAGTGCTGGCCAAAGTGCTATTGGTGTGGGTGCCGTGATAATAGGGTTGATTGTCATGGTGGGGTTTATTGCTTTGATGGTGATGAGCTGGGGCTATATGGTGCGTCGCCTCAATGACATCAACGCCAGCGGTTGGTTGAGCCTGTTAATGCTAGTGCCGATTGCCAACCTAGTGTTGGGCCTGGTGATGTTGTTCAAACGCGGTAGCGAGGGTCGCAATCAGTACGGCGCGGCCCCAGTGAGCAACTCAGGCGGTGTGAAAGCAGCCTTCGTCATTGTGCTGTTGCTGATGGTGGGCTATTTCGGAGTATTGTTCCCGATCACCATGGCAAATTATGCGAATTATTCGCAACAGGCCATGCAGCAGATCGATTATTCCGAATACTGATGACTTGCGTTTGAAATTGAAAAAGGGCCATTGCGGATTCTAAGTCGTATGGACCCTGCTGCCGCTGCGCAGTACAGCGGAAACAAAAAAGGGGCTCTGAAGAGCCCCTTTTTATTGCCTGACTAAACCTTACGGCAGCAGGTGAGAAACAGCATCACGTTCTTCGGCCAGTTCCTGCTCGGTGGCTTGCATTTTGCCACGGGAGAAGTCATTGACCTCTAGGCCCTGAACGATAGTCCAGTCGCCATTCTTGCAGGTGCAAGGGAAGGAGTAGATCAGGCCTTCCTGAATGCCGTAGGAACCATCACTGTAGATGCCCATGGAAACCCAGTCACCTTCGTCGGTGCCCAGTGCCCAGGAACGCATGTGGTCCACGGCAGCGTTAGCAGCAGACGCGGCAGAAGACGCGCCACGGGCCTTAATGATCGCTGCACCACGCTGCTGTACAGTCGGGATGTAGTCGTTTTCATACCAGTCTTGCTCGACCTGATCAATGGCTACTTTGCCATCCACTTCACAGTGATGCAGATCAGGATACTGAGTGGAAGAGTGGTTGCCCCAGATGAGCATCTTCTTCACGTCATTGACGGTTTTGCCCAATTTGTTGGCCAGTTGCGCCATGGCACGGTTGTGGTCTAGGCGGGTCATGGCAGTAAACTGACGGGGATCGATGTCAGGCGCGTTGCGTTGGGCGATCAGGGCATTGGTGTTGGCCGGGTTGCCGACAACAAGAACCTTGATGCCTTTGCTGGCATTGTCGTTGATGGCTTTGCCTTGGGCGGAGAAGATGGCTGCGTTAGCTTCCAGCAGATCTTTACGCTCCATGCCCGGACCACGCGGACGAGCACCAACCAACAGCGCGTAGTCGGCGTCTTTGAAGGCCACGTTGGCATCGTCGGTACCGGTGATACCGGCAACCAGCGGGAATGCGCAATCTTCCAGCTCCATGATGACCCCGTTCAGGGCTTCCAGAGCAGGGGTGATTTCGAGCAATTGCAGAATAACGGGCTGGTCTTTGCCAAGCATGTCGCCGGAAGCGATGCGGAACAGCAGGGAATAGCTGATTTGGCCAGCGGCGCCGGTGACGGCTACGCGTACGGGTGCTTTCATGAACAATCTCCTAGCTTTAATTCGGGAGAACTTATGTGGCTGAAACCGAGAGGACCGCTGAGCAAGGTCAATGGGTCAGGGTCCATGACGGCGCGCATTATAAAGGACCCGACGGCTAATCGCACGGAATCAGAGGTATATATATGAGCAACTGGGATGTGCTGGTTATCGGCGCCGGCCAGGCGGGCTGCGCGGCAGCATGGGATTTGGCCGCAGCGGGCCTGCGTGTGGTGGTTATTTCCCGTGCCCAACCCCGTGCTAAGCCCTGTGCGGGCGGGGTTACCGAAAAGACGCTGGCTCGTTACCGGTTCAGTATTGCATCGGTGGTTCGCGAAACGGTGTCCACCCTAGCGGTGAGCCATACCTCTTCGCCCATTCGCCACCTAAGTGCCCAAGCACGGTTCTGTGTGATGACTGAACGGTCAGAATTGGATGCTCTTTGTCGCGCGAATGCTGAGCAACAGGGCGCCGTGTTCTGCGACACCGCAGGACTACGATCACTTCATCAGGAGGCTAACGGGGTTTCTGTGCAGACCCGGGAAGGTCAGCGCTTCACCGCCCCCTGGCTGGTCGCTGCGGATGGTGCCAACAGCGCTGTGGCGCGGATGCTGGGAGAGCGGCATCTGCGCGGTGCCATGGCCATCGAGGGGTGCGTACCCCGCAAGAACATACGTGATTACCCTCCCATGACGCTGGATTTTGGTGCAATTCGCGGCGGCTATGGCTGGCTGTTTCCCAAGGGGGACCATGTGAACGTGGGGCTCTATGTATGGCGCCATGGGGTGGCAGCGCCGGAGCGTTCCGCTCTGCAGCGTTACAGCCTTGCCCGTTTGAGCGCACAGGCCGAGCAGGTAGCGGGCTATCCTCTGGGGACGTGGCTGCCTAACACCCGGTTGGTTAATGGACGGGTGTTGTTTGTGGGCGATGCGGCAGGGTGCACGGAAGCGTTGCTGGGAGAGGGGATTTACGGCGCGGTACTTAGTGGGCAAATGGCTGCCCAGGCGTTACTGAGCAGTGAGCCGGAAATAGCCTACCCCGCCTCACTAGCAGGCTGGCGTGAAGAACTACACCAAGTCACTCGGCTTGGGCAGCTGTTCTATGGCCTATTACCCATTTCTACACGGCTGCTGCAGAGCCGGTTGGGGGCGACACTGGTTGATGGTTTTGCCCAGGGGCTGACCCTGGGGCAGTGCAAGCGCCAGTGGCGGGGGGCTCAGTTGTCGAAAGGCTGATGGCCTTGATGGCTCCGGTATTGCACCGGTGTGATACTGAACCAGCGTTTGAAGGCGCGATTGAAGGCACTTTGCTCGGAGTAGCCCAGATCTAGCGCGATTTGGTTAACGGAACGTTCACTGTGCAGCAGCCAGTCGCAGGCTAGGCGGCGGCGCTCGTCTTCCAGTAGGCTGGAAAAATCGGTGTTCTCGGCACGCAATTGCCGGCGCAGAGTCCAGGGCTTTATACCGAGCTGATCGGCAATGGGTTCCAGCTGCGGAACGCCCTGTTGCAGGCGATTCTGGATTTCTAAGCGCACCTGTTCCAGTAAATTGTCTCGGGCGTGGTACTGGGTGACGGCGCGTTGCATACGTGAGCGGGCCACCTTGTGAACTTCCGGATCGGCATCGCGCAGGGGCAAATCTAACATGTGGGCGGGTAATACGATGGCGTTTTCTGGCTGACCGAAGCTCACGTTGCAGCGGAAGATACGCTGATATTCAGTCTCATCGCCTTGCGGTGAATGTTTGAAAAGAATCTGCGTTGGGTTCAGTTCCTGGCCAATTAGCCAGCGACCGTAAATGATTGCGGCCGCAAAATTGGCGTCCACTCGTGCTGGATAGGTTGGCAGCGCTTCCAGGTCACTTTCCCACATTAAGCATAGCGTTTTGTCGCCATGATATTCTCGCCACTCGAAGCGCAATTGGGCGTATTCAGTGGTGACTTCCATAAAGGGAATCATCAGCTCTATAGCATCCCCCAGTGTGGCACTGGACATGCTGGCATAACCCAGTTCCCCCATGAAACGCGGGCGAATCCCTTCCCCCATGTGTAGACCGAAAAGGGGGTCGGCGCTGTCGGCAATGGCCTGCGACAGTAACTGATTCTCGATGGCCATGGATATTCGTGACTGGGGGTCTTCTAGATCCTCGTTGCTAATACCAGATGCTACTAGCGCATAGCTCAGGTCCACGCCGGCACGCAGCGCTGCATCCAGCAAATATTCCACCCAGAAAGGGGCGACAGTTTTATGCTTCAAAGAGGAAGCTAGGCTAGCGCACGGCATAGGCTCGCAATTGTTGTTATGGCGTCAGAGGGTCACTAGATAACGAAACGGGGCGCGGCAAGTCAACACTTGCCGAAGGGTTAGGCCTAGATTGATGGCTTATTGAGCGAGTTAGTGAACTTATGGTCTGAACGGCGCAGTGCAGGGAAGGGCGGATGCTCACTGGCGGGCAAATAGCGGGTTGTCTTTGTTCTCCACACGGATGTAGACACCAGAACAGTATTATTGATTTTCCCTAGGGCGCTTCGGTTTTGGTAGTCACTTGCTCGTAACGTTTATTGACGCGTTTGCGATGGCGGTGGTCTTACATAATAGAGGCTTCACTTGGTAGAAATTTCAATGGGTTTTCAACGCTGTGCGCAATGGTCTCAATGAAGGGGGGGCAAGGTTAGGCGACTAATAAGTCGTGGTGGCTCATGTTTTCTAATAATTGAACAGCAAGCTCGGCCTACGCTTTAGTAAGTATTTTGTTAGGGTAATGGCCTTATTTTTCGGTCGGCTAACCGGCGTGTGAACCAGGAGTGAGGACGATGACAGCAATAATTCGTCAGGGGCGTTATCAAGGACTTAGCAGCAAGGGCGTAACGGAGTATCGAGGTATTCCGTTTGCCAAGGCGCCACTGGGTGAGTGGCGCTTTAAAGCCCCTCAACCGCTACCGGACAGCGAAGACTGTGTTAACGCTGACCGTTACCCCCTGGCGTCATTGCAGCCACGCAATCCTATAATGGGAATTCAGGAATCCGGTGAAGATTGCCTTTATCTGAATATCTGGGCCCCTGAAGGTGAGGGCCCGTTTCCGGTGATGGTGTGGTTCCATGGCGGAGGCTATATGGCAGGCTCCACGTCCCAGGCTCTATATAATGGCGCAGAGTTAGCACGCAGCCAAAAAGTGGTAGTGGTTAATGCGGCATACCGTTTGGGCGCCATGGGCTTTGCGGATTTTTCGGCGGTGGCGCCAGAGTTGGATGCCGATACCAATCTGGGCCTGCGCGATCAGTTGGCGGCGCTACAATGGGTACAAGAGAATATTGCCGCTTTTGCTGGCGACGATAAGCAGGTGACGATCTTTGGTGAGTCTGCTGGTGGTTTCAGCGTCTGCTCATTACTGGCCTGCCCGCAGGCTGATGAGTTATTCCAAGCGGCCATTGTGCAGTCAGGGGGAGCGGATTTTGTGCTAGCCCCGGATCAGGTACGCAAGGTCACTAATGCGTTTGTGGCAGCCTTGCCGGGCGACGGCAGCGCCGCCGAAAAGCTGCTCAGTGCGGATAACAAGGGCTGGATTAAGGCCCAAAATGCGGCGTTGAAAGTGTTGGTGGATCGAGGCTTGCGTACCACCACACCTCAATTTGCCATGAACTTCTTGCCCATGGTGGATGGTGACGTGCTGCCGCAATTGCCGGTTGATGCCATCGCTGCAGGCGCTGCTGCCAACAAGCGTGTAATGGCTGGCGTATGTCGTGATGAATTCAACTTCTTCCAGTACGCTGGCGTGCTGGCTGGCACAACCACCATGGACGCCCTGAGGGAAATCAGCGATGAGGAAATTGTGCGCCGATTTGAGCGTGCGCTGCCCGGTAATGGCCGCCGTGCTTTTGATTATTACCAGACAGCGGTGGAGCCGGATGCACGGCGCAGCCGCCTGGACTGGTTAGCGGCTATGGAATCCGATCGTCTGTTTCGGGTGCCCACAGTGCGCCTACTTGATGCCCAGAGCCAGCATGCTCAGTGCTGGGGGTTTCAGTTTACCTGGCCCAGCGAGCCCTTCGGTGTGCCACTGGGGGCCTGCCATGTGGTGGACGTGCCCTTTGTCTTCGGTGTGACAGATACCCCAGCGGGAATGTACTTCACCGGAGGTACGAGTGAAGCGCGGGCGCTGTCTCATCAGGTGCAGGCAGCGTGGGGCACTTTTGCGCGGGGCGATGCGCCAGGCTGGAATGCTTGGCAATCGGACCGTCAGGTGTGCCAGCTGGGCCCGGGTGAGACCATGGCTTCCTTGTTGGATGAAAGTGGCGAACAGCTCTGGCGAGACATCATCCCGGTGGTTTGAACCGGATTTCCACTACCACACAAAACCCGTAGAATACGCCCCCCGTAGGGGGCGTTACGCCTTACGCACAGCTGATATAATCTCCCTATCCGCAGTACTTTCTGCAGTGCTTTTCTGAAACGGTTCCGGCCGAGGTGGACTATGAGTGTAGCGACATTGATCGAGCGCAAGGTTTTCGAGGCGGTGCCTGTGGCACATTTCGCCCTGGAAAATGAAAGCCACAAGCACAGCGTGCCGCCAAACTCGGAAACCCACTTCAAGCTGGTGCTGGTGAGCGAGGTGTTTGCCGGCATGATGCCGGTGCGTCGCCATCAGATGCTCTACAAAATTCTTGCTGAAGAGTTGGAGGGGCCTGTGCATGCGCTGGCATTGCACACCCATACGCCGGCGGAATGGCAGGCCAAGGGGGGCGAGATTTTGGCGTCACCGGACTGCCTGGGTGGCAGTAAACATGACCCGCAATTCAGCAAGGGAGAATCAACGTTGGGAGAGAAGTCGTGAGTACCCAGCATCGGGTGGAAACCCCACATAGTATTGTGGTGGCGGCGTTGTACAAATTTGTTCGGCTGTCTGGGTTCGAGCAATTGCAACAGCCGCTGCTGGATCTGATGCACGCTAACGATGTGCGCGGCACTTTGCTTCTGGCCCATGAGGGCATTAACGGCACAGTTTCCGGCCCCCGTGCCGGGGTGGATGCGGTGTTGAACTGGCTCAAGAGCGACGAACGCCTGGCGACGCTGGAGCATAAGGAGTCTTTCCACGACGAGCATCCATTTTTGCGTACCAAGGTGAAGCTAAAGAAAGAGATCGTCACCATGGGGGTGGAAGGTATTGACCCTACCCGCACCGTGGGCACCTACCTGTCACCGCAGGAGTGGAATGAAATTATTGCTGATCCGGACACGGTGTTGATCGACACCCGCAATGATTATGAAGTGGAAGTCGGTACCTTCAAAGGCGCCATTAACCCCGAGACGCGCACCTTCCGGGAGTTCCCAGAATACGTTAAGCAAACCTTGGATCCGCAAAAGCACAAAAAAGTGGCTATGTTTTGTACCGGCGGCATACGTTGCGAGAAGTCCACGGCTTATCTGAAAGAGCAAGGCTTTGATGAGGTGTACCACCTGAAAGGTGGCATTCTCAAATATCTGGAAGAGATGCCTAAGGAAGACTCTCTATGGGAAGGAGAGTGTTTTGTCTTTGATGAGCGAGTGACGGTGGATCATGACCTGAATCCTGGCGAATTTGATCAATGTCACGCCTGTCGTCGACCTATTAGCGATGAGGACAAGCGCTCAGCGCAGTTCCAGCTGGGGGTTTCCTGCCCGAAATGTTTTGATGAATCCTCACCGGAGCAAAAACAGCGCTTTGCGGAGCGGCAGAAGCAGATTGAGCTGGCCCGCGCCCGTGGCCGCCAGCACCGCGGCCAGAACCCCCGCAAATCCTCCTGACAGGGCCATCGTGCTGACTTAGACTGGACGATTCCCGGTGTATCGTTCCAGCGTAGCCTCAATATAGTCGCGGTGTAGCCCATGCGGATTTTGGTTGTTGTTTTGATGAGCGTGCTCAGCGTGCCGGTGGCAGCTGGCACCGCTCAGGTGGCGGTGGCGACTAATTTCGCACACACACTGAAACGTCTGATTCCCTTATACGCGCTGCGCCATCCGGATGACCGGATTGGCGTGACGGTGGCGTCCACCGGCAAACTGGCGGCACAAATTCGCCAAGGCGCGCCCTACGATATCCTCCTCGCCGCGGACCAGCGTCGCCCTGAAGAACTGGCTGCGGACGGTTTTCTGGATTCTGCCTCCATTCGCACTTATGCCCTGGGTACTTTGGTGTTGTGGACACCCACTCGGGGCGTTTCGCTTGCCCCAGAGAACTTGCGCCAGGGCCATGTTCAGCCACTGGCCCTGGCCAATGCCCGCACGGCACCTTACGGGGTGGCGGCGGAATCGGCACTGCTGCATGTGAAACTGCCCCAGGGAGTGAAACGAGTTACCGCTGAAAACGTAGGCCAGAGCTATCATTTTGCCCACAGTGGTGCTGCCGCCGCAGCCTTTGTGGCATGGAGCCAAGTACAGCAGCAGGGCGGTAGCCAGTGGCGAGTGCCGGCGCATTGGTACGCGCCGATTGTTCAGCAGGGGGGGCTGCTAGGCAAGAATGATACTGCGCAGCGGTTTTATGATTTCCTTTTCAGCCCTCAAGCCCGAGCCTTAATTGAACAGGCAGGTTATCAGGTGCCCGATGATGCTTTCTGAGGGTGATTGGCTGGCGTTGAGTGTCAGTGTTCAGTTGGCGTTGCTGACCACGGTTATCCTGATCGTGATTTGCACACCGCTGGCCTGGTGGCTAGCGCGTCGCCGTTTGCCCGGCCAAGCATTGCTGGAGGCCGTGTTGGCGCTACCTTTGGTATTGCCCCCCTCGGTGTTGGGATTTTATTTGTTGATCGGATTGGGGCCGAATGGGCCTGGGGGCTGGTTGGCTAATGTGGTTGAACAACGCTCGCTGGCCTTCACTTTTACCGGGCTGGTGGTGGGGTCGGTGGTGTATTCCTTGCCCTTTGTTCTGCAGCCGCTAAAGAATGCGTTTTCCGCTATCGACTCCAAACAGTTGGATATGGCTGCAGTGACGGGTGCCGGGCCACGGGATCGATTCCTCTCTCTGGTATTGCCCCAGTGCCGGGAAGGGTATGTCTCTGCGGCGATTCTGGGCTTCGCCCATACCTTAGGCGAGTTTGGTGTGGTGCTGATGATTGGTGGCAGCCTGTCCGGACAAACCCGGGTAGCCTCGGTGGCGCTGTATGAGCATGTGGAAGCGGGGGATTATGTTAGTGCTCATCGGCTTGCCGCGGTTCTGCTTGGCCTGTCGTTGTTGCTGCTGTGGGGGCTGTTCCGCTGGCAGCGTGGCCGTTCCGGCCCAGGAGCCATGCCATGAGTCTGGCGTTGTCGATACGCGGGCGGCGTGGTGCTTTCCAGCTGCAAGTGGATGCCACCCTGCAACCCGAGGGGGTTACCGTGCTGTTCGGCGCTTCCGGTGCAGGCAAGAGTTCGTTGCTGCGCATGGTGGCAGGGCTAGACCCATGCGAAGGCACGATCCGTTTTTCCGATCAGCTGTGGCGGTCTTCGGGGCTGTCGTCTGAGCGTAAAAACGATGTGGATTTGGCGGTTTGGCAGCGGCCCATCGGCATGATGTTTCAGCAACCCACGCTGTTTCACCACCTTACCGTGCAGGGCAATCTGAACTATGTGGCGCGGCGGCGGCGCAGCCCTATTGGGCAGGTGGAACAGGTGATCAAACAGACCGGTATTGCGCCGTTGCTGTCGCGTCGCGTGGACGGTTTGTCTGGCGGAGAGAGCCAGCGAGTGGCACTTGCCCGGGCTTTGTTGGGCACACCCCGGTTGTTGCTTCTGGACGAGCCGCTCTCGGCTCTCGGGGAGGAGCACAAGCAGGGATTACTGGATCTGATTGCCTTGGCGGCGCAAACGGTGCCGGTGCTGTATGTCACACATAATATGGATGAGCTGCTACGTCTGGCAGACCAGGTCTGGCTGATGGAGCAGGGCCGGGTGGTTGCTCAGGGGCCGGTCGGCCAGGAGCTGTCACGGCTGGATGGTGTGTTGGCTCAACGCGCGGATGCAACCGCTTTACTGGCTGGCGAGGTGGGGA
Organism: Alcanivorax sp. NBRC 101098; assembly: GCF_001010505.1. Taxonomy (GTDB): domain Bacteria; phylum Pseudomonadota; class Gammaproteobacteria; order Pseudomonadales; family Alcanivoracaceae; genus Alcanivorax; species Alcanivorax borkumensis. Next base: position 1,461,594 of record NZ_AP014613.1, read on the forward strand.
GCTATGTCAGAGAAGATCACTTACAGGGCATAAGAGTGGGTAGCCACACCCTGTGGCTACCTGGTCTCCAGCGGCTGACTCCTGGCGAGCCGGTGCGGCTGCGGATTGCTGCCCGAGATGTAAGCCTGTGCCTTAGCGCGCCCAACGACAGCAGCATCCTCAATATATTGCCTGCTCAGGTGGTTGGCCTGCGCGATGTGGGTCCTGGGCAATGCCTGGTCCAACTTCGCCTGGCTGGCCAGTGTATTTTGGCGCGTATTTCCGGTCGCTCTGCACGTCAGCTTTCGCTGTTTCCTGGCACCGATCTTTATGCACAGATCAAAGCCGTGGCACTGGTGTAGTGGCGCCTGGGGGGCTGTTGCGCTGCGCGGGCTTAGCACAATGTTTATGCTTTTGCTCGCAACCCGCCTGGCTCCGCCAGTCGGCCGCTAGGCCGAAGCGAAGCTCCCCGGTGGTAATGGTGCTGGTGCCGGAGAAGAAGAACATGATTACCGTGATCAATTGCAGAGCCAAGATCACCCCCGGCGACCACAAGCTGGCCAGCCCCATGGCGAGTAGAGGCTGCAAATCGCCATGGCTAGGCAGTGCAATGCTAATGGCCACCCCGTACAGGGCGGCCAGTAAAGCCATCAGCTGGTACACCGAGAACAGGGTACTGCCACCGCGATAATCCGCCCGCAACGTTTCTGAATAGACTCGCCACAGTTGGCTACCCACCAGACTCAAAGCAAAAGCCAGCGCAAATAGCTGGTGAAAAAACAGGGCACAGCAAAATAAAGCCAATGCGGTATAAATCACGCAGGTCACCGCTTGTATGGGGATCACTTTGACGGCTTCCATTTCGCCTGCAAACGCAATTTTCTTGGTTTTGCCGATGAAGACATGATTCAGCGTAGCAAACATGCGCTGAGCCCAGAGTGGTGCATCGTGTAATGCTTTTCCGTAGCAACAGCCGAAACTGATGCAGGCCAGCCGCCCGATACCTTCCCCCATTACATAGGCAATGGACATCGCGGCAAGCATGGGCAGGGTGGGTAGTGGCGTATCCCACCAATGTTGGCTGGCCTTGTCGGCAAGCCAGAGAAAAATGGGCGCAATAATGATGCCGACAAAACTGGCGCCACCAACGGTAAAACCGTGACGGTTTTTCTCTACTAGGGTGGCGATAATTTTCGCCGCCGGGAGGCAGATGATGAGAACGCCTAGGGTGAGAGCAAGGCTGGTTACCAACGACACACCGGCAGAGGCCGTTAACAGGATGAACGTGGCGACACCGAGGCCTCCGGCCAAGCCAGTAAACAAGCCGTAGAAAGTCAGGTTAAGCCCTTGCCAAGAACCATCGTGGTTTTTCTTCAGTGGTAGTGAAGCAACAAACTGCCAACGTTCCTCCGGTAAATGACGAAACAGTAGGCGAAACCCAAGCCCGAACAGCAGGGCACAGACAAGCAAAAACAGATCCGCAGCCATTAGCTAGCTCCTTCGACGGTTTTGGCCAACACTGCGGGTATAAGGGGGCGAAGGAATGACAGAGCGATGACGCTTCAGTGACAGCGATGCGGGTGTGTAAAAGAGAGGAAGAAAGGGCAATATAAAGGAGGCTAATCAGTCACGGTTACGCAGAAAACTCTCAGCGGCCTGAACGATTAATTCGGTGACAGAGCGGTCTTCCATCAATGCCTGCATTTTTAAGCGTTTATGAAGATCGGCAGGAATGTCGGCAGTCAGGCGGCGGTAACCTTCACGAACGGCACCCTGACGCGGTGTTCTCTGGCGCGACGCGCTGGTCACTTTTGGGGGGGTAGCAGCTCGCTTACGCGGGCGGGCTTTCTCTTCGAGAGTAACGAAATCAATCTGTTCCATGGGGGCTGCTGTGGGCCGGCAAAGATGCCGATCAGGGTACTGGAAAGTGCTGTAAATAGACAGGATTGGTACTTAAATTTATAGTGCAAAAAATAGTACAAAAGATGATTGCAATGTTTGTATGACCACGGGGCCTCTGCAAAACACGATGCATGCTAAGCATGGCAGAGATCTTGTAATGGGGGCAGAGGGCAGGTTCAAAAAATAAAACACTGGGGACAACATGGAAAACGTGGATGTGCTGGTCATCGGCAGTGGTTTCGGGGGCGCTGTAATGGCATGTCGGTTAGCAGAGAAGGGCCGTAAGGTTGTCGTGCTGGAGCGGGGACGACGCTGGCTGCCTAGTGATTACCCCTCTGTTTCACAGAAAAACTGGTTCTGGGATGAAGCGGAACCGGAAAAACAAAATGGATGGGTCGATTTCCGCAATTTCGGCGATATGAGCATTGCCATGGGCGCAGGCGTTGGCGGTGGGTCGTTGATCTATGCCAATGTAAGCATTGAGGCTAAACCAGAAGCGTTCGACCACGGTTGGCCGCAAGCGATTAATTATGCCACCTTGAAGCCTTACTATGACATCACTGGAGTGATGCTCAATGTTCAGACCTTGCCCGCCAGCCAGTGGACGCCCCGAACCCATTTGATGAAAGAGGCGGCAGATGCGGTAGGTGCGGGGGATCGATTCACGGTGCTGCCCCAGGCAATTACATTCGATCCGGATTGGCGAGCGGAAAACGACGACTCTTTCGATTATCGCCACAGTAAGATGTGGGTAAATGCCCAGGGAAAGCAGCAGGGTACTTGCACCCATTGTGGCAATTGTGATTTGGGGTGTCCGGTTAAGGCCAAAAACACCTTGGATCTTAATTATCTGGCAGCGGCAGAAAGCGCTGGTGCGCAGATCCGTCCATTGCATCACGTGCGTACCATTCGCCCGCTGGCGTCAGGAGGTTTTGAGGTGCGCGCCATGGATCTGGACGCGCGTGGCTGGCGAGTCTTTAAGGCCAATAAAGTGATTGTGGCCGCTGGCTCCCTGGGCTCCACTGAACTGTTGCTGCGTTGTCGAGATCAATACAAAACGCTACCAAAGTTAAGCCGTAAACTGGGGCATAACTGGAGCAGTAACGGCGACTTTGCCACGGCGGCGTTCTACGATGATCGACAGATTTCACCCACCCGGGGGCCAACCATCACCAGTGCTATCGATTACTTGGATGGATCGGATAACGGTGCCCGTTATTTTGTAGAAGACGGCGGTCTTCCGGATATTCTTGGAAGCTGGCTGGAGCGATTGGGCAAACAGCCTCGCTTTAGTAGCACACGGTTAGGAGCCGCGATGCTCAAGTATGGCGATAGCAGTAACCCCTTTGGGAAAATGATGCCCTGGTTTGGTCAGGCCATGGATGAACCGGGCGGTACTTTTTCCTTGGGGCGGCGTTGGTATTGGCCCTGGAAGCGTGAGCACCTGAAACTGCGTTGGGACTACCGCAAGGCAGAAAAAGCCGTGCAAGGCCTGGCCGATCGCCATTTAGCGCTAACGGCGGCCACTGGCGGTAGCCCGATGGCTCCAGTCACCTGGAGCTGGTTCAAGAATTTGGTTACCCCGCACCCTCTGGGCGGCTGCAATATGGCGGACTCTGTGGAACAGGGGGTGGTGAATCATGCCGGGGAAGTGTTCAATTACCCTGATCTCTATGTGATAGATGGCGCCATGGTGCCGCGGGCACTGGGCTTAAACCCGTCCCGGACCATCGCAGCACTGGCGGAATATTGTGCGGCTCAGATGGACTAAATTCCCAGAGAGGAGTAACGCAGAAGCATGAGTGATGCCCGTTTCCATATCGTGTTTTCCGGGAAGTTGGTCGGCGGCGCCGATTTATCCACGGTGAAGAGTAACCTGGCACGGTTGTTCAAAATGGATAATGCTCGGGTGGAGAGGTTGTTTTCGGCTCAGCCGGTGGTGATCAAGAAAAACACCGATCAGGCTACCGCCATGAAGTTTCGGGCGCTTATGAAGCAAGCGGGCGCTGAATGCGAAATCAGGCCGGTGGCTGTGCAGTCAGCTCCCGAATTGGCAGCAGCACCGGTGCCTTCGTCGGGAATGCCGGCCACATCGGTTGAGTCCTACCGGTCAGCCGGTGAGGCCCGTATCCCAAGTGCGGGCTCAGGCGGCTTGGAGACAGTAGGAACCATTCGTACCGGAGGTACCGGTTTTTCAGGTGCCTTTTCGGTAGCAGATGTGGGGGAAAACTTGAATAACGCGGAACATGCGCCGCCTCCACCGGCACCGGATGTCAGTCATTTGAGTATGGCGCCGCCAGGGGAAAGGCTGGGGCAGCCAACTGGCGTGGCGCCTCCGGCGCAACCCGACATCCGTCATCTGTCACTCAAAGACAACGAGTGACACGCAATGCCAGGATTCGCCTCGCATTGCGAGGGCGCTAACGTTGCCGGCAAGTTGACGTTGCTCGGGTTCGGGTTCATCTCATTGAGTGGGTCGAGTCGCTTGTGGCGACCTTCTTGTACTGGATCACGCACGTTACGCTTGATTGCATTGATTAGTGATAGAAGGGGGCGGAGCAGGGCAACCGTAGCGAGGGCTGCCGCAGAGGTTAGGCTGACTCGCCGCCTTCATCCGGGCCGTGAAAACACAAAAATAGCTCTTCAATGAGCTCAGGAATGCCCAGAGCCATTTGTCTAACCACCTGAGTGTTCTCCCACAGGGCGTCAAGCGCCTCATCCTCATCAAGCCCAGAAATAAGAATAAACGGTAGCAAGAGATTAGCGATGGTTTCTTCGTCGATTGCGTACCATTGGGACTCCTTCACGAAGACGCCAGTCATAAACCCAGCACACCAGCTGGCCAGATCTTGCCCATCTTCTTCCTGGTAAGGATCAAGCAGGCAAGGCAGATTAATGGTTTCACCACTGAGTAGCTGAGTCACCAGCCGCTGGCGAAGCTGATTGAGCGCAGAGGCCACGTCTTCGGGTACAGGCATTTCTAGCTCATGGGCGTAGTCGATGCTGTCGGCAAACCCGTCGTCATGGGGGCCTGCAGCCAGGGCGCAGAGCATGCCGTGAATTTCCGTCCAGGTGGGGGCGTCGTCGCCCAAGCTGGCGAAATGCTGACGAACCGTGTTTTTTAGGCTTGGATTGGTGATCTCAGACATGCTTTTCTCCCGGTGGGGAGCAAGCATACCGGCAGACGCGTCAGGGCTCCACTGTCCTGTCGCTGTTGCCCGCTATGCCTGAACTTTTTCTGGTGATTAGCTTTGGGTGTTTATTAATGGAGGTCAGTTGGCCAGCTGAATACGGTTTCTGCCCAGGTCCTTAGCCTGATACAGAGCACGGTCGGCCCGCTTAATAAATTCTTCAGCGCTTTCCCCAGGTTGATACGGTGTCAACCCGGCAGAAAATTTGCTGCGCAGATCGCCGGAAAAGGAATAGTGCTGCTGGGCGAAGCGATTACGCAGACGCTCCATTGCAGCCTGGCAAGCCTGGGTGCTTGTATGAGGAAACAAGACCACAAATTCCTCACCGCCATAACGAGCCAGCAGGTCGGATTTGCGTAGCCCCATGGCGGCGAGCTGGGCAAAGCGATGTAGCACGTCATCACCGGCGTGGTGGCCGTAGGTGTCGTTAACTTGTTTGAAATGATCCAAATCGATGATCGCAAGATGAAGCGGGTTGTTCTCCCTGTTCGCACGGGACATCTCTTCTTCTAGCCTTTCCAGAAAGTGACGACGATTGTAAAGGCCAGTTAAGTCATCACGCACGGCAATGGCACTCAGTCGATTGTGGGCTTCGTGTAACCGTCTGCGCTGTTCTCGCACTCTCGATTGCAGATTATGGATATAGCCCCCCATATAGATAAACCAGCCGAGGCCAAGCGCAAGGATGAGCCAGTGGCCAACTAGGTAAGCGAAAATTGCTTGTTGTGGCGCCTCAAACCATTCGTAGATCAACAGACTGGTAAAACAGAGTTGCGTGAAAGCCGCAATCAATAGCATTCGACGCCGATCCAGTGCGAGTACGCCGAAGGTCATGACCATAAAATAGATGCTTAGCATAGCGCCGCGCAATTCCCGGGAATAGTGCAGGATGGCGGTGGTTAACAGGATCCCCGCGGCCATCTGCACAATGGTCAGGCTGGGGTCACGGAACTGTTCGCTGATGCCGGTGCGAATCAGGAGATAGAAGAACACATTGATGATAACAATTAGCGCAAGCAAGGCCAGAGTGGGCGTGTTCGGCTCAAAGGCTGCGAGTTCCACACCAATAAAAGTGCCTGCCCACAATAAGCAATAAGAATAGAACGCCATGAGTTGGCGTTTTAGCCGAATTGCTCGCTCCGGCGCGGCGGTGGATTTCACAGTAAACACAGGCAAAACACCTAAACGAATGGTTGTTATCTTTTAGTGCAACTTTACCGTTTTTATCGGCCCAGGTCACAGACCTGTCATTGTCGATAGTAGACAGCCAATGACAGACTGTTGTTCAACTAACTGTATGTTTGCCGGGATGAGGCCCTCGTATGTCTACACCGCTTTTTGACCTGACATTAACTGAAGAGCAACGCATGACCCGTGAAGGGATGCGCAAGCTGGTTCGAGATTCCCTGTTTCCACAATCGCGTGAAGCAGATGACGCGGCGAAGGCGAATGCTCAACTGCTAAACAGTATCGCGGGTTTTGGTCTGTCGTTGATGCCGATGCCCGAAGCACTGGGTGGCGTGGGCATGCCTCGCTCACCGCTGTCCAACGCTTTGGCGGTAGAAGACCTTGCCCAAGGGGATATTTCCCACACGTTAGCAGCCTTGCAGCCGATGGCGGCAGTGAATGCATTGATAGATTTTGGTAATGAAGACCAGCAAGAACGCTGGTTGCCATCCATGGCTACAGAAAGCTTCACTGGGGCGGCTATCGCATTGACAGAGCCCCGTGCCACTTTTGAGCCATCCTCACCGGTCACCACGGCACAAAGCGCCGATGGACAAGTGGTACTGAACGGTGTGAAAAGCATGGTGCCGTTAGCAGCACAATGTGAGTGGTTTGTGGTGGTAGCGGCGGAAAAGGATGACGTATCTGCTTTTATCGTGCCGAAAACCGCAGCAGGCCTAACAATCGAATCGCAAGCGTATATGGGACTTCGTAGTGCTGAGCTGGCCACGTTGACTTTAGAATCAGTGGTGGTTCCGGAGGCCGATCGCTTGGAGCGCTTTGACCTGAATCGTTTGCTGGGTCTGGCTCGCATTGGCCAATGCGCCTTGGCGGTGGGGTGCTGTCAGGCGGTAATGGAGTACGCCATCCCTTATGTGAATGAGCGTAAGGCATTTGGTGAACCGATTGCCTGGCGCCAGTCTGTGGCCTTTATGGTGGCCAATATGGCGATCGAGATTGAAGGGATGCGGCTGATGATGTTGCGCGCCGCCAGCCGGGCCGAACAGGGGCTGGATTTCCACAAGGAAGCCTATCTTGCGCAGCTATTGTGCATGGAAAAGGCCATGGAAATTGGCACCAACGGTATTCAGCTCTTCGGTGGAGCGGGCTTTGTTCGCGACTACCCACTAGAGATGTGGTACCGGAACTTGCGCAGCATTGCCGTGCTTCACGGCAGCCTGATGGTGTAGGAGAACAGCATGATTAATTTAGAATTGCCCGAGAAGCTTAAACAAACCCAGCAGATGGCCCAGCAACTGGCCAGCGGTGTTTTTCGCCCGATTTCACGCAAATACGACGCCATTGAACACTGCGAGACTCCGGAAGAGCTGAAACCCGTGGCGCAGATGATGGCGGCTATGCCCCGTGGGGGCGGAAAAAAAGGTGGCAGTAGCGAGTCAATTAAGAATGGCATCAACATGATGGGCATTCTAGGTGTTGAGGCCATGTGCTGGGGTGATGTGGGCCTGATGTTGTCCATTCCCGGTTCCGGGTTAGGTAATGCGGCCATTATGGCCGTGGGTACACCGGAGCAGAAAGAGAAGTATGGCAAGCTTTACTGTGCCATGGCGATTACGGAACCTGGCGCTGGTTCCGATTCTGCCGCGGTCGCTACTACAGCGGTGGCAGAGGGTGATGAATGGGTGCTCAACGGTGAGAAGATTTACTGCACCGCTGGCCAGCGGTGCGATGCTATTGTGGTTTGGGCCACGCTGGACAAATCACTTGGCAAGGCCGCGATTAAGTCGTTTATCGTTCCCCGTGATAACCCTGGCGTAGAGCTAGTGCGTGTGGAAGATAAGATGGGCTTACGGGTATCCGATACCGCCGCGTTAGCGTTTAACAATTGCCGGATACCCAAAGACCATATTCTCGGTTCTGCCGAGGTGGGTGATACGGAAGAGGCACGCAAAAAATCCTTCGGCGGGGTGATGCAGACCTTCGATAATACCCGTCCACAAGTGGCCGCCATGGCGTTGGGTGTGGCGCGTGCAGCCCTGGAGATAACTCGCGATATTCTTGAAAAAGAAGGGGTTGCGGCTGATTACTCTAAACAGCCTTACAATTCAACCGCTCGAGAGTTGGAGGTATATCGGTTGGAGGCCGACTTGGAAGCGGCGCGGTTGATGACTCTCAAGGCTGCCTGGATGGCAGACAATGGCCAGCCCAATTCCCGTGAGGCTTCCATGTGTAAAGCCAAAGCCGGACGTATGGGCAACGACGTCACATTAAAGTGCGTGGCGCTATGCGGTGAGCTGGGCTACTCCGAGCGCACCTTGTTGGAAAAACTGGCTCGAGATTCGAAAATCATCGATATCTTCGAGGGCACCCAGCAGATCCAGCAGTTAATTGTGGCAAGGCATCTGCTTGGATTGTCATCGAAAGAACTGAAATAAGCACAATAGAGCGATCAACAAAAAGCGCGGCTAAGCCGCGCTTTTTGTTTTTAAGGCAGGGCAGTAGACTCTCCCTTTGTCTTTAACAAGGTCTTTGGGCAAGGGGAATCGTATGTCTGAGTCGCTGGCTGACAAGGTTGTCTGGATTACTGGGGCCTCTTCGGGCATTGGTGAAGCTTTGGCTCGAGAATACGCCAGGCGTGGCGCTCAGCTGGTGTTGTCCGCCCGCCGGGAAGAAGAGCTGGAACGGGTGCGGGCCGGTTTGGTCAATAGCGAAGCGCATTTGGTGTTGCCTTTGGATTTAGCTAACAGCGACGCCATGGAGGCGGCGGTGGAACAGGTTCGCCAAACCTGTGGCCGGCTTGACCAGGTGGTACACAATGGGGGCATTTCCCAGCGTTCGCTGGTCGCTGATACGGATTTGAGCGTAGATCGCCAAATTATGGAGGTGAATTTTTTCGGCACAGTAGCGTTGACCAAAGCTGTTCTTCCCTGGTTTAAGGCGCAGGGTGGAGGGCGGTTCGTGGTGATTACCTCCCTGGTGGGCGAGCTGCCGACCCCGCTTCGCAGTGCGTACAGTGCTAGCAAACATGCGCTGCATGGTTTTTTCGAATCTCTGCGCGCGGAAGAGTACGATCAGGGTATTCGTGTGACGCTGGTGATGCCGGGTTTTATTCGTACCCAGGTGTCCATTAATGCGCTCACCGGCGATGGCAGCCGCCAGGGCACCATGGATGACGCCCAGCAGACCGCCATGGCCCCGGAAGAATGCGCCAAACGGCTGGTCGAAGCCGTGCAGCGTGGCCGTGATCAGGTTATTATCGCCGGCCGCGAAGGGGCGGGCATATACTTGAAGCGCTGGGCTCCCTCGCTGTACCGCCGACTGATCCGCAAAATGAAGGTCACCTGATGTCAGACAACGCTGATACCAAAAAACGCACCCGCCTGAACAAACTGCAAAAGAAACTGCGCAGAGAAACGGGCCGTGCCATTGCTGATTTCAATATGATCAGCGAGGGCGACAAGGTAATGGTGTGTTTGTCCGGCGGTAAGGATTCTTACACTATGTTGGAGATTCTACGGAACCTTCAGCACTCTGCCCCGGTGAATTTCGAACTGGTGGCAGTAAACATGGACCAGAAACAGCCCGGTTTCCCAGAGCACATCCTCCCTGAGTATCTGGAAAAGGAAGGCGTGGCATACCACATTCTGGAGAAAGACACCTATTCCATCGTCAAAGAAAAGGTGCCAGAAGGAAAAACTACCTGCGGCCTGTGTTCACGCCTGCGCCGGGGCAGCCTCTACGGGTTTGCCGAGGAAATAGGTGCCAATAAAATTGCGCTTGGTCACCATCGCGATGACATCGTCGAAACCTTGTTTCTGAACATGTTCTATGGCGGCAAAATGAAAGCCATGCCCCCCAAACTGCGCAGCGATGACAGCCGTAATGTGGTGATTCGCCCGCTGGCGTATTGCCGCGAGAAAGACATCATCGAGTTCTCGGCCTTGAAGGAATACCCGATCATTCCCTGCAATTTATGTGGCTCCCAGAAGAACTTGCAGCGGCAAGTGATTAAGGAGATGTTGCAGCAATGGGACAAGCAGCAGCCGGGACGGATTGAAAATATCTTTGCCGCAGTGCAAAACATCGCCCCTTCACAGCTGGCGGATACCCGCCTGTTTGACTTCGAAAACCTTGAGCAAGGGCAGCAGCAGGGCGGTGATCAAGCCCATCGTCTCGATGTGGTTAATCTGTTCGGGTGATCAAAAAATAACAAAACAGACTTTGTTTACCACTAAACATGATTCACGGCGCCGTTTCCGGTAAAATGCGGTCGCCTTATTTCGGGGCGCCCGCCTTTATGCGCCTTGAACCGTTCCCCCGGGCTTTCGCGATGATCCACACGGTAGCGCGCTGACGTAGACCTGTTGCCGGATTCTCTCTGAACGTCCCGATTAATCAAGATTCTCTCGACCAGAAGGGTAGGAGCACCATGACCGATCGTATTCAGAAGGGTGGCCTTGAAATCGCCGCCGAACTCCATGATCTGGTAGTCAATGAGATTGCGCCGGGTACCGGCGTCGACCCGGAGCACTTCTGGGCCGAGCTGGAAAGCATCCTTAATGACCTAGCCCCCAAAAACAAAGCGCTACTGGCCAAACGTGACGACCTGCAGAAGCAGATCGACGCTTGGCACAAGGCCCGCGTGGGGCAGGCCATCGACATGGCTGAGTACAAGCAGTTCCTAACCGAAATTGGTTACCTGCTACCCGAGGGCGAAGACTTTAACATCACCACCGAAAACGTGGATGCGGAAATTGCCACCATTGCTGGCCCGCAGCTGGTTGTGCCGGTGAAGAATGCACGCTTTGCCTTGAATGCGGCGAATGCTCGGTGGGGTAGCTTATACGATGCCCTGTACGGCACCGATGTGATTTCCGACGAGGGGGGTGCCGAGAAAGGTGGCGCTTACAACCCGAAGCGCGGCGCCAAGGTGATTGCCTGGGCCCGTGACTTTTTGGATAACTACTTCCCGCTGGCCAGTGGCTCCCACAAAGACAGCACTGGCTACGCCATTGAAGACGGCAAGCTGGTTGTGTCTCTGGGCGAAGAGAAGACCGGCCTTAAAGACGCATCTCAGCTTCAGGGTTTCCTGGGCGATGCCGCAGCCCCCACTGGGGTGCTGGTGAAGCACAACAATCTGCATGCGGAAATTCAGTTCGACGCCAGCCACCCGATTGGTGCTGACGACGCGGCCAACATGAAAGATGTGCTGCTGGAGTCTGCCATCACCACCATCCAGGATTGCGAAGACTCTGTCGCCGCTGTGGATGCGGAAGACAAAGTTGAGGTTTACCGCAACTGGGCTGGCCTGATGAAAGGCGATTTGGAAGAGAGCTTCCAGAAAGGCGGCAAGACGATGACCCGTTCCATGAATGCGGATCGTGAGTACACCGCGCTGGACGGTTCCTCCCTGACCCTGCACGGTCGTTCGTTGCTGCTGGTGCGTAACGTGGGTCACCTGATGACCAACCCGGCCATTCTGCACAACGGTGAAGAAACGCCTGAAGGGATTATGGATGGCATGGTCACTGTACTGGCCGCCATGCACGACCTGAAAAAAATCAACAAGCTGAGTAACAGCCGCACCGGTTCGGTCTACATTGTGAAGCCGAAAATGCACGGCCCGGAAGAAGTGGCCTTTGCGGTTGAGCTATTTGAGCGCATAGAAAAAGCATTAGGTTTGGCCGCTAACACATTGAAAATTGGCATTATGGACGAAGAGCGCCGCACTACTGTGAACCTGAAGGAGTGTATCCGTCAGGCCAAGGATCGCGTTATCTTCATCAACACAGGCTTCCTCGATCGCACCGGTGACGAAATGCACACCTCCATGGAAGCGGGCCCCATGGCACCTAAAGGTGAGATGAAAACCCTGCCGTGGATTAGCGCCTACGAAGACTGGAACGTGGACATTGGCCTGGAATGCGGCCTGAAAGGTCACGCCCAGATCGGTAAAGGCATGTGGGCCATGCCCGATGAAATGGCACAGATGATGGCCAACAAGGCGGGTCACCCGAAAGCGGGCGCCAACTGTGCCTGGGTGCCGTCACCCACTGCCGCCACCCTGCACGTAACCCACTACCATGAGATCAACGTGGCCGAGGTTCAGGAAAAGCTGGCCGGCCGTGCCCGCGCTTCTCTGGACGACATCCTCACCATTCCACTACTGACCCGTGAGCTGAGCGCTGAAGAAATCCAGCAGGAGCTGGATAACAACGCGCAAGGCATGCTCGGCTACGTGGTTCGCTGGATCGATAGCGGTGTGGGCTGCTCCAAGGTACCCGACATCAATGATGTGGGCCTCATGGAAGACCGTGCAACCCTGCGGATTTCCAGCCAGCATGTCGCTAACTGGCTGCACCACGGTATCTGCAGTAAAGAACAGGTACTGGAAACCATGAAGCGGATGGCGGAAGTGGTAGATCGTCAGAATGCCAATGATCCCGACTATGTGCCCATGGCCAAGGACTTCGACGGCTCCGTTGCCTTCCAGGCAGCCTGTGAGTTGGTATTTGAAGGCTGCGCTCAACCAAGCGGCTACACCGAACCGGTTCTGCACCGTCGTCGCCGTGAACTGAAAGCGAAGTAACGCTTTCAGCACACAAAAAAGCCCCGCGAGTCGGGGCTTTTTTGTGTGTAAGCCTCAAGCCAGATGATGATTGCCGTGCCGGCGGCTGGTGCTGAAAATTAAAAATCAGCAAGCGGCCAACTAAAATCCGTCCCCTTATCCATGTCCTTGCAGCGTGCGACTACTCTTTCTCCACCATCACCTCTAACGGCAAGGTCAAGCTTTGCTGCCGACCCTGATAGCTTCCAATGCTCTGGTCGGTTCCGCTTTGAGTCATGTTAATGCTCCCCATGGGCTGCCAACGCCCGAGGGTAACCCGCAGGGTCGTGGCGCTGTGTTTGGTGCGCGCGGTGTTGTGACGAGTGGGCTGGTCAAAGCGCTGGCTGATTTGCAGGACCACGCTGCCGTCCGTGCCCAACTGGGGCAGTACCTGAATGCCCTGATCGAGCTGCACAAGCTGGGGTCCGTAATAACTGCCGCTGAGCGCCACAAGCGAGCCTTGGCTGATGTAGGCGGGGTAACCATTGAGAGTGCGGATTTGGTAGTGATCTTCACGTTGTTGTTGCTGGTTCTGCTGGTCGATGCGCACCTCGCCCTTGATAATCGGCGCTTGGCCCGATTCGATGCGGCCCCGTACGTCAGTATCAATGCGGGCTTGTTGGCGGGCAGCGCTATGCTGGCGACGCAGATGCACGATCAGCGTTGACGGGGCAGTCTCCAGCCTGCCCAGTACGCTTTGCAGTTCCTGCATGTTGGCCTCACTGGTACGCACAATCAGTTTGCCCCGGTAGGCCCGTACGCTGCCGCCGACCGGCAGTAGTGGTTCAATCACCGGCACCAGGGCCGGTGCGTCAGGGCGCTCCAGCACATGGATGGTCATGCCTTCAGCGGTGCACGGGACGGGAAAGGTGAGCATGATGACGAGCAGGCTGAGGCACAGGCGCATGGCGTCCTTCGGGGTTTCAAGGTTGGTCGTGCTGCTTTTACAGTAACAGTAGCGCCGCTAGGCACCGCTTGTCACTTACTGCGCAAATTCCACCAAGGGCTGGCACTGACGGCTCTTATCCCTACAATGTGCCTCCCCCAAGTCGCTTTGATGGTTAGAAACGCCATGTTTGCCAATAGCCGTGCGGTTAGCTCGAATCAGACGGGCATTCACGAGGATCTGGAGAAAGTGGTGCGCCGGCATCTGGCCTCGGTTTGGCGAGCGCCCATTGCAGACCATGACCACGCGTCGTTCGAGCAGGTTGTCACATGGCGCAATGAAAACGGTTTGGAGCGTCCGCTGATGGTGGACTCGGGTTGTGGAACCGGGCGCTCGTCAGTGCTATTGGCGCAGGCGAACCCCGAGGCGCTAGTGATCGCGGTAGACCAGTCCGCTAACCGTTTGGAGCGCGGTGGTCGTCGCTGGCTGCAGCCCCCGAAAAATCTGTTGTTAGTCCGTGCCGATTGCACCGGGCTGTGGCGACTAATGCAACAGCAGGGCTGGTTGCTTGACCGACATCAGATTCTCTATCCGAACCCGTGGCCGAAAAGTGCACACCTGAAGCGGCGCTGGCACGGCCACCCGGTGTGGCCAACCGTGCTGGCTCTAGGGGGAGAGTTGGAGCTGCGTAGTAACTGGCCGCTTTATCTTCAGGAAGTGCAGGCGGCACTGGCCATAAGCGGCATTGAGGCAGTATTGAGTCCGCTGACGACAGAGGCGCCGGCGGCCACGGATTTCGAAGAAAAATATCAAGCCAGCGGGCAAACCGTATGGCAGCTGATCGCAAGCCTTGCAAGGCAATGAAATATGGCCGGGTTATGCCGCTGGGAGGCTCATTCGACCTAAAGTGGTTTTGCCAATAGGCCCTTGCGCTATTAGCCGTAGCCGTAGCCGTAATTCGACCTCAGATTCAAAGTCGCAGTTCGCGCAACTCGGTTGATGCCCTACCGCGCGCCCAATGTTCAAGGAACTGTTGCGCCAAGCGCGGCGCTTGCGGTAGCCGATGGCCACACAGGTCCAGTCGAGCGGGGCGAGGCCAGCCACTGGCTTCGAACAGGCTGCTGTTATCGCCGATGGCAAAGCATTGCTGGGCATCATTATCGTCAGGCTGGGTTTGCCGCAGGGTGATGCGCGAAGGTAAGCGGCGGGACAGGTGAACCAAGCGGTGGCCGTTACGTACGGCATTTTCTATGCTGTCGAAAAGAATACGGATATCCGCCCGGGCATTGCTCAAGGCCAGAACCTTGACGGCATCGCACACAGCTGCATTGCCAGTGAGTCCATCCAGTGTCGGCACTCGAAGCCAGAGACGACGACGGCTGGCGCTGATCAGTGAGGCCAGCGCCAAGCTGGCGTTACTGCGGGCAGGGTGGTGCAGGGTGTCGTCGTCACCGATGACCAAGTGCATGGCTTAGAGCAGGGGTTTGAACATTTGCCGGTGGGGAATGTTGGCATCCATGAAAATGCCTCCAGACACCGAAAAGCCAGCCGCTTCGTAAAAGCTGGTGGCGTGGGTTTGGGCGTGTAGAAAGATTTCTTTCATGCCGTTGGCTCGTGCCGTTTCTTCTGCAGCGACCAGCAGTGAACTGCCAACACCGTAGTTGCGCTGCTCGGAGAGTACGCACAAACGGCTGATCTGCCCGGTGGGCAGCAAGCGAATACAGCCCACAGGCTGTTGCTCGGCGTCCAAGGCCAGAAAGTGAATGGCGGCGGCGTCTTCGCCATCCCATTCCAGTTCTTCCGGTACGTGTTGTTCCTTGATAAATACGGCTTGGCGGAGACCACGCAGCGCGGCTTCGTGTTTGTCCCAACGGGTTTCGATAATGCTGATAGCCATAGGGGTCTCGTTATAGTGGGGAAAAGTGGCCCTGTTCAATCCATTCATGAAGCAGTTCTCTCGCGGTGGGCGTCATAACGGCGTCCAACTCGCGTTTCTGGTAGCGTCTTTTACTGGCCAGTAGCTGCACCAGCGGTTGTTGTTGTTCTGTTAGTGTATGAGCCTCTCCGTTTAGCCAAGCAAGTTTGCCCTGCATGAGCAGGCGCACACTGCCGTGGCGCACCAAAGATACGTCACTATCGCGTTCGCGGATATGGTGTTCATCTACCGCAAATTCAAGGCCCTCTAATCGAGGGGTGGAGAGCCAACGATAAATGGCTCGCTCGATAGCCTCGGGGTGCAGAAGGTCCAAAGCTCCACGCACCAGCTGCTGCCGATCTGTGTCGGCCAAGATTGAGGGATCAGTAGTGATTCCTCGGTCCGGGTCAGTAAAGAGTTTGCTGTCGGATTCGGCTAGGCATTCACCGGCGATCTCTGCCATCAGCATTTGGTAATCCGGAGCGCGAAAGCCCACCGACCATGTAATGCAGTCGCTGTCTTCGGCGACCCCGTGATGGGCCACCCCGGGTGGCAGGTAAAGCACATCGCCGGGTTGCGCAATAAACTCTTCACGAACGGGCATTTGCGCCAGCAATTTCAGCTCGTCGGTAGCCTGGCGAGGGCTGCTTTCGTCGCACACGTCGCCGATCTGCCAGCGACGACTGCCGCTTGCCTGGATCAGGAAAACATCATAACGATCAAAATGCGGGCCAACGCTGCCGCCTTTGGCCGCGTAGCTAATCATGATGTCTTCCACCCGCCAGTTTGGCAGAAACGCGAAATCGTCCAGTAGCAGCGAGGTTTCAGTGAGAAAGTGATCCACAGACTGAACGAGCAGTGTCCAATTTTTCTCACCGAGGGTCTCGAAAACATTGTCGTCGAGGGGGCTTTGCAGTACCGACCAAGGGCCGTTGCCTGCACCAGTTATGACCCGGGCTTCGACTGACTCTTCCAAGGCAAGTCCGGCCAAGGTGTTTGCATCCGGCTGATCCAGGCCGCTGGCAGCACCGGGCATGAATAAAGGACGTTTCTGCCAGTGCTCACGCAAAAACGCTGCCGGGGTAAGCGGCAGCGTAAAGGAGGGCAGTTGCGCTGTGGCCGGCATTAGATGCTACGCGCTTGCTGGGCAGCATTGCCCACATAGGTGGCCGGGGTCATGGCTAGCAACAGCTCCTTGGCCTCGTCGGGAATGGCCAGCTCATTAATGAAGGCTGTCAGCGTCTCTTGGTTGATGCCATCCTTGCCGCGGGTTAGCGCCTTGAGTTTTTCGTAGGGCTTCTCGATGCCGTAACGACGCATGACGGTCTGGATAGGCTCTGCTAGAACTTCCCAGGCAGCGTCTAGATCCTCGTCCAGGCGAGCCGGGTTAACCTCCAGTTTGCCAATCCCTTTTAGGCTTGCCTCATAGGCAATCACACTGTGCGCCAAGCCTACGCCAACGTTACGCAGTACGGTGGAGTCGGTCAGGTCGCGCTGCCAGCGGGACATGGGCAATTTGGCGGCTAAATGGTCCATGATGGCGTTGGCCAAGCCCAGGTTGCCCTCGGAGTTCTCGAAGTCGATAGGGTTAACCTTATGCGGCATGGTGGAGGAGCCGACTTCACCTTCCACTGTGCGTTGCTTGAAGTAGCCTAAGGAAATGTAGCCCCACACATCACGGTCGAAGTCCAGCAGAATGGTATTGAAACGCATCAGGGCGTGGAAAAATTCGGCAACGCAGTCGTGGGGTTCGATCTGGGTGGTAAAGGGATTGAAAGTAAGCCCCAGGGCTTCCACAAAGCGACGTGCAAAAGCCTCCCAGTCCACGTCTGGGTAGGCGGACAGGTGAGCATTATAGTTGCCCACGGCGCCGTTGATCTTGCCGAGCAATTCGACGCCAGCAAATTGGTCACGCTGGCGTTGCAGCCGGGCAACCACGTTAGCCATTTCCTTGCCTACGGTGGTAGGGGAAGCTGACTGGCCATGGGTGCGAGATAGCATCGGCTGATCTGCTTGGGCGTGGGCCTGTTTGCGGATAGCGCTAATCACTTGATCCATTTTCGGCAACAGGATTTCACGGGCTTCGCGCAGCATCAGGGAATAAGACAGGTTGTTGATGTCTTCACTGGTGCAGGCGAAGTGCACGAATTCACTCATATTGGCCAGCTCATCGTGCTCGGCCATCTTTTCTTTGATGAAGTACTCTACCGCTTTCACATCATGGTTGGTGGTGGCTTCGATGGCCTTGATGCGCTCGGCATGTTGAGGCTCGAAATCTCGAGTGATACCACGCAGGTTCCAGGCCGCTTGGCCGCTCATCAGGGGAACTTCAGGGATGTTCTTATCGTGGGCCAGCTGTTCCAGCCAGCTGACTTCCACATGGACGCGGAAGCGAATCAGGCCGTATTCACTGGTGGTATTGCGCAGTGCATCGACTTTGCTGGCGTAACGACCGTCTACCGGTGAAATGGCAGTCAAAGAGGTAAGGCTGGACATGTCAGGCTCCCGATTTTCGTCGAAATAGGTACGTACACGTAGAATCCAAAGGCGGCGCAATCATACAGCAAAATTGCGCAAACTGCGCCGTTACGACGATGAGCCGACAATGTTGCTATTATTTACTTTAAAATATTATCGCAAGCCATTGATATCAATTGATTCAATGACGCTAATAAGGCGCTTTCTTTGAAACAGTAAGTGCCAGCGTCGCCCGCCCAGCTGGTGCCAGAGGAAGGCGGCACGCACTCCGGCCAGAAACAGCGCGCGGATGCGTGCGGCCTTGTTGTCGTCTTGCAGGTGGGCCGGCTCGCCCTTTACCTGAATGCGAAACCGGAAAGTACCTAAGGTATCTAGATAAATACCGGCAATTCTGTGGCAAAAGGCATCATCTGAAAATCGATCAAAGTGGGCCTGTTGACCACTCAACGCCAGTAATCGATTACGCAGGATGCTTACGGTGTCTTCATTGTTGCGCAATTTGCCTGCCAGGTGCAGCAGAGCAAGGCCATAGTTGAGCGGCCGCAGATTGGCGCCACGAGAATCCTTACTCAGGCTCCGGCTAAGCAAGCTAACGCCTTCACGAAGCAGGCCTGGCTGGCTGTAAACGCCATCGAAGTTATCCGCATCCAGCTCCATGACGCCAGCAATTAGCGCTTCAAAGGCCTGTGAGTCACAATCACCACGCTGGGCCACATCATCGGCAAGTTGGGCTGCTTCGAACACGGCGGCCAGGGCCAGCAGCTGCTGTTGTTCTGGCGAAAAACGTTCGCTCATGCCGTTTCCTCAATCACCGCGCCGCCCAAACAGACTGGGCCATCGTAGAACACCACGGATTGCCCAGGCGTGACGGCGCGTTGTGGTTCATCGAATGTCACGGTTACGCGGCCTTCGCCGGCATCGCTAACGGTGCAGCCCTGATCGGGCTGGCGGTAGCGGGTTTTGGCGGTGAGCCGGGCCGGCAAGGCCGGCGCTTCCAGTGCGACCCACTGCATTGGCGCACTGTTGAGTACGCGGCTGTAAAGCAGAGGGTGGTCGGTACCTTGTACAGCGATCAATACGTTACGTTCCAGGTCTTTCTTGGCCACATACCAAGGGGCTTCACTGGCGCTGGCCAGCCCACCGATGCCGAGCCCCTGACGCTGGCCCAGCGTGTAATACATCAGGCCGTCATGCTGACCAATCACGTTGCCATGATCGTCTTCAATGGAGCCTGGCTGGGCGGGTAGATACTGCTCCAGGAAATCCTTGAATCGGCGCTCACCGATAAAGCAGATGCCGGTGGAGTCTTTCTTTTTGTGATTATCAAAGCCTTTTTGCTCTGCGATTCGCCGTACTTCAGGTTTTTCCAGGTCGCCTAGCGGGAACAGGGTGCGGTCAAATTTCTGATAATCCACGGCATGCAGGAAGTAAGTCTGATCCTTGTTGGTGTCTACGGCGCGCAGCAGTTTTGCTTTGCCAGTATGGCTTACCTGTGAGTAATGGCCGGTGGCAATGTAATCGGCGCCTAAGGTGATAGCGTGATCCAGAAACGCTTGAAACTTAATTTCCTTGTTGCAGAGGATATCCGGATTAGGCGTGCGCCCAGCCTTATATTCGGCCAGAAAGTGAGCGAACACTCGATCCCAGTATTGCTCTGCGAAGTTGGCAGTATGCAGCTCGATACCCAGTACGCCTGCCACTTGCATGGCGTCGAGTAGGTCTTCGCGTGCGGTGCAGTAATCGGTGCCGTCGTCCTCATTCCAGTTCTTCATGAACAGACCTTCCACCTGATAACCCGCATCGATCAGGCGGGCGGCGGCTACGGAGGAATCCACACCGCCGGACATACCGACGATGACACGGGTGTCTTGGGGAGCCTTAGTCATGGCGAATCATCCTCTCTGCAGAGGCCAGGGGTGCTGATAAATGCTGTCCAGGGGCAATCGGCGGCCGGACAGGTAATCATCCAGGCATTTTTCCACCAGCGCACTGCGATGTTGGTGGCGGCGAGCACGGAACTCATCCGGGCTCAACCACTCGGCTTCCAGAATACCGGTATCGAGTTTCTGTTTCGGGTCGTGGCTGATTGGACGTGCCACGAAGCAGGTGCGGTAATACACGCCGGCTCCCTTGTGCGGCTGAAAGATATACCAGCCGAGCAGGTCGGTGATTTCTACCTGCCACGCGCTTTCTTCCAGCGTCTCACGGTATGCGGCTTGCATTAGGTTCTCACCGAATTCCACATGACCAGCGGGCTGGTTCAGTACTTCCTCGCCCTTGCTCATTTCACGGACAAACAGGAAGCGGCCATCTTGTTCGACTACGCAGGCCACAGTAATGTGCGGCTCAAAGCTGTTCATAGCGTATCCTACCGGGGAAGCGCCGACGGCCCAGGCGGGCTGATGACGGTACTTCATTCAATTCTGGAAAGGCGAGAATGGTAGCGCAGCGGCGCCACAGACAACAGGGCGGAGACACCTCTGAGCATGACTGAACAACGATTTACCCACCTGGACGACAGTGGTCGGGCCCAGATGGTCGATGTGACCGATAAGGATATCACCCAGCGTGCGGCCACCGCGCAAGCGCGGGTGCGGATGCAGCCGAGCACCCTGCAAATGATCTTGGCTGGCGAGCACCCCAAGGGTGATGTGCTTGCTACCGCACGGATTGCGGGCATTCAGGCAGCCAAAAAAACCTGGGACTTGATTCCACTGTGCCACCCGCTGTTACTGACTGGGATCACGGTCACCATTGAGCCAGAGGCCGACGATGCGCTGTGTGTACAGGCGACCTGTAAGCTTAAAGGTACTACCGGCGTGGAAATGGAGGCGCTAACGGCTGCGTCCGTTGCTTGCCTCACGCTGTATGACATGTGTAAGGCGGTGGATCGCTGCATGGTGATTGAATCTGTGTGCCTGCTGGAAAAATCCGGTGGTCGTAGCGGGACGTTCCGGAGGGAAAGATAAAATGATTGAAATTCGTTTCTTTGCCGCTCTGCGTGAGCGGGTCGGCTGTGACAGCCTGACGGTCACTGCGCCGCAAGGCACCGACACGGTGACGGCGCTGGTGGCGTGGCTGGAAGAAGACAATCCGGCGGTAGCCCGGGCGCTGGAGGCTACACCCCATTACATGGTGGCGGTGAATGAGGTGCTGAGCCAAGAACAGACAGCCATCCGTGATGGCGATGTAGTGGCCCTGTTTCCTCCGGTGACCGGAGGGTGAAGGTTTGGGTGGCAGTAACCGGCGCGGCACTTGAGCCGGCGGCACCGACAGACTGGTTGCGCGATCAAGGCCTTAGCGGCGCCGTGGTGCAATTCAACGGACAGGTGCGCGATGAGCAGGGCAGAGTGGAAGCGCTTCACTTAGAGCATTATCCAGGCATGACAGAAACGGTGTTGCGCACCATTGTTGAGCGTGCGGCAGACAAATGGCAACTTAATGGTGTTTGGGTGGTGCACAGAATTGGCACCATGGCGGTGGCTGAAGACATTGTGCAGGTAGCGGTCAGCGCCTCCCATCGCCAGGATGCGTTTGCAGCCTGCGCCTTTATCATGGACCTGCTAAAAACCCGGGCGCCATTCTGGAAGAAAGAACTTATTAACGGCCATTGGGTTTGGGTCCAGGCCCGCCAGAGCGATGCCGAGGCCGCCGATGCTTGGCTGCAGCGGGCTTTGGGGCGTGAACCATCATAGAACGGGACTCCCCTGGCGCCAAATCGGCAAGAGACCAATCACCGATTTGCCAGCGAATCAAGCGAAGGGTGGGGTGGCCGATGGCTGCGGTCATTCGCCGCACCTGACGATTGCGACCTTCGTCTATAGTGAGACTGAGCCAGCTATCCGGTACTGTTTTACGCGACCGGACAGGAGGCGTGCGCGGCCACAAGCAGGGATCATCGATTAAGCTAACCTTGGCTGGCCGGGTAGGCCCATCCTTGAGACGAATGCCTTGGCGTAGTTTTTGCAGTTCCTGTGGCCCGGGCTGGCCCTCCACCTGAACCAAATAGGTTTTGGGAAGCTTGAACCGTGGATCACTGATGCGTGCCTGAAGCGCACCGTCATCGGTCAGCAACAACAGGCCTTCAGAATCCCAGTCCAGTCGGCCGGCCGGATACACTCCCGGTACGCAGACAAACTCGCGCAACGTTCGGCGGCCTTGATCGTCGCTGAACTGTGACAGGACCCGGAAGGGTTTGTTAAGTAATATCAATTGTGCCATAGGCTGTGAGCGTCAATGACCTAAACAGAAGTTGTTACAGGCATAGTTACTGCCGCTTGTCCTAACAAGGCTAAACGGTCAGTGCTATACTCGCCAGCCTATGCAAAATACAGTTTTATTCGGAGGGAACACTGTTGTTTCCTGCCCGCTGATCTGACGGTCAAAAGCCGACTGAAATCAGGCGGAAAGCTCTACCAATACAATTGGGACCTTGTAAATCTATGACCACGCCTAAAATTATTTATACCATGACCGATGAGGCGCCAGCGCTGGCGACCTATTCCTTTTTGCCCATTATCGAGAAATTCACTTCTATCGCTGGTATTGAAGTAGAAAGCAGTGATATCTCCCTCGCAACGCGCATTTTAGCCAGTTTCCCTGAATATTTGTCAGAACAGCAGAAGGTAAAGGATACACTATCTGAACTGAGTGACCTGACCCAGGATCCTGAGGCCAACATTATCAAGCTGCCAAATATCAGCGCCTCCATTCCACAGCTTAGAGAAGCTATCGCTGAATTGAACGAGCATGGCTACGCGGTGCCGGAATATCCTGATGAGCCTCAAAATGAGAAAGAGAAAGATATTCAGGCTAGGTACACCAAAATTCTGGGTTCCGCAGTAAACCCTGTACTTCGTGAAGGCAATTCTGACCGTCGCGCGCCGATTGCGGTAAAAAATTACGCTCGCAAGAACCCGCATAGCATGGGGTATTGGAGTCCTGCTTCACGCACCCATGTTGCACATATGCGCGGGGGCGATTTCTTTTCCCATGAGACCTCGTGCACTATCGACAAGGCCTGCAAGGTACGCATTGAATTTGAGGATTCAAACGGTAATATCACCGTGAAGAAGCCGGATTTGGCGCTCCTCGATGGCGAAGTCATTGATGCCATGTATATGAGCAAAAAAGCACTCTGTGCTTTTTTTGACGAGCAAATCGAAGACGCGAAGAACACGGGGATGTTGTTTTCCCTGCACGTGAAAGCGACCATGATGAAGGTGTCACACCCTATCGTGTTTGGTCATGCTGTGCGTTGTTTCTACCGGGAGTTGTTCGAGAAACACGGTGAGATTCTCGAGAAAATCGGCGCCAACCCTAATAATGGCCTGAGCAACATCTATCAGAAAATTGAAGAGTTGCCGATTTCCCAGCGTTTGGAAATTGAATCAACAATTCGGGCCTGCTATTTGCACCGTCCGGAGTTGGCCATGGTTGATTCAGACCGTGGTATTTCTAATCTTCACGTTCCTTCAGACGTTATTGTGGATGCCTCTATGCCGGCGATGATTCGCCAGGGCGGCAAAATGTACGGTGCTGATGGCAAGCTGAAAGATACCAAAGCGGTGATCCCTGAAAGTACCTACGCGACTATTTATCAAGAAGTAATTAATTTCTGCAAAACCCACGGCGCCTTTGATCCGGTTACCTGTGGCTCCGTGCCTAATGTTGGTTTGATGGCGCAGAAAGCAGAAGAGTACGGCTCTCACGATAAAACGTTCGAAGCCACCGCAGACGGTTCCATGCGTATCGTTCGAGAGGACGGTGAGGTGTTGCTAACCCATAAAGTGGAACAGGGTGATATCTGGCGTATGTGCCAGGCAAAAGACCTGCCAATTCGGGACTGGGTCAAGCTAGCGGTGGTACGTGCACGGCTGAGCAATACCCCGGCCATTTTCTGGTTGGATAAAGAACGGGCCCATGATGCACAGCTGATTCTGAAGGTTAAGGAATACCTGAAAGACCACGATACCGAGGGTCTTGATATCCGGATCATGTCTCCGGTACAGGCTATCCGCTATACCATGGAGCGAATGATCCGTGGCAAGGATACCATTTCAGTAACAGGTAACGTGCTACGTGACTATTTGACGGACTTGTTCCCCATTCTGGAGCTGGGGACCAGTGCCAAGATGTTGTCCATTGTGCCGTTAATGGCGGGGGGCGGCCTCTATGAAACCGGAGCCGGCGGTTCCGCTCCCAAGCATGTACAGCAATTCTTGGAAGAAAATCACCTGCGTTGGGATTCACTGGGTGAATTTCTTGCCCTGTCGGTATCTATTCAAGAGCTCGGCGAAAAATATGGCAACAAAAAAGCCAAGGTGATTGCTGCGGCTCTGGATAAAGCTAATGAGCAGTATCTTGAGCAGAACAAGTCACCCTCACGTAAAGTTGGCCAGCCGGATAATCGGGTAAGTCATTTTTATGTGGCCATGTACTGGGCTCAGGCCTTAGCGGCTCAAGACGATGATGCTGAGTTGAAAGAAAAATTCACAGAAATCGCCTCTTCCCTTAGCCAGAACGAAGAGAAAATCGTTAAAGAAATGGTAGCAGTACAAGGTTCTCCTATTGATATCGGCGGGTACTATCACCCTGATTTCAATAAAGCCTCGCAAGCCATGCGTCCCAGCGGGACCTTTAACCAGATTCTCGAAAAGCTGTAAGGTAAAGCAAGACAGGTCGGCCTGGATCAAACAGGTCGGCTTGTGGCCCGGTGGTAATGCAGAGTAAGCCGACAGCCTGGGGATGAATCTGGCGCTACGGTTCAATTGCTGTGTCTACGGTGCCAGAGGCGCTATTAATAGCCTTTATTATCGGGTGTCTTGCTACCGATCCTATCATTACTTCTCAACGTCTCTCACTCACCCTTTGCCCTATGGCCCACAAGACTGGCTAGAATATGGCTTGGCTGGATTTTATGCCGTCGACCCATGTTGACGACGGGCATGAGGCGCAGCGCGGTTGTGTCTATTGGCGTCTGCCTTCATCCTTTGGGGCAATGAGATACTCGAAAGAAGCGCCTTATTTCGTTTTATGCAGAGGGAGAAGTATAGATGGGATACCAAAAGATTACGGTTCCGGCAGACGGTGACAAAATCACGGTTAACGCGGACCTGTCCCTGAATGTTCCCAATCATCCGATCATTCCTTATATCGAAGGTGATGGTATTGGTGTTGATATTTCACCCGTAATGATCAAGGTGGTTAACGCCGCAATTGAAAAAGCTTACGGGACAAAGCGTGGCATTACGTGGATGGAAGTTTATGCCGGGGAAAAAGCCACGGTGGTATACGGGCCAGATGTTTGGCTACCCGAAGAAACGCTGGAAGCTCTTAGAGAGTTCGCTGTGGGAATCAAAGGGCCGTTGACCACCCCAGTGGGCGGCGGCATTCGCTCTCTCAATGTATCCCTGCGTCAGGAGTTGGATCTTTACACTTGTATGCGCCCTGTGCGCTATTTTGAAGGCGTTCCTAGCCCGGTGACCCACCCCGAGCTCACTGACATGATTATCTTCCGTGAGAACTCTGAAGATATCTACGCAGGGATTGAATGGGCAGCGGATAGCCCGGAAGCGACTAAATTAATCCGTTTTTTACGCGAAGAGATGGGCGTTACCCAAATCCGTTTTCCGGAAGGCTGCGGTATTGGTATCAAGCCAGTATCCCGCGAGGGGACCCAGCGCTTGGTGCGCAAGGCGATTCAGTACGCTATTGATAATGATAAAGATTCCGTCACCTTGGTGCACAAAGGCAACATCATGAAGTATACGGAGGGGGCCTTTAAGGATTGGGGCTACCAGCTTGCCGGTGAACGGTTTGGCGCGCAATTGCTTGACGGTGGCCCCTGGATGACCATGAAGAATCCGCGTACTGGCAAGGAAATCATCATCAAAGATGTAATTGCAGATGCCTTCCTGCAACAGATATTGATGCGCCCGGCGGATTACAGCGTAATCGCAACGCTGAACCTGAACGGCGATTACATTTCTGATGCTCTGGCGGCGGAAGTCGGTGGAATCGGTATTGCGCCGGGTGCCAACATCGGTGGCTCCGTGTCCCTGTTCGAGGCCACTCATGGCACCGCGCCCAAATACGCGGGTCAAGATAAGGTGAACCCGGGCTCGCTCATTCTATCTGCGGAAATGATGTTGCGTCACATGGGCTGGAATGATGCAGCTGACCTAATTATTAATGGTGTGGAAGGGGCAATTGCCGCCAAGACAGTAACCTATGACTTTGAGCGGTTGATGCCGGATGCAACATTGTTACGGTGTTCAGAGTTTGGGGATGCGGTGATTGAACATATGGGCGCCTGAGGCGCCCATATGCATTAATACGAATTCACCCAGCCTGCAGCGCAGCGTCAGGAAGGCGTCGTCTGATCTTCAGTGGCCCCTTCCTCATTGCTGGCCTCTTCGTCGGTGCGCAAGTTAATCGCGTGGTAGCCTTTGTTGGCGGGCTGTACATCATATTCTACTGGTTGCCCGGCTTTCAGGCTCTTGTAGCCATCCATCTGAATGTAGGAATAGTGGACGAACAGGTCTTCGCCCCCTTCATCTGGGCGTACAAAGCCGTAGCCCTTGGCGTTGTTAAACCACTTTACTCGTCCCGTTGCCATGGTCCTTCCCTCTGCCTATCCAATGGCGAATATGTTTATTTTTATCCTCAGGCGGTTTGCTGCGGTAAACTCTACCTAAGTGCATTGTGCAACTTTTAAACATGCACAGCGGGGTGTCAACCCTGTGAAATGATCCCGGTAAATTGATTTACCTCAGGGGATTGAAAAAACACCGACCACCCATCATTTCTTCATTGCCTGCTGACGCCAGCAGGGTTACAACCGTTTTGAGGCTTTATGAATTGGCATCCGGTAATGATTGACGAAACAGGCTCGCTGCGTGGCGGGCCGGCAGATTCCTCCTCAGACCCGGATCGGCACGGTGACCTTGCCGTCGAGGAGGCTAAGCCAAAGCTAAAGCCACCGTCCATGTACAAGGTGTTGATGCTCAATGATGACTACACGCCAATGGATTTTGTGGTAGAGATACTAGAAGACTTCTTCAATTTGGACCGTGAGCAGGCCACCCGTGTCATGCTCACGGTTCACACTGAAGGAAAAGCGGTGTGCGGGGTTTACCCGCAAGACATCGCCGAAACAAAAGCCACGCAAGTGGTGGAATACGCCCGGGAGAATCAGCATCCGTTGATGTGTCAGGTGGAACAGGCCTGACACTCTCCTTGCGGGCCCTGCAGTGAGGTAGCCTTATGCTCAGCAAAGAACTGGAAATGACGCTTAACGAGGCGTTTCGTCACGCACGTGGCCATCGTCATGAATTTATGACAGTGGAGCATTTGCTGCTGGCGCTGCTGGATAACGAGGCGGCCGTCGAGGTCTTGCGCGCCTGCGCCGCAGACCTGGATGAATTGCGTGATGCGTTATCCCAATTTATCGAAGACTCCACACCGTTACTGCCGGATACCGATCCTGAGCGCGACACCCAGCCCACGCTTGGTTTTCAGCGGGTCCTGCAGCGTGCGGTATTCAGTGTGCAGTCGTCAGGCAAGAAAGAAGTGACCGGCGCCAATGTGCTGGTGGCAATCTTCAATGAACAGGAAAGCCAAGCCGTCTATTTCCTCAATTGCCAAGATATTCACCGCTTGGATATCGTCAATTTTATCGCCCATGGCATTTCCCAGATTGAAGATGCGGATCCCTCTATTGAAACCGAAAAGGAAATGGAGGCTGGCCAAGAAAGTGCGGCTTCGGCCAGAGCGCTGGATAACTACGCCACCAATTTGAATGAGCTGGCCCGAGAGGACCGCATTGACCCGCTGGTGGGCCGCGCGTTTGAGATTGAGCGAGCGGCGCAGATTCTTTGTCGTCGCCGCAAGAATAACCCCTTGCTGGTAGGCGAGCCCGGGGTGGGCAAAACCGCCATCGCGGAAGGCCTGGCGCGGATGATCGTGGAAGAGCAGGTGCCTGAGCCGCTGCTGGATGCAGTCGTCTACTCGCTGGATCTGGGAGCTCTGCTGGCTGGCACCAAGTACCGTGGGGATTTCGAAAAACGCTTGAAAACCCTGTTGGGCGAGCTGAAGAAAGAGCCTAATTCGATCCTGTTTATCGATGAGATTCACACCATTATTGGTGCCGGTGCCGCCTCCGGTGGGGTCATGGATGCCTCCAACCTATTGAAGCCGCTGTTAGCCTCCGGTGAACTGAAATGCATGGGTTCAACCACCTTCCAGGAATACCGCGGTGTATTCGAGAAGGATCGGGCGCTGTCTCGTCGTTTCCAGAAGATTGATGTGGTTGAGCCGTCTGTTGAAGACACGGTTGGCATCCTAAAAGGGCTGAAGAGCCGTTTTGAAGCCCATCATGATGTCAGCTACACGGACGGAGCCTTGAAAGCGGCGGCGGAGCTGAGCGCCCGTTATATCAATGATCGCTATTTGCCGGATAAGGCCATCGACGTGATCGATGAAGTGGGCGCTTGGCAGAGGCTGCGCCCACAGGACGTGCGCAAACACACTATCGAAGAAACCGATGTGGAAGATATGGTGGCTAAAATTGCCCGTATTCCTCCCAAGCAAGTGTCGTCATCCGACAAGGAGTTGCTGCGCAATCTGGAGCGTGACCTGAAGATGACCGTCTTTGGTCAGGATGAGGCCATTGATACCATTTCGGCAGCCATCAAACTGTCCCGCGCTGGCTTGAAGGGTGAACATAAACCCATCGGTAGCTTCATGTTTGCCGGGCCCACTGGGGTGGGTAAAACGGAAGTAAGCCGGCAACTGGCCCGTGCCTTGGGTGTGGAGCTGGTACGCTTTGATATGTCCGAATATATGGAACGCCATACGGTGAGCCGCCTGATTGGCGCGCCTCCCGGCTACGTGGGCTTTGATCAGGGCGGTTTGCTGACCGAGGCGATCACCAAAACGCCACACTGTGTGTTGCTATTGGATGAAATCGAGAAAGCTCACCCGGAAGTGTTCAATATCCTGCTGCAGGTGATGGACAATGCCACGCTGACCGACAATAACGGCCGCAAGGCGGACTTCCGTAACGTGATCTTGATTATGACCACCAATGCGGGCGCGGAGGTGCTCAACAAGCGCTCTATCGGCTTTACTGAGCAGGACAACAGCACCGATGGCATGGAAATGCTCAAGAAGGTTTTCACACCGGAGTTCCGCAATCGTCTTGATGGCACGATTCAGTTCTTGCCGTTGACCAGCACGGTTATCTTGGGTGTGGTCGATAAGTTCCTGGTGGAATTACAGGCCCAGCTGGATGAGCGCGCAGTGGTATTGAATGTGGATGATGCAGCCCGCACCTGGTTAGCTGAAAAGGGTTACGACAAAGATATGGGGGCACGCCCCATGGCGCGTTTGTTACAGGAAAAAATCAAGAAACCGTTGGCAGAGAAACTGCTGTTCGGTGAATTGGCCGGTGCCGGTGGGCAGGTCAATGTCACTGAGAAAGACGGGGACCTGGTGCTTTCTGTGGAAGCGACCACGGCCGAACCTGCTTAAATAGGAGGGAGCAGGGCGTTTTCTTTGTTAGAGTGCGCGCCCTGTTGCTCTTTATTATCAAACACCAACAAAAAAACCCGGCTATACCGGGTTTTTTTGTTGGTGTATCGGCCGAAGCCGTTCCAGACTATTTCATCCGGAAAGTGATGCGTCCCTTGGTGAGGTCATAGGGAGACATTTCCACTTTTACACGATCCCCTGTGAGGATGCGGATATAAAACTTACGCATCTTCCCGGAGATATGGGCCGTAATTACATGACCGTTGTCCAGCTTCACACGAAACATCGTGTTAGGCAGAGTATCAACGATGACACCTTCAAGTTCGATTTGCTCTTCTTTCGCCATCCAACAATTACCTTGGGTTACCGGCTATTAGCGACGCGCAATTGTGCCGTAAAAGGGCGCTGGCTGCAAAAGAAGTTGGGAAATGGGTGCAAGAATAGGCTCAATCCACGGAATCATTGGGCTCCGACTGCTCTTTCCAGCTGCCGCTGGCAAGAATCTCCAGGGGTTGGTACTGGTTTTTGTAGCTCATCTTCTGGCATTGGCGAATCCAGTAGCCTAAATACAGGTAAGGAAGCCGCAGTCGCTGACACTGTTCAATCTGCCACAACAAGGCCATAACACCCAGGCTGCGTTCTGGCAGGATTGGGTCGAAAAATGTGTACACGGCGGATAGGCCGTCATTAAGTTGGTCGGTAACGGCCACTGCCAGCAGCTTTCCCTTCTCGCGAAATCCGTAGAAATGCGTGTCGGCCCATTCGCAGGTAAGAAAATTGGTGAACTGTTCCTCCGAAGGCGGGTACATGTCGCCGTCACCGTGGCGATCGTTGATATAGGCCGCATAAAGGGTGTACAGCTCACGACTGAAGCGAGCAGGCTCGCGGTGCACGGTCAGATCCGCATTGTGTTTGAGGATACGACGGTGACGGCGGCGGGGGAGGAAGTCATCCACCCGCACTCGGGCTGGAATACAGGCATTACAACTGTCGCAATGGGGGCGGTACAGGTAGTCACCGCTGCGACGAAATCCCAGCAGGCTCAGTTCGCTATAAAGCTCCGGTGATAGCGCCGCCTGGGGGTCCACAAACAGAGTAGACGCCTGGCGGTCTTCTAGGTAACTGCAGCCATGGGCTGGGGTGCGAAAAAAGCGCAGTGTGGATAAGTCAGTCATGGTGCTAAGTGTAGCTTAGCTGCGGGGCGCTAAAAAGCCTGATGCGCAGCCTGTAGGTCTGGCCAGTCAAAGCGGTCGCCGGGCCAGTGGCTAGGTGCCGGCTGGCTGGGAATCCAGCGTTGAAGATGGGCTTCGAAGGCGCTTCTTGGCATCATCTCGGCACCCATGGACATGAGATGTGGATTCTCGATTTGCGCATCAAGCAGCTGGATATCCAGTTTCCGGGCGAAATTGCGTAACGCCACCAGCGCAACCTTGGAGCCGTTGCGCTGCGGTGATGCCATGGATTCACCAAAAAACATCTGCCCCAACTGGATGCCATAGAGACACCCGGCCAGCGCACCGTTCTGCCAGATTTCCACACTATGGGCATAGCCGAGCTCATGTAATCGGCAGTAGGCTGCTAGCATGTCTTCGCTTATCCAGGTGCCGGCTTCGTCTTGCCGTGGGGCGGCACAGGTGCGCATCACTGTTTCAAAGGCACGATCGAAGGTCACGGTGAAATCAGCACGGCGCAGATGGCGTGCCAAGCTGCGACTGACATGCAGTTGTTCCAGTTGGATTACGCAGCGCGGGGCGGGGCTCCACCAAAGTATCGGCTGAGATTCAGCGTCATACCAAGGGAAGATGCCGGTCGAGTAAGCCCTTAGAAGAGTATAAGGGCTAAGGTCCGACCCAGCAGCCAGTAGGCCGTCTGGGTCGGTGAGGGCGAGCCGCGTATCAGGGAAGGGTTCCCCGGGTTCCAGCCATGGCACCATAATCGCGGCCCTCGTTTGCGGGACTAGTTTTTCAGGTGGTCCAGGAAGCGTTCAGCATCCAGGGCGGCCATACAGCCTGCCCCCGCGGAGGTGACTGCTTGGCGGTAGATATGGTCAGCCACGTCTCCAGCAGCAAACACCCCTTCTACACTAGTGGCGGTGGCATTGCCTTCGGTGCCGCTAGCGATCTTGATGTAGCCGTCTTTCATTTCCAGCTGGCCGGTAAAAATATCCGTGTTGGGTTTGTGCCCGATGGCAATAAAGACCCCTTGCAGATCCAGATCTTTGCTGCCTTCGCCTTTCGTGGATCTGATGCGCATGCCGGTGACGCCGCTGTCATCACCCAGTACTTCTTCCAGAGTGTGGTCCCATTCAACGGAGATGTTGTCCTTGGCGAGCAGCTTGTCCTGGAGGATTTTTTCGGCGCGTAGGCTGTCGCGGCGATGTACAAGCGTTACATGCTCAGCAATGTGAGAAAGGTACAGCGCTTCTTCAACGGCAGTGTTGCCGCCGCCGACCACGGCCACTTTTTGGCCCTTGTAGAAGAAACCGTCACAGGTGGCGCAGGCGGAAACCCCTTTACCCATGAATGCTGCCTCTGATTCCAGCCCCAGGTACATGGCTGTAGCGCCGGTGGCGATGATCAGGGCGTCACAGGTGTAAGTGCCGTTGTCGCCTTTAAGAACGACAGGGCGCTGTTTGAGGTCCACCTCATTGATATGGTCGTATACCATTTGCGTATCAAATCGCTCGGCGTGTTGCTGCATGCGCACCATAAGGTCTGGTCCCTGCAGTCCTTCCACATCACCGGGCCAGTTATCCACTTCAGTCGTCGTGGTGAGCTGGCCACCGGGCTGGATCCCAGTAATCACTACCGGCTTCAGGTTGGCTCGGGCAGCGTAGACAGCCGCAGTGTAACCCGCCGGTCCTGAGCCCAGAATAATCAGCCGATGGTGCTGCACGTCGCTCATGTGTTACTCCAGTAGATACGTAGATGGTTGCAGGAAGTCAGTCATGCCATGGAAGGCTGACTTAGCTATGCCAACAGTGGGGGCAAACCCTGCACGTTCAAGGCAGAGAAAAGTACCGGAAAACGCCGGTCCCGTGAAGCCTGATCATGGGCTATCAGTGCAATAGGGAGAATGACGGCCAGGGGCGCGCCGCCGCAGAGCATATGGAATGTGTGCAATAATGCGGTGCGCTTGGGCGCACAGGGAGGGTCAAAGCTGGCTGCTCCCATCGCGATTGACTACAATCGCAATAATTTCAATTCGTTATCAGCTATTCTTTATCTCATAGTTTGACTTTATCGAGGGGCAAGGCGTGAGCAAAACGGTTTCCGGGCAAGGACAGTCCGGGTTTTCCCGCCATCTTAAGCGCGGTTTGGTGGAAGGTATGGTGATCGCATTGATCGCCTTTTCCCTTTACCTGCTGCTGGCGTTGATCAGTTTCGATAGCCGTGATCCCGGTTGGACTTTTGTGGGCAATGTGGATGCCGTGCGCAACGCCGCAGGCCGTGCAGGGGCGTTCAGTGCTGATCTGTTGCTGGGATTGTTCGGCTACATGGCATACCTCTTCCCCGTCTTGGTGGGCTTCTGGGCCGGTAAGGTATTGCGTGAACGCCATGCGGGTCTACCAGGCAGTTGGCCATTGTTCAGTTTGCGGCTGGTTGGATTCATTCTCACTATGCTCGCTGGAACAGCCTTGTCCTACATGCATTTCACGGTGGGAGAGAGTTTGCCTGAAGGGGCGGGGGGCATTCTTGGCCATCAAGTCGGGGCTGCGTCTTTGGCAGGGTTTAACCCGCTGGGCGGCACCCTGATTATGGTGGCGTTGTTTCTGATCGGGGTAACGATATTTACCGACTTGTCCTGGATTGCACTGGCCGAAGGGCTCGGTGCTTTAGTGTTAGGGGCTATTGAGAAAGTGCCTGCTTGGTGGCTGGCCCGCAAACGGCAGCGCGAAGAGCAACGACAGAAAAAAGATGCTCACGAAAAGCGGGCCAAGGTGATCAGCGAAGCGAAAAAGAAAGCGGAAAGTCGCACCCCGCCAAAAATCGCCAAGCCGGCCAAGCCGGTGGAAAAGAGTGCACGAGTACAGCAAGAGAAGCAGCAGAAGCTGTTCACCACGGAAGTCACCGGTGAGCTGCCACCAATTGCTTTGCTGGATCCGGTAGAAGAGAGCAAGGGCGGTTATTCCGACGATGCCCTTGAAGGCATGTCACGTCTGCTGGAAATCAAGCTCAAGGATTTCAACATCGATGCGCAAGTGGTGGCGGTCCAGCCTGGCCCGGTAATTACCCGTTTCGAAATTCAGCCTGCGCCAGGAATTAAGGTCTCCAAAATCACTAATTTGGCCAAGGATCTGGCCCGCTCGCTGGCAGTCATCAGTGTGCGAGTGGTGGAAGTGATCCCCGGTAAAACCACAGTGGGAATCGAGATTCCCAACGAGCAGCGGGAAATGATCCGCTTTACCGAAGTGGTCGGCACACAGATGTTTGATCAAGCCCCGTCCCCTTTGACCATGGCCTTGGGCAAGGACATTTCCGGTGGCCCGGTAATGGCCGATCTGGCAAAAATGCCCCACTTGCTGGTAGCAGGCACCACCGGGTCCGGTAAATCCGTGGGCGTGAACGCCATGTTGCTGTCCATGCTGTTCAAATCCAGCCCGGACGATGTTCGGCTGATTCTGATTGATCCGAAGATGCTGGAACTGGCGGTTTATGACGGGATTCCTCACTTGCTGACGCCGGTGGTGACTGACATGAAAGAGGCGGCCGGTGCGCTGCGCTGGGGTGTGGGTGAAATGGAGCGCCGTTACCGGCTGATGGCGTCCATGGGCGTGCGTAACATTTCCGGCTATAACCGCAAGGTCGAAGAGGCCAAGAAGAAGGGCGAGCCGCTGAAGGACCCACTGTGGAAGCCTGACGACCCAATGAACCTGGACGAAGAAGCACCGCTAGCGGAGCATCTGCCCTATATCGTCATCGTGATCGACGAATTCGCTGACATGATGATGATTGTCGGTAAGAAGGTGGAGGAGCTGATCGCCCGGATCGCGCAGAAAGCCCGTGCTGCTGGCATCCACCTGATTCTCGCCACTCAGCGCCCGTCGGTGGATGTGATCACCGGCCTGATCAAGGCTAACGTGCCATCACGGATTGGTTTCCAAGTGTCATCAAAGATCGATTCGCGCACGGTGCTAGACCAAGGCGGAGCAGAGCAGCTGCTTGGCCATGGTGACATGCTTTATTTGCCCGGCGGCACCAGTGTTCCGGAACGTGTTCACGGCGCCTTTGTCTCAGATGAAGAGGTGCACCGGGTTTGTGACGATTGGCGTAAACGCGGTAAGCCTAACTATCTGGAAGAAATCCTGGAGGGTGGCAGTGACCTTAACGCGCCGATGCCCGGTATGGAGAGCGCCGGTGAAGGTAGCGATGACGAAAATGATCCGCTATATGATGATGCCGTGGCTATTGTCACCGAATCCCGGCGAGCGTCGATTTCATCGGTGCAACGAAAACTAAAAATTGGCTACAACCGAGCGGCCCGTTTAGTGGAAGCCATGGAAATGGCTGGGGTAGTCACAGAGGCCGGTAACAATGGCCAGCGTGAAGTGATCGCGCCACCGCCGGTCAAATAGGAGTTTGAATGAAAAAGTTGCTGTTAACCTTGGCTATGGTCCCCGCCGTGTTATTTTCGCCCACCGCATGGGGCGATGCCACGGACGATTTGTTAGGCCGTTTGCAAACGCTTGAATCCATGAAAGGCGGGTTTGAGCAGGTAGTGCTGGACCAGAGCGGAACGCACATGCAGGAAGCTTTGGGCAAGTTTCAAGTAGCACGAGGTAACCGTTTTTACTGGCTGACCGAAACACCCTATGAGCAGATGGCGGCCTCGGACGGCACTACCGTCTGGGTGTACGATAAGGACCTAGAGCAAGTGGTAGTGCGGCCGCTGAGTCAGGATCTGGGACAGACTCCGGCGCTACTGTTTGGCGGCAAACCTGCGGATGTGGCCAAGGCTTTTACCATCTCTGAGCGCGACAATCGGGGGGCTGAAGTAACCTACCGATTGACTCCGAAAGGCCAGGACCCGCTATTCGATCAACTGGACGTCACCTTCAAGGGGGGGCAGCCAGCGTCCATGCGCCTTCAGGATGCATTGGGCCAGCAGACTGTGATTGATTTCATCGGCTTAACCCTAAATGACGGTATTGATAGCAGTTTGTTCCACTTCGATCCGCCGGAAGGCACGGATGTCATTCAGCAACAACAGTAATGGCGGGTAACGGCCGGGGCACCCGGTCGTTGTCTAGTCACCAGTAGGCGTTTTTCCATGAGCGATCTTTTTGCCCTTGATGCTGCCCAACAGGCTCAGCCCCTGGCGGCTCGCCTGCGGCCGACTCGCTTGGACGACTATGTAGGTCAGCAGCACCTGGTGGGTGAAGGCAAGCCATTGCGCCAGGCGCTGGACCGGGGCCAGCTACATTCGATGATTTTGTGGGGTCCGCCGGGGACGGGTAAAACCACCCTGGCATTAATCATGGCGCAAACCGTGGATGCTGCCTTCATCACCTTGTCTGCGGTGTTGTCCGGGGTAAAAGATATTCGTGCGGCGGTGGAGCAAGCTCAGATTCGACTGGGCCAGGGGCGGCGCACGGTCTTGTTTGTGGATGAAGTTCATCGTTTCAACAAGGCCCAGCAGGATGCGTTTTTACCCCATGTGGAAGAGGGCACCATCACCTTCATCGGCGCTACTACCGAAAACCCTTCGTTCGAGCTTAATAACGCATTGTTATCGCGAGCACGGGTTTACCGGCTCCGCGCGCTGGCGCCGGAAGATCTGAGTGGGTTGCTTGTCCGTGCGCTGCATGATCCAGCACTTAATGGCATGCAGCTAGATGCACAAGCGACCGAGCTGTTGCTCAACTATGCCGATGGCGATGCCCGGCGGTTGCTGAACATGCTTGAAGTGGCTGCAGACCTGGCTGATGTGGACGTGCCAAATATCGACGCGGACCTGATGCGTGAAGTGCTTCGTGATGCCGTTCGCCGGTTCGACAAAGGCGGCGACCTATTTTATGACCAAATCAGCGCCATGCATAAATCCGTCCGCGGTTCCGACCCGGATGCGGCCCTATACTGGTTCGCTCGTATGCTCGATGGCGGCTGCGACCCGCTCTACATTGCTCGCCGCGTGGTACGTATGGCCAGTGAAGACATTGGCAATGCGGACCCGCGGGCATTGACGCTGTGCCTGCAAGCCTGGGATGTGCAGGAGCGGTTAGGCAGCCCGGAAGGCGAGTTGACCATCGCCCAGGCTATTGCCTATCTGGCTGTCGCGCCGAAAAGCAATGCGGTGTATAACGCCTATAATCAGGCTCGGGCGCTGGTCCGGCAGCAACCCACCGATGAGGTGCCTTTGCACCTACGCAATGCACCCACTCAGCTTATGAAAGACGAAGGCTTTGGCGCCGAGTATCATTACGCCCATGATTTTCCGGACGCTTTTGTGCCTGGGGAAAATTACTTCCCGGCCAGCCTTCAAGACACACGGCTGTATGAACCGGTGAATCGTGGGCTTGAGATCAAAGTGGCAGAAAAGCTGGCCCGCCTACGAGAATTAAACGCCAGCAGTGACTGGACCCGCTACGGGAAGCGAAAATAATGTCGTTATCAGCGATTACCGAAGGCGGCATGCTGCCGTGGATAGCGGTAGCCATCGGTGGCGCCGTTGGCGCCTGCCTGCGTTTCGCCACCAGCTTATGGCTTGGCGTTCCGTCTATGCCCTCGTGGCCTTGGGCCACTTTCGGAGTGAACTTGGCAGGCAGTTTCCTGTTCGGCCTGCTGGCTATCATGTTGGCTAGCCTGCCAGTGGGAGATGTGTGGCGGCTGGCATTGATGACCGGCATGCTCGGCGCACTGACCACCTTTTCTACGTTTTCGTTTGAATTAGTGCGGATGGTGGAAGCGCGGGCCTTTATACTTGCCGCCGGTTACGCGGTGGGGTCTGTTGGGGCCTGTTTGTTGTTGGGCATAGCGGGCCTAGCATTGGGTCGACTGTTTTTTGAATAACATGGGGAAGCTGAAAGTTTAAACTTTCAACTCAGCCTTTTCTGATTTTGGAGTAAGAAATACATGCTGGATATTCGTGCCTTGCGGCAGGACGGTGAAGCGATCAAGGCGGCGTTGAGCAAACGCGGCTACACCCTGGACCTGGAGGAATTTGCCGCCTTGGATGCCAAGCGCAAGCAAGCAGATATGCGCTCCCAGGAATTACAGGCGGATCGCAAGAAAGCTTCCAAGCAGGTGGGCGAGTTGATTAAGTCCGGTATGGCGGTGGATGAGGCTAAGGCACAGGTGGCCGACGCCCTGCAGACCATTGATACAGAACTGGATAAGGAAGTGGCCAGTGCCAAGGCGATTCAGGACGAAATTCGTGAATACCTGATGGGCATTCCCAACGTCCCGCAAGAAGCCGTACCTGCAGGCAATGATGAAGACGACAATGTGGAAGTGCGCCGCTGGGGCACACCGAAAACACTGCCGTTTGAGCCGAAGGACCATGTGGATATTGGTGAAGCGCTGGAGGGCGGGCTCGATTTTGAACGCGCGGCTAAGCTTTCCGGTGCACGTTTTGCAGTGATGAGCGGTGGCCTAGCCCGCATGCACCGGGCGCTGATTGATTTTATGCTGGATATACACAGCGACGAGCATGGCTATCAGGAAGTGTACGTGCCTTTCCTAGTGGGGCCGGAAGCGCTACGAGGAACTGGCCAGCTACCCAAGTTCGCTGAAGACCTGTTTAAAATAGAAGGTGAGCGTGAACTCTATTTGATTCCCACCGCTGAAGTGCCGGTGACTAATCTGGCCGCGGATGAAATTCTCGAAGCGAACACCATGCCCCGTCGTTATACCTGTCATACACCGTGTTTTCGTTCTGAAGCGGGCAGCCACGGTAGAGATACCCGCGGTATGATTCGCCAGCATCAGTTCGAAAAAGTGGAGCTGGTGCAGATGGTTCGCCCTGAAGAGTCCGATGCGGCGCTGGAGGCACTGACCGGCCATGCGGAAGCCATTTTACAGAAACTGGATTTGCCATATCGAGTGGTGATTCTTTGTGGCGGTGATTTGGGCTTTTCGTCTTCCAAAACCTATGACATCGAAGTCTGGCTTCCCAGCCAGCAGTGCTATCGGGAAATTTCTTCCTGTTCCAACTTCCGTGATTATCAATCACGTCGCATGCAGGCTCGCTGGCGCAACCCGGAAACCGGTAAACCCGAATTGGTACATACCTTGAATGGGTCTGCTCTGGCAGTAGGGCGTACTTTAGTAGCGATACTGGAGAATTATCAGAACGATGATGGTTCAGTAACTGTTCCTGAGGCACTGCGTCCCTACATGAGAGGTCTGGAACGCCTGAAATAGTGTTGCTCAGGCACAAACGACGACCATTGCGTTCGTCGCATGGCATGCCTTTAACACAGGCTTGCCGCTGTTTGTGTCAGGCATCATTCACTCAGCGTCTGGCGTTTACTGGGAGCAAGCATGGAATTTCTACCGATCAGCTGGCGTTTACAAGGCAAGGTGGCTTTGTTGGCCGGCGGCGGCGAAGTGGCGTTGCGCAAGGGGCGCCTTCTGCACCGATCAGGTGCGATTTTGACTGTAGTTGCCCCGCAAGTATGCGATGAGCTGCTCGATATTGTGGTGCGTAGCGGCGGTTCCTGCGTGGTCAGGGCGTTTGAAAGCGCAGATCTAGACGGGGTCGCTCTGGTTATTTGTGCCACCGATGATCGCAGTACCAATGCTGAGATAGCAAAACAGGCCCAGCAACGGGGTTTGCCCGTGAATGTGGTCGACGATCCTTCGCTGGGTGATTTCATCTTTCCGGCCATTGTCGACCGTTCCCCGGTGTTAATCAGTATCAGCTCCTCCGGTGCTTCGCCAGTGCTGGCCAGGAAACTAAGAGCCCAGCTGGAATCCACTTTGCCGGCGCGCTGGGGAAGACTGGCTGACCTGATGGCGCGTTTCCGTCAGCCCTTGAAAGACAAGCTCAGTAACATCGGTGCCCGGCGTTTATTCTGGGAGCAAACACTGGATAGCCCAGTCGTGGAAAAAGTGCTGGCCGGCAAGGACAGTGAGGCAGAAGCCATGCTCGCCGCTGCGATCGAATCTGCCGACGCAACAACCCTTAGCCGAGGCGAAGTGTATCTGGTGGGTGCTGGCCCTGGGGATCCGGACTTGCTCACGTTCCGAGCGCTGCGTTTGCTGCAAAAAGCCGATGTGGTGCTCTACGATCGCCTGGTCGGCAAGGGTATTGTAGATCTGGCCCGTCGCGATGCGGAGCTGGTGTATGTGGGTAAAGCCCGTGACAAGCACGCGCTGCCCCAGGACAACATCAACGAGTTGCTGGTTCATTACGCTAAACAAGGCAAGAAGGTTTGCCGGTTGAAAGGCGGGGATCCTTTTATCTTTGGCCGTGGCGGTGAAGAAATTGACCTGATTGTGGCGGAAGGTATCGATTTTCAGGTGGTGCCAGGCATTACTGCGGCCAGCGGCTGCGCTTCCTATGCGGGTATTCCACTAACCCATCGTGACCATGCTCAATCCGTGCGATTCGTCACCGGGCATCGTAAAGATGGCTCGGTGGATCTGGATTGGAAACATTTAGTCAGCGAAACTGAGACAGTGGTATTTTATATGGGGTTGGTGGGCTTGCGAGAAATCTGCAGCCAGCTGATCGCCCACGGCCGTGGGGGCGACACACCCATCGCGCTGGTGTCACGAGGCACGACTAACCTTCAGGAGGTGATTACCGGCAGGCTAGATCAGCTACCTGACGATATCGAAGGCCGTGAAATTCACGCCCCCACCCTGATAATTGTTGGCAGCGTGGTCAGCCTGCATCCTAAATTTGGTTGGTTCAAACCCTGATCGCTTCAATACCGCATTACGGCTACGTTTGACACGCCCTACAACGCACTGTTTGTAGGGCGAATACCTAAGAGCACAATTCGCACAATTCGCACAATCCGATAGGTGTCATTAGAGCCGTTTTTTATCGCGCTTTTCCCACAAAGCGGCGGCTTCTTTTAACGCACTCTGCAATGAATCTGCCTTGTCTAGGCCCCACAGTGCCACCGCTACGGTAGAAATCACCGCCTGTTCACCGTACTCATCACAGGTTTCCCCGCGCCACACCTTCAAGAGCGTTTCTGCACTGGGGGCATCCGGCGGAGTCTGCCGAGGTATGGTGCTGTCGAGCACCGCGCTTTGCAGCGCTTGGCCATGACGAATGCCTTGAATTTGGGTGCGTGCATCCGGGCGGATTTCCAGCTCGCCCCCTTCACCTTTGAACAGCAGTAGATCCTGGTCACCGGCTAGGGCGGCGGCACCTTGGTGCAGCTCAATATAGGCCGGGTGGAAAACGCTCTGCATGGACAGTGGTGCCTGGGCGGGGTTGAGGCTGCGGGCCAATGTGTTGATCGGCGAGCGTAATCCTAGGAAGTGGCGCAGGGTGAGCATGCGCGACAATGGCGAGCAGAACTGCTCGAGGGGCAGATAGGCAAGCCCGTGTGTTTCAAGGTGCGCCTGGGCCTGTGTCACAGTGTCGGCAACGGGCAAGCCCAGCTTCGGTAGAAGCGCATCGGTATAGACCCGATTCGGCGTGTGCGCCGGCCCGCCATGTAGCAAGGTGCGGATACCATTGGCCGCTAGCAGCACGGTGGCGAGCAAATACCAGGGGTGATGTTTTTTCTTGCCGGCATAGCTGGGCCAGTCCAGATCCACGGCGGGCAGTTCGCCAAGCGCCTGGTAGCAAGCCGGGCGGCAAGCATCGAGAAAGCCCGCCAGCTCATCGGGGGTTTCTTCTTTTACGCGCAGCAACATCAGAAAGGCGCCGAGTTGGATATCTTCGACGTCTCCATCAAGGATGGCCTGCATGGCCTCACGGGCCTCTTCGCGGGTGAGGCTGCGGCGGGCGCGTTTGCCGCGGCCCAGAGTACGCACAAAAGGCGCAAAGGCATGTTCAGTCATGATTCCGTCTCGCAGAGAGGGGCGGGCGTACTCGGTAAAGCAAAGCCCGTGAAAATGTCATTCAATACCAGCTGGTAGAGGCGCCGTGCTCGGCTATCAGCTCCACCAGTTGGGCATGATCAATCACTGGCAAAGTGCTGTCGGGCAACTGCAATGCTGGATGCGCGAGCAGGTAGCCATCGCCTTTCAGTGTCAGCTGTGATGCAAGTAATAGGCCTGCATCGGTGAAAACACAGACATCGCCTTTGCTGTAAAGCGTGCTAAAGCGCTGCCATAGGCTGTAATTGTCGGGAGAGAATCCCAGCAGGTGCAACATTCAGAAAACCAGAATTTGATGGCATTGGGTACGTAATGATAACAGCTCGTCCGCACAAAGAGCGTCCGCGGGAACAGGGCAGTCTTCATCACTGTCCACCACACAGCGAACACCAAATTCAGCCAGCTGGGCCAGCGTTTGATTGGGGCATAACCGTAACATGGCAAGACAGGGCGGTGTCAGCCAGAGCGTGGTGGCTTGACCGAACGCCGCACCGGTAAGCAACATATCCAGCATTTCCTGAAATTGGCTGGAAAACGGCTGACTGCCGGTGGCAATAAACAGGG
The DNA here is from genome assembly GCF_001010505.1 of Alcanivorax sp. NBRC 101098. GTDB lineage: Bacteria > Pseudomonadota > Gammaproteobacteria > Pseudomonadales > Alcanivoracaceae > Alcanivorax > Alcanivorax borkumensis. The sequence continues at coordinate 1,503,847 of NZ_AP014613.1, forward strand.
TCTGGCTAGCCAAACTGAATCACCCGGTCGCTATTAATAAGTGCATCCGCCCATTGGCCTAACCCGGCAAGAGAGAAGCCCTCAGCCAGAGTGGTTGCGGCGTTTGAGTCAACGACACCACGACGCTGGGCGGCACCGACGCATACCATCGCCTCAACGCTCTGGCTGGCAATCCATTGCTGCCACTGCTGGGCGGCACTGGCCTGCTCTGCGTCGCCAGTCCAAGCATGGCGATTGGCCAGATGCACCGCATCGCGGTAGAGAAACAAGCAATAGAGTTGATGGTCAGAGGAGGGGTTGTGTAGCGCTTGTGCGGTGTGAAGGGCGGTCAATGCGGCGGCAGATTCTGCCGCCGCATTGACCAGTAGCGAGAAACGCATTAATCGTTACCGCTGAGCGCCGTCAATAGGTGCAACAAGGACATAAACAGGTTGTAGATGGATACGAACAGGGTGACGGTCGCCATGATGTAGTTGGTTTCACCGCCATGGATGATAGCGCTGGTCTGCCACATGATGAGCAGGGAAGAGAGCAGCACAAAGGCAGCGGATACCGCCAGGCTTAGAGCCGGAATCGCGAAGAAGATGTTGGCGATGCTTGCCCCGAACGCCACTAAAACACCGATCATGATGAAGTTGGTGAGGAAGCTGAAATCCTTGCGGGTTACCAGAGCAATGGCAGACATCGCCACGAAAATACCGGCTGTACCTGCCAGAGCCGTGGTCACAATTTCCATGCCGCCAGGAATCTGGGTATACATATTGATGATCGGGCCGGTGGTAAAGCCCAGCCAGCCAGTCAGGCCAAAGACAGCCAGAATGCCCCAGGCACTGTTACGCAGTGCGTTGGTGGCGAGCAGCAAACCAAAGTAGACGCCGATGGTCAGCCACACGTTGACGAAACCGATGTTGCTGGCCATGGCAAACCAAGACGCGCTGGTTGCCACGACGAGTGACAGCCCCAGCAGCATATAGGTGTTTTTCAGTACCTGGGCCGCTCGCTCCCCGGAAACGGCAATGCCGTGCTGGTGGGGGGCAGAGTAGGGGTTAGTCGGGTTATTCATGATTTCACTCATCTTTGCTAATTGTACCTGTGATCATAAGGGCGGGGAGCCCAAAATCAAGCGCTAAACAAGGTTTTCATGGTGCTCGCAGGTGTGTTCGTAGATGGGAGTCAGCCAAGCCCAATACGGGCACGCTAAACAACCAATCCTCCGCTGTTATTTCAGCTGATGACTGAATAATTAAGCCGTACTGATTAAAACCTAACCAGTCATGCACAGTATTGCCGCTGCGCCGTTGACTGGCCTTATTGCTCATGTATTATTGCTGCCACCTTGGAGGGGTGGCAGAGTGGCCGAATGCACCGGTCTTGAAAACCGGCGACGGGAGACCGTCCGTGGGTTCAAATCCCACCCCCTCCGCCAAATAAAAAGCCCGCACTCAAATGAGTGCGGGCTTTTTTTATGCTGTTCTGCGGCGCAACTGGGCCCACGCAGCAGGATCGGGCTAATGCCTAGCGATCAACGTTCCCCAGTAATCCGGCAAATTGTCGGATTGCCTCCAAGCCCTGAATATCATCTTTCTGTAACGCCACATCCTTGCGAGGCAGTGAGCCCAACGCGTTGGCTAGCTCTTCCATGTGCGCTTTTTGGCGTGCGTGGCGTGCAGCGAAAAAGGGGCCTTCTGCGGCATCAGGCAGCACCCGGTTGACCACGGCGCCGACCACTGGGATGGCATGCTCCTGGAGCGAGGCTACCGCGCGCCGGGTTTCGAGAATGGGCAGCCGTTCAGGGGTCAACACGAAAATAAAAGCAGTATGGCTCGGGTTGGTGAGCTGACGGCGGGCGCGATTAAACAGGCGCTGTCGCGCCATGAGGGTGTCGGCCACTTCCTGGCTGCGTGGATCCAAGCCGCTGGTGGCGTGCTCGGTGGGGTCCTGTAGGGGGCTGTCTATGCTTTTCTCTGGGGTAAGATGGCCCAGCACTTGACCCAGCTTACGCGCTTTTTCGCTGTGCCGAAGCAGGCCTTGGGTCCAGGCGGCCATCACTTCTGGAAGGCTTAATAATCTCAGGGTGTGGCCGGTGGGAGCAGTGTCAAAGATCAGCAGATCGTAGTCGTGACTGTCCTCATCAATCAACCGGGAGATACGTTCCAGCAAGGCTGCCTCCTGGGCTCCAGGCGACTGTCGACTGAGGCGTAGCTGTTTATCCAGCTCACGAAATTGATCCGGCGTGGCGAATCGGCGCATTTGCGCACTTACTCGTTCTAGGTACGCCTCTACTTCGTCATCCGGGTCAAGCTCTAGCGCGGTTAAACCGGGAGAAAGAACGGTCGGTTGATTGCCGATAGGGCGATTAAAGGCGTCTGCCAGACTGTGGGCTGGGTCCGTGGAGACCAGCAACACCTTGCTCCCCTGGTCTGCTGCACGGACCGCTAGGGCTGAGGCGGTGGTGGTTTTGCCTACGCCACCCTTGCCGCCCACCATAAGCAAAGCGCGGGAGGCCAGCAGGGCATCTAGATCAAGTGTGTTGAATGTTCGGGCGTTGGTCATCAGCAGCAACGGAAGTGGTCAAGGGGCGAGCGTTCCATACCCATGCGGGTGTGCCAATCATGGAAACGTTCCATTAGCAGGGGCTGTAATTCCAGCGTGCTCCAAGCGGCGGGATTAGGCACACCCATCATTTCCGAGAATACCAAAAGCATAAACAGGTCTTCCTCATCCCGCTTAGCTCGGGCAATGGCAGCACGATAGGGCGCATTATAATATTGTGCGCTGAGCTCACTAATACGCTTAAACCATTGCCTAGGCGTGGCCATTAAACGGTCTCCGGCGGAGCCTTAAAGGCGCGTTTGAGAGAAGCGGTGCATTCAAGCGTCACCAAGAGTGCGGCGACCAGCACCACAAGGTCTAGCCCCAACAGGAACCAGTCTTGTTTTTCATAGAAGCTTTTCAGCTGCATCAACAGGGCAAAAAGTGTCATCACCAGCAGGAACACCAGCGGTGCAAGAGTGTAGATGGCGGGGCGACCGCGTTTTACCAGCATGATAGTAATGACCAGCAAGGTCAGCCCGGCAAGCAATTGGTTAGTGGTGCCAAATAATGGCCAAATAAGCAGGCCGCCGGAGCCGTCTGCACCGCCGGCGCCAAACGCTAGTAATAAACAGCTGGCTACGGCGAGTAGTGTGGCAGGCAGGGGGCGAGTCATCCATTTCTGTTGATAGATTTCGCCCCATTCCTGAAAAATATAGCGTTGTAGGCGCAAACCGGTATCCATTGTGGTGCCGGCAAAAAGCGCCGCCATTACAGTGAGCAGGGTGGCGGCTACGCCTGCATCCATGCCCATACCGTTGGCAAGAATATTCGCACCGCCGTCTACGAAGGCAGTTAGGCTACCTTGCCCAAAAGCAGTATAAACCGCTTGCCAGTCCGCCAAAGAAGCAAAGCCGGCGGTGGCGGCAATAATGGCCGCCAGTGCCAGGGCACCTTCACCCACGGCGCCAAAGTAGCCAACAAAGCGGGCATCGGTTTCCTTGTCCAGCTGCTTGGAGCTAGTCCCTGAGGCCACCAGCCCATGGAAGCCCGAGATTGCGCCACAGGCGATAGTGACAAACAGCAGCGGTATCAGTGAGGGCGTACCAGCAGGAATGTCGCTGTTGATCATGGGCGCGACCACGTGTGGATTGCCCAGCAGAACCGCGCCGTAAAGTAGAATTAGGCCAACAAACAATTGCAGGCCATTGATGTAATCGCGAGGTTGTAAAAGCATCCAGACCGGCAGTAGAGAGGCCACTGCGGCATAGGCGAATAACAACAGAATCCAACTGGCGTTAGCCGACAGCCCCATGACTTGATCAGGCAGCGCTATGGGTACGCTCGGTCCCACATAAATCAAGCTATACAGGGCGGCAACACCGAGCACCGATACCAGTCCTAATCCAATCACCCGGCGGTAGATAAGTTGGCCGATGACTAAGGCTACTGCGATGGCCCCCCAGACAGGGACAACGGCGCCGGGGTTGTTGATCAACAGCTTGGCGATCACCACGCCGAATACCGCGTTGACCATCAGCAGTACTAGGAAGATAACGATCATGAACACAGTGCGCGCACGGCGGCCAACCACTTCGCCGGTAAGTGCCCCAACCGATTTCGCTCGGTTACGGACACTGGCCCACAGGGCACCGCTATCGTGGATACCGGCAAAGAAAATGGTGCCCAGCACTACCCAGAGAAAGGCAGGCAGCCAACCCCAAATAACAGCAATGGCAGGGCCGACGATAGGCGCTGCACCTGCTACTGAGGTGAAATGATGGCCCCAAAGCACGTACCGATTGGTGGGAACAAAATCGATGCCGTCTTCAAATGCGTGGGCAGGAGTGCGAAAATTCGGATCCAGTTTATAGATGCGCGATGCAATAAAACGCGAATAAACGAAATAGCCAGCGGCCATGCCTCCGAGCCCCAGCAGGAGCAAAATGATTGCGCTCATGAGTTGCCTTTTGTCGTTGTTAGTGACGGCCATTACCCGTGTTGAAAAAATGGCCAGATGAAACTGACCATGTTGCTATATGGTTCGCTTTTTTGACTGTTTGGTCAACGTGACTAAAGGCTAATGGCGCCAGTGTGCATGGTCGAGAAAAACTGACCAGAGGTATCCCGTTTGTTAACGGCGTTCTATGCACGTCGATGTACAAGGGGTAGTCTTATGCCTATAAAATCGAAAGAAAAATAGCACACTGGCGGGCAAGGGAACTGCCCGGGGGCATAGTAATGATCAAAGTATTGGTAGTGGATGACCATGATCTGGTCCGCACCGGCATTGCTCGAATGCTGGACGAAGTTGATGGTTTGCAGGTTGTCGGGGAAGCGAATTCAGGCGAGCGGGCCATACAGATGGTTCGGGAGTTGGCGCCAGAAGTGGTGCTCATGGACCTGAAAATGCCTGGCATCGGTGGGCTAGAAGCCACACGTAAGTTGCTGCGAGTGGATGAGGGAATCCGAGTTATTGCCGTGACCATGTGTGAAGATGAGCCGTTTCCTTCGCGCTTGATGAAGGCGGGCGCCGCGGGTTATATGACCAAAGGCGCAGATTTGGAAGAAATGGTCCGCGCCATCAAGATTGTGGCTACCGGACAGCGCTATATTAGCCCGGAGATTGCCCAGGTTATGGCGCTCAAGCCCTATTCTGGAGATGAAGGGTCACAGCTGGACATGCTATCCGAACGTGAATTGCAAATCATGATGATGATCGTCAGTTGTCATAAAGTGCAGGACGTGGCAGATAAGCTCTGCCTCTCACCCAAAACCGTCAATACCTATCGGTACCGAATATTCGATAAGCTGGGCGTGACTAGTGATGTGGAAATGGCGCTTCTAGCGGTGCGCCATGGCATGTTGGATGCAGTGGAAAACTCGGTATTCTGACCGCTGCGCCTTACACAGGGGGAAATCGCTAGGGCAGTGCTGATACAATTACCTCGCCACACTGTGTTGAGATGCCCCCTTGTCTAATTTCGACCCCAAACACTTCCTTCTCCACTGTGCCCGCAAACCCGGTGTTTATCGCATGCTGGACGCAGAGGGTGGCGTTTTGTATGTGGGTAAAGCACGTAATCTGCAGGCACGCCTAAACAGTTACTTTCAGAAGAATGTGGCGAGCGTGAAAACCCGCGCTCTAGTAGGGCGGATTCGCGATATCCAGACCACAGTGACAGGCAGTGAGGTCGAAGCGCTGCTGCTTGAGCAGTCACTCATCAAGGAGCTTAAGCCGCCGTACAACATTTTGCTTCGCGACGACAAATCCTATCCTTATATACGCATCACCCGTTCTGATCGTTTTCCCCGCGTCACCTTTCACCGGGGAACCCGCCGGGCGGGGAGCCAGTATTTTGGCCCTTACCCCAGCGGCAGTGCGGTGCGAGAAGCGCTATCGTTAATCGAGAAGATTTTCCAGGTTCGCAATTGCAGTGACAGCTACTTTCGAAATCGCACTCGTCCGTGCTTGCAGCATCAGATTAATCGCTGCACAGCGCCATGTGTGGGCTTAGTGAGCGAAGAGGATTATGCCCGTCAGGTAACAATGGCGGCAGACTTTCTGGATGGGCGGAGTCGAGAGGTGGCCGACCAGCTCAGCACTGATATGGAAGCCGCCGCTGCGGCGCTGGAATTTGAGAAAGCCGCCCTGCTACGCGATCAGCTGGCGGCGATTCAGGCAGTTCAGCAGAAGCAGTACGCAGAAACCGGGCAAGGCGATCTGGATGTGGTGGCCATCGAAACCCGTCATGGCCTTGCCATAATCGAGGTGCTGATGATCCGCGATGGCCGAATTCTTGGCCATCGCACCTTCCGACCTGATACCCGAGGAGAGGACGATCGCAGCGAAATCCTCGAGGCGTTCCTCTCTCAGTATTACCTTGGTGACAGAGAAGACCCGGTCAAGCCGCAGGAAATATTGCTGTGTATGGAGATTCCCGGCGCTGAGGCTTTGCAGCAAGCGCTGGAGGAGCAGTGGGCTAAGAAAGTTCGGTTGGCTTGGCGCGTGCGCAGCGACCGGGCCGCCTGGATTAGCATGGCGCAGACCAATGCCCAGCAATCCATGGCCACGGAAATGGCGGCAAGGGAACACATGGAGGCTCGCTTTCTGGCCCTGGAAACGCTGCTTGAAAGCAGTGAGCCGATTCGCCGCATCGAGTGTTTCGATATTAGCCATACGCAAGGTGAAAAAGCGGTGGCCTCCTGTGTGGTGTTCGATCAGCAGGGGGCACGCAAACAGGATTACCGGTATTTTAATGTAAATCCTGCAGCGGGTGGGGATGATTATGAAGCCTTGGAAGAAGCAATTCGGCGGCGCTATCAGCGTGTTTTGAAAGAGCAAGGGCGCATGCCCGACTTACTGCTGATCGATGGCGGCAAGGGTCAAATGCAGCGTGGCTGGAAAGTTGTTCAAGAATTGGATCTGCACGCCAGCATACGAGTGATGGGGATCGGTAAGGGGCCTAGCCGGCGGCCGGGGTTCGAAGCATTATACTTGCCTTGCGGGAAAGAAATGATTCCTGGCCCGGCAGACTCCGCGCTGCATCTTTTGCAGCAGGTGCGCGATGAGGCTCACCGGTTTGCCCTGACAGGACACCGTGCAAGGCGCGGCAAAGCCCGCAAGCAATCGACGCTCGATGAAATTCCCGGTATTGGCCCTAAGCGTCGAAAGGCTTTACTTACTCATTTTGGCGGGCTCAAGCAGATGCGAAATGCATCCGCCAGCGAGTTTGCTCGGGTGCCTGGCATCAATTCGCAAATGGCGCAAACGCTTTATGATTGGTTCCACCGCTAGGAGGGGGCGTTTATTGATCTAAAAATCGGAAATGAGTCACGGCTGCCTTTGCGCTATACTGATAGCCTATTTCTTCTAGTCGGTAGTCCCTCCCTATGCAGAAAGTGCACCCCATCCTGAATTTGCCGAATATCCTCACTCTGATTCGGGTATTGGCGATTCCCGTATTGGTGCTGGTGTTCTATCTGCCGTTCCACTGGAGTGATGTTTGCGCGGCGTTATTGTTTCTGGCTGCGGGCATTACTGACTGGCTAGATGGCTATCTAGCGCGCAAGCTGAACCAAACCAGTCCTTTTGGGGCTTTTCTGGATCCAGTAGCTGACAAGTTAATTGTTGCTGTGGCCTTGGTGATGTTGGTGCAAGTTCATGCTACTGCCTGGTTGGCCGTTCCTGCCATGGTGATTGTGTCTCGAGAAATCACTGTCTCGGCATTGCGCGAGTGGATGGCAGAGCTTGGTCAGCGCGCAAAGGTGGCGGTGAGTCAGCTGGGCAAAATTAAAACGGTAACCCAAATGACGGCGATTACGTTGCTGCTGGCGCAAAAGCCGAAATTTACTTTAGACGGTGACATCATTATGAACCCGTGGCTTTGGTTGAGCTATGGGCTGCTGTACCTAGCAACGGCCTTCACCCTGTGGTCCATGGTGTCATATCTGCGTGCTGCAGCCCCACAATTGCTCAAAAGTCAGTCAAAGTCCTGAAAAGTCAGAAAAAACACCTGATGCCGGGTTGACACCTGAAGGGGGGTGAGTAGAATTCACCCCCGCAACGGAGCGCGACTCCGGTGTAGAAAAAGCGGGAATAGCTCAGTTGGTAGAGCACAACCTTGCCAAGGTTGGGGTCGCGAGTTCGAATCTCGTTTCCCGCTCCAAGTTTCAGAAAACCTCGGTTACACCGAGGTTTTTTCTTGTTAAAGCAGTTAAGGCGCGGTGGCAGAGTGGTTATGCAGCGGACTGCAACTCCGTGTACGCCGGTTCGATTCCGACCCGCGCCTCCAATTACCACCCTTTTGGGGTGATGTGGTGACAAACTACCTAGCCTGGAAAATGGTTAGTGTCGCCGGCACAATAGAAGACAAATAAAAACAGCTGTTTATTCCCGCCTCTGTTTTTATTCAGCGTTTTCTGGGTACGATGCTCTTCCTGCGGGTATGGTGAAATTGGTAGACACAACAGACTTAAAATCTGTCGACCGTTAGGTCATGCCGGTTCAAGTCCGGCTACCCGCACCACTTTCCTTTTCCCATTTCTGCCCTAACACCGACAGCATCCTGAAAGTAGATCCTTCTTAAATCTCGTCGCTAATCAGTTTGGCCTAACTGACTACACTCCATGTGATCTCATCGCTTAAGCCCGTTTCAAGCAGTCTACCTATTGTGCTCGGATGATTTATTGCCGCTTTCCGTCCGTTTCTGCTAGTCTCAGACTATATTCTTAGCTTCAATCGGGGCTGAATAATAACAAGCTGGAAAAGGCATGAGGGCTATTTAAATGAACTGGTTCCAGAACCTATCTGTGCGGCTGAAGATTTTGTCTGTAGCCGGGCTAGGGGTTGTGTTGTTTATAGTCTACGCGGCCTACAGTTTTTACATTGCTGAAACCAATATCGACCATTTGAAGCGGATAGAAAGCCAAGACTTTCCTATTCTTGAGCTGATTAACGCTAACAATGTAGATTTCATAACCATCAGTGAATCCTATATTGAATCAATCACTGAGGCAGATCCGGATTTACTGGAGCAAGCGCAATCCCGAGCGGCGGCCTTCGAACAACGGCTGGTGGATATTCGCCAAGCAGATCCAACTCTTTCCAATGACGTGGAAGAGCTGCGTCGTCATTTCACCACTTACATCAACGGAGCCGCTGCGCTGGCCCGTAATCTGATTACCACTAATGACACTCCAGACCACCTGTCCCAGCGGATATCTCACGTTCGCGCACTTCAGGATGCCTACGAAAGCAGCCAGAAAGCCTTTGAGCAAGAGCGCTATAAAGCGTTTCGCGAGACGCTGAACAGAAGCCGTTCGGATAATCTGGGAACGCAGAAAATTGGCTTGTTTCTAGGTTTTGTCGCTTTCACGTTATTGGCGTTAACTGCCCTGTGGGTCACTCGAGCAATTACGCTGCCACTGAAAGGGGCAGTGGATGCAGCTGACAATATCGCCAATGGTAAATGGGATACCCATATTGAAAATGGGGGGCAAGATGAAACGGGTTACCTGCTGCAGGCTATCCGAAAAATGCGTGATGCCTTGATTGCGCGTCATACCGAGGATCGACAACAGGAAACAGTGAAAAACCATCTGGCCGAATTAAATAATCGCATGCGTGGTGAGATGGGATTCGAGCAGCTTGGTAATAATATATTGAGTTTTTTGGTGCCTGTTCTGGATGCGCAGGTCGGCGCGTTTTATAGCTACGATGCGGATACTGAGACTCTCAGCCTGAGTAGCTCCTATGCAATGGAGCGGCGCAAGCATCTCGCCAATAAATTCCGGCTGGGCGAATCACTGGTCGGACAATGCGCACTGGAACGCAAGAGTATCCTGCTCGAGAAGGTGCCTGATAGCTACATTAGTATCGCCTCGGGTACTGGCGCTGGGCAGCCACGTAACGTGGTAGTTATGCCCGTTATCCATGAGGATGAGGTAAAAGGGGTGCTTGAGATCGGTGCATTCCGTGACTTCAATGATGGAGACCTGGCTTTTATGGAGCAATGTGCCTCCATGATTTCTGTATCACTGCATAGCGCACAGAGCCGTTTTCGGCTGGCAAACATGCTGGAACAAACCCAGTCACAGGCGGAAGCGCTGGAACAACAAAAAACAGAAATGGCCCAGGTAAATGCAGACTTGGAAGAGCAGGCCATGGAGTTATCTGCATCCGAATCTCGACTACAGCAACAACAGGAAGAGTTGAAGGCCATTAACGAAGAGCTAGAATCTCAAACCCAAGCACTTCGCGCGTCGGAAGAAAGTTTGCAGAACCAACAGGAAGAGTTACGCGTTACGAATGAAGAGCTTGAAGCCCAGGCTCGTATGCTCACCGAACAGAAGTCGGAAATGGCTCAGAAGAACGATGAGCTTGAACTGCTGCGCCATGAGCTGGAGGATAAGATTCGCGAGCTGGAAATGTCCTCACGTTACAAGTCTGAATTCCTATCAACCATGAGCCATGAGTTGCGTACACCGCTCAATTCAATTCTTATTCTGTCCAATGCTCTAGCGCAGAATAAGAAAGGAAACTTAGAAGAAAAACAGGTCGAACACGCCCAGGTCATCCACTCTGCCGGTACTGATCTGCTTAGCCTGATCAACGACATCCTCGATATTTCCAAAATCGAGGAAGGGAAAATGGATGTCATCATTGATGATTTATCCCCAACAGAAATTGTTGAACATTTCCGTCGCAACTTTGCTCACGTGGCGGAGAGCCGCAATTTGGATTTCAAGGTTGAGCTCGGCGACACCCTGCCTGACCACTTCTATACGGACCGCCAGCGCCTTGAACAAATCATCAAGAACCTACTCTCTAATGCTCTCAAGTTTACTGAGCATGGCTCGGTGATGCTGAGCCTAACTCAGCCAGATGTCTCGGAAACCTTGCCCTCACGACACCTGGTGCCAGGACAGACACTAAAATTTGCGGTGACTGACACGGGGACAGGGATTGCACGTGAAAAACAGAAACTGATTTTCGAAGCATTCCAGCAAGCTGACGGCACTACGAGCCGTAAATACGGCGGCACTGGCCTAGGATTGACCATCTCTCGTGAGTTAGCTCGTCTCCTGGGAGGGGAAATCGGCCTTTACAGCGACGGCGAAGGACAAGGATCGACGTTTGCCCTGTATTTACCCGTGGGCAGAGCTGACGAGGTTGAAACTAATATTGGCGACGGCGCAGGCGAGGACATCAATAATAATGGACAAGCGCATACCGCTCCGATGATGCCACTGAATCCGGATTCAGACGATTTCGTCGTGCGTGAAAAAACGGTGCTCATTGTTGAAGATGATGACGAGTTTGCTCGAGTGCTGGTCGAGTTGGCTTCGGATTATGGGCTTGAGGGGCATGTCTGTCATGACGGCGAAGATGGCCTGGAATACGCAAGCCATTACCGGCCCAGCGCTATTATCCTCGATATTGGCCTGCCTGGCATTGATGGCTGGGAAGTGATGGAAAAGCTTAAGGCCGATCCGCGCACCAAGGATATCCCTGTGCATTTTTTGTCGGGTCGCGATGAACGCAATAAGGCGCTGGAAATGGGCGCCCTGGATTTCATGTCCAAACCGGCGAATGAGGACGATATTCTTTGCGCATTTGCCAAAATTGAAGGAGCCATTGAGACCAATGTTCGCCGCCTTCTGGTGGTTGAAGATAGTCAAATCCAGCATGAAAGTATTCGTGAGCTATTCAACCAGAAAGGGGTAGAAATCACCGCAGCCACCAATGGTCAGCAAGCGCTGGATGCTCTGAAGAGCACCGTATTCGATTGCATGATTCTGGACCTAACGTTGCCGGACATGAGTGGTTTTGAGTTGCTGGAGACTTTACATGCCAATGACGATTACGGCCGTGTTCCAGTAGTGGTCTACACGGGCAAGGATATGAGCCGGGAAGAAGAGGCTAAACTCCGTAAATATGCCGATCGCATCATTCTCAAGACCGAGCGCTCCCATGAGCGATTGTTGAATGAAGCGTCGCTCTTCCTGCACTGGCTGGAGTCCACCTTGCCGGCGAATCGTCGCCCTAAAGTGAAATCCATTGAACACCGTGGTGATATTTTCGAGGGCAAGCAGTTACTGCTCGTGGATGACGACATGCGTAATATCTATGCCCTGTCTGCACAGTTGGAAGAATTGGGGTTCTCCATCCATATTGCCAACAACGGCCGAGAGGCGCTGCAAGTCCTAGATGATAATCCATCCATTGATATTGTACTGATGGATATCATGATGCCAGAGATGGATGGTTACGAGGCCATGGCAAGGATTCGTGAACAGAGCCAATTCAGCAAGTTGCCAATCCTTGCACTTACAGCAAAGGCGATGAAGAATGATCGTGCCAAGTGTATTGAAGCTGGAGCGAACGATTATTGTTCCAAGCCCATAGATATGGCGAAGCTGACGTCTTTGCTGCGAGTTTGGTTACATACGTAGTGACTGGAAAATACGCCTGCAGTCACTTTATAAGAACAAGCACCGTGGCGGATAACGTTATGGCACAAACATGTCCGATTGAGGATGCTGACGTTAGCATCGAAGACATCGAAATTCGCCTGCTGCTTGAGGCGATATATCAGATGTACGGCTACGATTTTCGTTTCTATAGCCGCGCCTCCATACGTCGCAGGATCATGCATCATCTAACCATGTCTGGCTTTGACTCAATCATGGAGATGACCGATAAGGTGCTGCGCGACCGGTCCTTCTTTACCACCTTATTTAATGAGCTGACGGTGAACGTAACCGAGATGTATCGGGATCCGGATTTCTACCAAAGCTTCCGTGAAGAGGTTATCCCGGTGCTGAAGACGTTCCCGTTTATTAAGATCTGGCACGCAGGCTGCTCCACCGGGGAAGAGATTTACTCCATGGCCATTTTGCTAGAGGAAGAAGGGCTTTACGACCGGGCCATGATCTACGCAACCGATATCGACAAGAAAGTGCTAGCCTCGGCCAAGAAGGGCATTTACTCCATCGAAGCGGTCAAACAGTATGGTGACAACTATCGGCGGGCCGGTGGTAAGCATTCTTTATCTGACTATTTTACCGCCCGCTATGACAGCGTGATTATGGAGCAGCGACTGAAACGCAATATCGTCTTTGCCGATCATGATCTGGCAACAGACCAGGTTTTTGGTGAAATGCATGTCATCCTGTGCCGGAATGTACTCATCTACTTCAATCGAGCATTACAGGAGCGTGTGATCAAGCTGTTTAGTGACAGTCTAGATATGGGCGGTTACTTGTGCTTGGGAACCAAGGAAAGTTTACGTTTCAGTGGGCAGGAAGAGTCGTTCGATGTTATCAACAAGTCGTTGCGAGTTTTTCGCAAACGGCAGTTTCAACACCACGCATGATTAGAGACAACTGATGATTGAGCAGAAGTTGCTATTAGTGGATGATCAGCCAGCTAACTTAGTATCGCTAGAGGCGATTCTGGAAAGTGAAGGCCGCATCCTTATGAAAGCGCACTCGGGGCAGGAGGCGTTGAAGATTCTGCTTAAGGAAGATATTTCTTTAGTGCTGCTGGATGTGCAGATGCCAGGCATGGATGGCTTTGAAGTGGCTGAATTGATGCGTCAACGCAAAGACACCCAGACTATCCCGATTATCTTTGTGACGGCGATCAGTAAAGAAAAAAAATACGTTTTCAGGGGCTACCAGGCTGGCGCTGTAGACTACTTATTCAAACCATTGGACCCACTGATCCTCAAAAGCAAAGTAGATTTTTTTCTTGGTTTGGATAAACAGAGACGCCAGCTGCAAGCAAAATTGAAAGAAGCCCAAGCGCACCGTGCGGCCTATGAAGCTGGCAAGACACGGGGCGGGGAGGGCAGCGACCAATAGTCGTGAATACTTGCATAGGGGGAGTAAAGGCAATTGTTATGGGCGCGTCTTGGGGCGGGCTTAATGCCTATATTCACATTCTGTCTGTGTTGCCCGCGGATTTTCCTTTGCCAATCCTGATGGTACAGCACCAGCAGGCTAGCGCGGATAACCGTATGCCGTGGTTACTGGCTCGTTACTGTGCTTTACCGGTGGTTACACCGGAAGATAAAGAGCCGATTATAGGGGGGCATGTTTATGTGGCCCCGCCGGGTTACCATATGTTGGTGGAAGACGATCAGACACTGGCTTTCTCTAATGGAAGGCCTGTACTCTTTTCCCGGCCGGCAATAGACGAATTGTTTTTTTCTGCTGGCGTTGTTTATGGCCGTCATCTGATAGGCGTGATTCTCACAGGGGCCAATGAAGACGGCGCAGCAGGCATGAAGTATATACACAGTAGAGGCGGATTCACCATCGCCCAGTCACCGGTGAGCTCGGAAGCACCCACAATGCCTGAAGCGGCAATAACAACAGGTGCGATTTCCAGGGTACTCGATCTTGAGGCAATCGGGCCCTTTTTGGCTAAACAGGCTATGGGGTAGGACGCGTATGAAACAAAACATTTTGGTTGTGGATGATCACCGCGAAAACTTGATCGCCCTGGAGGCGATCCTGGATTCTGACGACCGTAATCTGATCATGGCACAGTCCGGTAACGAGGCCTTGTCCCTCGCCCTCAAGCACGATTTAGCTCTGGTGCTGTTGGATGTGCAGATGCCGGAAATGGATGGGTTCGAAGTGGCCGAACTTATGCGTAAAAATAAGAAAACCCGCCACATTCCGATCATTTTTGTTACCGCTATATCAAAAGAACAGAAATACGTTTTCAAGGGCTACGAGTGTGGGGCGGTGGATTACCTACTCAAACCCATCGACCAAAAAATTCTGGAAGCCAAGGTTAGCGTTTTCCTGGAACTGGATCGCCAACGGCGCAAGTTACAACAGGCCGTGGTGCAAATGAAACGGCTAAAAGACGAAAACGAGCGACTGCTGCATGCACTTGGCGAAGCTCTGATCGGCACCAATGCCGAGGGTAAAATCACTTTTTGTAATGAAGCAGCTTGTGCCCTATTGCGACAGAGTCGTGATGACTTAGTAGGCAATGATATCGCCGACCTGATATTCAATGATGATGCTGGCAAGTCGTGTTGGAGCTGGGATAGCTCTCCATTACAGGAAGCTTGCAGACAAGGGGAAAGCTGGGAAAATGAGCATAACCTGTATACTCCCGATGATGATGGCTTGCTAGCCTTATCAGTGAGAGCCAATGCGATTACTAATGATGCAGGCATCTTCACAGGGGTGGTCGTGGTACTTGGCCTCTCAGATGATGAAAATAATGGCGGAGACTGCGCTCGTAACCATCGCCGTAACCCTCGCAAGAGGTTGTTCCGCGAAATGGTAGTGTTTGACCGTAGCACCGGTGGTAATGTGGGGCGCTTAGTAAACTTGAGTGTGAACGGCTTCAAGCTTTTTTCCCGCCGAGCATTAGCCCATGGTGAGGATTTGCAACTTGGCATGGTGCTGCCCGACCAGATTTCAGGGGTAAACACCGTCAGCTTTGATGCCCGGGTTGTTTGGGCGGAAACGTTAGATGCCCCTGGTGAGTTTCAGGTAGGTTTTCAGTTTCAGACGTTGAATTCGGTCACCCGTGATGTGATCGAAAACCTAATGGAAAACTATTAAATTATGGCTGAGCACATGGAGTCGCCTGAGAACATAGAGCTTTCTTCATCGTTGTTGCCCTATGGTTTCGCGCGGCGTTTCGGTGTTCTGTTGCGTGAGCGCGATGGGCAGAAAGAGTTGTGTCACCGGCAGGATGTTTCACTGGCCGCGCTAGGTGAGGTGCAACGTCATATCGGCCGCCTGCCGCGCCTAGTACCCATGGACGACACGGCTTTTAGCGCCGCCATGGCAATCACCTATGAACAGCAGCGCGGCGCGGCAGCAGAAGCCGCCGATGATCTGGAAGGACTTGATCTGGCAAGCCTAGCAGACTCACTGCCGGAAACGTCGGATTTGCTTGAGCAGGAAGACGATGCTCCGATCATTCGGCTGATCAATGCCTTGTTACAGGAAGCCATCCGTGAAGATGCCTCCGATATCCACATCGAAACCTTCGAACGACGGCTAGTAGTTCGTATGCGAGTCGATGGTGTCCTTCGTGAAGTGCTTACCCCGAAAAGGGAACTGGCGCCGTTGTTAGTCTCGCGAATCAAGGTAATGGCGCGAATGGATATCGCTGAAAAGCGGATACCTCAGGATGGTCGAATCTCCTTGCGCATTGGTGGGCGCGATGTGGATGTGCGGGTATCGACTATGCCCTCCAGTAATGGTGAGCGGGTGGTGCTACGCTTGTTGGACAAGCAAGCGGGGCGTTTACAGGTATCGCATTTGGGCATGGGCGAAACCTGTGACGCTCATATGCGCGAGCTAATCCATAAACCCCATGGCATTATTCTGGTGACCGGCCCGACAGGGTCCGGTAAAACCACAACGCTTTATGCTTCCCTAACCGAATTGAATGACAGTACCCGCAATATTCTTACGGTAGAAGATCCCATCGAATACCAGCTAGAAGGGATCGGCCAGACTCAAGTCAACACTAAAGTCGACATGACATTTGCCCGCGGACTGCGTGCCATCCTTCGCCAAGATCCAGATGTGGTGATGGTGGGGGAGATCCGGGATCTGGAAACCGCTGAAATTGCAGTGCAAGCCTCCCTGACCGGCCACCTTGTACTGTCTACTTTGCATACCAATACAGCAGTGGGGGCGGTGACCCGCTTGCAGGACATGGGCATTGAACCTTTCTTGCTCTCTAGCTCCCTGCTGGGTTCCTTGGCTCAGCGGCTGGTGCGTGTGCTATGCGATGACTGTAAAACCCCGTACCAGGCTAGCGCTAGTGAGCTGGAAATGATGGGGTTGGCGGCTACGGAGAGCCGTACGCTGTATCACCCCAATGGTTGTGAATCCTGTAACCATCAGGGTTACCGGGGCCGTACCGGGATCTATGAACTGGTACTGGTGGATGACACGCTACGCCAGTTGATCCACGATCGCGCCGGCGAGCTAGAACTTAACCGCCATGCTCGGACACTAACTAGCGGTATCCGCGAAGATGGTTGGCGAAAAGTGCTCGGCGGACACACCAGTGTAGAAGAGGTCCTGCGGGTAACCCGCGAGGACTAACGGGACAGTATTCTCCATGCCAGCATTTGAATACCGCTCTCTGGATCACAGGGGCAAGATCAACAAAGGCACGCTGGAAGCAGACAGTGCCCGCCAGGTGCGCCAGCAATTGCGCGACAAGGGCTGGGTGCCGCTGGAGGTCAATGAAGCCAACGACTCCAGCAGCCAGGGCATGGGCCGGTTTGCCGGGTCCGGCAAAATCAATGGTGCTGAGCAGGCGCTGATAACGCGTCAACTGGCCACCCTGCTGAAATCCGGCCTGCCGGTAGAACAGGCCTTATCTGCGGTCTCCAAGCAGGCCGCCAACGACCGTATCGAACGGATTATGCTGGCGGTGCGCGCCAAAGTGCGTGAAGGTTATAGCCTAGCGCACAGTTTCGAATCATTTCCCCGTGCTTTCCCGGAAATGTACCGCGCCACGGTAGCGGCCGGTGAGCAGAGCGGGCATTTGGAACAAGTGCTGGAGCAACTGGCGGATTACCTGGAAACCCGCCACGACACTGGGCGTTCCGTAGCCCAGGCGATGATTTATCCTGCGTTTATCATGGTGTTTGCCTCCATCGTCATTATGCTGATGATGACCTTCGTGGTCCCAAAGCTGGTGGCAGTGTTTGAGGGACGAGATCAAGCATTACCGTTACTCACCCGTATTGTCATGGCCATGAGCGACTTTGCTCGGGGCTGGGGCTGGTTGGTTGTGTTATTGATCGTTGTGGCCGTGGTGGTATTTATGCGGGCCATGCGTGATCAGCGCTTTCGATTACGGGTGCACCAGCGTTTGGTGAATATGCCTCTGGTAGGTACTATGCTGCGGGCGGGTGACAGTGCCCGGCTGGCCAGCACGCTGGGTATCCTCGGTCGCTCCGGTGTGCCGTTGGTGGATGCCCTGTTTATCGCCGCGCAGGTGGTGGGCAATCTGGCGGTCCGCAATGCGGTAAAAAACGCGGCCGCTAAGGTCCGCGAAGGCGGCAGCCTCAGCCGAGCCCTGGATGCCAGTGGTTATTTTCCTCCCATGCTGGTGCAGATGATTGCCAGTGGCGAGGCCAGCGGCGAACTGGACAACATGCTGACCCGGGCTGCGGATTATCAGGAACGAGAACTCAGCAGTACGATCGGGACCATGGTAGGGCTGCTCGGTCCAATCATGTTGTTGGTCATGGCCGGAGTGGTGGTCATGATCGTCCTCTCGGTCATGCTGCCGATCATGCAAATGAATAACTTACTAGCCGGTTAAGGTGAAGAAATGAAAGCAAAAAAGGCCATGTCGGGGTTTACCCTGCTGGAAATTATGGTTGTGGTTGCGATTATCGGCCTGCTGGCTGCGGTGATTGTGCCTAACGTCATTGGTCAGGGGGAAGCCGCCAAGGTGGACCTGACCAAGGCCAACATGGGCAAAATCGTGCAGCAACTAGACCTATACAAGTTCAACAATGGCAGTTATCCAAGCACTGAAGAGGGGCTGAATGGCTTAGTTGAGCGTCCCTCATCCGCTCGTAAGTGGCCTGATGGTGGCTACCTGCCCAAGGTCCCGCTCGATGCCTGGAACAATGACTACGTTTACATTAGCCCCGGTGTAGAAGGTCCCTTCGATTTGTTGTCAATGGGAGCCGATGGCGTTGAGGGGGGCGAAGGCGCCGACGCGGACATCAACTGGCGCGAAGTTCAGTAATATGCGTTTGCTCCGCTCCCAGCAGTCTGGCTTCACCTTGCTGGAAATTATGGTGGTGGTGGGGCTGATTGCACTGCTGAGCGCGGTAGTGGTCAGCCAGGGTAACTGGACATCGGACGACCGGCAGCTAGAACAGGAATCTGCTCGTCTCAAGGATACCCTGGCGTTGCTCAACGAACGCAGCCTGTTTTCCGGGCAGTTATTGGCGCTACGCTTGTACCATGATGGCTGGGAGCCTCTAGCCTACGATATTGTAACCGCAGACTTTGTCCCCATCGAAGATACCGCCCTCAAGCCACGTCAAACCCCTCCGTCGCTAGAACTGGTTTGGCAGCTAGATGAACTGGCGGATGAAGAACAAGCCAGCCTTAGCCAGGTTGCTGAAAGCCTAGTCAAGCAAGACACCTCTTTGGATCTGGGTGAAGGTGTGCTCGGCGACGAGGATGATGAGAGAGCGGCATTACAGCGCAAAGAAAATCGGGGAGGCGAAGATGAGAAGGAAAAGGTATTCCCCCAGGTATTCTTTTTCCCCAGTGGCGAAGTCTCTCCGGTAACGCTATCGATACGAAGCCTTGCTGATATGGAAACAGTGCAGCGCTGGCAAGTGTCGGCCTTAGGGCAAATTTCCGACCCGGACCTACAGCAGGACGAAGATAAGGAACAGAGAAAAGAAGAATGGTTAGAGCGGCGCGCACGGATGATTGAGGAAGAACCGGAATGAAACAGCAGCGCGGTTTTACGCTTGTAGAAGTGTTGGTCGCTGTCTCCATTCTTGCTCTGGTTATGGTGGTGCTTGGTCAAACCATGGGTTCCACAGCTCGCGCCTATACCAATATTAATGAGACCCATCTCGGCTTCTTAGTTGCCTCGGATAAATTAGTGGAAATGCAGGTGTACCAACAGTGGCCGTCCACCGGTGAGTCCGATTCTACCGTCACTCGAAATGGTCGTGATTGGTGGGTCAATACCCGGGTCAGTGAAGGCCCATATCCCGATACCCGCCGGGTAGATATTGAAGTCGGCATGATGCAGGACGATGATCAAGGTCAAATGGCGTATCACCTAGCCAGTCTGATCGGGAAACCGGCCTCCGGATGATCAACATCCAGCACGCCACTAGCCGCCAGCGTTCCTTCCAGCACGGTTTTACTCTGCTGGAAATGGTTATCACCATCGCGATTTTTGCGTTTATCTATGTCTGGGTGGCAAGCTTTCTTAGTAGCGCACTGCAAGGCCGTGAGCAGCTCAAAGAAGGTGCAGATGAGATGGAGCGTAACCAGCGGGCGGTGACGTTCCTAACCCTCGACTTCGAGCAGCTAATCAACCGTCCGGTCAGGGATCCTTATGGTGACCCGCAGCCCGCCATTCTCGGCCGTGACAATTATGTTGAATTTACCCGTTTAGGATGGTCCAACCCATTTGGACTGCGTAAGCGTAGCGAAATGCAGCGTGTGGTATACGCTTTAGAAGATGACACCCTGTATCGCCGTTATTGGCCGGTGCTAGACACTAACGTGGCCACCGAGTACCAGCAGGACGTGCTAATCGACCGTGTGGAGCGCTTCACTGTACGCTATCTTGATCTCACCCCCCAAGGCGAATGGCAATGGCTGGAGTTGTGGCCAGATGTGAGCATGACGGCAGTACCCGTTTGGCAGCAACGCCTGCCAAAAAGTATTGAGGTAGAGATCGAACTAGAAAATGGCAACATTGTGCACAGGTATTACCGAACAGTGGTGAATCCATGGGGATGACGGTAAACCTGTCAGGTCGAATGACTCGAAGGCAAGGGGGCATGGCGTTGGTGATCGTGCTGCTACTGCTAGCCTTACTGACGACCATTACCGTTGAAGTGCTTTTCCGGCAAGATCGTTTCCTTACCCGCGCCGATAATCTATTGCAATGGGACAAGCGCTACCAGTACGCCATGGCAGCTGAGGTGGTTGCCCAGCAGGGTCTAATTGATGACTTGCAGGATGACCAAAAGAATAACGCCCTAGTGGATGATTGCGTTGACGAGCAGTGGGCCGTGCAATTGCCGCCAACGCCCTATGAAGATGCCATACTCAGCGCCAGCGTGCAGGACCTGCAAGGCCGTTTCAATTTGAACTGGCTCATTACCGCAGAAGGTGACAATTTTGTTCGAGACCAGGATGGTATCGACAGGCTCACCCGCCTGATCGAGCTCACCTTTCCCCAAGAAACAGACGCATCGCGGCTCGCCAACGAAATGGCCGACTGGCTAGATTCCAACAATATAGTGGACGGAGTTGAAGGGGCGGAAGATGCGGATTACCGCACCCGGCGGACTCCAAATATGCCCGCCGCGCATGAATCTGAACTGCGTGCCTTGCTCAGCTTCCAGGTAGCTAACCAGCCCCAGGACGGCATGATTTGGGGCTTGTTTACAGCTTTGCCATTGGGCACAACATTGAACGTTAATACTGCACCGCTTCAGGTACTGGATGCGGTGTTAGGTGCCACGGCGGGTGATACCGCGGCACAAGCTATTGTTAAAGAGCGGGAGCAGGAGCCGATTGACGCCATTAGCGACCTGATGCAGGTTGCTCCTTTTAGTGAAATGGATCCCGACATCAAGCAGCAGATAAGCAGCTTGCTCGGTGTCAGCAGTGAGTATTTTCAGGTTATGGTGGATGTAGAGGTCGACGGACAACTAAGTCGCCTAGTAAGCCGGCTGCGCCGCCGCAATGGTGACGGGCAGAGCACTGAAGTATTTAGTCGGCAGGTCAGCCCATTGCTAACCCCACTCGAACCGGCATGCAATCCCTTCTACAATGTGACCCAAGGCTCGTCTTGATACACTGGACTAACGGAGCAGGCTGTTAGAAAGTGCATTAAGCGTCGGCCATGCCAGACGGACACATGCAAAGATAATAACGCGGATATAACGACCAAAGGACACAACAGCGTGGCAGAGGCTCCACTGATTTATTTAAGCGGTGCAGGGGGAACGGAACTGGATCTTGAACATCCGGTGCTGTTGCAGCGAAACCCTGCGGAACACGTCCAGGTCATGAGCCTGCGCGAAGCGCTGGAACAGTCTGCCGGCCAGACCCTCCATGTCATTGTCAGCGTAGCATTTGCCCGGCTAACCCATGTTAGCCTGAGCCGAAAACAGGCACGTCATATGCAGCGCATTCTTCCGTATTTGCTGGAAGAACAGATGCTGGACAACCCTGAATCACTGTGGTTTGTTTCCCGCAAAGGCAGCGGTGATGACTATGAAGTGACCGCCATTGCTCGACAATTTATCGAGCAACTCAAACGGTGGGCCGCAGAACAAGACGTACTGATCACCTCCCTGCAGGTGGACGCTGAGCGGTTGCAGGGTCAAGCACCTCTGATTGCTGAGTTGGACGAAAATCAGACGCTATTAATGGCAGACCGAGATCGTTGCCTAGTGGTTGATGCTCAGCAGCGTGATGGTGTGCAGGCCCTGTTTGGCGACAGCCTCAATGAGCCTATGGTGTTATCCGGCCCAACGGCGTTTGTTGACGCCTTGCGTAACGGTTCAGGGCAGGAATTACTCACAGGCCCCTATGCCCCAAAACAAAAGAAAGGCAGTAATACAACGTTTGCTCCTTGGAAGCCACTTGGCATTCTTGCTGCATCCGTATTTGTACTGGCTCTGGTGGCCATCTGGGTGCAACAGTGGCGTTATAATCAGGCGGCCGAAGCGACTTTCGCCGATGCCCAGACGCTATTCGAGAACCTGTTCCCCGGTGATAAGGCCTCTGCGGCCCTGAGTCGCCAGTTTGAGGGCCGGCTTGCTCGCCTTGGTGGCGGTAGCAAGTCGGGGCAGGCTGATTTCTTCCCACTTCTGAGACCAGTGGCGCAAGTGTTGAAAGAGATAAACGTTGACCCCAAGCGGCTGCAATACGATCAACGTGAAAATACGCTGCTATTGGATGTTGGCGCTAAGGATTATGCCCAACTGGAACAACTTCAGAATGCGCTCAAAAAACAGGGAGCACGCGCCTCAATAGCAAATTATCGCAATAGTGCTCAGGGCGTGAGCGCGCGAATCAAGGTGGAGCAGCCGGGATGAGCAGTGCAGCAGAACTGAAGAAACTGGCGGCTCAACGTCGAGAACAGGCAGTACAGTGGTACGAAAGTAGAGAACCCCGAGAACAACACATCCTGAAAATATTGGCCGTGGTAGCGTTTGTGGTGCTGCTGTATTGGTTGCTCTGGGCTCCGTCGGTCGCGGCCAGGGATCAGGCAAAGAAGCAATTTATGGTCAATCAGCAGACGTTACAGTGGATCCAGGACAATCGCGAAGCGGTAATCGCGGCTCGGCGGAGCGATGTATCGTCAGCACAACCCAACGGCAATTGGACCGGTAACGTGAGCCGTAGTGCTGATCAGTTTGGCCTTACTTTGAAAGGCTTTTCACCGGATGGTAATCGCGCCGTGCGTATCCAGATGGAAAATCAGGCAACCTCTCAAACGGTACTTTGGCTGCAATCGCTTCAGCAGAGCGGCATACAGATAAGCAACCTTGAAATGACGCCTGGTGAGAAATCGGGTACCGCTACGGTGCGTGCGACCCTGCAGAAGTAAGCGGTAAGGCGCCACAAAAAAATGAGTTGATGGCCGTAATCGCTATACGGCCCTACGCCTATCTCTGTCGTTTAGCTGTACTAAGCAGCCGGCCTGCTCATGAGCGCAATGCCACTGCCGTCGGCTGAATCGCGGCCGGGTTAGCCTAGTTTTAGAGTAAATATAGTGACATGGGCATCTTGGGATCAACGGGATGTGGGACATGACTCAGTGGTCAACAGTAGCGTTAGCCCTGTTCCCATAATAACGATTCAGGTGCAAGCTTAGCGTTTGCAGCTCATTGTGAGACGCTGGCGTTACCGTCTTTTCACTAACGAATCAGTGTTGCTCTGTGCTGCACTGTACCCCTATAGAGTCGTCACTATAGATTGATTGGCAACCCGTCAGGGAGCAAATACCCTCGAAAGAAAATTAAGGCTATAACAGCGATCGCATGTGGCTGGGTACTCTGTTTATTATGCTGTTATTGTTATGAGGGTGTTATGAACCAAACCGGTCGATCAAATCTGATCGCAGCCACGGCTATGTGGTTTGTCTATGCGGTCACGATCGTTATGCTGGCCGTAATACTGTGTTGGGCGCTTTATAGTCAGGTAAATTATGGTTATCGGTTCTGGTACCAAACTCTGGGTATTGGTAGCCATATACAAGTCTATGGTCCTCAGAATCGTTTTAACGCTGGCTTTGAACAGCTGTCCGCCGAGAAACACGTGGAAGCTTTTGAACAAATCCGTGATGCGGTCCATAACGGTGGCATGGGGCTGGCTGATATCGACTACCAACCACCAGGCAAAGAGCCACGCCCTTTGTTACACCATGCGGAAGTTCAGCACTTGCAGGATGTGGCTGATTTTATTGATAGAGGCCGCATACTTTTCTTGGTATTGCTGGCGCTCTGGTTACCTTTAGCCTGTCTAAATATCAGGCTGAAATCACCACCGATACGGTGGCGCCTTGGCATTACTGTTTTCACTCTAGGGGCTATGTTAGCGTGGTTGTTGATTGCCGGCCCGACCCAGGTTTTCTATCAGTTTCACCTCTGGATCTTTCCCGCTGACCATCAGTGGTTTTTCTATTGGCAAGATTCGCTGATGAGTACATTGATGAAAGCGCCGGTTTTATTCGGTGGCATTGCAATGGTAATCGCTTTGGGAGCATTACTGCTCACGCCAGTTCTTTACTGGTTCGGTTTGTGGGGAGCGCGCATAGTGCTTCAGCACCCAGCAGATAACTGACAAACGATCGGCAAAACAAATAAGAAACGGCTAATGAGCATTGAAGTACTGACTGCGGATATTGAGGGCGGCGAAAACTTGCAGCGTTGGGCTGCCATGGGCTTACCTATTCCGCCAAGTTGGCGCATTAGTCGTCAAGTTATAACAGGCAATTCTGTTCAGTGGTTGACGCAACAGCTTGCTACCTTGGCACACATGTTTTCAGGCGACCGTTACTGGGTGTTGCAACAAGGGCCAATGAATCCGGAGTCACGTCGAGAAAGCCTGTTAAATCTGGATTCAGATGAAGCGCTCGCTGCGGCACTTCAACGCATTTTCCAGCGTGCTCCAGGGCCAGATCATGTGGTGATTCAAGCGTTACCAAAACAACACGCTGCCGGCGTGCTATTTACCCGACACCCTTTGCGCCAAGATCTACCGCATATGGTGGTTGAAGGAGTCGTAGGTGGTAACAGTGAACGTCAGCGGCTTATTTTCGATGAAAATGACCGGTTGGTGTATGCCCCTGAGGCTCAATTGCCTTTAAACCAACAGGTCGGTGAAGCCCTTTTTTGTCGGCTTCACCGTCAGCTTAAAGATAATTTTAAACATCCACAGGCTGGAGAGTGGGTTTTTGATGGTGAGCAACTATGGCTGTTGCAAACCCTTCCTGTAGGTTCGCTCTCTGTACCCAAAGAAGCCTGGGCCCGCCGGGCTGGGGTAGGGCTTTTCAATCAGGTGGAAACTCCTCTGTGGTATACCCTGGCCGGGCGATGGTTAAAAGCCGGCTTCTGGGAACCGCTAGTAGAAAGTGCCGGGTGGAAAGGGCTCGCCAAGGTTGAACCTTACCGGCGTCAACATAGCCATATTTACACCAATTGTGCGTTCTTTCGTGAGCTTCAGCGCGAACACCCAGGGGCCGCACGATTTGTGCCACCAGCATGGCAATCTCTGGAATGTGACCCTGCATCTGCTCCACAAACGGTAGGCTCCTCATTTTCTAAGAGCATTAACCAATGGCGGCAGAGCTGGATCTTGTTGGAGCTGTCACTGAATGTGCAGAAGTGGAAGCAACCAGAGGTAACCCGTGAGGGCCTATGGCGCGCTTTTATGCGCCTTGATGCCATGGGAGAGTCCCTTAGCCGCGTAGAAGGTGAGCTTGCCTACCTAAGGCTGGCAGATGCATTGGTCGATTATCGTGCGCCTCTGCCTTTGACGTTGCTGGTTACGCCTACTGAACTTCGGGCCCTGCAATCCCTGGTGGCTGGCGAGGTGGATTCGGTACGTGATACAGCATTACGACCGGGTGTTGATCCTGTCCATGCCCCCTTGAATGAGGGGCCGGCTCAAGCGTCTACACTTAATAGATTGCAACAACCGGGA
Organism: Alcanivorax sp. NBRC 101098; assembly: GCF_001010505.1. GTDB lineage: Bacteria > Pseudomonadota > Gammaproteobacteria > Pseudomonadales > Alcanivoracaceae > Alcanivorax > Alcanivorax borkumensis. The sequence continues at coordinate 1,529,833 of NZ_AP014613.1, forward strand.
ATCGTTAGCGACGCCCCGTTGGCGCAACTCTCAGATGCGGACGAGCAGGCATTTAAAATGGCACGAACCGCTCGCGGGCTGCGTTTTGCTATTGGTAATCGTCTACGGCAACTACTTCGTTCCATGGCGGCTATTGCGGTTGAGCAAGGGACGCTACAACACCTTGATGATATTCATTTTCTGTACTTTGATGAGCTTTGGCAGCTGTGGATGGGATCAGCATTGCCTGCCAGCGCCAATAAAGCTGTGATCGGTGATCGTAAACTGCGTTACCTTGATGATGGCCTACAGGGAGCGCCGGACTGGAAGATGGACCAAGTAGGGTACGGTTTTGGCGGCGGACAGCGTCTTAGCCCTCTATTACGTGGGCTGACGCTGGTGCCTGGTTCTGCTGAAGGTGCCATTCGCCGTGTATGCAGTGCCTGGTGCCTTAACAAGGTACAGCCTGGCGACATTGTTGTGGTAGATGAGGTCGATCCCGCTTGGTTGCCCTGGCTGGTACAAGCAGCAGGGCTGGTGATTGCCCAACAGGACCCTGCTAACGGCGCGGCTAGCTTAGCTGTGACATATGGGATTCCCGCTATTTGGGGCGCCAGCGACGTGATGCATAGTGTTCAGGATGCGCTGCAGGGCACTCTAGACGCGACCCATGGCAAGCTTGCCATGGCGTCGGATATGAATAACGATGACGTTACTGTGCAGTAACCTGGGTAGGCCGAGAAGCTCGCCTAGGTAAGTGGTTGTTTTCCTTTTAAAGGTGAGAGGTGAGAGCCGTGCCCCAACCCCCGACCCAAGAAGAAGATACCCGGCCATTTGTGGCTCCATGCCACAGCATTGATAACACCGCACCGCTGCGTTGGTTGCGCAAAGGGTGGCGCGACTTTCTTAATGCACCGGGGCCAAGCCTGCTCTATGGCGCGATAATGGTCTTTATCAGCTACCTAATTAGTGCCGCGACCTGGTGGTTCGGCAATATGGGCCTGTATCTTGGCCTACTTTCAGGCTTTGTGTTCTTGGGGCCGCTACTCGCACTCAATCTTTACGCCATTAGTATCCAGTTGCAACAAGGCCGCCAACCAAGCCTGTCAGAAAGTCTGAAGCAGGCACGTTCATGCTTGGGGGATGCCCTGACCTTTACGGTCATTCTGGTGGTGGTATTTTTGGTGTGGGCCAGGGCCGCTAATTTGATCTATATCTTTTACCCGGTGAACGAGTGGCATTTGGAAAATGTGCTGCTTTTTTTTGGAGTCGGCAGTAGCGTAGGAGCGTTATTTTGCGCCATCGTTTTCACGGTTAGTGCCTTTTCGTTGCCCATGATTATGGATCGCAAGACCGATATGGTCACGGGGGTTATCACGAGTACAAATGCGGTATTACGGAATAAGCTACCTCTATTTATCTGGGCCAGCTTGATTGGGGGTTGCCTATTGGTCGGGCTGTTAACAGCATATCTAGGTTTATTGGTGCTACTACCGGTACTTGGCTTTGCTACCTGGCATGCTTACCGAGAGGTGATCGACGCAGAGGAATGGGAACCGCGATTTGAGTTGCCCAAAGAAGATTGAAATTTGACTGATAACACCACTACAGGGTCCGCCATGTGGCGGACCGATGCGGTGGTGTGCGGTCAGTAGACTTAATTTTCGTCCATGTACCCGAGCAGATGGGGCACCATTCGCTCGATTTCTTTGCGAGACATGCCTTTACGTGCCGCGTAATCATCCATTTGATCTTTCGCCAGCTTACCCGTGCCGAAATATTTAGCCTCTGGGTGTGAAAAGTACCACCCAGATACCGCCGCAGTTGGGAGCATGGCGTAGCTTTCCGTGAGTGTCATCCCGGCGTGGGTTTCAGGATCAAGCAACTCCCACAACAGGGCTTTCTCTGTGTGATCAGGGCAGGCGGGGTAGCCTGGAGCAGGGCGGATGCCTTGGTATTTCTCGCTGATCATGTCCTGATTGCTCAGTGCTTCATCACTGGCGTAACCCCAGTAATCTTTACGCACTTTTTCATGTAGACGCTCGGCAAACGCTTCGGCTAGTCGATCCGCTAAGGCTTTAAGCATGATGGCGGAATAGTCATCGTGGTCCGCTTCGAATCGGGCCACATGCTCGTCGATGCCAATGCCTGCGGTTACTGCAAAACCGCCTAGCCAGTCGGTGAGCCCGGTTTCCTTGGGGGCGATAAAGTCACTCAAGCAGTAATCAGGCTTGTTGTTCTTGCTCCGATCCAACTGTTGGCGAAGATGGTGGAGGGTCATGAAGGCCTCACTATCACCGGGATTACGGTATAGTTCGATATCATCCATTTTAGAGTTGGCAGGCCAAAAACCTATTACCCCGCAGGCAGTTAGCCACTTTTCTTCAACTATTTTATCAAGCATTTCCCGGGCATCACGGTAGAGCTTTGTCGCTTCAACACCAACCACTTCATCTTCCAGAATGCGTGGAAACTTGCCAGCCAATTCCCAGGCGCGGAAAAAAGGAGTCCAGTCGATCCGCTGAACCAGATCCTCCAGTGGGTAATCATCTAAAACCTTCAAACCTTTAACTTTCGGTTCGTGAGGTGTGTAATCGCTCCAGTCGGGTTGAAAACGGTGCTCCCTTGCCTGGTCAATGGAGATTAAACTGCGGTCCACTTGCTGTTGCTGACGTCGAACACGGAGCGTCTCGTAGGTTTCTTTGATTTCGGCAACATATTCCGGCTTAGCGGTCTTGGATAGCAACTTGGACGCCACGCCTACCGCACGGGATGCATCCGCCACGTGCACTACGGCCTGGTCGTAGGCTGGGTCTATTTTTACTGCAGTATGAATGCGGCTGGTAGTCGCCCCACCGATCATCAGCGGTAGGTCCATGCCCAAGCGCTGCATTTCGCTGGCCACATGGACCATTTCTTCCAGTGACGGCGTGATTAGCCCGGACAGGCCAATGATATCGACCTTCTCTTCTTTCGCAGTCTCAAGGATCTTCTCGCAGGGCACCATCACGCCCATATCCACTACGTCGTAGCCGTTGCACTGTAGCACCACACCAACAATATTCTTGCCAATGTCATGTACGTCACCTTTCACGGTGGCCATCAAGATTTTGCCGTTCGCTTCATCTTGGGTGCCCATTTCTTCTTTTTCTTTTTCCATAAAAGGCAACAGGTAAGCCACAGCCTTCTTCATGACCCGGGCGGATTTCACCACCTGGGGGAGAAACATCTTGCCTTCGCCGAACAGGTCACCAACCACGTTCATGCCGTCCATGAGAGGGCCTTCAATCACATGGAGTGGACGCGTAGCGTTCTGACGGGCCAGCTCGGTATCTTCTTCCACATAATCAGCAACGCCTTTGACTAAGGCGTGCTCAAGGCGCTTTTCTACTTCCCACTCACGCCAGGCAAGATCTTCTTTCTTAACTTTTTCGGCACCGCTACCTCGGTATTTTTCTGCCAAGTCCAGCAACACTTCGGTGGCGTCTTCATTGCGATTAAGGACGACATCTTCAACCGCGTTGCGCAATTCTTCTGGGATATCGGCATAAATAGCAAGCATGGTAGGGTTAACGATACCCATGTCCATGCCATTCTTGATGGCATAGTAGAGGAACACCGCGTGAATCGCCTCGCGGACGGTATCGTTCCCTCGGAACGAAAAGCTCACATTGGACACCCCGCCGGAAATCATCGCGTGGGGTAGGGTGCGTTTGATGTCAGCCACCGCTTCGATGAAATCCACGGCATAGTTATTGTGCTCTTCAATGCCCGTCGCGATAGCAAAGATGTTGGGGTCGAAGATGATGTCTTCAGCCGGAAAGTTCACTTCCTCAGTGAGCAGCTTGTATGCACGGGTGCAGATCTCCACCTTACGCTCACGGGTATCTGCCTGGCCCTCCTCATCGAAAGCCATGACAATAACCGCCGCACCATAGCGGCGCAGTAATCGAGCTTGATGAAGAAAGGCAGCCTCGCCTTCCTTCATTGAAATGGAATTCACCACTCCCTTGCCTTGTATGCACTTCAGGCCCGCTTCGATCACCTCCCATTTGGAGGAATCGATCATGATCGGCACTTTGGAAATTTCCGGCTCTGAGGCCACAAGGTTGAGGAATTTCACCATGCACTCAGCGGACTCCAGCATCCCTTCGTCCATGTTGATATCGATGATCTGGGCGCCGTTTTCTACCTGATCGCGAGCCACGTCCAAGGCTGCATCGTAATCCTCTTCTTTAATCAGGCGCAGAAAACGCTTGGAGCCGGTCACATTGGTTCGTTCGCCTACATTTACAAACAGGGAGTCCTTGGCGATTGTGCAGGGTTCTAGACCGGAAAGGCGACAAGCCACTTCAATCTCAGGTAACGGGCGTGGCGCCAGCCCTTCAACTGCTTTGGCCATGGCGTCGATGTGCTCTGGTGTAGTACCGCAGCAGCCACCAATTATGTTCAGGAAACCTTTCTCAGCCCAAGCGCGGACCTCTTTAGCCATGGTGGCAGGGTCCAGGTCGTATTCGCCCATTTCGTTAGGCAAGCCCGCATTAGGGTGAGCAGACACGTAGGTCTCGCAGATACGCGAGAGCTCTTCTATATAGGGGCGCAGCTCCATGGGGCCCAGTGCACAATTGAGGCCGAAGCTGATTGGGCGAGCATGGCGTAGGGAGTTGTAGAACGCTTCAGTAGTTTGCCCCGTGAGGGTACGGCCAGACGCATCGGTGATCGTCCCGGACACCATCACCGGCAAGTCCAAGTTGTTTTCGTAGCAATACTGATCCACCGCAAAGACTGCGGCCTTAGCATTCAACGTGTCGAAAATGGTTTCGATTAGCACCATATCGATACCGCCTTCTACCAACCCATCCAAAGCTTCTAGGTATGCCTCTACCAAGGCATCAAAATGGGTATTGCGGTAGCCGGGATCATTCACATCGGGACTAATACTGGCCGTACGGTTAGTGGGGCCAAGCACTCCGGCCACATAGCGAGGCTTATCCGGGGTGGATGCTTCGTCTGCCGCTTCGCGGGCAACGCGAGCGGAGGCCACATTAATCTCACGGGCCAGATCTTGCATGTCGTAATCGGCCATGGCGATAGACGTGGAGTTGAACGAGTTGGTCTCGATGATATCCGCGCCAGCATCAAGGTAGCCTTTGTGCAACGCTTTGATCCGCTCAGGCTGGGTCATGCTGAGCAGGTCATTATTCCCCTTCAGATCGCTAGGCCAATCAGCAAATCGGGCACCACGAAACTCTTCTTCAGTGAATTTGCAACGCTGAATCATTGTGCCCATGCCGCCATCAAGAATCAGAATCCGTTCTTTAAGTTGGGCAGTGAGTTGAGCACGCGAGTTCTGTGACATTGATGGCTCCAGCAAAGGCGGGAAATTGGGGCGTGCATTATACCGGGGCAAGGGCCAGATACCCAATCTGTGGTGCCTTATCCTGGAAAAGACCATGATAAAGCCGGCTCAACCCCCTTCGAGACTGGCCATGCGGACTATTTACTTTCATTATTGAGCAGGCTGGGTCCAGGGTTGGCAGGTTGGCCTTTGAATCTGGCAGATGAAATCTTTGTAAAAACCTGTATGCCAGCAGCTTTCGCACTTGGGGTTGCTGTAGGAATGGGCATAATTGCGCATCACTGGATGAGGAGTACGCTTAATGGATCAATATCTGTCGCAACTAGAAACCTTTGCCAATGAAAACTTGGTGCCCTATGCCTGGAGCATTGCCGCCGCACTGGTAATTTTCATTGTTGGTAGCTGGGTGGTTGCTCGGCTAAGTCACTGGGTGCAAAAACTACTAAACAAACGAATGGATGAAACGGTCGCCACCTTCTTAGGGCGCATTGTTCATATCTTGTTATTTGTTTTCGTTGTTATTGCGTCTTTAGATCAGCTTGGCATTGAAACGACCTCGCTAGTTGCCATTTTGGGTGCTGCCGGCTTGGCTGTTGGCTTGGCATTGAAAGACTCTCTGGGTAACTTTGCTGCCGGCGTGATGCTTATCCTGTTCAAGCCGTTCCGCGTGGGCCATTACGTTGAAGCAGGGGGAACTTCTGGTACCGTTAAAGAAATCCGCATTTTCGCAACCATCATGAACAGCCCGGACAATAAAGTACTTACTGTCCCTAACGGCGCAATCATGTCCGGTAATATCGTCAATTACTCCGAAAAACCGACCCGCCGTGTGGATATGGTCTTCGGTGTTGCCTACGATGCTGATCTTTCTGTGGTGAAAAAGGTGCTTGAAGAGATTCTTGCTGCGGATGAGCGTGTTCTGAAGGATCCAGCCCCAACTATTGTGGTAGGTGAGCTGGCGGATAGCTCAGTTAATTTCCTATGCCGCCCCTGGGTAAATAGCGCGGATTACTGGCCAGTTCTGTGGGACACCACAGAAGCGGCGAAACTTCGCTTTGACGAAGCAGGGATTGGCATTCCGTTCCCACAGATGGACGTACATCTAGACAAAAATGACTAAGGAGTTATTCATGCGCAGTAAGACAATCGCTGCCATGCTGCTAACCGCCGGACTTCCGGCGGTTTCTGTAGCTGCGCAAGACGCAGCTGCCGATAAGGGTAGTGAAGTTAGCAAATGGTCTGGCGACATTGGTGTCGGGCTGCTATTCAAGCGCGGTAACACCAATTCCGACTCTACCAATGCCAATGTCAACATGGCCCGGGACAGCGAGAAATGGCGGCATACCTTCAAGGCTGATGCCAATAACGAGAAGGAAGAAGATCCTGATACGGAAGAATATAACCGTACGGATGAGAACTACTTCGCTTCCTACAAGTTGGACCGCAAACTCGGTGAAGATGCCAAGAACTACCTGTTCAATGTGCTGACCTACCAAAAAGATAATTTTTCGGGTTATCACTACGAAGCCAGTTATGCCATCGGTGCGGGGCGTCGGTGGGTTGATTCGGATCGGCAGACTCTGGATGCGGAAATCGGTCCAGGTTATCGAATAAAGTGTTTGGAGCCTCAGGACAGCTATATGAGCTGCCACGACTCCGAAGAGAATGCCATCGCACGCGTCGGTATCAAGTATGAGCTTAAGGTAAGCGACAACACCACCTTCAAGGAAGATCTTTCCACAGAGGTTGGTGGTGATGGAGCGGATACCCGGGCGGAAACCTCTCTGACCACGGCAATCAACACCCGTTTCGCGTTACGTCTACGCCATCTGCTTGAGAGCGACTCTTCGGCACCTGCGGGAACCAATGAAACGGACCATACCTTTTCTGTAGGCGTGGTTTACTCACTTCTGTAGCACCGTTCTAAGCGTTAGAAAAACGCCAACACCGGTTGTTTTTTGCTCGCCACGGATTAAAAAGAAATGAGTAGGGCGGCGGTACAATGTTGATTGCGATCAAGTAACGCAGCAACTGTACTGCCGCCATATCAAATGCTACGTTTGATATGGCGGGGAACATTTATCCCCAGCCATGCCGTTTCTCAGCCCCTGAATTAGCCTCAGCTAACCCCAAGCCAAGTTACGAATATCGGTGTAACCGCCACCAACCCCGTGATGCACGCTGTCATGCATCTACCCTTGGGTATTCGAACCTGAGTTTTATTCTAAGTTGCGCTCTTGACTGAGGTGCTATTGAGACGGCGGCGGTGTGCACCGAGACGCTGAAGATTTTTTCCTCTATTCCCGCCTCAGGCACTGTGAGTTCACTAGCAGGCAGGTGCGGTAATATTTCAGCATGCCAGGGGAATGACTGACTGCTTAAGACACTAACGACGACTTCACCATGAAAATCAAAGTCGCGCTTATCGCAATTCCGCGATGAACAAAAAAAGGAGCCCGAAGGCTCCTTTTTCTGCAAAGGCGATTAATCAGCCTTCTTTCAAGGCCGTGGTAATATCGAGCACGGCACCTTTACCATCACCAAACAACATCAGAGTATTGTCTTTGGCAAACAATGGATTGGGCAGGCCGGCAAAACCGGCGCTCAGAGAACGTTTTACCACAACCACAGTCTTGGCTTTATCCACGTTGAGGATAGGCATGCCGTAAATCGGGCTGCCTTTATCTTCGCGGGCCATGGGGTTGGTCACGTCATTGGCGCCCAGCACGATTGCCACATCCGTCTGCTCAAAGGTCGGGTTAATCTGGTCCATATCCTTGAGCTGATCGTATGGCACTTCAGCTTCTGCTAGCAGAACATTCATGTGCCCAGGCATACGTCCGGCTACCGGGTGAATGGCGTACTCAACCTCAATACCAGCGGCTTCCAGAGTGTCTGCCATTTCACGCACGGCGTGTTGCGCCTGCGCCATCGCCAAGCCAAAGCCTGGAACAATGACCACGCGACGTGCAGTTTCGAGCATCATCGCGACTTCCTCTGCAGAAGTAGACTTCACCTTGCCGGCGTAGACTTCGTCTGCGTCCATGGCTTCGCCAGCTTCTGCCATTACACCAAAGAGAACATTGGTGAGGGAGCGGTTCATGGCTTTACACATGATACTGGTCAGGATTAGACCTGATGCGCCCACCAGAGAACCGGTGATGATCAAGGCGCTGTTGCCCATGATGAAGCCCGCCGCTGCTGCGGCCACACCGGAATAGGAGTTCAACAGGGCAATCACAACGGGCATGTCCGCACCACCAATTGGCAGCACTAGGAACAGTCCCAGCAACATGGCCGCAGCCACCAGAGCCCAGAGAACCATTTCGCTGCCCGGGTTGGCCACCAAGTAACCGATGCCAACGATCGACCCGATAAACAAGATGGCATTGAGCAGCTTCATGCCGGGGAAGCCCATAGGCTGCCCGCTGATGAGCTCTTGTAGCTTGGCAAAAGCCACCAAGGAGCCTGTCAGGGTGACCGCACCGATCAATACAGCTGCGCCTATGGCGATCATGGACACAGCATCGTGGGAGCTACTTGTGCTGAAGAATTCAGCTGAGGCAACAGCAAAGGAGGCACCGCCACCAAAACCGTTAAGTAGGGCGATCATTTGCGGCATGGACGTCATCTGTACCTTCTTGGCCATAATGGCACCAATCAGGCCACCGACAACGACGCCAGCGATGATCACTTCATAGGTAACGATGCGCTCATTGAGCAGTGTTACCACGGCAGCCACGCCCATACCGGCTGCCGCCAGCATGTTACCGCGTACTGCAGTCTTTGGCTTGGTCAGCCCCTTGATGCCTAGCACAAACAGGCAGGCAGCAATCAAGTAGGCGATATCAATCCAGTTCTGAGAAACGTGCATGATTTACTTCCTCTTGAACATCGCCAGCATTCGATTGGTGACCATGAAGCCTCCAATCACGTTAATCGTGGCCAGCACCACCGCGATGAAACCGAGTACGCTAACCAGCGTGCTGCCCTCGGAGCCAGCGGCAACCAGCGCACCCACAATGGTGATACCGGAGATCGCATTGGAGCCGGACATCAACGGAGTGTGCAGGGTGGGCGGCACTTTGGTGATCAATTCCACGCCGAGAAAGATCGCCAGCACAAACAAGGTAAGATTGGCTACAGGATCCATTACTTTTCCTCCTTGCTAGCCGCGTCGGGCGTGGCTTCAGTGGCTTCCGGCTCAGGTTTGGCCAGAGCGGGGAGGCCGAGAAGATCGCGCAAACGAGGCTGGGGAACGTCGCCTTCGTGACTGATCACGGTTTCAGCAACGATTTCATCTTCGAAGTCTAGCTGCAGCTTGCCTTCATCATCGATGAGCAAGTTAAGCAAGTTTTCCATGTTTTTGCCGAACATCTGGCTGGCATGGAAAGCGACCGTGGAGGGCACGTTTTCTGGACCGATGATAGTTACGCCATGTTTCACGACGGTCTTACCGGATTCGGTCAGATCACAGTTGCCACCACGTTCTGCGGCCATGTCCACAATAATGGAACCGGGCTTCATGGCTTTCACCATGTCTTCGGTAACCAGAATCGGGCTCTTGGCGCCAGGGATAGCGGCGGTAGTGATAATGACGTCCATTTCCTTAACCACTTCGGTCATTAGCTCTCGCTGACGCTTAAGGAAATCTTCACCTTGGGCCTTGGCATAACCGCCAGTGCCTTCGGCTTCACCAGTGTCCAGATCCAACTCGACCGGCTTGGCGCCGACCGACAAAATCTGTTCGCGGGCAGCCGGGCGTACGTCGTAGGCTTCAACGACGGCACCCAAGCGCTTGGCCGTGGCACAGGCCTGCAGGCCGGCAACGCCCACACCCATAATGAGTACGCGTGCCGGCTTCATGGTCCCGGCAGCGGTCATGTTCATGGGGAACATGCGTGCAGACTCTGTAGCGGCTAGCAGTACACACTTATAACCGGCGATCATGGCCATGGAAGACAGTACATCCATGGCTTGAGCACGGGTAATACGCGGCACCAGTTCAAGCGCCAAACCGGAGACTTTTTTCTCAGCCAGGGATTGGGCAAATTGTGGGTTAGCCAGTGGATCGGTCATGCCGATCAATATCTGGCCTTCCTTCAATTTAGTCAGATCCTCGTCACCGTTCTTGATGTTACTGCCGGGCGTTTGTACCTGCAGAACAACTTGAGCGGAAGAGAACACCTCATCGCGATCAACCAGCTTGGAACCGGCAGCTTCATAAGCACTGTCCGGATAGCCAGCAATATCGCCAGCTCCGCGCTCGATGATGATCTCGACACCTTGTTTTTTAAGCAGTGCGCTGACATTGGCAGGCGTTAAAGCAACGCGCTGCTCGCCAGGGCAGATTTCTTTGGGAACACCGATAATCACCTGCGTTACCCCCGTCTGTGGTTCGCAAATAATTGGCTGTTCAAAGGATGGTATTGGCAACCCAAAACCTCTGAAAGCCTCGAAAAACGGCCGGTTCAGGTGAACCGGCCGATGAGCAGGGTGCTAACCTTATTGTGCACGTGCCAGCTTGGCAAATGACAAATGGTTATCGCACCGATAAGCGGCTGATAAATGCGCGTTTTGCCAGCCCTAGGGAGGGCTAGCTAGACCATGGCGCAAATTAGTCACCCGGAGTGACTGTTTTCTGTTTGACCAAGGCAATGTCATCCTCTTCCTGCATGTGAATGAAAGGCTCCAGAATAGTGTTGCCTCGGACTTCAGATTCAATAACGTGCAAAAAAGTGTATGCCCCCAATAGCTTGCGAGCTAAAAAGATGAATTCTTTAGGCGGCACATCAAAATGCACGGACAACGCATTGCGTCCCGCGCGGTTCATAATCCGGTTTGGCAGGTCGCTTTTGCCCCAGCAGTACTCGCCATTCTCGTTTAGAACGAATGCAGGGGGAGGGTAGCGATCAGGGTCTTGCAGGACTTCGATTGCCTCAAAACAGAGCCCGGAGAACTCCTCAAGCAGCTTGCGCGGAGTATTACCCGCAAGGAAGTCGAGAGCGTTGAGTGCTCGGATTAGCCGATCGGTGTCATGATAGAAGGAGGCGCGAATCATCTCTCGGCCTGGCCCTAGCACTTCATTATCAAAATCTCGGATAGCGCCGAAGTCGAGCAGGACAACCTGGTCTTGCTCCGGGGTTTCTCCTATGCGCAACAAATAATTACCGAAGTTCGGGTCCGTCTGCATCTTGTTCCATTCGAACACTTCACGACAGCACAGCTCCATAATCGCGCGGCCGATAAAGTTTCGCCGAGCTTGGGATAGCTCAAGCACAGCCGGGTCATTCACGCTTATCCCATGTTCAAACGTCATGCACATGATGTTGTGGGTAGAGAACTCTGGAACAATTTCTGGAACCACAAAACGCGTGTCCTCGGCCAGAGCATGGCGAAAATGGCGGGTGGTATGGGCCTCGAGATCGTAATCGACTTCCCGCTTGAGCATCTCGCGTACCTCATCCAACCACATGTTGAACTGCTCAGTGATAGGCACCAGGCGGCTTAATTTCAGCAAGCGAACCAGAGCACGCATGTCCGAATCAATGGCATCTGCCACGCCCGGATATTGGATTTTCAGGCATAGCTCTTTGCCATCTGATTTGCGCACAGCCTTATGCACTTGCGCCAAAGACGCCGCCCCCAGCGGTTGTTGCTCAACCTCAAGCTCAGCAAGCTTAACCTCGCCCAGCTGCCGCTTGAGGTGACGTTCAATGGCAGGCCATTCCAGTGCGGTTGTCTGGTTTTCCAAGGTATGCAGGGCGGTTGTCACCTCTTCCGGCAGGAAGTGTTCACCAAACAACGCCATCATCTGCCCAATCTTAACCACAGAACCTTTCAGGCTACCCAGCTCTTCCACTAGCTCCTGAGCGCGAGCAGAAAGGATTTCCTTGCGCCGCTCGCCACGCTTATCTTTTGCAGTGAACAGTGTTCCTGCGCTAGCTGTAGCGTATTTGGCGCCAGCCATAAAGCCGGCCTTGGCCATTGAGAATCGTCGCTCCACTGAGCCTGTTTTAACCCGTTTTACCGTTTTACGTGCCATAGTCGCGAGGAAACTCCATTTGCCATCCAGAACTCCGGTGGCATTCTAGCCTTTATTATAAAGCGGGTCATTGTCCTAAGGAGAGATCAAATGGCGAGGACGTGGGTGTTACTACGTGGCTTGGTTCGTGAAAAGCGGCATTGGGAGGGTTTTCCCGCTCATTTTCAGGCGGCAGTACCGCAAGATAGCGTGATAACGTTGGATTTGCCGGGCAACGGTGAATTTTGCCAGGAAAACAGCCCTACACGCATTGCAGACATGGTTGCCCATGCCCGAGGGCAACTTCAGAAGCAGGGCCATCAAGGGCCTTACCACGTTGTGGCACTGTCATTGGGTGCAATGGTGGCTGTGCAGTGGCTATGTCAAGCGCCCCATGAGGTGGCGTTTGCAGCCCTAATCAATACCAGTGCAAGCCGATATAGCCCGTTCTGGCAACGTCTTCGTCCGGCCAACTACCGCAGACTTCTCAAGGACGCGGTGTTTAGTCGAAACGCATTGCAAAAAGAAAGCGCGATTCTGGAAATTACCTCTAATATGCGCAGCCAAGACTACCTCCGTGCCCTTGCGGATAAGTGGCGCGATTATGCCGTGTCTCAGCCGGTTTCTCTGGGGAATAGCCTGCGCCAATTGCTGGCAGCCATACGTTTTCGCGCCCCCGCGGCACTACCCAGTAGTGTACCCGTGGTCATTATTAATGGCGGTGGAGATCGTTTGGTCGGCCCCAGCTGCTCACGCAGCCTAGCCGTAGCCTGGCAGTTGCCGCTTAAAGTTCATACAGAAGCCGGCCATGATTTGCCACTGGATGCCCCTCAGTGGCTGATCAATACCTTGCTGGAAAGTGTGGCAGATGCAGCGCAAAGCTTACCGGGGTCAGTTTAAGGTTCTAGGCTCTAGGCAGATTTATGTGAGTGAGCAGTCTTTTAAAATCTGCTAGAGCCATAAAAAAACCGGCACGAAGGCCGGTTTGTATTTAACAAAGGCTATCACTTCACTCCTTACGAGCGACCTGATTTTCTTTCAGCAAGCCCATGTAATCGACCAAAATCTCCCCGGTCTCGCGTATATAAGGGTCTTCATTCATGGCCTCATCATGACTTTCCGGATCCAGTGCTCGCTGCTCTTCTAGGGTGCGTAACGCCTGAATACTTTCTAGCGGCTCTTCACCGCGGGCCTGGCGGCGACTGTTTTCGATCGCTAGGCGCTCTTTGTCAAACTCAGCCTGCATTCGCGTCCGTACTTCTTCGTTCAATGATAGCTCCGTGCGGTTACGGTTAACGTCAAGGAGCTTACGCAGGGAGTGCACATAGACGAATTCTGGATCGTTATCCGTACGTTTCTCGTGCTGCGCGCGAAGCTGTGGCAGAAAAGGTACAAGGTCCGTAACACGCTGATATTTTGCTGATTTAATTTCATCCCAAGGCAGAGCGTTGGGCAAAGAACTTTCCCCCACATCGTCCATATCTACTAATGATGGTAACTCCACATCTGGCACAATCCCAAGGTTCTGGTTGCTGGAGCCGGAAACACGATAGAACTTTGCATTGGTCATTTTCAGTTTGCCATGATTAAGGTCCAACAAGGTTTGCACCGTACCTTTACCATAAGTTTGATCGCCAACAATGATGGCGCGGCCATAGTCCTGCATGGCGCCAGCAAAAATTTCCGATGCGGACGCGCTATACCGATTCACAATTACCGCCATGGGGCCAGCAAAAAGAACCCCTGGAAATTTATCACCCTCAATACTGACCCGACCGCTGGATTCTCGCACCTGAACGGTAGGGCCCCTGTTAATGAATAAGCTAACCAGCTTGTTCACTTCTAACAAAGAGCCGCCACCGTTGTTACGTAGATCAATAACTAAACCATCAATGTTTTCTTTACGCAGCTCTACCAATAGTTTTGCCACGTCACTGGTGGTGCTGGTGTATTTCGGATCACCGCGATGGTACGCATCGAAATCGAGATAAAAAGCGGGAATTTCGATGATCCCTAACTTTAGATCCTGGCCGTTTCGCGTAATCTGGATAATGTCTTTCTTGGCTGCTTGTTCTTCCAGTACCACCTTGTTACGGACAATACTGATGGTGCGCGTGTCGTGTTCACTTGCGCTACCCGCCGGAATAATTTCCAAATTAACCTTGGTGCCCTTAGGGCCACGAATCTGATCGACCACTTCATCCAAACGCAAACCGATCACCGGTACCGGATCTCCCTCTTCTTGGGATACACCAACAATACGGTCCGCAGGCTTTAGCTGCCCGCCTTTAGCGGCAGGGCCACCGGGCACCAGACGAACCACTTTAGTGTAGCCATCTTCGTACTGCAGCACGGCCCCAATGCCTTCCAGGGAACGGCTCATACTGATGTCGAAATTCTTCGAATTATGTGGGGTGAAATAGGTGGTATGTGGATCAAACGTCTGCGTAAGTGCATTGATATACACTTGGAAGACATCTTCCGGAGTATTTTGCTTGATGCGTTTGAGTTGGCTCTCGTAACGACGCGTTAAACGGGTTTCGATGTCTTCGGCGCTGGAATCGTTAAGACGCATGGACAGTACCGCATTCTTTAACTGGCGTTTCCATATTTCATCAAGAGCGGCCTCATCTTTCGCCCAAGGCGCGTTTTCGCGATCAACACGCACCGATTCTTCAGCATTAAATGTCAGTGACTCCAGGTCATTGGCGATCGTCTCCAGAGACCAGGTAAGCCGATCTTCCAGTCGTTTCTGGAAGCGATTAAAGATCGTATATCCGCCCTCAAGCTGACCTTTGCGCAGTTGATCGTCCAAAATATGGCTATAACGCTCGAAGTCTTCAATGTCTGATGCCAGGAAATACAACCGATTAGGGTCCAGGTCTTCTAGGTAACGCTGCAGAACCTGCTCCGAGAGCTGATCATCAAAATCAAGCTGACGGTAGTGATTCTTGAGTTTGTCGGCGATCTCTTCAGCGGCTTCCAGCTGCTGTTCCGTCGGCTTCAGGTCGCCCTGGACCTCAGGCGAGTTGGAATGTAATGCGCTACCACCCTTGATTGCTCCACCCAACAGTAACAGGGCTAGCGCAAGAGGGAATAGCTTACGGAGTAATGACATACTGGCTCTCAAACAGTTTTTTTCAGTATAGCCGACCACCGCTAAGCGGTCATTCAGGGTTGAATGCGGGTAATCGATGTAGACTATCGTGATAGCACGAAATTGCAGTGCTGCTAACGCCGTTTGTCGGCGCAATTCTATGACCCTAGCGCACGGGAGATACTTTGCACAGACTGTTCAGCTTGTTTTTCCTTGTAGGCATTGCTGGGGCTGTGGTTCAGCTCCTTACCGGTGATATAGAGGCGCCAGGGCGTCTTATCAACGCCCTGTGGGAATCAGCCAATTTGGCGGTTGATGTTAGCTTGGGGCTAATTGGCGTTCTAGCATTATGGAGCGGCCTCTTCCGGTTAGCAGAAGCCAGCCAGCTTGCTCATCGCGTTTCCACCTGGGTGACCCCTGTGATGGTTCGGTTGATGCCCGGGATTGCACGCTCTCCCGGATCTGCGGCACCGGTCTCCATGAACTTGGCGGCGAATATGTTAGGGCTTGATAACGCCGCCACGCCGCTGGGGCTCAAAGCCATGGCGTCTCTACAAGAAGGCAATCCCAACCCGCGCCAAGCCACCAACAGCCAGATCATGTTTCTGGTGCTGAATACCTCATCGGTGACCCTGGTGCCGGTTACGGTGCTGTTATTCCGTGCGCAACAAGGCGCCGCCGATCCCGCATTAGTGTATTTGCCCTTATTAATGGCAACGACGATCTCTACGCTGATCGGCGTAATTGTTACCGCGAGGGTACAGAAATTACCGCTAGCGAGCCCGTTGTTATTGGCGGTGGCGGGCATCTGGCTAGCCGTTTTGGCCCTGCTGGGTGCCATCGTTTTGGTCGCACCTGCTGAAACGGCCAATACCTTTGCCAGCTTGCTAGGCAACGGCATCCTGCTACTGGTGCTAGCTGTGTTCTTTATTGCCGCCTGGCGCTCTGGGGTAGATAGCTATGATGCGTTTGTGGAGGGCGCCAAGGAGGGCTTTACCCTAGCAGTAAAAATCATCCCTTACCTAGTAGCTATGCTGACCGCAATTGCCATGCTTAGAGCGGGGGGTGTACTCGGATTGCTTCTGGAAGGCATTCGAGTGGGCGTTGCTGCCCTTGGTCTTGATACCCGGTTTGTAGATGCATTGCCCGTGGCCTTGCTCAAGCCCTTAAGTGGTTCCGGCGCAAGGGCTGCCATGGTGGACGTGATGCAAACCCATGGTGTGGATTCGCTAGCAGGGCGAATGGCCGCGGTCATGCAAGGCTCCACAGAAACCACCTTTTATGTGCTTACCGTTTACTTCGGTAGCGTGGGCATTAGGGATTTTCGCTATGCGTTATGGTGTGGGCTGGCAGCGGATGCTGCCGGCTTGATTAGCGCAATTTTCTTGAGCTACCTGTTTTTTACCTAACCAGGTGTTTGTCTGTGTTTAATCAACAATAAACCGGAAAGTCAGGTTAATGCGCGGATCAGGACAGTTTCGACGGCGGGGTAGCGCGTGCTCAAATCCGGCCTGAACCTGCGGCGACATCAACAACAGACTGTCATGATGTAGTGGCAGACTGAAACATTGTCGTCGCCCACCAGGGCTCTTGGGGCGAAAGGTCAGCTCCCGAGTGGCACCAAGATTGTAGGAGGCTATCCAAGGAGTGCAGCCCAGTTCCGGCTCATTGTCACTGTGATAGCCCATACAGTCATCGCCATTGCGATAGCGATTAGCCAGCACGCTATTGAAGGTTTTACCGGTGATGTGTTCGATCTCTGCTTTAATTGGCAATAGTGCGGCGAGCCAGCCTGTGGCGATATGTGTGTGCCCAGAGTAACGGTAGTGCAAGCCCGCATCACCGTGCCAAGCAGTGAGGCGAGGGACGGGGTGTTGCCGCCCGTACACCGTAATGTTGGGTTGTCGCCAGTCCAGCGCCTGGCTTAATGTGATTAATGCATGGTCAGCGTGTGATTGTCCCATCAGTCCTGACCAGTAATGCAATGTGGCATCGCCAGCCGGAGTAGTCTCATTGGCGGGATTACGGAGTAGGTGATGCTCTGGTTCTGTCGATGGTGGGTACATAGCCGCTCTATCAAAATGTAAACGGCGTATTGCCGGCAAGAATGATCAGGAAAACATCATGCTGCATATTTTTCGTATTGAAGATGGTGTTCTACGAGAAAAAGAGGTGAATGCCACTATGCCTACCTTATCTGAGGAAGGCAGCTGGATCGACCTAGTAGATGCCGAGGACGCAGAACGCAACCTGGTTCAGCAATTTCTCCAGACCGAACTACCTGATTCCGACGATATGGAAGAAATTGAAGCTTCCGCCCGTTTTTTCAGTGATGAGCAGGGGCTTCATGTCCACTCTTTGTTTATGTTCCAATCCGAGGGCCGGGCACGGACCTCCACAGTTGCTTTTATCGTCCAAGAAGGGCGATTGCTCTCATTCCGAGATTCCCGGTTACCGGATTTCCGCTTATTGCGCCTGCGAGTCCGCCGGGGTTGGGTCAAGGTATCCCAGCCTTTGGATATTTTGCTAAGTATACTTGATCAAAAAGTGGAAAATCTTGCGGATGCGCTTGAGGACGTACACCGAGACTTGGAAAAAGTCGGCTACAGCGTGCTGGAGGAAGAAAACGGAAAACTGGAAGAAGACATTGAGCGTCTGGCCCAGCTAGAAGACACTAACGGGAAAATCCGTTTGTGTTTGATGGATACCCAGCGCTCTATCTCGTTTATTCAGCGCTATGTGCGCCCTGATAAAATTCGGCGGAGAACCTGTGCGGAAATTCAGCATGACCTAGATACGTTGATGTCACACACCACCTTCCTGTTCGACAAAATCAACTTTCTGATGGATGCAGCCCAGGGCTTTATCAACATTCAGCAAAATCAGATCATCAAGATATTCTCTATTGCCGCCGTGGTGTTTCTGCCCCCCACCATGATCGCCAGCATCTACGGGATGAACTTCGACATTATGCCAGAACTGGACTTCCGCTTTGGCTACCCCATGGCAATTGGTTTGATGGTGTTGTCCGGCATGGCGCCGTATTGGTACTTCAAACGCAAGGGCTGGTTGTAGAAGGCATCGGTGGTGGGTAGCAGAGGCTCACCCCCCGCACATCAACCGGCCAATACCCATCCGCTCGTTGTCTCAGCCGCCTTGCCATCCTCGGCCAGCTTGATCAGATGGGCGCTCAACGAAAGTTGGGCCACCCCGTGTAAAAAGGCGGGCACATCGTCATAAACCGCGGTTACCAATGTTGCCAATGGCTGAGCGTCTTTGCTCAAGCTGTCGAGCACCTTGTCTTCGCGTTTCTGGCGATGGGCGAGGGTGTGAATGAGTATCTTTTCTGGGTTAGTGATGACATCGCCATGGCCCGGCGCCATAAGCTTAATACCACGGTTTTGCAATTTTCTCAGCGAAGCAAAATAGGCTTGCATGCACCCGGACGGGGGGGCGATCACCACGGTAGAGCCCTGGATCAGATGGTCCCCGGTGAACAGCAAGCCTTGCTCACTCAGGTAACAGAGGTGGTTGCCCACATGCCCAGGGGTCTCAATGGCTGTAAGCATGGCGCCGCCGCAGTCTACCGTGTCACCTTCAGCCAACAAGGTATCTGCATCCCAGCTTTCGTCCTGGAGCCCATCATCGGGCACCCAAGGGCCAAGGCAGCGAGCACCTGTAGCGGCGACTAGAGCTAGTGCGCCGGGAGAATGATCACGGTGTGTATGCGTCACAATTACCTGGGTAATCGGTTTGTTCAGAGAACGGGCAGCCTGCAATAATGACTGCAAATGCTCCCAGTCCTCGGGGCCAGGGTCAATAACGGTAAGGCTGTCCTTGCCAAACAGGTAGCTGTTGGTGCCTGGCCCAGTCATCATGCCTGGGTTGCGCGCCAGCATCCGCCAGGCATTGTCGCCAATGGGGGTGAGCTGGCCGGGAATCAAGGATGCCATAGTGACTCCTGGAATTTTGGAAGCCGCATTGTGACGACTCAGCGCATATCTTGCCAGCACCGAATTTCAGGGGTTCGGATAGGCTAACTTATCCACTACTCGCAGCTGCCAGCGATCCACCGG
This sequence comes from Alcanivorax sp. NBRC 101098, assembly GCF_001010505.1. Taxonomy (GTDB): domain Bacteria; phylum Pseudomonadota; class Gammaproteobacteria; order Pseudomonadales; family Alcanivoracaceae; genus Alcanivorax; species Alcanivorax borkumensis. The sequence continues at coordinate 1,549,368 of NZ_AP014613.1, forward strand.
GGTGTTTTCCTTGGGGTGACGGCTGACGACAGCAAATTGATATTCGCTTCCTTTAGGTAAATACATTTGCAGCGTTATCGGTTGCTGATAAATCACCGCACAGCTAGATTGGGTCGAACAATGCAGTGCCTGAGCCCGTAAGGTCAGGGCTGCCACATCCTGCGCACCTTCATTGCGAACGGTGCCACTGAGCCGAACACCGGATTCAGAATTGCGAATTTCCGTGAGCGCCAGTGCGATGCCTTCCGGTGCCATACGAACCTGGTCATGCATGCTGTCTTGCCAAACGCCAACGCCGAGAGTGATCAAGCCGGCCAACACCAGGCTGACCGTCAGCAAAAACGGCCGGCGCCCCCATTGCCAGCTTCCCCACAACAGGGCAGAGACCGCGATAACCATCGTTAATATAAGCAATAGGCGCATTAATCCTCCGTAGATGCAGACCTGACCATCCCTGATTCATATAATCCCCAAAGGCATATGTAAAGGAGAAGGGCATGTTGATTGTTGTCTCACCGGCCAAAACGCTTGATTACGAAAGCGAATTACCGGCATTAAAAACCACGCAACCCCGCTTACTTGATGATAGCGAGGCGTTGATAGCGCGCGCGCGGCAGCTTTCTCCAGCAGATATCAGCAGCCTGATGGGGGTTAGTGACAAAATTGCCCATCTTAACGCAGAACGCTTTTCCTTGTGGGAGAGGCCCTTCAACAAAAAAAATGCCCGGCCAGCGGCGTTTGCGTTCAAGGGTGACGTTTACACAGGTCTAGACATTGAATCATTCAATGATCATCAGCTTAGCGAGGCGCAGCAGCGTTTTCGAATGTTATCTGGACTTTACGGTGTGCTTCGACCGCTAGATCTAATGCAAGCCTACCGTCTAGAAATGGGCACAAAGCTTGATAATGAGCGTGGCAAGGACCTCTATGCCTTTTGGGGCAACACCATTACCGAATTGCTCAACAAAGATATGAAAGACGCCAAAACTGATGTGTTAGTGAATTTGGCATCCAACGAGTACTTTAAGGCAGTAAAAAAGAAAGCGGTTGCTGGCACAATCATTGAGCCAGTATTCCAAGATGAAAAAAATGGTAACTATAAGATTATCAGTTTTTACGCCAAGAAAGCGCGGGGCTTAATGGCCGCCTGGATTATCAAGAAAGGCCTTAAGGATCCGGCAAAGTTAACCCAGTTTGATGTGGCCGGTTATTGTTACTGTGAGGCGCAATCCACTGCATTAAGGCCCGTATTCCGACGGCCAGAGCAAGGGTAGGGGTAGGGCTTCAGATGGTGCCACAAGCGAGGCTTGCGGCACCGATCAACGTCAATCTTTCTTATTCTCGTCAAATTCATTTTTGGCGGCAAGAAAGCCTGTTTTAAGTCCATCCCAAGCAAGCTCTAGTCCTGTCTTGATATCATCCCAAGCATCATCGCTATGGGACTCCAACCGCTCTAGCTTGTTTTCAAATTCTTTACGGCGATGCTTCATTTCAGCAATCTTTTCCTTGGCATCTTCACGCCACTCATCACGCAAATCATTCAGTCGTGCCGTTAGGCGATCGAGCTGATAATCCCAGTCTTCAAGTTGCTGACGAGCACGCGCAGTAAAATCCTTCTTGTCAGACATAACGTTAGCCTCTCTTGATTTGCTACTGTTAATCAATCCAGGGGGACTGAAATCCATCTGGTTTTACCACCAAAACATCCGCATTCGCCTTGGTAATCACCGACTCTGCCGTTGAACCAAGCAACAACCTTTCGGGCAAATTACGGTGTACTGTACCCAGCACCATTAGATCCACATCATTTTGCTCACAGTGGCTGGCCAAGGTTTGTGCGATCGGACCACTGAGCGTACACATCTGCTGCTTATCCAGGCCCTGGGTAGCGCCAAACTGGAAAAAGTTATCCCGATGGAAGCTGCGCACTTTTTCCATACTGGCGGTGTAATCAGGAATGGCTTCACCGGCCACCATGATTAAGCCCTCATCCATTTCGTCGAGCACATGGCAGGCAGTGAGGTCCGCACCGAGCAGGGTGGAGTATCGACGAGCGCAGTCAAGAACATGAATAGACAGCTTGTCGTCTAAGGCCTCCCCGGTGCCTGGATCTAGAGCGGCCAAGATTCGCGGTGGTTTGTTCCATTGGCGGCTGTGTACACACAACACAGAGCAAGGCGCCTTACGAATTAATTGCCAATCGCGGGGCGTGAATAGGTGGCGGCGTAGGGCGCTGTCGTCACTGGTGTGGACGACAGCCAACGATGGCTTTTGGGCCACAATGGCCTTGCGTAAACCGTCCATGCTGTCTTTTTCCCACAGCACGCTGATCTCAGCACGCTCTTGTCCTAGCAGCTGGGTGATCCGTTTGTGCCAAGCATCATGAATTTGCTGCTTCGCGGCCTTTCGGCGCTCCGTATCCAGACCCACAGCCCTAACCATGGCAGAAGAATAGGCATTCACGATGACATGGAGGGGCGCCTGGGAGGCTGCCGCAATTACCTGAGCTTTGCTCAGCGCAGGCTGGTCTGCTTTCAGATCACGATCAAGGATGGCAACAATAGGGGCGGTCATAGTAGTAACTCCATCGCAGGGTCATGGTTCTGGCCACACAGGCTGCCACGATCAAGAATTTCAATTTCCCGGCCATCGACGCGCAGCCACTGTTGTTGCTGGAAGCGAGTAAAGATACGGCTCACGGTTTCCACGGCCATGCCAAGATAATTAGCGATATCATATCGAGACATCGGAAGCCGAAAAATATTGTCACTTAGCCCACGGCGTTGATGCCTTGCAGAAAGCGATAGCAGTAAGGAGGCTACGCGATCGTCGGCATTTTTTTTGCCGAGCAGCATGTGCAGTTCCCGGTCCGAGCGAATTTCATTGCTCATCAGACGGAAAAAATGGTGCTGCAATGACGGAATTTGCTGGGATAGGGTCTCCAGTTGTGCGAAAGGAATTTCACAAACAGTGGCCGTTTCTAAGGCCTTTGCATTGGAGACATGATGGGCTGTGCTAATGCCATCCATACCCAACACTTCGCCGGGCAGATAAAAGCCTGTGACTTGCTCCTCGCCCTCATCGCTGACCACATAGGTCTTCAGGGCGCCAGAACGCACGGCGTAAACGGAGGAAAACCCATCAGTGGCGCGAAAAAGATGTTCGCCCCGCTTTAAGGGCCGTCCGCGGTGAATAATTCGATCCAACTGGTCGAGCTGGGCTGGCGCTACCGCTAAGGGCAGGCAAATTGGGCTGAGGCTGCAGTCGTTGCAGGAAACTTGATGGGACACGGTTTGACTCCGGTTGATCGCTGCGCAAAGCATCACCCTTAGAGTATAGGGTGCAAATAGTAGAATAAAGGTTAAATAATCCGGCTAAATCGGGTTCTTTGCTCCCTTTGGGTGTAACGGTCAAAAGGCATTACCAATGCACGGCTCACCAAGCGCCCAGTTTCGGTAATGAACAATCGGTCATTCTCAACCGTTACCAGTCCTTGCGCCTCAAACGTTAACCACTCTGTAAGTGCATCGACGAAATAATCCGCAAAATTGATGCCCCATGTGTCACCAAACTGAAGCATGTCAACGGATAAATCACAGAGTAATTGAATAATTAACGCGCGACGAATCTGGTCGTCGCGATTGAGCATAAAGCCTTTTTCGATTGGCAAAATGCGGTCTTCAAGGCTCGTTTGCCAATCGTCCAAGGCCTTGTGATTCTGAGCGTAGAGGTTACCGATCTGGCTGATGGCGCTGACGCCCAAGCCCAGTAAATCTGCATCCCCATGGAGGGTGTACCCCTGAAAATTACGGTGCAACAGACCATTTTCTTGCGCGATGGATAAGCTATCGTTTTCCAGTGCGAAATGGTCCATGCCAATATACCGATAGCCTTGCTCATTAAGCATTTTTCCCGCTCGGGTCAACATATTCAGCTTCTCTTCCGGATCCGGTAGCGCGTGCTCTTGAATCTGACGCTGAATTTTGAAACGCTCCGGCAGGTGGGCGTAATTATAAAGGGAGATGCGGTCCGGACGAAGAGTTAGCAGTTGCTCCAGAGTACGCGCTAAGCTGGACTCCGATTGCCAAGGAAGTCCGTAAATCAAGTCGGTGTTAATAGAGCGAAAACCGAAATCGCGGCTCCATTCCATGGTGTCACGGATCAGCTCATAGGGCTGCACACGATTGACCGCCTTTTGCACGCGAGGGTCTAGATCCTGTACACCCAAACTAACACGGTTGAAGCCTAGGCCTCGTAGCAAGCCCAAGCGGGATTGATCCACCGTGCGCGGATCAATTTCGATAGCGTAGTCACTGCGTTCATCATCACGAAGGTTAAAGTGGCGGGCCAGGTCATACACCAGCTCAGTTAGCTGGCCATCATCCAAAAAGGTGGGGGTGCCACCGCCCCAGTGCATCTGGGTAACGGGGCGACGGGAGTCCACGTGCACGGCCTTGCGTTGAATTTCCTGCTTCAGTAAACGTAGGTAGTCTGCCGAGCGCGCCTTGTTGGCAGTAATGATGCGGTTACACGCGCAGTAGTAGCAAACACTGCCACAAAAAGGGATGTGGATGTACAACGACAGTGGCCGCCGCGCCGCATTGCCCTCATCCATAGCTTGCCAGAAGTCCTCCTCAGCAATGCCTGAATGAAAGCTCGGAGCGGGCGGGTAAGAGGTGTAGCGTGGACCGGGCCCGCCATGCTCACGAATCAGTGCTTTGTTCCAGCTAACCATGGGCGGCTCCTGTGCTCACATAACCTTGTCTTGGCGGTGATTATCCTCTTGTTGCGGGCGCAGAGTTTGATTCAGATCAAGGGTGTAAATGATGATCGTGATGATGCTCTGAAGCGCCGGCCTCTGTGCTTGGGCCGGGCATAGAATGACCAGAATGACCGCTATGTCCATGTTGGGCCATGAGCCAGGCCTGCCAGAAAAACACTAACGCGAGACAGAAAGTCAGAGCACTGGCAATCATTGGCCAAGCGCCTTTACGAAATCGCTGTAGCTGGGAGGCAAGAACACCAGTAATAGCAACAGGTACGACGGTAATAACACCAAAACAGAGCATCACTAAAGCACCCGCAACAGCCGTTCCCCCCGTGGCTGCAAGTGCCAAGGCCGTGTAGATAAGACCGCAAGGTAAAAAACCCCATAAGGACCCCAACATGAGTGCTTTTACTGGATGATCTATGGGCATGAGCTTGCGAGTAATGGGCTGCAAGCTGCGCCAAAGGCGCTGGCCTATTTTCTCAATACGCTGCAGGAACGCCCCTTTTCCAAGCAAATAGGCGCTTAAAAGAAGCATTAGTACACCAGACAAGATAAGCCCCACTGACATAGATGGACCGGGAAGTTGGCCCAGGAACAGCCCTCCCAGGGCCCCTGCCAATGCACCCAGCACACAGTAAGTTGTCACGCGGCCCAATCCAAACAGCAACTGCCAGCCCCAGAGAGCTACGCCTTGACGACGGGACTCAGGTATGGAGAAGGTTAGCGCACTACTGATGCCACCACACATACCGATACAATGCACAGATCCGGCACTGGCAATAAGGGACGCGCTGGCAATAAGGGGAATGAGCGTATCAATGATCATCGCTAGACTCTGCATTCAACGTGGTGACAGTGTTGCTGTTCATTTTCGTTTCCTGTTCCTGTTCTGGTGTTGGTTTCGCTGTTGAATGTGGGTTGCGCTGCTCCCTATCGTCGAATACGACCCTCCAGGCGGCATTGTCCAAGTCATCAAACTGGTCTTTACGTAGAGCCCAAAAAAGCGCGGCAATGGCTCCGCCAAGAAACAGCAAGGCCAGGGGAATCAATAAGAGGACAATTTCCATCGAGACACCCGCGTGGCGTTAAAAGTAACCAGGAGCGAACTGGCAGACATGCCCAGTGCGGCCATCCATGGGGGGAGCAATCCACTGACCGCAAACGGAATAGCAAGAATGTTGTAGAGCAGCGCCCAAGCCAAATTCTGGCGGATGGTGCGTTGGCACAGCCGCGAAAGGTGCGGTAAGGCAGGAATCCCCTTAAGTGAATCATGGAGCAGGAACATGCCCGCTGCTCGCTGAGCCAAGCTGGTAGCATTTCCGGTGGCCACAGACACCGAGGCCACCATCATCGCTTGGGCATCGTTGATGCCATCACCGACCATCATCTGTGGAGAAATGCTTTGTAAACTTTCCAGCCATTCAGCTTTCTCCTCTGGCCGCTGCTGCCCGCGCCTTTCTTTTATACCCAGCTGGTCTGCTACAGAAGTTACCGCCTTGTTATTGTCGCCACTGGCGAGCCGAGCAGTAATGCCGGCATCGGCAAGAGCCTTAATTACCATCGGTGCTTCTTGGCGAACTGGATCTTGCATCCATACGTAAAGTTGTACTTCGTTATCGCAAAGCAGCTGCAGGCAGGTTGTTCCCGGCTTTGCCATGTCCGGAGCGCCGGTAAATCTCCATTGCTGCTGGTTCAACATCCCGGTAACACCGGTATGGTCCGCGTGGATATCCGTCATACCAGCGATGCGAGCATATTGTTGAAATGGCTTGGCTAGCGGATGCGGATTATTCCACTCCAGTGCAGCCACTATCGACAGTAAGTCATCAAGCCCGCGGCTCTTGTCGAGGACTTGGCTATCGACAATACGGAACTGTCCAGCTGTGAGCGTGCCGGTTTTATCAAACAATACGCCTTTTATACTTGCGACTTTTAGTAGTTGCCGTGGTGACGCTACCAAAATGCCCTCGCGCAGTGCTGTCGCCAATGTGGACGACAGTGTAAGTGGGACAGCCAGCGCCAGCGCACAAGGGCAGGTTACTACCAGTACCGCGAGGGTATGCTCAAAGGCTTGAGCAACGCCGGAAGACCAGTGCCATAATAAAGTCGATGCGGCCAGCAAAAGAATCCCGCCTGTAAATAAGGGCGCAATCCGCTGCCAATCACGTACCACCTCGACTCGCTCGTGCTGGGCATGCTCAACCTGCTCGGTGATTTTAGCCACAAGACTTTCTGCCACATTCCCCGAGGCCTCGAGCACAATATTGCCTTCTACCAGCCGGCTGCCCGCGTGTACGGAATCATTAATGCTGTGATTTACTGGTAACGGTTCACCATTAAGGGCAGATTCATCGAACGCTCCGTGTCCGTCTATCAGCGTGCCGTCAACGGGGATGATATCGCCCTGAATAAGCTGCAGACGGTCGCCTTGAGCAACCTGCCGAGCGCTAACCCAATGAGGGTTATGATATTCATCAAGGCGCCGAACGGCTTGGGGCAGGGTGTCGCTAAGGCGTTGATAGGCTTGCTGGATTGTCATTCGCTGGCGCTGCTCAAGCCAGCGGCTGGACAGCAAAAAGAATACAAACATGGCTGCAGAGTCGAAATAAACATGCTCGCCCCCCGTGGCCATCATCACCAGGCTTCCTGTCCAGGCCAGCAGTAGTGCCAACGCAATGGGGGCATCCATAGTTAATCGTGCTTGCCTAATGCCGCGCAGAGCACCCTGGAAAAAAGGCCAACCAGAATAAAATACAACCGGCGTCGCGACTACAAGGCTGGCGAGCCTAAAGACCCATTCGTATAGCGCGTCCTTACCGTCGAAAACACCAATATAAAGCGCAGTGGAATACATCATTGCCTGCATGGCTCCCAGGCCGGCCAAGGCGAGCCGACCCAGTAATTGCTTGTGCGCCCGTTGTTCATCGGCCTTGGTGCGCGGATCGCCGGGCAGAGTGACCCGGTAGCCCAGTGCCTGAACTCGCCTGGCGGTTTGGCTGGGGTCCGCTTCTCCTTGATAATCAACACTGAGTGTCATGTTAGCGAGATTGACACTCGCGCCGAGAACCCCCGGTTGCTGGCTGACTGTTTTTTCAATTAACCAGCTACAGGCGGCACAGGTAAGTCCGCCAAGCTGCAATTTCAGGCGCTGACCTTCGGCGGTGTTGGTAAGGTGTGGTGCGACCAGCTCTGGCACATCGAATAAGGCTTCATCTAATGCTTGGCGCTGATCATCTGGTTGCGGCGCAGCATCCTGGCGCATCTGGTAATAATCATCCAGGCCCAGCCCATAAATGGTCTCAATGGCAGCAGCACAGCCAGGGCAACAAGCGTCGTGATCGCCATCCGGGGTTCTTGCAGGAAAGGCGCCCGCAGGCGCTGGATTGCCGCAGTGCCAGCAAGCCGATGTCATGGCGCTGCAGTTTTCCCGAGCGTGAGGTTGCCATCCTGTATTATGACTGTCTGGTATAAACGCCAGTGATCGCCAGGCGCCGTGACAGTAGCTGCGCGGCGTCCCTGATGGGGCAAAGCGCCGTCACCGCGATAAAGAGCTCCCTGCTGGTGATCAAGTTGCAGTGCAACATCCAGCTCGGGAAGGGTGGGGTGACGCAGCGAAACATGCAACATTTCTGGCATGGGCATCGCGGTTTCGCTGGTAAGCCTCGCCTGGACGCTGGCACCTACTTGCGCCAGCTCAAGACGAACCCCAAGGCGTGCAGCAAGGCGTTCTTGCTCCACAGAACGGTTTATACCTCGTCCTTCCTTATACCACTCGTCGACCACTGGCGTATCCGCATTCACAATGGCGATATACAGCAGGGTTAGGCCACCCACCACGGAGGCTGCTGGCAGCAAAATAGCCAACCATAAGTAAGGGTAACGGTACCAGGGGAGTTCATCGCCCCGGGGCAATGAATCGGGATTCATGGCGTTTCTCCAGATCGGGATCGTCAAGGGCGGTGACGATAAACCAGATGGGCGATGACTCCATTTCAACGATATAAGGGTCATAGCTCACGGTCACCGGCAAAGACAATGTCTTGCTACCTTCAAGGGTAAATTCAGTGCGGTTGTTCATTTTCAGGCCTTCTGGGCCTTTCATCGTCAAGCGATACCGGTGGGTGCTTTGACCTTTGTTTTGTATTTCCAGCCGATAAATATTCTCTACCTCGCCGCTGCTGGCGGTTCTGTACAACTGATTGCGATCACGAATTACATCCACTTGCAGCGGTACACGGCCATATAAAGTAGCCATGAAGAGGCTACCCATGATCACCAGGATAAGACCGTAACCTATTAAGCGGGGCCTCAGGATGTGTGTTTTCAACCCTTCAAGCGCATTTTCAGTGGTATAACGAATCAGCCCGGGCGGTTTGCCGATGTGCTCCATAACATCGTCGCAGGCATCCACGCAGGCAGCACAGGTAATGCATTCATATTGCAGGCCATCTCGAATGTCGATGCCGGTGGGGCAGACCTGTACGCACATGCCACAATCAATGCAGTCGCCTTTTTCATCAACCACACTCTGTTCACGTTTCTTCGCACCTCGGCCACGAGGCTCGCCCCGTTTTTCATCATAGGAGACAATAAGGGTGTCGCGGTCAAACATGACGCTTTGGAAGCGGGCATAAGGGCACATGTAAAGGCAAACCTGCTCGCGCATAAAGCCTGCATTGCCGTAGGTCGCCACGGTAAAGAAACCAACCCAGAACAATTCCCAGCCGCCCCAACTGAAACTAAAGAGTCGGGTAATCAGGTCCGTGATAGGGGAGAAGTAGCCTACAAAGGTGATGCCTGTAAGCAGGGCAAGTATCAACCAGAGAACGTGTTTGCTGCCCCGGCGAATAATCTTACTCGTCGTCCAAGGGGCATTGTCCATCTTGATACGACTATGGCGATCACCCTCGCACCAAAATTCGATCCACTGGAAAAAGCGGGTCCAAGTTGTCTGTGGACAGACATAGCCACAGTAGACGCGGCCGGCCAAGACTGTCACAAAAAACAGTGCAAATGCAGCCAGAATCAAAATCCAGGAAAGCAACAGGAAGTCTTGCGGCCAGAAGCTAGCACCAAAGATACGGAACTGACGGCCAGGCAGATCAAATAGCACGGCCTGCTGCCCATTCCAGCGGACCCAGGGCAAAATCAGATATAGGCCCATGGTCGCCAAAATGGTGACATCACGGATAAATTGAAATCGCCCAGATACGGACTTGACCTGAATACGCTCACGTTTGCTGTACAGACTTACGCTGCCGCCATCAGTGGCATCAGTGACCTTGATTCTCTTAGGGTCCGACATCACGACTCTCCGCTAACACCCATTTGCTCCCACCCTGCCATTGTCCATTCGCTGATAATGAGTGGCCGCCAGGGGGAGGGCGCCAACGGCAATCCGCTGGCGGCGTTCTGTTTTCTGCTCCGGTCGAAACCGAGGAGTGGTTACTGCACGCTCTCAGTGTTCTGAGAGAGGCTATACACATAGGCAGCAATCACATGAATCCGCTCTTCGCTGAGCTGGTTTTCATGGGCTGGCATATTCCCCGAGCGACCGTGACGGATGGTGTATTCGATATCCTCCAGGCGTGGGCCGTATAACCAGGTCGTGTCAGTCAGGTTTGGTGCGCCCATCATGATGTTGCCTGTGCCATCTTGGCTGTGGCAGGCCGCACACATAGCAAACTTGGGCTTAGCGCGCTCAATCGCGGCGGCTTTCTGACTATCCTTGGCAAGATCCGGGCGACTAAGGCTCTGTACATACAGTGCCATGTCTCGAACAGCTTCATCGGTATTGCCTATCGCTGCCGCCATAGGCGGCATCGCGGCCTTTCGTCCTTTAGTGATGCTCGTTACGATTTGATCGGGCTGGCCACCATACAGCCAGTCGTTATCGGTTAAGTTCGGATAGCCTTTGGCGCCACGGGCATCTGAACCATGACAAATGGCGCAGTTGTTAGCGAATAAACGCCCCCCAACACCAAGAGCCTCCGGGTATTGCACCAGCTCTTCAATAGGCATTTGGGCATATTGCTGGAACAGCGGCCCAGTACTTTTTTCCATGACAGCCACTTCTTTCTGATACTGATTGTCACTAGTCCAGCCCAGAATGCCGTCGAATTTACCAAAGCCGGGATACAGCACCAGATACACAGCCGAGAAAATCAGTGTGCCAATAAACAGAAATAACCACCAACGCGGCAGGGGAGCATTGCGTTCCTGAATGCCGTCAAAACTGTGCCCAGTGGTTTCCTTGGCCGCTTCTTCTGCGGAAATCTGATTATTCCACAGTAGCAGTGCGGCACAACCCAACAAGTTGGTCACGACAATGGCGATAATGAACCAGCTCCAGAAATCACTCATTGGTCATCCCCCTTGTGCACACTTTTTGTTGCTCTTTCATCCGCATCCAGCGCGATATAACTGAGTTTTTCGTAGTCTTTTTTGCGACTGGGCCGATACACCCATAAAGTCATGGCGATAAAAGCTAAGAAGAACACCAGAGTAAACAAAGCGTGATAACTCATTGCGCTGCCTCCTTGCGTTCCTGGCCCAATGACAGCAGGTAGGCCACCAGTGCATCTTCTTCTGTGGCATTGCCCCATTCGCCATTAATCTTATTCATCTGCTCAGCAATACCTTCGTCGGTATAGGGAACCCCAAAAGCGTTTTTGAATACTTTTAACTTACGTTCAGTCAGGCTCCAATCTAACGGAGTCTGTTGCAGCCAGGGGTAGGCTGGCATATTCGATTCCGGCACTACCTGGCGCGGGTCGCGTAGGTGCTCACGGTGCCACTGCTCAGTGATTGGCCGCAGCCCCACACGGGCCAGATCGGGCCCGGTACGTTTAGAACCCCATAGGAAGGGATGCTCCCACACGTCTTCACCGGCAACAGAATAGACACCAAAGCGTTCGGTTTCTGCGCGCAATGGCCGCACCATCTGGGTGTGGCACACATGGCAACCTTCACGGATGTAAATATCCCGGCCTTCCATTTCTAGGGCGGTGTACGGCTCCAGCGTTTCCAGCGGTTCAGTGGTCGCTTTTTGCCAGAACAGCGGCACGATTTCGGCCAGACCGCCAAAACTGACCGCGATCAATATCAGCACAATCATGAGGCCGACATTTTTTTCTACTACTTCATGAGCGTTAGACATGTCGTTCTCCTTAGGCCGCCTGTTGCACGTTGTCATCACCGTGGCAATCATTCTCTGCACGGATGGTTTTATAGACATTGAGGGCCATCAAGATCATGCCGCTGAGGAAGATAATTCCGCCCAGCAAACGAATAATGTAGAAAGGATGCCGCTCAACCATTTCCTGAACGAAATTGTAGGTGAGGGTGCCGTCGGTATTCACCGCTCGCCACATTAGCCCCTGCATAATGCCGGACACCCACATGGAGGCAATATAGAGAACCGTGCCGATGGTGCTAAGCCAGAAGTGTGTATTGATCCAGGATATGGAATACATCTGCTTTCGTTCAAAAAGGCGGGGCACCATCACGTAGGTGGCACCAATGGTGATCATGGCAACCCAGCCCAAAGCCCCGGCGTGCACATGGCCAATGGTCCAGTCAGTGTTATGGCTGAGTGCATTCACGGTCTTGATGGCCATCATCGGGCCTTCGAAGGTACTCATACCGTAGAAAGACAGGGCTACAATCATGAAGCGAATGATTGGATCGGTGCGCAGCTTATGCCAAGCCCCAGAGAGCGTCATCATCCCGTTAATCATGCCTCCCCAGCTAGGAGCAAGAAGGACGATAGAGAAAACCATACCAAGAGACTGCGCCCAGTCGGGCAGGGAGGAATAGTGTAAGTGGTGCGGCCCAGCCCACATGTAGACCGCGATAAGAGCCCAGAAATGCACAATAGAAAGGCGATAGGAGTAAACCGGACGTTGAGCCTGAACTGGGATGTAGTAGTACATCATGCCAAGGAAGCCGGCGGTCAAGAAAAACCCTACGGCGTTATGACCGTACCACCACTGCACCATAGCATCGATAGAACCACTGTAGGCTGAGTAGGACTTCATTAGAGAAACCGGCACCGCAAGATTATTGACCACATGCAGTAACGCGATGGCAATAATAAAGGCACCGTAGAACCAATTAGCCACATAAATATGCGAGGTGCGGCGCTTGGCAATAGTGGTAAAGAAGACGGTTGCGTAAGCGAGCCATACCAAGGTGATCAATATGTCGATGGGCCATTCAAGCTCGGCATACTCCTTGGTGGAAGTGAAGCCCATGGGCAGCGTTATGGCAGCAGCAACGATTACCACCTGCCAGCCCCAAAAACTGAAGGCTGCCAGCTTCGGGAACGCTAATACCGCATTACAGGTGCGCTGAACGACATAATAAGATGTGCCCATTAGCGCCGAGCCGCCAAAGGCAAAAATTACCGCATTGGTATGCAGAGGCCGAAGGCGGCCAAAGCTTAGCCAGGGGATATTGAAGTTCAGGGCCGGCCACGCCAGTTGAGCAGCGATGAACACACCCACTGCCATGCCAACAATCCCCCAAACCACCGACATAACTGTGAATTGCCGAATAACTTTGTAGTTGTAATTCGGCGATGCGACAGCATTTTCCATGTGTGTTTCCTTCCGGTTTTTGTGCGAACTGACTGTAACAGGCACAAACGCGGTGCTTTTTGATGCAAGTCAAACCACGCGGCAACGCCCCATGTTTTGGCCTACACCCCCTGGCCCTACCATATCAATGCGGTCTATTGCCGCACTTTTGATATGGGAATAACACCATGCTATTTTGTACTAAGCACAATAGCGATAGCGAGTTGGCATTTTTAGGGAGGACATTTTGCCTCACCCCCTCATGCCTCATTGTAATCCCCCCGAAAATTAGTTGATGACGATCCATGGTGAGCACCCGCTCCATACCGCCCACATTTACCTCTCCGGCAAACGACCCTGGACAATCAGCACTCCACTACGACCTTCCCGGTGGCCTGGCCACTGGTCAAACGGTCGTAGGCAAGGCCTACCTCATTGAGGTTGAATCGTTGCTCGTCAAGAAGCGGGAAGAGCGCGCCTTCATCAACAATGGTGGCTAGCTTTGTCAAAATCTGCCCATGGGCTTCACGATGGTGGTCATGCAGCATCGGTATTAGCATAAAGACCACGTGGATGGATAACCCTTTGAAATGAGCCGGATTAAGATCCAGCTCCAGCATGGCAACAGTGGTTACAACCTGGCCATTCAAGGCGGCAGCGTCAAAACTGTTTGCCATATTGGCGCCACCCACGGAATCGAATACCACATCAAAACCCGCTCCGTCGGTGTGTGTAGCCACATAATCAGCCACGGCGGCTTTCTTGTAATCCACCGGCGTTGCACCGTAGCCACGGACAATGTCAAACGCCTTGTCGCCGGACACGGTAGTGAACACTTTGGCACCGAAGTGCTTACCCAGCTGCACAGCCACATGACCCACACCACCGGTACCCCCATGAACCAGCAGAGTCTGCCCGGCACTGGCGCCGGCACGCTGCAGCCCTTCGTAGGCGGTTATACCAACCAAGGGCAGGGCGGCGGCTTCGCGCATGGACAAGCGTTTTGGCTTGCGGGCAACCAGGCGAGCATCCGCCGGAATGTATTCAGCCAAAGCGCCTTGTAAATCCGCTAGACCTCCAGCGCAGCCGTAGACTTCATCACCTGAGGTAAAGCTGGTGACTCCGGCACCGACAGACTCAATGGTTCCGGCAAAATCCATACCCAAAACAGCGGGAAGCTCGGGCGAGAGGGGAAACAAATCAGCGCCCATCTGCCGAATCATGGTGTCCACGGTATTAACACTGGTAGCCGCCACGCGGACGATTACTTGCCCGGGCAGGGCTTGCGGGGTATCGATTTGCGCCTGTTCAAACTTGGCTGTTGCGCCATATTGATTGAGAACCATCGCTTTCATGTCTTGCTCCAACTGTCTGGGGATGTTTGCTGTTACGTTGGAGCCACTTTATTATTTCATTTTCTGGCAAAAAATGGGCGATATTAGGTTTCAGTATTCGGATTATGGATATAAACAATGGACACAGAAGGCATTAAGCTCTTTGTTCTCGCCGCAGAAAAGCTCAATATCAGTGCCGCAGGCCGCGAGCTGGGCATGCCTGCGGCGGTGGCCAGCGCCAAGCTGGCAAAGCTCGAAAAGACCGTTGGTGCCGATTTATTAAAGCGCACCACACGCAAAGTGGCACTGTCCGTAGAGGGCGCAGACTTCCTGCCCTATGCCCGCGAAATTCTGGCTCAAGAGAACGCAGCACTGGCGGCGCTGGGATACGGTAACGAAACGGTTTCCGGCAACCTGCGATTCACCGCACCCAGCACCTTCGCACAGCAGTTCATTGTGCCGCTAATCCCTGATTTTCTGGCACTGTACCCGGGAATTAGCCTGGATTTGCGGCTGTCCGACATGGAGCTGGACCTGATACAGGGCAGCTTTGATTTGGCATTACGCAATGCGGTTTTGCCAGAAAGTAATCTACACGCACGTAAGCTCGCAGAAGATCAAAGAATACTTTGCGCTTCATCAGATTACCTCGATAGCCATGGCATACCCGTTAGGCCAGATGATCTGCTGAATCACCAATTGATAGCGTTCAAATCTGCATCCACCATCAAATTGATCGAAGCCGGTGGGAAGAGTGGTGAGTTTAATACACGCGGCCCTGGACACCGACTAACTATAGATGATGGTCTCAGCTATAAAATCGCCACGCACTGCGGTGCCGGTATTGCGATACATTCGTTGTGGAGTGTTCATAAGGAGCTCGCCGACGGTAGCCTGGTGCAGGTGCTACCAGAATATCGAATGGATGCAGAACCCGCCTTGTGGTTGGTATATCCCAAATCCAACGTGCTAACGGCTAAGGTGAGGGTGTTTATCGATTTCTTGATAGAACGCATTGGCCTGAATCCGCCGTGGCTGAGTTAAAGTAAGTGCATAAATAACTACGCATAATGTATATTATGGTAAATAGGATAATTATTAGAACTACGCACGCTCGGTTGTCGCTGGCTGAGTAACTAAGATCCAAACTATTCACAGTGGTCGTTCTCCTGCATTTTCTACACAACTCTGCACCTGCGATCTGAATTCAAACGGAGAAAGATGGATCAGCATTGACCGTTGATGAACTACCGCACACAGCGGTAGTTCGAGGTAAGCAAGGATACTGGCGCGGAGCGCCACTCCCGCTCATTCCGTTAGGCGACAAACTGGATGCTCCAAGGCATGTTACGGCAACGCAGAAAGGAACGCGGACACTACTTCCAACACTCCCTGCTCCTGCTCGCGATGCGGCACATGCCCGCATCGCTCAAGCATCACGACCTTCGCCGGTCCTGCTGACATGCGTTCCAACCGAGCAGGATGTGCCATGGAGCCGAACTCATCGTTATCGCCATGCAGGCAAAGCAGTGGGCAGGTAACACGCTCCAGCTCCGCATCCAGATTCCACTCGGCGAAGGCTGGTGACAACCAGGTGTCAATCCAGGCATGCAGAACCCAGTCAGCCTTTTCGCCATGGTATTTCTGCAACCGCGCCCGCTGAGCGGCATCCTCAAATGCCACTTGTGCATCGCGGATCCCCGCTAGGGTTTGCGCCTCCACCATGGCCTGGGCTGACTCGGTAATGACAGCCACACACCGCTGCCCCAGCGAAGCTGCGGCCGCCACGGCCATACCGCCGCCAACGCTGTGACCGAGTAACACCACCTGTGGCAATGCCAGTGCTGACATAAGGGAGTCAATCACCACGGCTTCGTCTTCCACAAAACTGAGGGGTAGAGACCCCTCACGCTTTGGCGATGCGCCAAAACCTACTCTGTCATAGGCTATCACCGTGCGGCCACAGGCCTGCGCCAGCGCCGCAGGGAACTCCCGCCATAAAGCAACACAGCCTAAAGAGTCGTGTAGCAATACGACAGGCGCCCTGTCACCCTCCACTGGCCATATCTTCACATTCAATGGCCCTACGGAGGTGGCAATCTGGTTATCAATCATTATTTTTCCCTAACTAAATAGCCTCTTGAGGCCATAACGCTGAAATGACTGGCGCAGTATTCACGAAATACCTGAAGTTTCAACCATCACCAAATAGGCAAATCCTTAGTCTATTTAGGCTCTCTTTATTTGCTTAGTCACGCTGCTCGCCACAGAAGGTGAATCCAAGCAAACGTGGATTCCATCTTGCTGCGCAAAACCTGTGCATAGAAGGGTTGTCGATGAGAATCAGATTGACGCACCAAGGCGGCTTGCTAGAGTATGCATCTTGATTCTTTTCGCACTCCCGACTGGCATAACATGAATTTCAGCAAGTCCAGACATTCCTTCACCGCTTTGTTGCTCGGCTTGCTGATGCTGTGCAGCGCCGTAGCGGGTGCAACCGAGTCAATCCCGCACTCGGTGAATGTGGAGGCGTCTTGCCAAGTTCATGTCTCTGAGGGCAAATCCGATGGCGCACCCGAAGAACGCCACAGTAGTGAATGTGAGCAACACCAGTGCTGCCTTCCGCACAGTTCATGCGCTACCCTCGCCCATCAGCCCATAACGCTCAGGCCTGTGCCCGCCAATGAATGGCACAAGCCCTCCCCTGCTCACGCGCGCTCTCTTGTCACGCAGCCTCCTGTGCCACCTCCCAATCGCAACGGATTGATCTGATTTTCGCCGGCGATCTTCGCCGCAATCCGTTATCGGGAGATTTTCATGAAATGCCGAACCTCCGGCTGGCGCCTTGTTGCGTCGTCCTTGCTGTGCCTGTTCGCGCCAGGCCATCTCATCGCGGGTAATACATCGGTGCCAATGGGCACCGAGATTACCCTGCAAGACGTGCTCAGCCGCACCGTAGAGCAGAACCCAGCGCTTGGCGTTTACCCCTATCGGCTCAGGGCAGCGGATGCGGCGGTGCTCCAGTCCAGCCTTGGGCCGCAGCCAGAACTGTCCGTTGAGGTGGAAAATATTGCCGGAGACGCACCATTGAATGGCGTTGAAGGTGCACAAATCACTGTTGCCTTGAGCCAGCTGATCGAGCTTGGCAACAAGCGAGATTCACGTAATGAGGTGGCGACTCGCGCTCTCAATACGGAACAACAGGGCTACGCTATCGCACGGCTCGATGTGCTGGGTGAAGCCGTGACTCGTTACATTGCATTGGCGCGTTTTGAAGAAGAATTGGCACTGGCTGAACGCACATTGGCTTTAGCGGAAAAAGCAAAACAGGCGGCACGCCGTCGTGTTAATGCCGGTGCGGCCTCGAAGGCGGATTTAACCCGAATGACCCTCGCCAGCCGGCATGCGGATATTGCCCGCCGGCGCGCTGATATGGAGCGTGGCCGAGCCAGCCAGCAACTGGCTGCGCTTTGGGGCCAGCAAGGCGCAGATCAACTGCACCCCGCAACCTCGTTGCGGCCGCTTCCCAAGCTTCCACCGCGCGAGCAAATTCTGGACCAGCTGGAGCAGGCTCCGCAATTGCTGCAGCTGGCGAGCGAAACGCGCCTGCATGCGGCCCAGAGCCGCCTGGCCAATGCCCGTGGCAGCCGCGATGTCACCGTCTCTGTTGGCGCGCGCCATGATCGAGTGGACAACAACAATACCCTGGTGCTGGGGTTCTCTGTTCCGCTTGGTCTGAAGAATCCTAACCGCGGCAATATAGCCCGAGCCGAATCACAACTGGCTGCCAGTGAAGCACAGCTACAGGCCCGCAGGATTGAACTGGTGGCAACGCTGGACACCCTCTATCGCTCACTGAATCTGTTACGTGAAGAGCTCGCGCTCATTGATGAGAGCGCCTTGCCCTTGGCCAGACAACTGTATGCAGACATCCAAAAGGGCTATCGCTCCGGTCGCTACAGCCTGCTTGAGCTGATCGATGCCCAGCAAGAGCAACTTAATCTGGAATACCGGGCCATTAACCTCGCCGCGCAGTTTCACCTGCAACGAAACGAACTGGAACGCCTCACTGGCTTGCCTTTTTCCCAGGCTGACGAACAGGAGATTTCCCAATGAAAATGCTAGTAACGCTTTCCACGCTTTATCTCCTGACACTTTCCTCTCTGGTAACCGCCAGTGGTGGCCATGGGCACGGTGAAGACGATCATGACGCACACAAACAAGAAACCACAGGCCCCAACGGCGGGCATTTACTGAAAGAGCGGGACATTACTTTAGAAGTTCTCAAAACCGAAAGTGGCGGCCTGGCCTCGTTGCAGGCCTGGGTCACCCGTGACAATAAGCCAGTGGATGACTTAATCCTTTCTGCCACCCTCACCCGCCTGGACGGAGTACAGAAAAGAGTTACCTTCCAGCAAGACGACCATCACTGGAAGGGAAAGCAAAAGATACAACCGCCCCATTCCTTCGATGTCAGCTTTGATCTGAAGCTGGATGGCGAGCACCATCAATGGCAATGGCCCTCCTACGAGGGCCGCGTGGCCATTTCGGCGGAAGCCGCAGAAAAAGCAGGTATCACCACCAAGAAAGCCAGTGGCGGCGTTATTGCCACGCAAACCCATGCATACGGGCGCTTGGTGATCGCCCCTGAGCATCAGGCTGATTTGCGGGCCCGTTTTCCCGGGCTAATAAAGTCGATAACCGCTTCTGTTGGTGATGCCGTCAGCAAGGGGGAGACACTCGCCGTGATCGAATCCAATGACAGCCTGCGAGGCTACCGCCTGCGGGCCCCGTTCAGCGGTGTTATTCATCAGCGTCATGCTAATGCTGGTGAAGTCGCAGGCCAACAGCCCCTACTGACACTTATCAACAGTGAATCGCTATGGGCGGAACTGACGCTGTTTCCTCAGCAGCGGGCTGCGGTAAAAAAAGGACAAGCCGTCACCCTGCACCTTGGCGAACGTCAGTGGCAAAGCCAGATCAAAAGCCTGGTGCCGGCACCCGATACCGGATCCGTGCCGGCCATGATTGCCCGAGTGTCGCTGGACAATAGCGATGGCCGTTTAGCCCCGGGGGACTTCGTTGAGGCTGTCATCACCACCGGCAACCACTCAGTTCCTCTGCGAGTGGATAACCGTGCCCTGCAGGAAATGGAGGGTAAAACTGTTGTGTTCCTCAATGGCGCAGAGGCGTATGAAAGCCGTGCACTCACTTTAGGCCGGCGTGATAACCGCTACAGCGAAGTGCTCGATGGCCTTAACCCCGGGGATCAGTACGTGGTGGAAAACAGTTACCTGATTAAAGCTGACATTCTTAAAGCCGGCGCGGCTCACCACCACTAAGGAGAATCCGAATGATAGATGCCATCGTTCGCTTCTCCATCGAGAGGCGCATTCTGGTGCTCACACTGATCCTCGGATTAGTGGGCTTGGGCGCCTGGAGTTATCAGCGACTGCCCATTGATGCGGTCCCAGACATCACCAATGTACAGGTGCAGATCAATACCGAAGCACCGGGATATTCCCCCCTTGAGGCCGAGCAACGGGTCACCTTTCCGGTGGAAACCGCGCTGTACGGTTTGCCGAAACTGGATTACACCCGCTCCATTTCCCGTTATGGCTTGTCGCAGGTCACGGTGGTGTTCAAGGAAGGCACGGATATCTACTTCGCCCGCAACCTTGTCAATGAAAGGCTAAGCGCGATCAAGGGGGCGCTTCCTGTGCAGCTGGAACCGAGAATGGGGCCAATGGCTACCGGGCTCGGCGAAATATACCTGTACACCGTGGAAGCCGAAGCCGGCGCTCGCCAGGCCGATGGCAGTGAGTACGATGCCATTGCTCTGCGGGAAATCCAGGACTGGATTATCAAGCCGCAACTGGCCCAGGTGCCTGGGGTGGCGGAAGTAAACGGCATTGGCGGTTACGACAAGCAATACCATGTGCTGCCCTCCCCCAAGCTGCTGTTGCAATTCGGCATTACTCTCGACCAGCTCTCAACCGCCTTAAAACGCAATAACAGTAATCGCGGAGCGGGTTACATTGAACGCAATGGCCAGCAATTACTGGTGAGGACGCCGGGGCAGCTGAAAACCCTCCACGAGATAGAAAATGTGGTCGTCACTGTTCATGACGGCACCCCAGTAAAAGTGAAGGACGTGGCCTCCGTGGCCATCGGGAAAGAACTGCGCACTGGGGCATCGACCCGTGATGGCCGTGAAACCGTACTGGGCACCGTGATGATGCTGATGGGGGAAAACTCCAATCAGGTGGCCCGAGACGTGGCCAAACGGCTGGAGGCGGTTAAACCCTCCCTGCCCGACGGCATCAAGCTAGAAGCGGTTTATGACCGCACCACCCTGGTGGAAAAAACCATTGCCACCGTTCGCACTAACTTGATTGAAGGGGCTTTGCTGGTTATTGCCGTGCTGTTTTTGCTGTTGGGCAATTTCCGAGCCGCCCTGATTACCGCGGCGGTAATCCCCCTCTCCATGCTCGCGACGATCAGTGGCATGGTGAAAACCGGGGTGTCTGCCAACTTGATGAGTCTAGGCGCGTTGGATTTTGGTTTGATTGTAGATGGCGCGGTGATCATCGTCGAAAACTGTATTCGCCGGCTGGCCGAAGCTCAGGGTAAAAACAACGGTGTATTGCCATTAAGGGAACGGATTCAATTGGTCTATGAGGCCACCACTGAGGTTATTCGTCCCAGTCTATTCGGCGTGGCCATCATTACTATCGTGTATATCCCTATCTTCAGCCTCACTGGCGTGGAAGGGAAAATGTTTCACCCCATGGCAGCCACGGTGATGATGGCGCTGCTTGCCGCCATGTTGTTTTCGCTTACCGTCGTACCCGCTGCGGTGGCGGTTTTCATGGGCGGCAAGATCAGCGAGAAAGAAAGCCCGATTATACGTTCCGCCAAGTCCGTGTACCGGCCACTGCTGGAAAAAGCCCTGGTGTTGCGCAAGCTATTAGTCGCTTTTGCGCTGTTGCTGGTGCTGTTCTGTGGCTGGTTGATGACCACTCTTGGCTCAGAATTCATTCCGCAACTGGACGAAGGCGACATTGCCATGCACGCCCTTCGCATACCCGGCACCGGTATCGAGCAATCTGTAGATATGCAGATCATGCTCGATGAGCGCTTAAAGCATATTGAAGAAATCGACAAACTGGTTTCACGGATCGGCACACCGGAAGTGGCCAACGACCCGATGCCGCCCAATGTGTCGGATAACTTCCTGATCCTGAAACCCAAAGACCAATGGCCGGATCCAGGAAAAAGCAAAGAGGCGTTGATTCAGGAACTGTCCAGCGCAGTCCTGGACGTACCCGGCAATAACTTCGAGTTTACCCAACCCATTGAAATGCGCTTTAACGAGCTTATTTCCGGTGTGCGAGCCGATCTTGGCATCAAGGTTTTTGGTGATGATCTGGATACCTTGCGCGAAACCGCCAATGCCATCATGCAGCAGGTACAGTCGATACCTCGTGCCGCCGATGTACGGGTTGAACAGGTGACCGGTCAACCCATGCTCACCGTTGTTCCCGATCGAGAAGCCCTTGGCCGCTATGGTATTACCGTGGATGAGGTGCAACATCTGGTCGCCGCCGGTATTGGTGGCGAACAGATAGGACTGATTTACGAAGGAGATCGGCGCTTCAAACTGATGGTGCGGCTGCCAGAATCACTGCGCCAGGACGTGAACCGTCTACAGCGGCTCCCTGTGTCGCTGCCAGATGGCGGCTACATTCCGCTAAACGAAGTCGCACGGCTGGAAATAAAACCGGCTCCGGCACAAATCAGCCGGGAAAACGGTAAACGCCGAGTGGTGGTCACCGCCAATGTTCGCGACCGGGATCTGGGCAGTTTTGTGCAAGCGGTCCAGCAACGCATTAGTGAGCGGGTAGATCTTCCCAGCGGCTACTGGCTGGACTTTGGCGGCACCTTTGAGCAACTGGAATCTGCCAGCCAACGTCTGTCGCTGGTGGTGCCGGTGACGCTAGCGACCATTATCGGCTTGTTGATTATGGCGTTTGGCTCTGTTCGCGATTCACTGATTATTTTCACAGGGGTGCCGTTGGCCCTGACCGGGGGCGTCCTTGCGCTATGGCTGCGAGGGATGCCGCTATCGATCTCAGCCGGAGTGGGCTTTATTGCCCTGTCGGGTGTGGCCGTACTTAATGGCTTGGTGATGGTGGCTTTTATTCGTGATCTCTGGCAGCAAGGCAATGACCTGCGCCATGCGGTGATCGAAGGTGCGCTGATCCGCTTGCGCCCGGTGTTAATGACCGCCCTGGTGGCCGGCCTCGGCTTTGTGCCCATGGCGCTCAATACCGGCACCGGCGCAGAAGTGCAGCGGCCACTGGCAACGGTGGTTATCGGAGGGATTATTTCTTCAACGCTGCTGACCCTGCTGCTGCTCCCGGTGCTCTATCATTGGGTGCATAGCAAACAGATAAAGATTGAGCAGTGACAGTAACGCGGTGGGGCTCAACTCAAGCGCATTGAGCCCCAGTTTACCGATGAGAGGCTGAGCGAAATCCACTCCACATCAACATAACCATCCAACCCCTTCTATTCCTACAACCGGATAGAACATTGGAATGTGACATGCCTTCGCCGTTGCGCCAAAGGCTTCTCCAGGCGAGGGCAAAGGGTTATTTGCTCAGCTGCCGCATGGCTCTCTCAAGCCCTTCTATGGTGAGCGGGAACATGTTGTGCTCACAGAGTTGCTTGATCCACTGAGTAGAGGTGGTCATCTGCCAAGCACGCTCGGGCTCCGGGTTTAGCCACACCACTTTTTCGTAGGTCTCCATTACTCGTTGAAACCAGACTGCGCCGGCCTCTTCGTTCCAGTGCTCCACGCTGCCGCCTACAGAATTCACTTCATAGGGACTCATGGCCGCGTCACCTACGAAAATCACTTTGTAGTCGCTGCCGTACTTATGCAGCACATCCCAAGTGGAGATTTTCTCATCCCAACGACGGCGATTGTCTTTCCATACGTACTCATAGAGAAAGTTATGGAAATAGAAATATTCCATGTGCTTAAACTCTGCCCGAGCAGCAGAAAATAGCTCTTCACACAGCTTCACGTAAGGGTCCATGGAGCCGCCTACATCAAAGAAAATCAGCACTTTAACGCGATTTTCTTTCTCCGGTCGCATTTTGATATCAAGCAATCCCGCATTACGGGCAGTGGACGAAATGGTATCGTCCATGTCTAGCTCTTCATCGCGGCCGGTGCGGGCAAATTTTCGCAGCCGGCGCATGGCCAGCTTGATGTTACGGGTGCCCAGCTCCACCGAGTCATCCAAGTTACGGAATTCCCGTTTCTCCCAGACTTTCACGGCTTTCTTGTTCCGCGAAGGGCCAGTCATGCGGACCCCTTCCGGGTTTTCGCCGTAACCACCAAACGGGCTGGTGCCTCCGGTCCCAACCCATTTGTTACCACCTTGGTGACGTTTCTCTTGTTCTTCCAGCCGCTTGCGCAGCTCGTCCATGATTTTTTCTAAACTCCCAAGCCCTTTGAGTTTTTCGAATTCCTCCGGGCTCAGGTTTTTTTCCAGCTCCTTGCGCAGCCACTCGTCCGGGATCACCTTGCTGAGCCAGTCCGGCTCCAGGTTTTCTAAACCTTCAAAGTAATTGGCAAACGCTTGGTCGAAGCGGTCATAATATTTTTCGTCTTTCACCATGACCGCCCGGCTCAGCAGGTAAAAATCCTCAATGGAGCCAAACGCAACATGCGCATGCAGCGCATCAAATAAATCCAACAGTTCGCGCAGGGTGACGGGCACCCGGTAGCGACGCAGATTTTCGAAAAAACCAATAAGCATAGTCTGCCCGTGGATCGGTTAGCTTTCGCGGCGATTCATGAACGCCAGACGCTCTAAGAGCTGCACATCCGCTTCGTTCTTCAGCAATGCACCGTACAGAGGCGGCACCGCGCTTCGGGTATCACGGCTATGTAGAATGTCATCCGGAATATCATCAGCCATCAACAGCTTCAGCCAGTCAATCAGCTCGCTGGTGGATGGCTTCTTCTTCAAGCCCGGCACTTTGCGAAGATCAAAGAAGATTTCTAGCGCTTCGCTAACCAAGTTCTTTTTGATCTCAGGGAAATGCACATCGACGATAGCCTGCATGGTGGCCGCATCAGGGAAATTAATGTAATGGAAAAAGCAACGGCGCAGAAAAGCGTCTGGCAGCTCTTTCTCATTGTTGGAGGTAATAATCACAATTGGCCGCTGTTTAGCCTTGATCAGTTCGCCGGTTTCATAGACAAAAAACTCCATGCGATCCAGCTCCTGGAGCAGATCGTTGGGGAACTCGATATCAGCCTTGTCGACCTCGTCGATCAACAGCACCACTTGGCCTTCGTGGGTAAAGGCTTCCCAGAGCTTGCCCTTCTTCAGGTAATTTGCCACATCCTCGACACCTTCGGCACCGAGCTGGGAATCACGTAGACGTGATACCGCATCGTATTCATACAGGCCTTGCTGTGCTTTGGTGGTGGACTTTACGTTCCACGACAGCAGTGGCAACCCCAGAGATTCTGCAACCTGTTCGGCCAGCAGTGTTTTGCCGGTACCAGGTTCACCCTTAATGAGCAGTGGGCGCTTGAGGGCAATGGCTGCGTTCACGGCCATTTTCAGGTCATCGGTGGCCACATATTGGTCAGTACCCTGAAACTGCATGAAATTCTCCAACTGAACAGTTAATCGAACGGGTGATCAGGCGGCACACTCTAGCAATCCGATTGCGCCGAGCAAAGGGCCATAATAGCCAAGCAGACAGTGATTTGCGTCATGCCACGATTCTTCATGCCAGGATAATAGCGAGCCCAGTAAAACCTTTGTTCAGCCGCTTTATCCCGTATGCCATAATCCGCGCCATGAACTTGCTGCTGCTGCACCCCGACCAATACTTACACGGCAATCGCTGGCGTCTCAATACGCGACAACGTAACCATGTATGCAGCGTGCTTAAGCTGGCCGAAGGGCAGCAGTGCCGCGCTGGTGTGCTGGCCGGCAGCACAGGAATAGCCACTATACACGTTATTAAAAACAATGAGATAGAGGTTGAGTTTAAACCAGAATCTAATTCGATTCAGGCGCTACCTCTTTCCTTGCTGATGGCACTACCGCGGCCCAAGATGCTCAAACGCATCCTTATCGACGCGACCAGCCTGGGCATCAAGCGCATCGTGCTGATCAACAGCTGGAAGGTAGACAAAAGTTACTGGCAGACCCCCAATCTGAAAGCCGACTTGCTTCGCGAGAAAATGATTCTGGGGTTAGAGCAGGCGCGCGACACCCACTTACCTGAATTAACACTGGCCCCCCGTTTTAAGCCTTTTGTGGAAGATTCACTGAACGATTGGGCAGGGACAGGCCAGCGTATTCTCGCTCATCCAGGCGATCATCCCGCCCTCCCCTGCAATCTTGCTGAGCCAGTGACGTTGGCGGTAGGCCCAGAAGGGGGCTGGACCGACTACGAGGTAGAGATGCTGCAGCAGCAGGGATTCGCTTGCCGCAGCTTTGGGGCGCGAATTCTCAGAGTAGAGACAGCGTTGCCGGCCCTGGTCGGCCGGCTGATGAGGCTGCCCTAGCAACTTACTCGCAAACGAACCTCGGTGTTTATCGGCAACAATTCGGGTTAGGCTGCAGGCAGTCTCCTACCAAACCAAACCAAACCAAACAGTGCGAAAACCCCTAGCGACGATATGGCCCACGGCGAGCCTTGCGAGGCGGCTTGTTACCACCACGCTGGTGTCGTAGCCGCGCACGGCCATAAAGGCCGGTATATTTCTTGCCCTTGAGGTCCACCTTCTCGATCAGGGCTTTCATTTGTTCTGGTTCCAGCTCCATCCAGCGGCCCTGGCGCAATTGCGGCGGCAATGTCAGATCGCCAAAACGAATTCGCATCAAGCGAGCCACTTCCAAGTCTTGAGACTGGAAAAGCCGACGGACTTCCCGGTATTTACCCCCAGTAAGAGTGGCTTTGTACCAGTGGTTAGCACCTTCCTCAGCGCCACCAGCGTCCTCGATACTATCAAATTTAGAAACGCCATCCTCCAGTAAAACGCCATCAAGCATGGCTTGACGTTTTTCCGGAGTCATAACACCGCGGACCCGCACTGCGTATTCGCGTACGAAACCGTTGGAGGGGTGCATCAGACGGTGGGCAAGTTCGCCATCGGTAGTGAACAGCATCATACCGGTAGTATTGATGTCCAGCCGCCCCACCTGCACCCAGCGCATACCTTGAAGTCGCGGTAGGTTATCGAACACCGTTGGGCGCCCTTCAGGATCATTGCGCGAACATACCTCTCCCGGTGGCTTGTGATACATGATTACGCGCTGAACGGTGTCTTCTTCGGTCTTCACTTTAATAATCCTGCCATCTACACGTAGGGTATCTTCACTGCCAACCCGGTCACCCAAGGTCGCAACAGTCCCATTGACCGAGACGCGACCGTCACTTATCCAGGTTTCTAGCTCCCGGCGAGAACCCAGCCCGGCGCGAGCCAGGACTTTCTGTAATTTTTCACTCATGCGGCGTTCGGCTTCCCTCTGCGCTGTCGTTCGATGTTTGCTGCTGATCTGAAGCGCCCTCGCCCTCTAGCGAGACATCATCATTATTGTGTGCAGCGTTGGCCGATTCTTTGGGATCAGTATTCACGGCAGCACGGTTATCATTATCGGCAGAAGCTGGGTCATTCTGCTCGCCTTGCTTACGACGGAACTCTTGCTCGAAACTAGCGAGTACCGAGTCAACTTTGTCCATGCTCATCTGTGTGGAATCATCGATTTCCGGTTCAGGCTCGAAGCCGGGAATATTCCTCTGATCACCAGGGATCGGTGCTTCGCACTCGAGGAAATCATCGTCATCAATGTCGCCTTCCGAGGCTTCGTCAGCATCGCCTTCGCCCGCCTTGCTGGGGGGCACATCAGTCAGGGGTAGCTCTTCATTAAGCTTATCCAAATCACGGATTTCCGCGAGGGACGGCAAATCCTCAAGGCTCTTGAGATCGAAATAGTCTAAAAATTGTTTGGTGGTGGCAAACATGGCCGGACGCCCGGGTACATCACGATGACCGACCACACGCACCCAATTTCGCTCCAGCAGACTCTTAACGATATGGGAGCTTACCGAAACGCCTCGAATTTCTTCAATTTCGCCACGGGTAATCGGCTGGCGATAGGCAATCAGGGCCAGAGTTTCTAGAATCGCCCGACTGTAGCGTGGAGGTTTTTCCTGCCACAGGCGGCTTACCCAAGAGCCCAGCTCAGAACGGGCCTGGAAACGGAAACCAGAGGCCACTTCCTTGAGGAAAATGCCCCGCCCTTCATATTCTTCGCCTAGCTGCTCAAGGTACTTAGACAATTCAGCTTTGCTTGGCCGATCGTCTTCATCGAACAATGCCAGCATACCATCACGGTCCAGCGGCCCTTCGGCCACAAGGATAGCAGCTTCAACAATTCTTTTTATTTGCTCAGCGTCCACGCTTACCCCTTGGTTCCATCATGCGTATCGTCATTCGCGTCATCAAGGGACCCTATATGACGTTCGTGGGCATCGGGTTCATCCTCAAGTTCAAGGCCGGCCAGCAAGTCGGATTCTTCCAATACGAGGGTTTTCGCCTTTACATGAATCGGCGCAAACGACTCCGTCTGAACAAGCTCTATCAACGCCCCTTTAACCAGTTCCAAGGTGGCAAGAAAAGTGACCACAACACCAAGCTTGCCCTCTTCCGGGTTAAAAAGCTCAATAAAGGGCACAAATTCCCGCCCTTTTAGCTTGTCCAGTACATTGGCCATGCGCTCGCGGGTGGATAGCTTCTCCCGGGAAATCTGGTGGCTCTCAAACATGTCAGCCCGGTGCATCACTTCCTTCAGCGCCAGCAGTAACTCGCGCATGTCCACATCCGGCTGCGCTTTTTCGCGAGTGTATTCCGGGCGTTTGGCCTCGGCAGGAAACACATCCCGCTCTAGGCGCGGTAATTGATCAATGTCTTCTGCGGCTTTCTTGAAACGCTCGTATTCCTGCAAGCGGCGAATCAGCTCTGCGCGCGGGTCTTCACCTTCCTCTTCTTCTTCGGCCTTAGGGCGCGGCAGCAGCATTCGCGATTTGATTTCGCTGAGCATGGCGGCCATGACCAGATACTCTGCGGCCAGCTCGAAGTTCATGGCCTTCATGAGCTCCACGTACTCCATGTACTGGGCGGTAATGGTGGCCACGGGAATATCAAGAATATCGAGATTCTGACGTTTGATAAGATAGAGCAATAAATCCAAGGGGCCTTCAAAGGCCTCAAGAAATACCTCCAGAGCATCGGGCGGAATGTAGAGGTCATCAGGCAGTTTGGTAATGGCCTTGCCGTATACTAGGCCAAAGGGCATTTCCGCCTGACTGGGGTGTAAAGGGCCAAGCAAACCCGCAGGCTGATCTGATACCTGATTGTCTTCTGCCGTTTGTTCGACCGCTTCCGTCATGCTTAGCTCCGCCTAGCGGTAATTCAGCCCCATGACTGATCGCACTTCTTCGAGGGTTGCTCGAGCGGCTTCGCGGGCTTCCTCGCAGCCTTCTGCCACGATGGTGCGCACCAAGTCTGGATTACGTAGATGCTCTTCCGCGCGCTTACGAATAGGCTCCAATTCTTCCTGAACCGCTTCAATAATTGGTTTTTTGCAATCTAGGCAGCCAATGCCTGCACTGGTGCAACCCTCACGCACCCACTGGCGTGTGGTGTCGTCTGAGTACACCATGTGGAACTGCCATACCGGACAATTATCTGGGTTGCCAGGGTCGGTACGCCGCACTCTCGCGGGGTCCGTTGGCATGCGTCGAATCTTGCTGTCTACATCAGCAGGCTCTTCTCGCATGCTGATGAAATTACCGTAGGATTTGGACATTTTTTGCCCATCCAGGCCGGGCATTTTAGATGCCTGCGTTAACAATGCCTGGGGTTCTGGCAGGATCACCTTGCCGCCACCTTCAAGGTCGCCAAACAAACGTTCTTTATCACCGAGAGTAATATTCTGTTGACTGTCCACCAGAGCTCGAGCGGTTTCCAACGCGGCTTCGTCGCCCTTCTCCTGATACTGGCGGCGATGATTCAAGTAAATCTTCGACTGTTTCTTGCCCATTTTCTTGATGGCGGCATCCACAGCTTCTTCGAAGCCCGGCTCCCGACCATAAAGATGGTTAAATCGTCGAGCCACCTCCCGGGTTAACTCCACGTGCGCCACCTGATCCGCGCCCACCGGCACTTGGCCAGCGCGGTACGCTAAGATGTCCGCAGATTGCAGTAAAGGATAGCCAAGAAAACCATACGTGCTGAGATCTTTCTCTCGTAACTTTTCTTGCTGGTCTTTATAAGTCGGTACCCGTTCTAGCCAGGACAACGGTGTCATCATCGACAGCAACAAATGCAGTTCGGCATGCTCAGGCACTTGGCTCTGAATAAACAGCGTGGCTGACCCCGGGTTAACACCGGCGGCGAGCCAGTCAATCACTAGGTCCCAGACATGCTGTTCGATCTGGTGCGGGTTTTCATACTCGGTGGTGAGTCCGTGCCAGTCTGCTACAAAGAAGAAACACTCAAACTCATGCTGCAGACGTGCCCAGTTTTTCAACACGCCATGGTAGTGCCCCAGATGCAAGCGGCCTGTAGCGCGCATGCCCGAAACAACTCGCTGGGAGGGAACCACGGAACTCAAAGCCAACTCCTTATACCCAATAGGTGGCATTCCATTGGGAATGCTGCGGGGAAAGCCCACGATTATACGGTGAACCTCGCCGTGAGGGACAGCGACTTGTCAATGACTGCTCAAACCATGAGCAAATCACAACTATTTTCGCTAATAGATGGCGTCGATTGGCCCCGCCCCTTCACGCACGACCTCTGGTCCCTCACCTTGGGACAAGGAAATCACCGTGGTCTCCACCGTGCCACAAAAACCACCATCGATAACCAGATCCACATGGTGGTCTAGGAAATCACGGACATCCTGGGGGTCGGTGAGCGGGAACTCATCGTTTGGCAGGTGGCATGTTGAAGTCATGATCGGCTCACCATGCTCAGCCAGCAAAGCTTGGCAAATAGCATGATCAGGGACACGGATGCCAATGGTGCGTTTCTTGGGATGCATCAGACGTCGAGGAACTTCCGTCGTTCCCTGCAAGATGAAAGTATAAGGTCCTGGGGTGTGCGCTTTGAGCAGACGATAATCAGGGTTATCTACCTTGGCATAGATTGCCAGGGCTGAAAGGTCATGGCACAACAAGGTAAATTCGTGCTTTTTGTCCAGCTGACGAAGCCGAATCAGGCGATCAAGAGCGTTTTTTTCGCCAATGCCACAACCTAGCGCATAGGTTGTATCGGTGGGGTAGGCAATTAGCCCGCCACCGCGGATAACCTCAACAGCTTGGCGAATCAGGCGTGGTTGAGGTGTTTCAGGGTGGATATATAGCGTTTCAGTCATGGTGACAATTCTGAGGGCCACAGCAGAGAGGCGCAAGCCGCTTTGGAGATAAATCTGCTGAGCTGAATCTTATCTCATTCATCCAAAGGGGCTGCGTACTCCAGTGAATACGGCTCAGTAACGGCCCTCCCAGACCGGAGTGGCACCCGCAGGGACCGGTGGCAGCCTGCCCAGAGCCAACCAGCGCTGCTCTGGCGAATGAAAATCAGAGCCTGCAGACACCTTTAGGTCGAAATGCTGCCAACACTCATCGAGCAATGCCTGCTGGTGGGGCGTCAATCCTGGCATGGCCACTTCCAAGCCATCACCGCCGCCAGCTTTGAACTGGCCGAGAAAGTGCCTTAACCGCTTGCGGGTCATATTGTAGGCATGGGGGTGGGCGAGCACTGCCGTTCCGCCTGCAGCATGAATCGCGTCAATACCCTCTTCCAGAGTGCACCAAGGCGTGGCCACAAAGGCCGACTGCCCCTGTTTGAGGAAGCGATTAAAAGCATGACGGTGGTTTCGAACCCGTCCGGTCTGCTCAAGTAATTTGGCAAACCAAGGGCGACCAGGGGCATCACTACTTGCCAATTCGCAGGCGCGCTCATAGCTGTTAGCCAATCCGGCAGCCTTATCCAGCCGGCGACCAATTTCACGGGCTCGATTGATGCGGGCTTCATTTTGGGCGCTGACCCGCGCCTGTAAAGCAGCACTAGCCACATCGACCCACAAACCTAGAATATGGAATTCCCGGTTGTCATGGCGAACGGACAATTCGATACCATTAATCAAGGTTAGCCCCCGCGCCTGCGCTGCCTGGTGGGCTTCTTCCAAGCCGCGAAGCGTATCGTGATCGGTCAGGGCCAGGTGCGTCACCCCATAGTCTGCGGCCCTCGCCACTAGGTCAGTGGGCGACAAGGTCCCATCGGAGGCTAGGCTGTGGCAGTGCAGATCAAAACACGCGGTCATAAGGACTGTTTATCAGGTTGTTTTGCGGATTGTGTGGCGGATACCGGAACCGCCGTGGAAAAATCGGGTCGATTACGCTACCACAGTAAGACGAAAAATAATGCAGGGCGGCAGGGTGAATTGCCTGCCTGATGCCGTTACCATCGTTGCCCTGTGAATGGCTGGTCGTGCCACCATATCATTCGCATTCTGCTACCGCACGGCACAGGATAAGGCGCTGTTAATGAAGCAACTACTTGATTACCTTCCGGTAATTGTCTTTTTCGGGCTCTACTTTCTCAGCGGCCGGGATATCATGCTCGCCACTTGGGGCATCCTGATTGCCACGACACTTCAGGTCACTTTAGGTTGGCTGATCTGGCGCAAAGTGCAAAAAATGCATTTGATCGTCTTCGTCATCACCTTGATCTTCGGCTCAATGACCCTGTTTTTTAATAATGATGTCTTTATCAAATGGCGTCCTTCCATCATCAGTTTCACACTGGGTGGCGTGCTGCTGCTGGGCCATTTCCTGCGTGAGCGCAATCTACTCCAGCGTTTATGTGAGTCGTTAATGGTGTCTGGCCTTGGCTTTGTGGTGGCGCTATCGCGCAAAGACTGGTCTTTTCTCAATATCGCGTTCGTACTTTACTTTGTTTTTATCGGTGCACTTAATCTGTACATCGCCTTCAACTTCAGCACCGACTTCTGGGTTAACTTCAAATTATTTGGCTTTACTGCCTTGCAAATAATCTTCTATATCAGCATGTTCGCCTATGTATTTAAGAAAATGCCTGAAGAAGATCGCAAACGGATAATGAAACAGGAAAAACCAGCTGGCCGGAACAATCAGCCGCCCTCCTCCGACAACGACAAAAAGGAAGACCATGCTGTACGCGATCATCAGTGAAGATAGCCCGAACTCCTTGCCGTTACGGCAACAGGCCCGCCCTGCTCACCTAGCAAGATTGGAATCCTTACGTGATCAAGGTCGACTGGAACTGGCTGGGCCTCACCCAGCCATCGATAGCAACGAGCCCGGAGAAGCAGGCTTTTGCGGATCACTGGTTGTTGCAGAATTTGAGTCGCTGGCCGATGCCCAAGCCTGGGCGGATGCAGATCCATATATCGATGCTGGCGTCTATGCCAACGTTGTTGTGAAGCCCTTCAAGCGCGTTCTGCCCTGAATCGACGGCACACAGCAGGCTGACAGATCCTGGCAATTTGCCTTTTTTTACAAAGACACCACGGTCAGCGCGGCGAAATGTGATTATGGTAGCGCCGCTACCCCAATGACTTCTTTAGACTGCGCGGCCTGACTTCAAGGAGTGACCGATGCTCGCTAGATTATTCTGTGTACTGGCTCTGCTGGGCGCATCCAGCTCTGCCCTCGCCTCTGCGGCTTGGGTAGATGACAGTATTTATGTGCCCATTCGAGCCGCTGCAAACCCCAGTGGCCGTATCCTCCACCGCGGCATCAAAAGTGGTACCCGTATTGAATTTCTCGGATTCGAAGGTGACTGGGCAAAAATTCGCTATGGCGACACCGAGGGATATATCGGTAAACAGTATCTGAGCCAGAGCCCCACTGCCGCGATTCGTCTCGAGCGCGCCACCCAGGCCAGCGAGCAAGCCAAGGCCGAAGTGGCGAAATTGCGCACCCAGCTGGCCCAAATCAAGGGCGAGCGAGATGCCCTGTCTGAGCAATCCAGCGAGCTGAAGAATGCTCTGAGCTCACGCAGTAATGAGCTGGAACAGCTACAGGAAGTAGCCTCTGATCCAATTCGCCTAGATCAAGCCAACCGCCGCCTGAACGAAGAACTCAGCCTACTTCGCTCCGAGCTTGACCAAGTTAAGGGTGAGAACGTAATGCTGCGAAATAATAACACTTCGCAACAGTGGATCACCGGTGTGGGCATTCTGATTGCCGGTTTAATCGCCGGTGTACTAATGCGCTCACGTTCTGGCCGTCGCCAGCGAAGCGGCTGGGCAAATTAAACCAATGCGGCCCGGGCAATCCGGGCCGCATATCCCTTCTTCCACCAGCAAGACCGCTTATTTCGGATTTTCCCAAACCGGCAGTCCGGCCTGAATCTCTACTCTCAGAACAATACCCGCAATGCCTTCATAGCCTAGTGAACGCGGCCAAAATACATACGGCTCTATTTCATAGAAAAACCAAGGGCGCCAGATGCTCGTTCGGAAACGTACGCTGGTTCGCCAAGTTTCAATGGCCGCAATGGGGTCGGTAAACCCGTCAAAGCCCACGGAATAACCAATTCCCGATTGCTTACCCAGGCGCGTATAAAGGCTCACGGCCTGATTGAAATACCAGTCACGATTCAGTGCGTTATTTTCTTCTGTCAGCTCATATTCACTACTGAAGCGAATGGTAGACAGTTGCGTCAGTGGCCGATCCAGCTCAAACAGAGAATTAATCCCAAAGCCTTCTGGGTCTTCCCAGTAACCTTTCTGGGTAAAATGGAAATACATGTTGCTGCCAGGCAAAGGGGTGCGCCAGCGATACCGGGCCCGCACGAAAGCGGTGATTTCAGAACGCAACCCTGCATCCAAATCTAGATTCATGCGATCGGGCATCTTGGTGACCCAACGCAACGCCGCGCGGAAGCCACCGGAGTCATTGCCTACATCTTCTGGTCGGCTGTCTAGATCATTGCTTAGGTCGTTACCGGCATCATCGTCATTCTGGAAGAGCAGACTTAACCGCTCTTGAGCATTGGGCAGTTCCACTCTGGCGCGAATTTTTATTTCGCGCCCATCATCATCGTTGTCCTGCCAACGGCTGGCACCAATGATTCTGAGCTGGGTGCCGGGCTGCTCCTCATCAATTTCATTGGACCCGATAAAGAAACCATCCACCCAGCGAGTCGGCCCACACACCGTGCGCGACATCCAGTCATGGGTTCTATCCACCCAACCGGTTTCACCGGAAAGATGGCCGCACGGGTTTGACTCCAACGGCCTCGGGGGCGACTCGGAAACGGGTTCGGTCAGACTTTCTTCGGGCAAGCCCCCAGCGCCCTGCACGGCAACAGTTTGCTCAGGATTGCCGTGCTCTGTTTTCTGGGCGTAGCTCGGCAACGAGGCTGCGGATACCCAAAGCAGAAGCAAAAAAGCCAATAAACGTCGTGCCATTATCCCCATGAGCGCAGCATAGCTGCGTGAAGTCATATGCGAAATCCTACAGTGACAAATGGGCATTTGAGCGAAACAGACACGAGACAAGGCGTTTACCATTGGGTAGCATGCCCATTCACGTTGACTGAACGAAACGCGCTATGACCATTTGGCACAAAATCCGGGGTATCCTTGCCCTTATCGGCATCCTGATCAACACCTTTTTACTCTGTCTACCATTGTATGCTTTCGCTTTATTGAGGTTAGTGCTTCGCTTCGAAAAGGCACAGATTCTCTTGTCCCGAATCCTCGTGGTCATTGCAGAAACCTGGATTGCCAACAATAACGCCATTATTGCATTGACCAGCCAGATAAAGTGGCGGATCAGCGGCATGGATGCGCCAAGCAAAGATCAGTGGTACCTGGTGACCTGTAACCATCAGTCCTGGGCGGACATTCTCGTGCTGCAACGCATATCCAATCGCCAGATACCCTTTCTAAAATTCTTTTTGAAACAGGAATTAATCAAGGTCCCCCTACTTGGTTTAGCCTGGTGGGCGCTAGACTTCCCTTTTATGAAACGCTACAGCAAAGCTGAGCTGGAAAAGAACCCATCACTAAAAGGCAAAGACCTTGAAACCACACGCAAGGCCTGCGAAAAATTTGCGTATTTCCCTACATCAGTGATGAATTTCTTTGAAGGCACCCGCTTTGATACAGAAAAGCAGGTAAAGCAAGGCTCACCATATCGCCACCTACTGAAACCCAAGGCCGGCGGTGCTGCCTTTACTCTCAATGCCATGTCCGGGCATTTGCGAAATCTGCTTGATGTGACCATTATCTACCCCCCGGGCACACCTCGCTCGTTGCTAGCCTTCCTTGGCGGCGCAATGGACGAGGTTGAAATCGTTGTGCAGCAACGCGTTATTCCCGCCTGGGCCTCAGAGGGCAACTATGAAGACGACGCGGCATTCCGCGCACGTTTTCAACAATGGATTGGCGAACTCTGGGCCGAAAAAGACGCATTATTGGAAAGCAAAACGCCGCACGCTTGAGAAATCTAGCGTCGGGCATCTGGCGCATTTTGAGACTTTATATGTTTGGCCGATTCCTAAAACCCCGCTGGCAACACGCCAAGCCCGAGATTCGACTCAAAGCCATTGAGCAGCTTGACCACAGCAACGATGCCGACCTGCTTCATCAACTGGCA
This sequence comes from Alcanivorax sp. NBRC 101098, assembly GCF_001010505.1. GTDB lineage: Bacteria > Pseudomonadota > Gammaproteobacteria > Pseudomonadales > Alcanivoracaceae > Alcanivorax > Alcanivorax borkumensis. The sequence continues at coordinate 1,585,820 of NZ_AP014613.1, forward strand.
CGAGGCGATGCCAGTGCGTTAGTACGCGCTGCAGCCACCGCTAAGCTCACTGATTTTGCCGCGCTAGACGAAGTCCATCAGCGTGATGAAACACCATCCGTTCGTGAAGCGGCCTCCATGCGCATTATGTCGTTGCTAGCAGGCACCACGGATGACTCACCCAACAGCGACACTCGCCTTCGCCTGATTCGCCTTACCGATAATCAGGACGTGCTTGCCCATGTTGCGGCTCATAGCCCGGACATGCACAGCCGCATGGCGGCCCTTGAACGGCTCAGCGACGAAGCCGTACTCTACCAGTTGGCCCTGGATGCCCCCACGCAAGCCCTGCGTGTTGCTTGCGTGCAGAACATCAGCTCTCTCTCCCTGCTCAAACGCCTAGCTAAACACGGTCGCGACAAGCGGGTTACTCGTTTGGCTCGAGATCAAGCCCGTGAGCTCCAACAACAACAGCAACAAACTGAGAGGGAAACCGTTAAGGTCTACCACCTTGCAGACCGCCTGGAGCAGCATGCCCGACGGCGCGTGGATGCCCTTTACGGACCCCAGCTGGAGCAGCTAGAACAGCAATGGCGACAGCTTTCACCCCAAGCCTCAGCGGATATTGCCTCACGGATCCAACAAGCGCTGCATCAATGTCGTAACCAGCTGACCGAATCGCAAGAGCAGACACGCCAACAGGCTCTTGCTGAAACCGCTAAAGCAGAGCGTGAAGCTGCCGCCCATACTCTATTTCAATTATTGAGCCAAGCTACGCCGGAAACCTGGGATCATCACTTAGGCGAAATGCGCTCAGCATTGGCGACTCAGCGTCGCCGCTGGAATAGTGCGGACGAACACGCTCAGGCGCTCGATCAAGACCGCATGGCGTTCAACGATTTGGTGACCGCGTTCGAGCAACTGCTCACACTGGCCACCGACATCAATGCCGCAGACTCACAAGAAACATTGACAGAATTAGCAACACGCTGGCCGAAAGAGTACCAGCCGCCATCCGCATTACTCGCACTGCGCACCCGTAAAAAAGACGATACTGCTGAAACAGCCGAGCCCGAGCGGGCCAAGCCTGCACAGCCACACAGAGGTCTATTAGTAGCTCTCAAACGAGAGCTTCGCCAGGGTAACCTGCGCCATGCGAACCGCCTTTGGCATAGGGCTCAGACGATTATCGACACCCACAATGACGATGCTCTTAGTGCCGAATTAAGCAAATTAGCCGCGCGCCGGGCGGAATTGCAAGACTGGCACCGCTTTGCCGCCGAACCGAAAAAAGTGGCGCTGTGTGAGCAAATGGAAGCCCTTGATGGCACCACCATGGATGCCCCCGAGCTTGCCACTGCCATTCAGGCTCTCCACGACGAGTGGCGCTCGCTGATGAGTTCGGACCAAGATGAGGACCAGTCTCTCTGGGCCCGATTCAAAGAAGCATCCGATAAGGCCTACCAGCCTTGTCGTGCACATTTTGCTGAGCTGGATGCTATCAAGGCCAGCAATCTGGAAAAGCGTCAGACACTTTGCCAACAACTGGATAACTTTATTACCGTGCAGAACTGGGAAAAAGCGGATTGGCACGGCGTCTGGCAAATTCGTCAGCAGGCTCCCAAAGACTGGAAGGCCCTGCACCCCATTCGCTTTACCGATGCACGGGATATTCAGAAACGCTTTTCCGCTCTGCTGGCCCAGCTCGACGAACAGTTAAATGGCTATATTGAGAAAGCGGAGAACGAACGTAAACAGTTGCTTGATCAGGCTCGTGCTCTAATGGAGCTTGATGATCCCCAACAGGCAACCCGCGAAGCACAAGCCATCCAGAAACGCTGGCGACAATCAGCCTGGCTACCTCCCGCACAGCACAGGGCTTTGCAAAAGCAGTTTCGTAAAACCATGGACGCGCTTTTCGATGCTCGCAATCGGGATATGGCCGCCCACCGAAAACGGCAGGAACAAGCGGGACAAACACTGGCCACACATATCAGCGCGCTTGAAGACTGCCTGGCTCAACCTTTCACGGACGACAGCGCAGACAATTTGAGCCGCGCATCGGCCGCAGTGGATGAACATCTTGGTGGCGAGCTCCCGCAACCCTTGGTTCGCAAAGCTCAACAGCTCAAACGCCGCGCCAGTGAACGCCTCCAGCAACTCAGCCGCTGGCAACAGTGGCAGCAATTGCGCAATGCCGTCGCGGGCTTGCCGGAAACTGCCGGAAACGAGGAAAGTGACGATGCCCTCACCTTAGCGGTGGCCTTTGAAGCCTTGGCCGGCGTGCCTAGCCCAGAACTAGAGCGCCAGCGTCGCTTGCAATGGCAACTAGAGCAGCTACCCGGAGCGATGAAACGACAGCAGTTTGACGCCCGAGAAGAGATGCAGCGATTGCTAGCAGACCACGCGTTGCCGGTGTCTACTGCGATCAAGGCACGGCTACATCATGCCATCGCAGTGCTGGAGCCGGGCAATGCGTAATCGGTTACCTCGACCTAACCGCCCTTTTAAGGACTGAAAAGACAGCAATGGTTCCGCCCCTAACTCGCAGGCGTTCCCATGGGTTGTTTCGCGAATGATGTTCGTAAGCTGAAAGGTCCATGGGGCTACATTGTTATGATCGCCATTATTCATAGGCCATCATTTCAGTAGCAGCCACCAGCCCTGTTGGCCATTGTAGATGCCAATGGTCGTGACCACGCTGAGTCGAAACGATGAGGTGTGGGGCAGACAAGGTGGCAGAAATCGAGTTTGCGCGTTCAAAAAAAGACAGGGCTGCGCTTACAGATACCATCATCGACGATATTCGTGCGCAACCTGACAAGGGTAAGCACCTGCCCACCTAGCCGGTGGAGATGGTTGATACAGCAAGAGCCGTCTTGAAGAGGCGATAGAGTCGATACAATTCTGCGAAACCCGGTCGCCCCTACTGCCCAAAACCTGAGCTAGTTTCCAAGAAACGCAGCTCTTGTACTGTACTGTCCCGGCCAAGCGCCCGGTTTCGGTGCGGGAAACGCCCAAACGTCTGTATTATCTGCAAGTGCTGTCGGGCTGACTTCAATGAGCCGTCCACATGATGTGCCAATGGCTGGGGGGCATGTGCTTGGATCACTTCCAATGATGTGAGGCATTGCTCTTGCAAACCTTCATCTTCGGCATGCATCAGCGGCATAACAAAAAACACCTGCCCACACAGGGGTAGCTTGCTGTGCATCTGGCGCGACAGCCCTTCGATGGCCAAGGTGGCCGCCCGATGATCGCCACTAAAAGCCTCAGCCTGCCCTCGATAAATATTGCGCGTAAACTGATCCAGCAAAATGATTAGCGCCAACCGACCAGCAGGATTGCGCTCCCAGTCAACCAGCTCTTGGCGTAGCGCAGCTTCCACCAAAGCCCCAAAGTGATACTCAATTTCTGCGTCATCGCCTGCGGTCGCCGCGAACCACTGCCTTGTCACCTTGCCTGATGGCCAGCCTAGCTCCATGCCATCCTGAAACCAGTAGTCCAGTATTCCCTGCCATGAGGTCCCCAGATTCAACATGTTTTTCACTCGGTTTCGGTACTGATATGGCTACGGCACCGTGACGGTAATTGCGGCTCAATAACCGACAGCGCGGTTTCCAATAGTAATGGCTGTGCTTCAATCGTTGGGTGAATGCCATCGCCCTGCATCCATCCCTGCTCGATCACACCCTCCAGAAAAAAAGGTACCCAAGGTACCGAGGTGGACTGCGCAACGTCACGGTATTGCCGTTCAAACAAGGCCGTATATTGCTGCCCATAGTTGGGGGGGATGCGCATGCCCAACAACACCACGTCGGCCTCTGCCTGCCGCGAGAGTGAGATCATCTGCTTAAGGTTGCTGGCCATGACCATGGGAGACAGGCCACGCAGACCATCGTTACCTCCTAGTTCCACCACCACCAGATCCGGCTTGTGGCGAGCCAGAAGCGTCGGCAACCGTGCTTTACCGCCAGCAGTAGTTTCCCCGCTTACCGATGCATTAATCACTGGAAAATCCGGGCACCTTTCCTTCAGCTGTCGGTCCATAAGGGCAACCCAGCCAGATGATTTTTCAATCCCGTAGGCAGCACTGATACTATCGCCCAGTATCAGCACGCCATTGGCATGAACGGATGCCGCCAGGCACAACAACTGAACCAGCAGAAGATATCTTGCCATGAATACAACGTCTCCCGTTTTGCTTGCCCACAATCTTTGTAAGCGTGTTCAAGGCCCAGAGGGCGGGCTCGATTTGTTGCAGGGTATCACGCTTGAAGTCAATGCCGGTGACAGCCTTGCAATTACCGGCCCTTCCGGTTCCGGCAAGTCCACTCTACTGTCATTACTCGCTGGTCTCGATGTACCCACCAGCGGTGACGTGCAACTGGGCGGTGTCTCATTCAGCCAGGCCAATGAAGATGAGCGGGCACGATTGCGCGGCGAGCAATGCGGTTTTGTCTTCCAGCATTTTCAGCTAATCAATGATTTAACTGCGCTAGAGAATGTGATGTTACCGTTGGAAATACTCAACCGTGACCATCGCCGGGAACAGGCTATGCACTGGTTGGAACAGGTGGGGCTGGGGCGTCGTCAGCACCACTTCCCGGCACAACTTTCTGGCGGCGAACAACAGCGCGTCGCCCTGGCCCGGGCTTTTGTGGTCTCCCCGGCGCTACTGTTTGCCGACGAACCCACCGGCAGCCTGGATTTCGCCAACGGCGAGCATGTGGCCGATTTATTGTTTTCGCTGAATGCAGAACAGAAAACCGCGTTAGTGCTGGTCACCCACGACCCTCAACTGGCGGCACGCTGTGAGCGCTCGGTTTGCCTGGCGGAGGGCCGGCTCAGTGTTTAAACCCTGGCGTTCTCCTGCTTTTCGAGTGCAAGCGATTGCCTTACTGGTAGCCGCTTTCGCCATGACCGCCATGCTGATTCTACGCGACAGCGTGGACCAGCGTTTTAACCAGCGCACGGCGGTTGCATTAGGCGCTGACTGGATACTGGAAGGGACCCGCTTTCCAGAGCCCTCCCAACAACAGGCAGTAGCTGACCTTCGCCATGCTCAGGCAGTAAGTTTTTCCAGCGTACTGATCAACAACGATCAATTCCTGCTCGCCAGCATTCGGGCTTTATCCGAGGATTTCCCGCTCTATGGCGAACTATCCGTCAGCGATAGTCGATTCAGCGAACCTTACCCAATAGGACATGGCCCAAAGTCCGGTACCGTCTGGCTGGCAGGTCAGGCGCTGGACCGGCTGGGTTTAAAAACCGGCGAGTTTATTACCCTTGGTGAACGCAGTTTTCTCATCACCAAAGTGCTAGTGCAGGAGCCGGACCAGCAGGCGGGCTTTTATAGCATGAACCCACGCGCGCTGATTCACCTGGCGGACCTTGAAAGCACCGCAGTGCTTGGCCCGGGCAGCCGCTATCGTCACCACCTATTGGTGGCAGCGGATGATGCCCAGCGAACCGTGCTAGATAAACAACTCAGCGACACCCTACGTTCGGACCAATCCATTGAAACCGTGGGCACCACAGAACTGCGCAGCCAAGGCCCGGTTGAGCAGATGTTCCTCTGGTCACAATTGGCGGTGATGTTAGTGGTGCTGTTGTGCGCTGCGGCCATTTATCTCACCGCCAGCCACCGCGCACGGCAACAACAGACACTGTGTGCCGTCATGAAAACAGTGGGCGCCCGACAACAGCAAATCGTCCGGCGATTACTGGGTGGCGATGTGCTGGCTCTGCTACTGCCGATTCTTGCCGGGGTCGGGTTGGCGGTGCTGGTAGGCTGGCAACTCGCAGCCTTACTAGGAGCAGATGGCCTGTTTGTCACCCCCGTAGTCTGGGGGCTGGTGGGGCCTGTGCTGCTCTGGCTTGGCTTCGCCGCCCCGACCCTGTGGGTCAGCCTGTCGTTGCCCGCTACGGCTTTGCTCAGCGGCCGCGAGGCGCCCGCCAGGCTGGGGCGACGTGTGCTGCTTATCGCTATCCTCACCCCGATTCCACTGGCCGCCATCATGACCGGCTCCCTGGCCGCACTCTGGCCACTGCTGCTACTTACCCTTGCGGTATCACTCGGCTTGCCGATAATTCTGTGGCCGCTGGTAATGCTGATGGACCGCTTCAGTGCCCGGCTTGGTCTCGCTGGCCGGCTGGCTTTGCGCAGGCTCAGCCGTCGCAAAGCGGCTACCCTACCCTTGTTGGCCGCGCTGATTATTTCCCTCTCCGTGTTATCCCTGTCGGTTCAGACTGGGCGCGAGCTGCTCGGTGACTGGCGGGCAACATTGCCTGAGCAAGCCCCCAATTATTTCGTCATCAACTTGTTTGATCAGGATATTGACGATTTCAAGAACTGGCTTACGGACCATAACAGTGAAGCCCAGCCACTCTATCCAGTCGTTCGGGCACGCCTTACCGAGATAAACGATCAGCCGGTGCGCGACGCCGTTACCAAAGAACAAGACCGTGCCGAGCGGGCCCTAAACCGGGATCTGTCGCTTACCCAAGCTGCACGTCTGCCCGAGAGCAACAAGCTTACCGACGGCCGCTGGGCAACCGGGCAAGACGAAGTTACGGTGGAAACCAAATTGGCTGAATCGCTGGGCCTTGAGTTGGGCGATTCACTCACCTTCACTGGCCCCGGGCCAGCCATTAACGCCACGGTGGTAGGCCTGCGAGAGGTGGATTGGGAAAGCTTTGCGCCCAATTTCTATTTCATCTTCTCGCCGGACACGTTGAAAGCCCAGAGCCGCACCTGGATTACCAGTTTTTTTCTGCCCCAAGTGCAGCAAGCGGAGCTGGGAGGGCTGGTGCAGAAATTTCCACAGATCAGCCTGCTGGACGTGAATGCCATCCTCGCCACGCTCCAAGACATCATTGGCCAAGCTAGCCGCGCCGCTTTTGTGGTGGGTGTGTTGCTGTTACTGGCCGCATTGCTGGTGCTTATGGCCGCGCTGTTGGCGATGACCGATACCTTGCGGCGCGATAATCACTTGCTGGTGGTTATTGGCGGGCGCCGTGCCTTACTGCGTAAGACCGCCGCACTACAGGCGTTCTATCTGTTCGGTGGTGCGGCGCTATTAGCCAATTTGATTCATCTGGCCGCATTGATTCCATTGGGCATGCGCCTGTTCGACAGCCAGCTACCGCTAAGCCCCTGGCTGCTACTGCCCTGGAGTATCGCCGCTCTAGTCACACTGGCCGCTTTGCTAGCACCACCGCTGATGCCCAAAGCATCAGCGACGAGCCACTAACGAAAAGGCAGCCCAAGCGGCCACGCTACTGGTGGCCATCAAAGCGGTCATGGGCAGCGTACTGCCGTCGTGGAGTATGCCGAGCACGATGCCAATAAGGCCCGCGAGCAAAAATTGCAAAGCGCCGTTCAAGCCAGTGGCAGCTCCACTATCGTGGTCAAACAAGTCTAGGAAGCTGGCGATGCCGTTGGGCATGATCAGTGCCACCATGCCGGCCGCCACCATAATTAACGGCACCACCAACCACAAGGTCAGCAAGCCTGCTAACGTTAACACCAGCAGCGTCACACACGCGGTCATTTGTAGCGCCAGCGCCACGCGCATAATTGAGGCGCTGGTATAGCGGCGCAGCAACAAGACATTCAACCGGTTCATGCCCAGCATGGTTACTACGTTGGCTCCGAAATACAGTGGAAACGCTTCCGGGCTAATGCGGAAATACTCCATGTAAAGAAACGCCGCATCGGTAATGAAGGTAAATAAGGCTGCAAACGCTAGGCCATTGGCCAAAATAAAACCCATGGCCGGGCGATTGCGCAATACCCGGCCATAAGCCAGGAACATGCGTTGGCGCAGGGGCTCACCACTGGGCTTCACCGCCACACTGGGCAGCATAAATCGCACAATACCGAACAGCATCAACCCGTAGAGGGCCAGCATGTAGAAAATGCTCTGCCAGCCAAAAAGCTTAAGCAGCAGCGCCCCCAGTGCTGGAGCAAGTAGCGGCGCCATCAGCATAACCAGGCCAATAGTGGTCATGACCTTAGCTGCCTCCTTACCTGTGAAGTGGTCTCGCACCGAGGCGGCGGCGATCACCACGGTGGCGCCGCCGCCCAGGGCTTGTAAAAAACGCAGCACATAAAGCATGTCGATACTGGATGACAGCGGGATACTTAAGCAGCCGAGAATGAACAGACACAGCCCCACATAGGCTACCGGCTTGCGGCCAAACTGATCAGAAAGCGGCCCACCCAACCACTGGCCTGCCGCCACACCCAACACATAGACACTCACCGAGACTTCGACAGCGTGGATTTCCACCGCAAAATGCCCGGACATGGCCAGTAATGCAGGTAAATAGGTATCAATGGCCAATGGCCCCAGCGCCACCAACGAGGCAAGCAGAAATGCCAAGCGGCCGGGAGAAAGAGTTTGCATGGGTACATCCTGATACAGTTTCGAGGTCCGGCGATGCGTCATGCATCAAGACTGATGGAAGGCCTATTCTCAAAGCCTGAGTGAACACATAATCCGGCAGGATGGTAACGTAATCGCTGTGGGCTTTCAGTTACTCAATGAATCTAATTCAGTTTTATTATTAATAACCTATTATGCATCAGTAGCTATCATTGCACTCAATAGGGCAAGCCACGGTACACTAAGCCGCTGCTTCAGCCAGAATACGCATTTACCGGCCCGAACAATCAGGCATAATGCGCCAACGCTCGGCAAGGAAATCATCTCCAACCCCACTTTGCCATGAGCTACGTTAGCATGCCTGCCCGATGCTTAGTGGCGTGCACGAGGGTTGCGGAACCGTCTAATCACCTAGGAACTTCATGGATTTAAGTGTCCCTTTCCAGCTAGCCATTATCACTGTGGTCGCTTTTCTCTGCCAATGGCTGTCTTGGAGAATCAAACTCCCTGCCATTTTGCCATTGCTGCTTACCGGTTTGGCGCTTGGCCCGCTTTGGGGTGTACTACAACCCAAAGAACTGTTCGGTGATTTGCTACTTCCCGGTGTATCCCTGGCGGTCTCTATCATTCTGTTCGAAGGCGCCATGACACTGCGCTTCGATGAAATTCGCGGCTTGGAAAAAACCGTTCGCCGGCTTGTTACTTGGGGTGCCTTAGTCACCTGGAGCATTGTTACCGTCTCTGCTTGGTGGGTGCTAAAACTCCCCTTGGGTCTAGCTTTACTTTTTGGTGCGCTGGTCGTGGTGACAGGCCCAACCGTTATTGTTCCTCTGCTACGCAGTGTCCGCCCAGTAAGCAGCGTATCTCGATTGCTGCGTTGGGAAGGCATCGTTATCGATCCCTTGGGCGCTATTTTTGCTGTATTGGCCTACGAGTTGGTGGTGGCCAGCGGCCAAGATGGGGCCATACTGCACACGCTGTGGCTGTTCTTCCAGACAATCGGCGTGGGAGCAGCCATCGGTTGTGCTGTGGCTTTCGGCTTGGCCGAGTTGTTGCGTCGGCATCTAATCCCTGAATACTTGCGCAGCTTTCTGGTGCTGTCGTCCATCATTGGTGAGTTTGTTTTAGCCAATGGCCTGAGTGAGGAATCCGGACTGGTTGCGGTTACCGTAACCGGGATCGTGTTGGCTAACCGCAAAGGCGTGCGCACCGACGACATTCTCCACTTCAAAGAAAACCTATCAGTGATGCTGATTTCCGGTCTCTTTATCGTGCTTGCCGCACGATTGGAAATGAGCGAACTCAGTCAACTCGGTGCTACCGCTCTGGCGGTTTTAGTGATTATTCAGTTCGTTGCTCGGCCATTGTCAGTATGGTTATCTACTCTTGGCTCCTCACTGAATTGGCGTGAAAAATCACTGCTCGCCTGGATTGCACCACGGGGCATTGTCGCCGCGGCGATCTCGGCCCTGTTCGCCGAACGGTTACAGCAAAACGGTGTTCCCGGTGCCGAGAAACTGGTGCCACTTACCTTCATGGTGATTATCGGCACGGTGGCATTACAGAGTCTCACCGCCCGTCCACTGGCTCGCCTGCTGAAAGTAGCAGAGCCGGCGCCACGCGGTTTCCTGATTATCGGTGCTAACCCGGTGGCCCGTGCCATTGGCGCTGCCTTGCAGAAGAACCAATACCCGGTCGTGGTCACGGATTCCAGTTGGGAATCCATCCGTTCTGCCCGTATGGAAGGACTAGGAACCTTTTATGGAAACCCGGTCTCACAGCACGCTGACCAATATTTGGATCTCGTTGGTTACGGAAAACTGCTGGGGTTAAGCCCTCGGCGAGAGCTCAACACTATGGCGACCATGCGCTACCGGCTGGAATTCGGAGAGCAAAACATCTTTAGCCTGCCCACGCAAAAAACGGAAAAGGAAGTGAAGCATGAGGTCGCCCCGGAGCACCGTGGTGCCACCCTCTTCGCTCCCGACATGACCTATGCCCGCCTAGCCAGCCTGCTCAGCCAAGGCGCAGAAATTCGTAAAACGCGGCTGACTGAAGAATTTAGTTTTCAGGCTTACAACGAAACACCAGGACGCCAAGTTTGGCCATTATTTGCCATTGATCCCCGCGAACATATTGTTGTGTTCTCTGCGGAAGAAAGCCCCGAGCCCAAAGCCGGCTGGTACATTCTCGGGTTAGTAAAAGAAGATGCTGCCAAGGAAGAAAAAAAGGCTGAAGCTCGTGCAGAGGCGGCCGCCGAAAAGGTAGCCACTGCAAATAAATCAGAGGACAAAAACGAGTCAAAAACCCATAAACGTGACGAAAAGACGGACACCAATAAGGGTTCAAAACAAACGGCAGGCAAAACACAGCAAAATTGACCTGTTGCCTCACTGCTAACTAAAGAGCCTGCCCAACTTTACTACGGGGCAGGCTTTTTAGTTGCTATCAGGGCTCGGCTCTGAATCCTCATCCCCCACAAATGAGTCAATCAACCCGCACACTCGACCATCATCCAGCCGACAATCCGGTGCCCCCTGCCATTGCTCCATAGCATCACGCATGCGGTCACTAAGCGCCTGCAGCTCAGTGATTCGGGTTTCTACCTGATTTAGCCGGTCTTCAATTAAAGTGCGAACCTGACCGCAAGGGGTCTCCCCTTCACGGGATGCGTGGATCAGGGACTGAATATCGCTGAGGGTAAAACCTAGAGAACGAGCTTTTAGTGCAAAGCGTAACAACCGCAAGTCCTCAGCGCGGTAATAACGATAGCCGTTATGGCTGTCACGACTGGGCGATAACAAACCAATATTCGTATAGTGGCGAACCGTTTCAGCCGTGGTTTTAGCCTGTTTCGCCAGTTCCGATACGCGCATAAATGCTACTCCTGATGAGAAGACAGGGAAGCTTCAGAATGTGACTGAGCCCACTGCCTCCAGGCTTTTGGTAACGGGCGGTTGTGCGCCGCAAAAAATGCATTCACTGAACCCATAATCGTTTCGATGCTCAACTGCTGAGTTAATGCGGTCCCGAAATTTGTCGCTTTTGGGGTTTCAGTCAAGGTGCACTGCAATGCCACATCAGCCAGCGGCACCACCTCCTGATGGCGCTGCCAGGCCGTCCGCAACGGGCCGGCGAGCCAGCCACATTGCTGGTAGCTCAATGCATACTGACCTTCAAGCCACCATAAATAGGCATCATCACCCAAGGCATTAATCAGAACGTTATGCTGTTGCTGGTATTGCCCCATATCGCCGCTGGCAATCCCCCTGCGAAGTAACCAAATCATCGGTTGTTCCGATTCAAGCTGGTGGGCAGCAGCAACACGCTCACAAGGTTTACCCAGGCATTGGGTCAGCCACAGTTTCAGCGCTGCTGGGCGCCCTTCGGCCAAATTAGCTAGGTCGGGTAAGCCCGGTGCTGCCCCCAATTGAGCAAGAAATGCCTTGCCACGTTCGCTCTGCAACCAGCGGCGCTTTTCCAACAATGCCGTTAGTTGCAAACCGGAACTGTAGTCATACCAGTCAGTCAAGGTGTAGGGATTTGCGGCCATGCCTTCAAGGCGTAAAAAACTGATATCGCCGTCAGGAAAATGCAACCGCACTCGGGCGGCAAAACGGCGGTCGTTTTCATTGAAGCCGGTAATGGCAAACCGGTCGATGGACTGCGCCTTAACCCACGGCTTAATGGCCACTGTAGGCAACCGCACGATATCCTGGCGCAGCAATAATACGTTCAGTTGCCCCTGCGCCAGATCGGCACGCAATTGCCGTAATACCTCGCTCGCCTGCACAGGAAAATAAACCAATAAGAAAAGGAAAAGGCACGCGATTTGTGACCAGCGAGACATCAAAATAGACCCGGAAATAATAATAGGACGACCCTACCACAGGGCGCAGCTCGATCGGCACTAAAGCCGTGCTGGGTAACCGGTAATACGCCGAATAGAGCGATATAACGGCGCCAGCCGGGGATAAAGCTTCAGGTACACGCCACGGTAAAGGTCGTCGTAATGGTGCGCGATTGCTGCATCAGGCAAAAAGGTATCACCGGGACGGGTCATCGCGGCCACCGCCGAGGGATAATCCGGATGCAGGCCCAGAGCCACCGCCGCACTGATGGCCGCCCCCAGCCCGGAGGTTTCCGTGGTGTGAGGTCGAATCGCCGGTAAATTAAAGATGTTTGCAGTGATCTGCATGATTGCATCGCTTTGCGAACCTCCCCCAGAAACACGCAGGGAGGTCACCGCAATGCGGTTGCGCTTCTCCAGTCGATCTTTGCCCTCGCGCAGCGCATAGGCAATACCTTCAATAATTGCGCGGTACAAGTGGGCACGGGTATGCACATCGCCAAACCCTATAATCGCTCCTTTCGCTTCCGGGCCAGGAATCCGCACACCAGGGTTCCAAAATGGTTGCAGCATCAAGCCCATGGCACCCGGTGACGTTTGTTCCAACAAGGCTTCAAAAAGCGTTTCAGCAGCCACGCCAAGCGTTTCAGCCTGTTGTACTTCCTGTTGCCCAAACTCTCGCTTGAACCAGTTCACCATCCAGTAGCCGCGCTGAACAATGATCTCGGAATTATAGCGATCAGGCACAGCCGCCCCGTAGGCCGGGACAAAAGTAATAGGCTCCACATAGCGCTCATTACACGTATTGAAGGTCGCTGTGGTGCCGTAGCTGAGGTTGCCGATTTCCGGTGTAAACGCCCCGGCACCAAGCACTTCGCAGGCCTTGTCTGCGCCGCAAGCAATCAATGGCAAGCCTTCGGGGATGCCGGTGGCTTGGCAGGCTTGCTCTGTGATGGTTCCCAGCGTTTTGCCAGGCTCGACCAGTTCGGGGAGCTGTTCGCGGTGTACCCGCAACGCCTTCCACTTAAGGTCATGGGGCGGCGCCCAACAGCGCCCTTTGTAATCAAAGGGAATGTAGCCGACTTGGGACGCGGTGCAATCGCGCAATTGCCCGGTAAGCCGGTAATTCAAATAGCCGGAAAGCAGTAAAAAGTGTCGGGTTTGCTGCCAAATTGCCGGCTCATCCACGGCCAGCCAATTGAATTCGGCTTTGGCCTGGAACTGCCGGAGTGTTTCACTCTGGCCCATCATCGTTACTGGCGCAGCCAGCCACCAGGGTAGCCGAGGAATGGAATCTGTTCGGCGTTGATCCAGCCATATAATCGCCGGGCGCAGCGGCTGCTTATTATCATCAAGGCACACCACCGAGGCCCGCTGGGTGGTCAACGCCACCGCTATAACACGGTGTTTCAGTGGCTCGTGCTGTTGCCATAAACCCTGACACGCCAGCCCAAGCTGCTCCCAAAAATAATCGGCGTGCTGTTCTGCTTGGCCAGGTTTATCAGAAAAGTAGGGTTCAATATGCTGCTGATAGCGGGCAACCAGTTCACCTTTACGGTTAAACAACATGGCCCGGGCACTCTGTGTACCCTGATCCAGTGCCAATACCAGCGGGTCGTCCATTACCTTGCCTGCTGCCCAGGAGCGCCATCAGCCTCAACGGCCTCTGTGGCATCGCCCTTACTGGCTGGGGCGGGTACGCTATAGAATCGTTGATGGATACCCTTATAGCGAACAAGCTCCTTATCCCACTGCGCATCATCCCAGCCCAGGGTTTGCTGGATTTGCGGGCGTAACCCGTTCAGCGCGGCTATACCTGCTGTAGGCTTTATCAGCCCTAATCTCGTGCGGCGCAGCATTAGGTCGTCTAGGTGCACAACGGATTCATGGTCCAAAACCCACTGGATAAATGCCGGGTCCGACTGATCTGCATGCAAGAAGGCCTCCACCGCGTGGGGCGCATTTTCCAGTGGATCAAAGCTTGAGACTTTGCTTTTCTGGCTGCGGCGATGTTCGCTATCATCGATTAATCCGGTAGCCAACAAGGCATCCAGTGCAATCAAACGGAACGTCGTCAGCTTGCCGCCACTCACCGTGACAATGCCGTTGTCGCCCCAAACCGCATGGTCCCTGCGCTCTTTGGACGGATCTACACCTTTACCAGAGGCAATCACCGGGCGTACCCCGGCAATGGTGGAATAGATATTCTCGCGGGTCACATTGCAGCCTGGAAACTGGGTATTAATGAGTTTGAGAAGATATACCACCTCGCGGTCACTGGCTGCCGCCTCAATATCCATGTCCTCAGGATGATCCAGATCCGTCGTGCCCACACAAGTGACGCCTTCCCAAGGGAATACGAACACCGGCCGGCCGTCATCGGGATGCATCACTGTAAGGCAGTCGTTCACCGACAATACGGCGGGGTCGATAAACAGGTGGCTGCCGCGTAATGGCCGCACCCGAGCCTCAGCACCAGAAAAACGATCGGCCCAGGCCCCCGTAGCGCTCACCACTGCCGATGCATTTAGGGTTACCCGTTCGCCACTAACACGGTCTTCCACGGCAACGGCAAAGCCTTGCTCTTTCCGCTCGGCTTGAACAACGCGAGCGTAATTGTGTGCCAATCCGCCATGCCGGGCGCCTTCCAACAAAGTACGCATCACTAAACGACAATCATCGGTCAGGGCATCGGTGTAACACATGGCACCGGTGAGATCTTGATTCCGCAAAGCGGGTACTCGTTCCAGTAGCTGCTTGCGGTTCAGGTAACGATGATCGCGAATACCTGCCAGAAAATCATATAGCCACAGCACCATCTTCATGGGCCAACGCCCGGGGAAGACCCCTTTGCGTAACGGGAACAGGTAGATGGCCCGCTCTACCAGGCCCGGCAGCTCATTCAGCAGCCGTTCGCGCTCAAGCAGTGAATGCCGCGTCAGGGTGATGTCACCCTGGGCAATGTAGCGCAGACCACCGTGCACCATCTTCGAAGAACGGCTGGAGGTGCCCCAAGAAAAATCAGTCTGCTCCAATAACAGCACGCGGTGGCCGCGTCGGGCCGCTTCCAGCATGACGCCCGCGCCAGTAATGCCGCCTCCAATGACGATCAGGTCCCAGTGTGGGGCTTGTGGCGCTGTCGGTGTGGCTAATTCTGTCAGCGTGCGGCGCTGGCCGAGCATAAGATTACCCCTGTGTAGCCGTTATCGAATCGTGCGCGGAGCGTTCTCGATCAGGCAACCTGGATTAAGACGGTGCTGAGGGTCGAAGTGATTCACCAGCCGATCCAATACCGCCATGCCCAGCTCGCCTTTCTCGTGGTGTAGCCAGCGAGCATGATCCCGCCCCACGCCATGCTGATGGCTGATGGTGCCGCCGCTCGCCACAATGGCATTACTGGCAGCTTCTTTGAGCACACGCCAGCGAGCCAAGGTTTTTTCATAACTGTCGGAACAGCGGAAAACATAGGTGGTGTAGATACTTGAACCCTGCGAGTACAGATGTGACAGGTGGGTAAACACGTGCACCTGCTCGCCATCACCGGCGTTATCACGCACCGCCTTCTCCATGGTCTCCACCGCAGAGGTGACCCGATTCCAGTCCACCGCCGTTTCAAACGTATCCACCACGTACCCGTGCTCCCACAAGCCGTGACGCAAATACGGGGAACGGAAACGGGACTCTTCCCACTTTTTACCCAGCAACCTACCCACCATCACGCCACCGGCTTGGCGAATGTGTTTGCGTGTTTGGCTCAGCACATAACGTGCCTGGGATTTATCGCCCGTCACCCCGAAGGTGATCATGCATTTACTGTCGCCACAACCGCGTACGCCAAGATACCTATGCAAAATACCGACCAGTTTTTCGTGGCCAGCGAGCATCAGGTGGGTGCGCGTTTCCTCAGCATTGGACAGGCGCAACATCGACAGAGGAATTTTCGCCTGAGTCATCTTGCGCACCAGCTCTTTGCCAGTCTCCCAATCAGGGGCAAACGCAACCTGAAAACTTTCCGTTTCTGGCAACGGTGTTACTCGCACTTTGACCTCAGTAATTACCCCCATTCGCCCTTCCGAGCCGAGGATAATTTCGCGCAAATCCGGCCCTGCTGAGGAAGCAGGCATGGTTGGAATGATCAGGGTACCCTTTGGGGTTTCCACTCTGCCGCCTGCGAACATCTGCTCGATACGGCCGTAGCGCATGGACTGTTGGCCGCTGGATCGACTGGCAACCCAACCGCCAATGGTGGAGAGCTCCCAGGATTGGGGGAAATGCCCCAGCATGTATCCTCTTTCACGAAGTTGCTGTTCCACCATTGGCCCCGGCGTTCCGGCGCCGAAGGTAGCAATTTGGCTTTCGGTATCCAAATCCATGAGCTGATCCATGCCTGCTAGGCTTAGGGTCAAAACCGGCGCATCACTTTCAGGGGGATTAATGTGGCCAGCAACGGAGGTGCCGCCGCCATAGGGAATTACGGTAATTCCCTGCTCCAGAGCCCAGTCCAGTAGTTCACGTACAGCCCCACTGCTAGCAGGGGTAGCCACCCCATCAGGAAAACGCTCAAACTCACCGGAGCGCATGGCTAGCCAATCGGGCAGGCTTTGCCCTCGCGCATGACGAAGCCGGGTTTCCGGCCGAGTGTCTACACTAGGATGCTCAGGTAAACGGGAGGCAGGCACCTTCGCGACAACCGCCGTCATCTCCGCATCGGGTAACGGTTCTGCACGCCCCAGCCGTTGTTGGACAAACGCCAGCCCAGACGGTTTTAACGGATAGTGGTTATTGCTGTCACCCCAGCCATTCCAGCGTCGCATGCATGCACTCCTTATTTTCATTCAATAGTAGCCCTGACACGCTTCGCTTTCACTGGCGTAGCAGGACATTGAATGGACTATTTATGACAAAGAAGTGACTTGCGTATAGTAAGGAAGGGGAATAATAGCTTCAGGGCTTTAGCAACCAACGGCGCCAGCCTTGTTGGCGAGCCTCAGAGCGTTCCTGATTCAGTGAGAGCAGCATGGATTCAATGGATTCAGCCACAATTTCCCGCACTGCCCAGCGGGCGTCAGCGTCACCCTGCTTGCCAGCCCAGGGCGCGGTGGAAATCGGTGCACCGAGCTGGAACCAGAGCGGCTCCGGCCGCGGCACCAGAGTGGGGCCCACGCCACGGCTTAATGGCATAAACATATCACCACCACGCAGTAACTTGTCCACGCGGGGCGATTTCAGCAGGGTGCGACCAAGCCTTGATTGCTGGAAGTCACTGCCATCGACTAAAACACGATAGGCTTGATCACAACCCGCCGAGGCAAACGGGATAATGTCGTAGCCGTGCTCAATCGCCAAACGGGCAAAACCGGTCCGATTCTTCCATACTAGCTTGTGTACTTCATCCTTACGCATGGCCACTTCCCGTGCCCCACCGGGGAATACCAGCACGGGCTGCCCGGACTGCATTAGCGCGGTACAATTGTCTGGGTTGCCTTCCACCGCCCCCCAACGTTTAACCAATGCCCCCCAACCTGGCACCCGAAAATGCAGACGATCCCCCAGCGCCCGGGGAAACACCCCCGTTTCCCGATACAGCTCGAGCAAAAAAAGCGGCGAATCGATCAGCCCATACAGGCCATGATTACCCACAAACAACGCTGGCCGCTGTAAGCTCACATGCTCAGCCCCAAATAACCGAGGCGCGAAATAACGCCGTGGCAGGGCAAGTAACCGGTCCATTGTTGCCAGTGACGGCGGAGAAAAACTCTTAATACTCAAACGATGTCCTGTACTGTAATAGTGTGGTCAAATTTAAGGCGCTAATGACGCCAGTCACTTTACCAGCTTTTACACTACCGCTATGGTTCATTCAGCCCTAAAGCAGTAAAAAAAACCAATATGTTATCGAATCTCAAGGAGCTTTCATGAAACGATTTGCCGGGTCTATTGCGCTGGCCAGTGCCATTGCCGTTACGGGGTGCAGCACGATTAACCCTTACACAGGAGAAAAACAAACCTCGAAGGCAACCTCTGGTGCGGCCATTGGTGCGGTAGCGGGCGCCCTGATCGGTATCGCCACTTCCGATAGCGCCAAGGAACGCAAAGAGCGCGCCCTCGCAGGTGCTGGCATCGGCGCAGTCACCGGCGGCGGCGTGGGTTACTACATGGATGTCCAGGAAGCCAAACTGCGCCAGAAGCTCGAAGGGGCCGGGGTATCCGTTACCCGTGATGGCGAAAATATTATCCTGAACATGCCGGGCAACCTGACCTTCGCTACCGACAGCACCGACGTGAAGCCTTCTTTCGATCCGGTGCTGGAGGCTGTGGCGGAAGTCCTCAAAGAGTACAAATCGACCATGATCCAAGTGGCCGGGCACACCGACAGTACCGGTGGCGACCGCTACAACCTACTGCTTTCCCAACAACGAGCTCAGGCGGTCTCTAACAAGCTCTCCGCCTTCGGAGTGGAGCAGGTTCGCCTGGACCCAGTTGGCTTCGGTGAAACCCAACCGATTGCCAGTAACAGCAGCGCTAGTGGTCGAGAGCAAAACCGTCGCGTTGAACTCACATTGCTGCCTTACACCAAGTAATATCAGCAGGCTGATGGCGGTGGGTTCGCACCCACCGCCATTGCACTTACTCACATCTTTACTCGCCCCTTTCCTCCTCTACCTCTGCATCGTTTTACCAATATAATCGCAACTTTTTGGATGCTCACTCACCCTGGTTTCCGCGATGCTCCCAGTCAGTCTCATTTCCCTTCATACTGCGGGTAGCACATATGGAAACAGGTCTGAATACAACCATGAGCACCGAGCAACAACGGCGACAAGCCATCAAAGACCACTCCCCCTTGCCGGGAGATAACTTTGTTTATGGTGTGCTGACGACGGGAATTTTCTGCTTGCCTATCTGTCCATCGCGACGTCCTCGCGATGAAAATGTTCGTCTCTTCGACACCCCCGTACAGGCTATTCAGAATGGCTACCGACCCTGTCGGCGCTGCCATCCACTTGGAGATATCGCCGCACCATCAACAGCCACAGTGATTGCGCTATGTCGATTGATTGAAGCGGCCGAACGAAAACCCACGCTCACGGAGTTATCGGCGCAATCGGGCTGGAGCGCTCATCATCTGCAACGCCAATTCAAAGCGGTTGCCGGCATTTCACCGCACCAGTACGGTGTCGCCATTCGCCGCCGGCGAGCGCAACAGCAGCTCCGCTATAAACAGTCATTGACCCTCTCGGCTCACTTGGCCGGATTTGACTCGACTAGCCACCTACATGCCGTCGCTGGCAACACCCTTGGCATGAAACCAGGCCAATATCGACAAGCAGGTAAAGATATGGCACTTCGATTTGCCATCGCCGAAAGCTCACTCGGCTCTGTGCTGGTGGCAGAAAGCGAGCGTGGCATCTGTGCCGTCACCATAGGGGATGATCCCAGCGTGTTACTGCAGGATTTCGAACAGGAATTCAGTGGCGCCACCCTGCTGCCGGGTAATAGTGAGTTTGATCAGCGCGTTGCCATGGTCATTACCCTAATCGACGACCCGCATCAGATTACTCAAGCACCTCGTGATCTGCTGCCTTTGGATATTCGAGGGACCGCCTTCCAGCAACAAGTCTGGGCGGCACTACAGACGATTCCCACAGGCCAGACCCTGTCTTATCAGGCACTGGCAGTAAAGCTTGGCAAGCCTACAGCCGCCCGAGCTGTTGCCCAGGCCTGCGCCAGTAACCGGCTGGCTGTTTTGGTTCCTTGTCATCGTATTGTGCGCACTGATGGCGGGCTGTCTGGCTACCGCTGGGGTGTTGGCCGCAAAGCCGCTTTACTCGACCGCGAACGGGAGCCCAGCGACAAATGACAACGGTAAAGCTGCCACTACCCGCCCACTTTAGCGTTTCCGACTTTCTTCATTTTCATGGTCGAGACAGTCATGCCGTTTCCGAACGGGTAGATGCCCTTACGCTGCACAAAGCCATTATCTTTAACCTCCGGCCCTGTATCCTGAAAATGGACTTCAACCAAGTCGGGCACGTGATTACTAACGCCACAGACACCACCGCCCCGGCCTTGACCCGCCAAGCCAGCGCCATGCTGGGCCTGAATCAACCTGTGGAGGTATTCGAAACGGCGATAGGCACAAAGCCCCCTTTGAATACTTTGGTGCAACGACAAAGAGGGCTGCGGGTGCCGCAATCGGCAACGCCGTTCGAGGCGCTTACCTGGGCCATTATTGGCCAACAGATTAGCGTGAGTGCGGCCACCGCTATTCGCCGCCGTTTTATCCAGCTGGCGAGCCCGGTTCGACACGATGGCCTTCACTGCTACCCGGATGCCGCCACAGTCTGCTTGCTGACGCCAGACGCTCTTCGCAGCGTGGGATTTTCCGCCACCAAAGCTGACACTTTACTGGCCGTGTCCCGGCTCTGTCGCGACCAGCAACTTTTGCCAGAAACATTGCATCTCGACGCTTACGCGGAGCAACTGGAGCGCAACCTGCTTGAGATTCGTGGCCTGGGACCCTGGAGCGTGAATTACACCCTGCTAAGAGGCTACGGTTTTCTGGACGGAAGCCTGCATGCCGACGTGGCGGTACAAAAGGCGCTACAAATGTTGCTTGGGCAACCGGAACGTCCCACGGCCAGAGTAACCCGGGATTGGTTGGCAGACTTCACGCCCTGGCGGGCACTGGTGGCCGCACACCTGTGGCAATCCTTATCGACACAAGCGTGAAGGCACTTTCTAGTGTCCCGGATTAGACCTTGCGAGCCAGCCGCCATGCCAGAATCGACATGGGCGCCAGTAGCGTAATCACTAACAGGTACGGCCAGCGCTGGTCCAGCGTGTATAGCCCCGTGCCCACCAGAGGCCCAACGATAAAGCCCAGTGCCGGGCAGGCACTGGCCAGACCCGCCACCCGCCCCTGCTCTTCCGTCGGCACTCGCAGGCTGGCCAGCGACATAATTGCCGGCATGCCGAAGCCAAGGCCCAGCCCCACCAACATCACCGCGCCACTCATCAAAGCCTCGGCCTCCGCCAGCCAAAGAATGATCGCCCCGGCGCCGATGCTGGGCACCGCGAGGGCGACCAACAGTGTCGCAGGGGCCTTTAACCACTGCACTACGATCAGTTGCCCCGACAATGACGTTAGTGCCGCCATCATCATGGTCAAACCCAAGGCTCTGGCCGCTTCCGCCGGGCTCATCTGAAACTGGTCCTGAAAAAGGAAACCCAGGGTTTGCTGAATTAGCGCGAAACTCATAAACAGCATGACCCCCACCAATAGCAGGTCCCGCAAACGCGGATCCGCATAGGCTGCCAGCCCGTGGCGTAACACCGAACGTAACGGCACGGTTCTGGTTGTTGGCCGATGCGGTGATGGCGGCAGCCAAAGTGCCACGCTAATCGCCATAAGCGCCGTTAACGCAGCCACTCCATAGAGTGGAAACACCAGTGCAACCGTGGCCAGTATGCCGCCGGATACCGGGCCGACGACGGTGCCAACATTATTCGCCGCACCGATCCGGCCCATGCCCTGAGTGCGCTGGGCTGGAGTGGTAATGTCAGCGGTATACGCAGCCGCCGCCGCCGGAGTAGCCGCCATTATGGCGGCCTGTAGCATACGGCTGAGCACCAGCGCGGCCACCAGCCCGATACCCACCAGCCCCCCTCGTAACCCGAGATCAAAAACAACAGCAAACGACAAGGTTCCTAGCGAGTAGCCTGACAAACCGATCACCATTACCCGCTTGCGCCCTAGGGATTCACTCAAAGTACCCCAGACCGGGCTGGCTAAGGCGAACACTAACGCGGAGCAACTGATGATTAGCCCTACCTGCATTTCCGTCATACCGGTAGCACGTCCCAGTGAGGGCAGCAATGTAAACACCAGCGTCTGCCCTAGCGCGGTAACCGCTACGGCGGTCAATAACATTGTATGACTGAAGGTGTGCGAGGTAGGCTTGCCAGCGATTTCAGAGGAAGGGCTAAGCTGTGACATTAAAAATTCCGATTCAAGGGGTGGCGGAGCACACGCCACGGCAGGGTGGCCATCATCACGAGTTGCTGGCGGACTGGTTGGCAAAAGCACCATTCACTTTGGCCATGTCATCCGGTTTTTTCGGCTTCTTTGCCCATTTTGGCACCGTGCGCGCTCTGCTCGACCATGGCCTGCAACCTGCCCGTTTTTGTGGCTCAAGTGCCGGAGCGCTGGTGGGCGGCTGCATGGCGTCCGGTGCCAGCGTCAACGCCATCGAAGATACCCTGCTTGGCTTGGATCGCGCACAATTCTGGGATCCTTCCCCAGGTCTGGGACTGTTATCCGGGCAATCCTTTCGCACAATGCTAGCAGCTCTGCTGCCCATCCAGCGCATGGAACATACCCTAGCCCCACTAGCGGTCTCTGCCTGGCATGGCAGAAGCCGGCGTACGCACGTTTTACGGAGCGGCAATTTGGTCGAGTCTGTATACGCGTCCTGCGCAGTTCCTCTGCTGTTTCAGCCCGCTCGCATTGGCAAGAACTACTACTGGGATGGCGGCATCGCCGATCGGCATGGATTAGCTGCCACCTACCTCGCAGAGCGCGTACTTTATCACCATTTGCAGTCCCGCTCCCCCTGGCGTGCCCGTAACAGCTCAGCATTACACCACCCAAGGCGACCCAATTTGGTGACTATTGCCATTGACGGCCTCGCCCGCAGTGGCCCCAATAAGCTGGAAAAGGGCAGGCAAGCCATGCTGCAAGCCTATAACGCCACCGGCCGGGCATTGGCCCGGCCGGTGGGTAACTCGCTCATTCTTGAGTCAGTTCAAGAGGCTTCATCATAAAGCGGCTTGGACAATTCTGCCCAGTCTATCTGGCCATCATCCACCAGATTTTCAAACTGCAAAATCCCGAGCTCCTCAAAACGGGGACGTACGGATTCAGTCAGTAAGCCAATGCGCTTCAAGTTCGGCATAATCCGGGTGAACAACAGATTGCGGAACTGCACCATGATGGTAGACGACAACACTTGTTCACGGGCTTCGTCCGCATTCCAACCAAACTCCTCGAATACCTCGGTGCTGATCAGTCGCTCTCGCATCACCACGCAGGCCTCAAAGGCGAACTGCGCACGCTCCTCTTTTTCCTCTTCAGTTAGAGTCTCAACAAAACTTTCTAAGTAGTTGACACCAAAGGTAACATGACGAGCCTCATCACGAATTACCAGATGAATAATCTGCTTTAACTGTGGGTCCTGTGCGGTCATTTGCAGGGTATTGAACGCAGCCAGTGCCAGCCCTTCGATGATGATCTGCATCCCGATAAATTTTAGATCCCAGCGAGGATCAGAAAGAATCTTGTCGAGTAACAACTTTAGGTTGGGATTCACCGGATAGAAAATGCCGACCTTTTCCTGCAGGTAACGGGTAAACACTTCCACGTGCCGAGCTTCATCAAATGTTTGGCTGGCCGCATACAGTTTTGCATCGTAGGAGGGGGCGCAACTGGCTAACTGGGAGGCCACCAGCAACGCCCCCTGCTCACCGTGAACAAATTGCGCCAGTGTCCAGGCCAGATTGTGCCAGCCGAAACGCAGCTTTTCCTCATCGCTAAGCGACTCAAAAACAGACCAACCATTAAAAGGGTTAAACGACTGATCGAGGGGAGCTTCGGATTTGGGAAAAGTCTGGGACCAATCCACATCCATGTCCGCATTCCAATTGAGCTCTTTGCCCAGCCGGTACAATTTGCGGATTCGGCCGTCAGCAGAGGAATAATCCCAATTGTAATGCCCGGTAAGGGGGGTCTGGAAGATTTCCACCACATCTTCAATGTGCTGGGTGGTCAGCTTGTTTTCAATGTCTTCGTGACCCGGGCCGTCCCAATGTTGATAGATCCTGACGTCACTAGGCGGCGTGCTAACTTTGGTTATTTTCATAAGGCATCCTTGGTAGCGCTTAGTCAATTAAACGCTAGGCGGATGCCGTGAAAGGAACAATGTCGTGGAATGACAATCAGCGCCGTCCGTGGCGCATAAACACAATTGCAGCCCCGAAGCGGGGCTGTGATCAACCGGTTATTTCTGGGCTGGTATCATCCGACAGCAGGAAATGGGCGCGGGCAATGGTGATCGGCTCCTGTCGGTTTTTCTGCCACGCACTAATATGCACATTGGCAATACGCCGGCCCAGCCGCGTCACACTGCATTGCGCGTAGGTGTGACGAAACAGCCCGGCGCGCAGGTAATCAATGGTGAAGTCGATGGTTTTTGGTACCTTAGGCTCCCCCATTTGAAGCAATATGAAGATAATGGCAGCCTGCTCCATGAATCCGGCCACGGCCCCACCGTGCAAAGCGGGCAAAGTCGGGTTGCCAATCACATTGTCGTGTTTAGGCAGCACAAACGTGAGTTCGTCCCCCTGGGCCACCACCTGAATGCCCAAAAAACGCGCGTACGGCACACGATCGATCAAGGCCTGATACTCTGCCTTGCCACTGCGGCACTCTTCGATCAATGTTTTCAATGCTTTCATTGGCCCACCATCGCGCCTGCTTTATTAATTTGTAATCGTGTATATGTGGCCAGCCCGGTGGCGACAGGCTCATCGTCACCCCCTTCTTCCCAAGTCGTTACACTAACAAAGGCCACATGGTTCGTAAGCCGGTAACAGATGGCTTCACACACCACAGCCTTGCCTTTTCCGGGACTCCGCAGGTGATCCACCCGAAAATCGATGGTCGGGGTAATCTCAAACGTGGGGAAATTACGGCACGTAATCGCCATGCCACCAGCCTGGTCCATCATCGCAAAGATGGCCCCGCCGTGTACAACTCCAGTCTCCGGGTTGCCGACTAGGTCTTCGCGCCAGGGCATCCTCAGCCGGACACTGTCCTTTGTGGCACTAACGACTTCGAGCCCTAGAACAGCAGAGTGGCGAACAGATTCTAGGAAGCGATTACATAGGTCCTTGGGTGTATACGGAAGCGTTTTTTCTGTCACGACGGCCAATGTCTCCAGCAAGTTTCGGGGCCAAGATTAACGACTGCCAGCTAATCTGCAAGTATTACTTATTTTACCATAAAAACGGCCTTGCCCTCTGTTAGGCTTACCGCCCATTTCCAGGAGTCGTTGTGGATGGCTAAATCACGATTAAAAAAAAGTCTGCGTGCCGTTGGCCACATTGTTGAGCGCAGGCGCCACCCGCAACGCTTTATCCACGTGGATAAATGCCCGTGGGAGGAAGTGTATCGTGACGGCATCATGGCGGTACGCCATTACAGCCTACCCTCTACGGCTACGGCTAAAATCTCGATTAACGATGATTTCCTGCCTGTTTCCCCTGTAAAACACCGCATCCCCCTTTTGTTGGTTCCGGCGCTGGGTATTCATTGCTGGACCTACGATTTGATGCCAAACCGATCCATGGTCCGTTATCTTATGGCTCATGGTTATGAGGTCTATCTGGTTGACTGGGGAAAGCCTTCAGATACCGACTGCAGCCTAAATTTGGACACCTACGTCAATCGCTGGTTGCCCTCTGCAGTTGAAACAGTGCGAAAACATGCGCAGACCGAAACCATCAACATGATGGGCTACTGCATGGGCGGACTGCTGTGCCTAATGTATCTAGGCGGCCACAGTGATGCGCCGGTGCGTAGCCTGATTACCATTGCCAGCCCCGTGAATTTTCACAAAAGCGGCCTTTTCGGCAAGGCCTTAGGGCTGGCGGCTATCCCTGCCATGCAGCTCCATGACCGGTTTAAGATTCGTCTTGAACCGCTCAGTGATAAGCTATTCCATATCCCTGCCAGCCTCCTGGCACTTGGATTCAAGATGACCAACCCTCCAGGAGTGGTGCAGGCCTACATGGATCTGATCCGCAATATCGGTGACCGAGAATACGTCACCGAGTACATGACCATGGGGCAGTGGTTTAACGACATGGTCGATTATCCTGGTGCGGTGGTGCGTGAGGTTATCGAGAAAATGCTTCTTGCCAATAGTCTGGCCAAAGGCAAAATCCACATCGGCGGCCGCAGCGTGGATTTCTCATCCATTCAGCAGGATTTGCTCGCTTTTGCAGGCATTACCGACAACATTGTCAGTCTTCGAGCCGCACGGGATATCATCCAACTTGTCGGCAGCAAAGAAAAACGCTTCGAGGAAGTACCTGGCGGACACGCAGGCGCTTTTTGCGGTTCGAAAGCACCTTCCCATGCCTGGCGCATCAGCGCTGACTGGTTGGCGGCGCGCTCAGCATAGCGGCGCCGCCAGGTGATAAATCACAGCAGCGGTTATGGCTGAGCCAGCAGTTCGCTCACGTGTTCAGCCATTTGTGTCGCGTAGCGATAAAAAAGGTAAGGAATTTTCTGCGTATTCGGGTCATCCATACCGGGAATGGATTTACGCACAAAGGCCCAACGCTGATCGATAAATGCTAGCACTTCACGGGCCTTTTCATCGCCAGCATATTTGCCTTGCAACTCATCCAAGATCTCATCAATAGCGAGAGCTTGCGCAGCAAAATCCATAGACGGCAACCCTGTGCCCGTTTTCAGGCCCGCTGAGGGAAATGCTGCCAGCGCAGCATATTCACTAGCCAAGCGCTGCATGGCCACAGATAGCTCGCTGATATCCTGATAACGATCGTCCCCTGTCGGCTCTGCGTTGTTCACCAATGAGTCCACCGCCAAGGTGGTCGTATTGATTTCGCTCATGGCACGGTAATCTGCGTATCCCAGTGAGGCCAACGGATTATCCAATGCTCGTTTGCTAAGCGCTGTCCAGGATGCCTGGAGCTGTGCCACGGTTTCCTTTTGTTCAGGCGTCGCTTGCAACGCAAGCGCGTCCAGATGCTGCCGGCCATCCGCCAACAGCGCCTTGAGTGCTTCGCGATCCTCTGGGTTATCTCCGCGTATGGAAAGCATGTGAAACCCCATACGAACCCGCCAAGCATCCGCCTGAACCTGCGCCAACTCTGTGGCGGACATTGCTGCCTGGGTTCCCGCTGACACCAGAAACAATGCCGCGACTAGGCTATGCCGAATTTTTTTCTTCACTCCGTACTCCCCCGTCAGATTGTGAAGCGCCATTCTTAAAGACAAAACCCCCGCATAAATGCGAGGGTTTACAACACTGCCGCACTTAGCACCTTATTCAACAGGCCCAAAACTGGGCTTTTCTATTTCTACATCGGTTGACGCCAGATTGATCGCTTGGCTCATGGTCTCGACCATTTGATTCGTGTAACGGTAAATGAGATAAGGCACCGCGTTCTCATAAAACTTGACCATAGATTCGCGAATAAACATCCATTTCACGCCAGTCTGATTAAGAGCGCGACTAAGGGCTTCATCGTCTGCATGATTTTTTTTGGCTGCTGCCAACATACCTTCGAAATTAGGAACCGCATCCTTGAATTCGATACGATTGACATCAGCACCAGAGGCCATGCCCCCGCCCGGATCCGCTGCCACATTGAGATATTCTGAGGTCATCCTCTGCAGGTAAGCCGAAAGTGCACGAACATCATCGTATTCGCCTTCTGTCGCCCCGCTGAATGACTCAATGCGTTGGCTCATTTCTGCCGCCGTTTCGTTCACATCTTGAATCGTGTAAGTACGGGTAAACCCTTGCTCAGCCATGGTGTTGCCCTGAGCTGCAGGTTTGAAAATATCCCAGTGGCGCGTAAGGTCAGCAACCAATTTGCGCTCTTCGCTACCTTCCGCGTCCCTGCGCAGGGTATCCATTCCCGATTGAGCTCGGGTAATGGCACCGTCAAGATTTGAAATATAGGTTTTGCTGCCCGCCATCACGGTCAACATGTGAAAATCGGAACGTACTTTCCACAGCGCCAACTCAAAATCCTCGAGTGTCGCATTGCTAATGGCTGCAAGCCCTTGCATTGGCAGCAATACCATCGCAATGAGAGACCCCAGAAGACGCTTTCTCATAGCTGCTCCCTAATAATCACTATTGTTGTTAGTCAGTTATTATGACGTTATTCAGTTAGCAGACCAGCCCATCTCCTGACCTACACCACAAAACAATAGCATATAAAGTAGCAAAAAATAGGCGCCCGCGACTAATAGCCACAACGGGTTGAACGGTTGAGCAAGTGATAGCCCCCACGGCTATGGAAGCTCAATAAGGTGAGGCAACAGCCGTTCAGTAGGGAATAGGGTGCATCCATTGAAAAACACAGAACCGCGGCGCCGACCAGTCTGGAAGATCCGCAGGGCACGGCCTAAAGCACCCGCAATGCGCATCGCCTATGGAAAGTAATATGGAAAGTGATTTTGATTGCCAATAACGACAATCCTGCCACGTACCCCTCTATAGAAACGCGGCGTCTGAGAAAAGGCGCTAACGTTCTTGCTCATTGCGCCATTGCTGATAACGCTCTAGATCACTACGAGTGAGCGTCAACGCTCGCGATATCACCGCGACGTCATCCATTAGCCCCAGCGCAACAACCAGATCGGGAATTGCATCCAACGGCATCAAGAAATAAACCAGCGCCGCAGCAATCGTCAGCAAGCTGCCCCAGGGAACATTCTTGTACCGGCCTGTCACCCAGTCACGCAGTAAGGAGGCCAACAAAATCAGGTCACTGAAGGTCTCTCCCAGTCGCCCCTTAAGCCGATCTGAGCGATTAAATACCGCCTGAACGAGCCAGCGGGTCGCCGTGGCAGAACGAAGAATCCGCCCGGCCCTACGCCGGGCCTCCAGTCGAAAGGGGTTAACTGGCACTGATTTCCCGGAATAACGCCCGATATTCTTCGGTAAGCTTATGGCGTGGCTGCATGTTCACTAATGGCGTAGCTTGCTCGTGGGATTCGCGCATCACCACACTACTCGATAGCTTGTTAGTGAGGATCGGCAAGCCTTCTTCTTCAAGTGATGCGACCAACTCTTGGGGCAAGCGGGCGCGGGGCTGATATTGATTGACCACGATTCCCTCTACCTGAAGTTCGTCATTATGGTCTTCACGCGCTTCCTGAATATTTTCCAGCAAGGTGTACAGGGCTTTACGAGAAAAAGCATCGCAATCGAACGGAATCAACACCCTGTCCACAGCAATCAGCGAAGAAAGAGTATAGAAGTTATAGGCTGGCGGCGTATCGACAAAAATCTCGTCATAATCTTTTGACAAGGTCTTCAGCAAGCCGCGCAATTTATAGATTTTGTGCTTGGATTCGAGCATGTGCTCGATTTCTCCCAGCTCACCATCCGAGGGCAGCACAAACAGATTCTCGAACGGGGTAGCGTGTACGTAATCGCGAGGATCTTTTTCTTTTAGGCGAAACGACAGGGTTTGCGCAAAGAAGGTGCCGATATTGGGTTTCGGACCATGACCATCGCTGTACGCTTCCATGCCCAATAAATATTGGCTGGCGTTGCACTGTGGATCCAGATCGACAACTAGGGTGCGCTTGCCTTCCGACGCGCTGATGGCGGCAAGGTTGACGGTAATGCTGGATTTCCCCACGCCCCCTTTCTGATTGAACACCACTCTACGCATTCCTTGTTCTCCTTAAACAGCAGGTATCGGCGTTGTCGAATCATACACAGCCTGCAAAGCCACTCACAGTACCAAAGTGACCGCTTTACACTGCGGCGAAGACTGTCCACAGAAACTGTGGATAACTTGGTTAATAACCATTGGGCGGAACTCGCAAACCGTTATCACCCACGCGCAAGTTACAGTTCGATTAAAAAACACTCAAAACAAACGTGACTACACCCCACACGACAAATGTATTTGCTTTGCCTCACCGGGTGCCATGAATATCGTTAACAGTAAACACGATATTCCACCTCGATGCTCTCGTTGCTTTAAAGGCTGAAGGCTCGCTCTCATTTCAGTCAGAACGATTCAGCCTCGAACGTCACAGACACAAGGCGCCCCCTATATCCGACTCCCCTATGGGGCGAAATGCATAAATACATCGGTCTGAACTTTTTACTGACATGCGACTAAAAGCCGGTATTGCTTAGCTATCGCTATTCGATACCGGATGGC
The DNA here is from genome assembly GCF_001010505.1 of Alcanivorax sp. NBRC 101098. Classification (GTDB taxonomy): domain Bacteria; phylum Pseudomonadota; class Gammaproteobacteria; order Pseudomonadales; family Alcanivoracaceae; genus Alcanivorax; species Alcanivorax borkumensis. The sequence continues at coordinate 1,616,051 of NZ_AP014613.1, forward strand.
CATCAGCGGCCGGGGAAACCAGCAACGTGCCAGTAGCCACCGACGGCATTCCAATAGCGCTGACACGCCGTTGAATAATCACCCTGGGTTTTCGTAGATTGAGCTAGCGGCGTCACTAGTCAGGCCGTAATACGCACGCCCTGGCGTAAAGTCACCAACTCCTCAGCGGCAGTGGGGTGAATTCCCACGGTGGCATCAAAATCCGCCTTAGTGGCTCCCATCTTAATGGCCACAGCAAAGCCCTGGGTAATTTCTGCAGAGTCTTCGCCGGCCATATGCAGGCCAAGTACCTTGTCGGTCGTATCGTCCACAATCAACTTGATCAGTGAGCGTGCGTGTTTGTCACCCAGCGTGTACCGCATGGGCCGGAACGCACTCTTGTAGACGCGCACCGCAGGCACCTGGGCCAACGCTTGCTCCTGCGTCATGCCCACCGTACCGATATTCGGGTGACTGAACACGGCGGTGGCAATATTATGGTAATCCATGGTCGCTTCCGGCTTTTGTTGCCCATAAAGTTGAGCGGCCAGCCACATGCCTTCCGCCAATGCCACCGGCGTCAACTGCACTCGATCAATGACATCACCAAGCGCATACAAGCCTGGCACACTGGTAGCAAAACCCTCATCTACCTTGATGGCCCCGGCGTCAGTCATTGCCGGAGCAGCACCTTCGGCAAACAGATCATCCAGCTTGGGTATACGACCGGTGGCATAGAACACTTCATCAAACACCCCACGCTCACCATTTTTATAGGTAACGCGCTTCTCTCCCTCGCTGTTCTCAATGCTGGCGATGTCTGCATTGAACTTCAGCGTGACGCCCTGCTCTTCCATCTGCTCGGCAATAAAGCCGCGAATGTCGTCATCAAAACCGCGCAGGAACAGATCGCCACGGTAGACTTGAGTGACCTTACAGCCCAAGCCATGCAAGATGCCGGCAAATTCAGTGGCGATATAGCCCCCGCCCACCACGGCAACATGCTTGGGAAGTGTGTCGAGATAGAACAGATCATCGGAAATACGCACATGCTCACGGCCGGGAAAATCTGGAACGAAAGGCTTGCCACCCACGGCCACAACGATATGGCGAGCCGATAGCGTTATCTCACCGACTGAGACCTTGCCCTCACCCAGCACTTGCCCGTGGCCTTCAAAAATCGTCACCCCAGCCTGGTTCAGAATGCGCTGATAAATACTGTTTAACCGGCTAATTTCCCGGCTTTTGTTGTCGCGTAATGTGGCCCAGTCAAAATCCCACCCTTTTACGCTATAGCCATAATCTTCCGCCAAGGCAAACTCCTGCGGAAAATGGCTACCGTAAGAGAACAATTTTTTAGGGACGCATCCCACATTTACACAGGTCCCACCAAAGAAGCGTTCCTCAATAATAGCCACGTTAGCGCCATGGGATGCTGCCATCCGCGCTGCACGCACGCCGCCTGAACCGGCACCAATTACAACAAGATCAAATTCTGTGGTCACTGAATACTCCTTCGTGTTTTATTCATTGTGACAGCTGTCGCAATCAGCACCAACGCAACCGCTTGATCTCTCTTATAGCCACGGGCAATTACGGGCCGGTGCCGATGCCCTGCCAACGCATAAAAGGCTGCTTTTCACTGGGCCGCCCTTCACGCAGATAAATGCCAGGTTCGACCGGCGGCCACAAACGGTCCAACGGGATGGATTCACCGTTACTGCTGAGCATACGCGCATGATAGCGGCGTAACTCGCGTGGTTCGGTGACGCCACAGGAGTGAGCAATGGTTTCCACTTCCTTAACCAGATTGTTATGGAAATGCGCCACGCGCAGGGATTTCTCTGCTGGTATCAGACCTCTCTGTAGCCGTGGATTATGCGTTGTGACACCGGTGGGGCAAGTATTACGGTTGCACTGGAGCGCTTGAACACAGCCCAGCGCGAACATGTAACCCCGAGCAGACACACAGAAATCCGCCCCTACGGCTATCGCCCAGGCCACCATGCTGGGAGTAATCAGTTTGCCTGAAGCAATAATACGAATACGATCCGTTAGCCCATAACCATCGCGCAAATCTACCAGCAACGGTAAGGATTCAGCTAAGTACAACCCTACGTCATCCATCAAGGACATAGGTGCCGCGCCAGTGCCGCCATCGCCACTATCAATGGTGATAAAATCAGGGGCAGATTCCATCCCCCGCTCATGAATGGCCAGAAACAAGTCTTCCACCCATGACCAGGCGCCAAGCACACACTTTATACCCGTAGGCTTGCCGCTGACTTTGCGCACATGGGCAATCAAATCCAGCAAATCATCCGCGCTGTTCACCCCCGGCTGACCATTGGGGCTGATAGAAGCCTGCCCGGCAGGAATGCCACGGATAGCGGCAATCTCTTGGGTCACTTTATCGGCGGGCAAAATGCCCCCCTTACCGGGCTTGGCACCTTGGCTGAGTTTGATCTCAATCATTTTCACCTGTTGCCGAGCGGCAATGGCAGCTAAGCGCTCGTCATCCAGCTTTCCGTCAGCATCTCGTACACCATAACGGGCGGTGCCAACCTGAAAAACCACATCACAACCGCCTTCTAGATGATAGGGGGATAATCCGCCCTCCCCTGTATTCATCCAGCAATGAGCAATGGCGGCCCCATGAGACAATGCCTGCACCGCTGGGCGCGACAAGGCACCAAAGCTCATCCCTGACACATTAAAGAAACTGGGCGCCGCATAGGGTTGGTCGCAGTGGGGGCCAATCATCAGCGGCAGGGTTTTAGCGGCGTTTTTTTCCAACGTCGGATATGGACAATTCATAAAAATGACTCGCCCAGCACCAATTTGCTTAGTAGAGCCAAACGCCATGGTATTACTCAAGTCTTTTGAGGCCCGATATACCCAGGTACGTTGCGCCCGGTTGAAAGGTAGCTCCTCGCGATCCATCGCGAAAAAGTACTGACGGAAAAATTCGCCAAGAGTCTCAAAAAAATAGCGAAAACGCCCTATGAGCGGATAATTTCTGCGAATGGCGTGACGTTTTTGAAAGAACCGGTCCTGCAACCAAAACCCTGCTGCAACCAATATAACCAACAAGGTGAGGAGCAAAAAAATCAGCTCCAGCCAGGCGATGGCGTTGTTCATCCACGGTTCCAGATACTCAGGAAACATTTGCTCTCCTTGTCAGCAAGACGGCGCCGGCACAGAACTGTGCGTTGACGCACTTGGGACACAACCAGCCAATAGTATGATGCCCGCCCAGAATTTTGCTACGTTTAGCGGCCAGTGCGGTCAATTCGTCTGATGCTGGCCAGAAAGAAAAAAGAATGACGTTATCATGGGGTAACGTTAAGACGGATAGATAGAAAACAAAAAATAACGGTGTTCGTGGTGCCCTTCAAGCATTCCGACGCACCTGAAAAGGGGGACAGGCTTCAATGCGGGTTTTATCCATTAAATCTTGGCTGCCTGGGGCCCTATTGGCAGGCGGCATAATCGCCAGCGACGGTGCGCTTGCCGACAGTATCTATAAATACCGCGCCGCGGATGGCACGATTCTGTTCACTGACCAGGCTCAGGGACAGGTCGGCCCGCAATACACCTTCCTATCGGTGCGTAAAGGCTGGAGCGATATCCCGCGTGTACTCTCCAATGCCCAGCGTGACCAGTACGACACCCTGATCACCCAAGCAGCCACTCGCTTTCGCGTAGAACCAGCACTGGTCAAGGCGGTTATCCATGCAGAGTCACTATTCAACCGCAATGCCATTTCTCGGGTTGGCGCTCAAGGCCTTATGCAACTGATGCCAGAAACCGCCGCTTATTTGAAGGTCAACAACCCCTTTGACCCCAGGGCTAATATTGCCGGCGGCACCCAATTCATTGCTTACCTAAAAGGCAAGTTTTCCGAGCTCGATCACATCCTGGCCGCCTACAACGCCGGTGAAGGCAATGTGCGACGCTATGGTGGCATTCCGCCGTTCAAGGAAACCCAAGCCTACGTGAAGAAAGTGAAGCAGTTGCGCCTGCGCTATGCCCACCAGTTCGTGGCCCAGCAGGGGGACGAAACGGTGTTTGCATCTCGATAGGCGGCCTGGCCATCGCAATGTCTCAAGCACGATTTTTGGCTAACAGCCCCCCCTTGCTCGATTACGCCTTTCAGGCTAATCCGACCATACAAAATGCAACAGACCTGAGTTTAATTATTACGACGTAGGCCTGATTAATCTAAAAATCGACAAATCATACAGCCACGGGAACGCCACTTAGACCTCTACCCCTAACCACTGCCCATCGTAATCAATTCGAAATGATTCCAGTTGATAGGCCGCCGTCTCACACTTGCCACTGCGCAGAGAAAACGTCAGCCCGTGTCCTGGGCAACGCAACTGTTCATTTATCACCGTACAACGATCCAGAGGAAAATCCGCGTGGGGGCAACGTCGCTGCATTAACCAGGTTCGCCCGTCCTCATGAATCAACAGCAGCTCTTTACGGCCCAGCTTCACTGGCATTCGCAAACCATCATAAAGATCTATTATTTTGATCAATCGATGAAACATCGGCCCCTCTCAACACACAGAATTAAACCCCTACGCGGTGTCAGCGTGGCTGCGGCAAAACACCCAACGCTCAGCAACCCACAACGTAAAAAGCCCGCTTTCGCGGGCTTTTTACTGTGCTGCGTCATGGCCAGCCGGTCAAGCAGGCATTAGTTACCGTGCTTCTCGGCCAAATAGAACCAAGTATCCAGTACCGAATCCGGGTTAAGGGATACAGACGAGATGCCCTGCTCCATCAACCATTTGGCCAGATCCGGATGATCTGACGGCCCCTGGCCGCAAATACCAATGTACTTGCCCTGCTCATTACAGGCATCAATGGCCATCTTCAGCAGCTTCTTGACCGCCGGATCGCGCTCATCAAACAAATGGCTAACAATGCCGGAGTCACGATCCAGCCCCAGAGTTAGCTGCGTGAGATCGTTTGAACCTATGGAGAAGCCATCGAAGTGCTGGAGGAACTCATCAGCCAACAAGGCGTTGGTCGGCAACTCGCACATCATAATGACGCGCAAGCCATTTTCACCGCGCTTAAGGCCATTTTGACCAAGCAAGTCGATAACCTGCTCCGCTTCGCCCACTGTACGCACGAATGGCACCATGAGTTCCACATTGGTAAAGCCCATTTCATCACGGACTTTCTTCATGGCCCGGCATTCAAGCTCGAAACAATCGCGGAAGTTTTCGCTGATGTAACGGCTAGCGCCGCGGAAGCCTAGCATCGGGTTCTCTTCTTCAGGCTCGTACAGCTTGCCGCCGATCAGGTTCGCGTATTCATTGGACTTGAAGTCCGACAGACGCACGATCACCTTCTCCGGGTGGAAAGCCGCTGCCAGCGTAGACACGCCCTCAACCAATTTTTCCACATAGAAATCTACCGGATCACCGTAACCCGCAGTGCGTTTGTCGACGTTTTGCTTAACATCGTTGGGCATGGAATCGTAATTCAGCAACGCTTTCGGGTGCACACCGATCATGCGGTTGATAATGAATTCAAGACGAGCAAGGCCCACACCCTGGTTCGGTAAACCAGCGAAATCAAAGGCACGATCCGGATTGCCCACGTTCATCATGATCTTGAACGGTAATGAGGGCATAGATTCGATGGAGTTTCGCTGAATATCAAACGCCAGCTGGCCTTCATAAATCTTGCCGGTATCCCCTTCTGCACAGGAGGCTGTTACTTCCTGGCCATCTTTTAGAAGCTCGGTAGCATCGCCACAACCCACGATGGCCGGCACACCCAGTTCACGGGCGATAATCGCCGCGTGGCAAGTACGCCCACCACGGTTGGTAATAATAGCCGCAGCGCGCTTCATCACCGGTTCCCAATCCGGGTCGGTCATATCGGTTACCAGCACATCGCCAGGCTGGACCTTATCCATTTCCTTGATGCTGGTAACAATGCGCACTTTACCCGCGCCGATGCGCTGGCCAATGGAGCGCCCTTCAACCAGCACTTTACCGGTCTGCTTAAGCAGGTAGCGTTCCATAACGTTCACATCGGAACGGCTTTTCACGGTTTCCGGACGCGCCTGAACGATATACAGCTTGCCATCGTCGCCATCCAGCGCCCATTCGATATCCATGGGCATGCCGTAGTGTTTTTCGATTTCGATCGCCTGGCGGGACAAATCCTCGATTTGTTCATCAGTCAGGCAATAGCGGATGCGATCGTCTTTGTCCACATCCACGATTTTAACGGACTTGCCCGCGCTGCCTTCGGCACCGTAAATCATTTTCTGCATCTTGCTGCCCAAATTGCGGCGTAGCACAGCAGGTTTTTTGTTCAGCAAGGTTTTCTTGTGAACGTAGAATTCGTCCGGGTTAACCGCACCCTGCACGACCATTTCACCTAAGCCGTAGGACGCGGTAATGAACACTACATCCTTGAAGCCGGATTCGGTGTCCATGGAGAACATCACACCCGCAGCGCCCGTTTCGGAACGCACCATGCGCTGCACACCGGCAGACAGAGCAACGAGCTTATGATCAAAACCCTGGTGAACGCGGTAGCTGATGGCGCGGTCGTTAAACAATGAGGCGAAAACCTCTTTAACCGCAATCATGACGCTGTCTACGCCACGAATATTCAAGAAGGTTTCCTGCTGGCCGGCAAAAGACGCATCGGGCAGATCTTCCGCGGTCGCTGAAGAGCGCACGGCCACTGGCAGGTCTGCGTTGCCTTCGCCAATCTGGGCGTACGCATCACGAATCGCCTTGTCCAGCTCAGGCTGGAACGGAGCATCAACTACCCACTGGCGGATCTCTTCACCCGTCTTTGCCAGTGCGACCACGTCTTCAACGTCCAGCGCAGACAACGCTTCGTTGATTTTCTGGGTCAGGTTGTTGTGCTCAAGAAACTCACGGAAGGCTTCAGCGGTAGTGGCAAAGCCGCCTGGAACGGAGACACCCGCTGCCGACAGATTGCTGATCATTTCACCTAAGGATGCGTTCTTGCCACCTACGTGCTCAACGTCATCTTTTCCCAGGTCCTGAAACCAGACTACATATTCCGCCAAGGTCGTCTCCTTTTACGTATTACCGGTTGGTTTGTTAGCCAAAGCAGGTCGGCACACCTTGTGCCGATAACGCCTGAATGCAGGCGCAGCACAAGGTGCCGGCTCAAATCGAGCGGACATTCTACTCAAAACCACGGCAGTTTGCCTGCCCCCTCTTTCAGATTTACACGGTATTTGGGTAGGAGTTGGGTCAATACTCTGTCCAGACCATTGGCACACACCGTTACGGAGCGCTATCTCTTTGAAAATAAAGAAAACTATTGCTCTGCTAGAATTGTCAGGCAGCGAGTATGACTCGCGCCCTATCCAGACGACCCATGGCGACTTAGACGTCTGTCAAATCAGCCAACACTGTCAGATAGCACTGGCCGCACGCCAACTCAGCGTCTAGACTGGATCCATTCAAAACAAAGACTTACCCTCTGCAGGAGCGGCGCTTAAGTCATGAACATCACACTTTCCACGACCAGCCCCTAACCGGGCAGAGGCGCTCCGCTCCTACGGTAAAAGAAACGGCAAACACAATGAAACGAACCGCTTTTTACCTTTCCGATGGTACCGGTATCACCGCAGAAACCTTGGGTCACAGCATGCTTAGCCAATTCGGCAGCATCGAATTTATTCAGGTGACTCTGCCTTTCGTCCAATCCGATGAGCAAACTCGTGAAGCGGTGGCTCGTATCAACAAAGCCGCAAAAGAAGATGGCGCTAAGCCAGTAGTGTTTTCCACGCTGGTAAACACTGATCACCGCGCCATACTGCACGGCTGTGACGCCCTGATTCTCGACTTGTTTGGCGCCTTCCTACGGCCCCTTGAAGACGAGCTTGGGGTGCGTTCCAGTCACAAAATCAACCAAAGCCACGCCATTCGCGATGCAGAGTCTTATCGCATCCGCATTAACGCGGTGCATTTCGCCCTGGATAATGACGACGGTGCACGCACTCGGCATTATGACCAGGCCGACATCATCCTCATCGGCGTTTCGCGCTCCGGCAAAACCCCGACATGCCTTTACCTAGCGTTGCAATTCGGCCTGTTCACCGCCAACTACCCGCTCACCGAAGATGATTTCGACGACCTGCGCCTCCCCAAAGCTCTGATGGAGCACAAGCATAAACTGTTCGGCCTCACCATCGATGCCGACCGCCTGAGCGCCATCCGTAGCGAGCGCAAAGCCGGTAGCAAATATGCCTCTCCGCGTCAGTGTGATATGGAATTACGAGCACTGGAAGCCATGTACAACAAGCATAATATTCCCTATTTGGATGCAACGGAGCTTTCGATCGAGGAAATTAGTACGCGGGTATTGGCGATGAAGGGGCTGAAGCGGCGGCTGCAGTAGTCAGTCCCGCCGTGGGCAGCGGGCCTGCAAGCGATACATTACGATGATAGCCCTCATAAACTGCTAGCATATTAGTGGCGGCAGCCCCTCTGCGCCGACACCAGATTTTCATTACCCATGGGGTGGTGAGCTCTTCTAGGCGTCAGCCATACTATGATCTCGCCCTAACAAATATCGGTTGCCGAACTCCACAGTGCTGTTTCACCCGCTGAGTGAGCCTCTCTGAATGCAGATATACCCGTATGCTTATGTTTAAAGGGGCGGGTCATACCTTATTGAGATGCCTCCCTTCTGCAAAGCGCCCCTGCCACCCAATAAATTTTGCTTACACGCAAGCCGCTGTAATAGCGGCGTTGTAGCGCGGTAAAAGGGGGCACGCCGCGAGCGGCACAGCTACTCGGCGGTTATAACGCTAAGATGTTCATGAATTCATGCACCGATTTTGTTGTCAGCCGCTCACGGCTCTTACAGGTATCCAGAATGCGGTTCGCTCGTGTTGGCGGGAAGCAGGTCAAAACATTCTGGTGAAACTTGCTCATTAAGTCAGGGATACTCTCCTCCCTGCGGCGGCGGTGACCGATAGGATATTCTATGGAAACTACTTCTGTTTGGGTTCCGTCCTTGAAAAAAATCTGAATGGCATTGGCAATGGAGCGTTTAGCCGGGTTCAGGTAATCGCGAGTGTAATCAGCACTTTCAATGATCTGCATTTTGTCCCGAAGCGTATCAATCATCGGGTTATTGGCATGAAAAACGTCTTCGTAGTACTCAGCGCTGAGATCGCCCATGATCAACGCAACGGCGATCATGTATTGCAAGCAATGGTCCCGGTCCGCGGGGTTCGCTAATGGCCCTTGTTTGGAAATGATTCGAATTGCAGATTCATGGGTAGTCACCTCAATTCGCTCAATATCATTCAAGCGCTCTTTTACCTTCGGATGAAGCAATACCGCCGCTTCGCAGGCTGTTTGGGCGTGGAATTCCGCCGGAAAGCGAACCTTGAAAAGAATATTTTCCATTACGTAGCAACCGTAATCACGCTGCAAACGGAACTGGCGCGTCTCGCGTGGTTTGATTGCCTGATCTTTGTTGCTCTTGCTGAACAACACATCATAAAAACCCCACTGGGGGGCGGTTAGGGCGCCGGGTATGCCCATTTCATCACGTAAGGCGATATCAGCAAGGCGCACAGCTCGGCTAGTGGCGTCCCCAGCAGCCCATGATTTGCGTGATCCCGCATTCGGAGCATGGCGATACGTTCGCAGCGCCTGGCCATCGACCCAAGCATGGGAGACAGCAGAAAGCATTTGCTCTCGGTTAGCGCCCATCAGGTATGACACCACCGCCGTGGACGCAACCTTCACCAACAATACATGATCCAGCCCAACGCGATTGAACGAATTCTCAAGTGCCAACACCCCTTGAATCTCATGGGCCTTGATCATAGATTCAAGCACCACGCCCATGGTTAAAGGCGGTCGGCCCTCAGCAACCCGTTTTTGGGATAGATAGTCCGCCACAGCGAGAATTGCGCCAATATTGTCCGAAGGGTGCCCCCACTCAGCGGCAAGCCAAGTGTCGTTGTAATCCAGCCAGCGCACCATGCAACCTATGTCCCAGGCGGCTTTAACCGGATCCAAGCGGTAAGGTGTACCAGGCACACGCGCACCATGAGGCACTATTGTGCCCTGCACTATCGGCCCAAGGTGTTTGGTACATTCTGGAAAACGCAAGGCCAGCAACCCACAGCCAAGGGTATCTAGCAAACAGATATGAGCAGTTTGCCAAGCTTCGGCGGAGACCACCTGATAATCACGGACATAGTCCACAATAGCCTGAATTTCCTGATCGTAATCGGGTCGTAGATTCTGGTCGGTATTGCTGGGCATGTAGAAGCCTCCCCTCAATGGGTTGGCGTTTAGAGTCGCCCTACAGGTGGCACAGGGTCAAGGGTTGGTTGGCATGAAAAGGGCGCTATACGATTAAACAGGCGAATATGAATAGGCATCCATATCCGCCATGCCGTCAATGCTAACTAGATACTGTCACCGGGAATTCGGACATTGCCTTCCATCAGCACACGCGCACTACGGCTCATGCTGGCTTTAGTGGCGGTCCACTGACCATTCACTTGTTTAGCCCCTGCCCCAACCCGCAATGTACCGGAGGGGTGGCCGAAGGTAACGCTATCGCGCTCACCGCCGCCGGCTGCCAGGTTCACCAATGTACCGGGTACTGCGGAGGCACAGGCGATGGCCACGGCTGCGGTACCCATCATGGCATGATGCAACTTGCCCATGGACAAGGCTCTAACCAGCAGATCGATATCCCCTTCTTCAATTTGCTTGCCGCTGGAGGAGGAGTAGCTCTTGGGCTTGGAGACAAACGCTATTTTCGGGGTATGCTGGCGTGCCTCGGCTTCTTCTATATTGTCGATGAGGCCCATACGTTTAGCGCCGTAGGCGCGAATGGTCTCAAAGGTTTGCAGCGCTTCCCTATTTTCGTTGATGTCACCCTGCAGCTCGGTACCGTTGTACCCGATATCTTCGGCGTTAACGAAAACCGTCGGGATACCGGCGTTGATCATGGTCGCCGCAAAGGTTCCTACACCTGGAACTTCAAGCTCATCAACCACATTACCGGTGGGGAACATGGCGCCCTCCCCGTCTGCCGGATCCATGAAGTCCACTTTTACTTCAGCCGCGGGGAAAGTCACACCGTCCAGCTCAAAATCACCGGTTTCCTGTACTTCGCCATTGGTAACGGGAACATGGGCAACAATCGTTTTCTGAATGTTAACCTGCCAAATACGCACTTCGGCAATACCGTTTTCCGGTATCCGATCCGCTGCAACCAAGCCGTTGCTAATGGCAAAAGACCCCACTGCCGCGGTCAGGTTGCCACAGTTGCCACTCCAATCCACAAAGGGCTTATCGATGGAAACCTGACCAAACAGGTAATCCACGTCGTGGTCCGCTTTTTCGCTTTTGGCCAGAATCACCGATTTACTGGTGCTGGAGGTCGCGCCCCCCATACCATCGGTGTGCTTGCCATAAGGATCGGGACTACCGATCACCCGTAACAGGATTTTGTCGCGCACATCTCCAGCAACCTGTGCCGCTTCGGGCAGGTCTTTCAGGCTGAAAAAAACACCTTTACTGGTGCCCCCGCGCATGTAGGTGGCGGGGATTTTTATCTGTGGTGCGTGAGGCATAGTTTTGCTCCTTCAAAAAACCCCGGAGCTAAACAGCCGGGGTTTGAGAATTTATCGGCCGTTAGGGCGCTTACTATGGCCAACCTGGCCCTTGCTTAAGGGGCTGGTTGGCTGACAGACAAACGTCTACTGGCAAGGGCGGCGAATCAGCCTGCTTCTTCCATAAATTCATTTGCGAATTTCTGTAGGATGCCACCCGCGCAATACACGGACACTTCTTCTGCCGTATCCAAACGGCAGAGCACAGGGATACGCTCAACGTCACCGTTAGCGCGGTGCATGATCAGCGTCAACTTGGCGCGGGGCGCCGGCGTCCCTTCCACATCAAAGGTTTCGGTGCCGTCAATGTTAAGGGTGTTGCGAGTAGTACCTTCTTCAAACTGCAAAGGCATCACACCCATACCGATCAAGTTAGTGCGGTGAATACGCTCGAAGCCTTCAGCAACGATGGCTTCCACCCCGGCTAACGCCACCCCTTTAGCCGCCCAATCACGGGACGAGCCTTGACCGTAATCGGCGCCTGCGATGATGATCAGCGGCTGCTTACGCGCCATGTAGGTTTCAATGGCTTCCCACATGCGTTTCACTTCCCCTTCTGGCTCAACCCGAGCCAGGGAGCCCTGAATCACATTGCCATCTTCATCCTTGACCATTTCATTGAACAATTTCGGGTTAGCCAGCGTGGCCCGTTGTGCCGTTAGGTGATCACCACGGTGAGTCGCGTAGGAATTGAAGTCCTCTTCCGGCAAGCCCATTTTGTCTAGGTAAGCACCGGCTGCGCTGTCCAGCAGGATCGCGTTGGATGGCGACAGATGGTCCGTAGTGATGTTGTCCGGCAACACAGCCAATGGACGCATGCCTTTCAGCGCACGGGCCTCAGCCATGGTGCCTTCCCAGTAAGGAGGGCGACGAATGTAAGTGGACTGCGGACGCCAATCGTACAGCGGGCTCGCCGCACGTACACCATCGTCCTTCTTCTCAAACATGGGGATGTATGTCTTGCGGAACTGCTCAGGCTTAACCGCCGACTTCACGATGGCATCAATCTCTTCATCCGACGGCCAAATATCCTTAAGCATAATCGGGTTGCCGTCCTGGTCATGGCCCAACACATCCTTTTCAATATCAAAACGGATGGTACCGGCAATGGCATAAGCTACCACTAGCGGCGGTGATGCCAAGAAGGCCTGCTTGGCGTAAGGGTGAATCCGGCCATCAAAGTTACGGTTCCCAGACAACACCGCGGTAGAGTAAAGGTCACGCTCAATCACTTCTTTCTGGATTTTCGGATCCAATGCACCAGACATACCGTTACAGGTAGTACAGGCAAATGCGACAACATCAAAACCTTGTTGCTGCAGCTCAGGCAGCAAACCGGATTCTTCTAGGTACATTTTTACCGTTTTAGAACCGGGGGCCAAGGAGCTTTTCACCCAGGGCTTACGCATCAGACCCAGCCTGTTAGCATTACGTGCCAACAAACCAGCACCAATAATATTGCGCGGGTTGGAGGTGTTAGTGCAGCTAGTGATAGCCGCGATGATCACCGCACCATCAGGCATCAAACCCTCTTCCTGCTTCCACTCCTTGGCGATGCCACGGCTACTCAATTCAGAGACAGGCAGCAGGGAGTGCGGGTTGGACGGGCCAGCCAGGTTACGCCCAACTGAAGCGAGATCGAACGACAGCACGCGCTCGTATTCCACCTCTTTCAGACTGTCGGCCCACAGGCCCGTTTCTTTGGCGAATTTTTCAACCAAGGCAACCTGATCATCTTCACGACCGGTAAGGCGCAAGTAATCGATGGTCTGATCATCGATAAAGAACATGCCGGCAGTGGCGCCGTACTCCGGCGTCATGTTGGCAATGGTGGCACGGTCGCCAACAGACAGGCTGTCCGCACCTTCACCGAAGAATTCAAGATAGGCGCCGACCACGCGCTCTTTACGAAGGAATTCGGTAAGGGCTAACACCAAGTCAGTACCGGTGATACCTGGGTGCAACTTGCCGGTCATTTCCACGCCGACGATATCCGGCAGACGCATCATGGACGGGTTACCCAACATCACATTTTCCGCTTCCAGACCACCCACGCCCACGGAAATCACACCCAGTGCATCCACCATGGGGGTGTGGCTATCGGTGCCCACACAGGTGTCCGGGAAAGCCACACCATCGCGCACTTGCACCACCGGAGACATTTTCTCCAGGTTAATCTGATGCATGATGCCGTTACCCGGCGGAATCACGTCCACGTTATCGAAGGCGGTTTTAGTCCAGTTGATAAAATGGAAACGGTCTTCGTTACGACGCTCTTCCACCGCGCGGTTTTTCTCAAATGCACCTTCTTCAAAACCGGGATGCTCAACGGCCAAGGAGTGATCCACAATAAGCTGAGTCGGCACCACCGGGTTCACCTGGGACGGATCGCCACCTTTCTCGGCGATGGCATCACGCAGGCCGGCCAGGTCTACCAATGCGGTTTGGCCGAGAATGTCGTGGCAGACAACCCGAGCTGGGTACCAAGGAAAATCCAGATCGCGCTTGCGCTCAATTAGTTGCGTCAACGCATCGTTCAGATCAACCGGTGCACAACGGCGCACCAGCTGCTCTGCCAAAATTCGTGAGGTATAGGGAAGTTTTGCATAGGCCCCAGGCTGGATCGCATCGACCGCCGCACGGGTGTCGAAATAGTCCAGCTCTGTGCCGGGAAGGGATTTGCGGTATTCGGTGTTCATAGCCTGGGGATCTCTTGTCTAGGTAAATCTTGGGTAAAACATTCGGCACTCGCGATGCGAGCATGACTTCCCGCAGGAGCCTACTCCTATCGCGGGAAGTCATGCTCGCAAAATGAAGCGCTTAATCTCGCTCTGCGATTGGCGTTACCGGGCGTAGTTCTTCACCGGTATAATCCGCGCTTGGGCGAATGATGCGGTTATCCGCACGCTGCTCCATCACATGGCCAGCCCAACCGGTCAGGCGGCTCATCACGAAGATCGGCGTGAACAGTTTGGTGGGAATGCCCATGAAGAAATAAGCGGAGGCATGGAAGAAATCTGCGTTACAGAACAGTTTTTTCTCGCGCCACATCACCTCTTCACAACGCACCGAGACAGGATAGAGCACAGTGTCGCCCACGTCCTGACTCAACTTTTCCGCCCACTCTTTGATGATGGCGTTACGCGGATCAGATTCAGTGTAGATCGCATGACCAAAGCCCATGATTTTCTCTTTGCGCTTAAGCATGCCCATCATTTCCTGCTCGGCATGATCTGCATCAGAGAACTTTTCAATCATGTCCATGGCCGCTTCGTTAGCGCCGCCATGCAACGGCCCACGCAATGTACCAATGGCACCGGTAATACAGCTGTGGATGTCAGACAAGGTTGACGCACACACACGGGCGGTAAAGGTGGAGGCGTTAAACTCGTGCTCTGCATACAGGATCAAGGACACGTTCATTACGCGCTCATGCAACTCATTGGGCTTCTCACCGCGCAGCATGTGCAGGAAGTGTGCACCAATTGAAGAATCACCGGTGTTTTCGTCGATACGCACACCGTCATGGCTAAAACGGTACCAATAACAAATGATGGACGGGAAACACGCCAGCATACGATCGACGCAAGCTTCCTGGGTCGGGAATACGCCCATCACTGAAGTATCTTCTTGCTCAAGGTTACCCAACATGGAACAACCGGTACGGATAACGTCCATTGGGTGTGCATCTTTCGGAATTTGCTCCAGAACCGTTTTCAGTTCTGCAGGCAGGCTACGCAGACCTTGAAGCTTGGTTTTGTAAGCATCCAGCTCCGCTTGATTTGGCAATTTGCCTTTAAGGATCAGGTACGCCACTTCTTCAAATTCGCAGTTTTCTGCTAAATCCTTAACGTCGTAACCGCGGTAGGTCAGGCCGGAGCCAGAAACGCCCACAGTGGAAAGTGCAGTTTTACCAGCGACCTGACCGCGCAAACCTGCGCCGCCGAGTTTTTTTGCTTCAGCCATGATTTGTCTCCTTGTAAATCTATTTTCAACCGCCTTGGCGGAATCTATGTACTGCAAGAGCCGCATTTGAGCGACTCCTGCAGCAGGTCTTTACGGTGGTTGTTAACCCTTACCCTTGGCAAAGAGTGCGTCCAGTTTCTGCTCGTAATCGTGGTAATTGAGGAAATCGTACAGCTCCATACGTGTCTGCATGATGTCCACCACGTCTTTTTGATGGCCTTGTTCGCGGATGCTCTGATACACCTGCAATGCAGCCTTGTTCATGGCACGGAAAGCACTCAGCGGATACAGCACCATATCCGCGCCTGCCTCGGCCAGCTCTTCACGGCTGAACAGTGGAGTGGCCCCAAATTCAGTAATGTTAGCCAACAACGGCGCATCACCTAGACCTTTCTTGAACGCTTTGTAGTCTTCCAAGGTGTGTACGGCTTCCGCGAAAATACCATCAGCTCCTGCGTCAATACAGGCGCGTGCACGCTCGATCGCCGCTTCCAAACCATCTTTTTGGAAAGCATCAGTTCGGGCAATGATGAAGAAATCATCATCAGTCTTACCATCGACAGCAGCTTTAACCCGGTCGACCATCTCTTCCTGGGAAACAATTTCCTTATTCGGGCGGTGACCGCAGCGTTTCTGGGCGACCTGATCTTCCAAGTGCACAGCGCCAGCACCCGCTTTGATCATTTCTTTCACGGTACGAGAGATATTGAACGCCCCACCCCAACCGGTATCAATGTCTACCAGCAGAGGGGTTTGCACGGCACTGGAGATACGGCGCACGTCTTCCAGCACGTCGTTCATGCTGGTCATGCCCAGATCAGGCATGCCGTAGCTGGCATTGGCCACACCACCACCGGACAGGTAGATAGCGCGATAACCAACCTGTTCCGCCATCATTGCCGCATAGGCATTGATGGTTCCCATAATTTGAAGGGGCTTTTCTTCCGCGAGCGCTTTGCGGAAGCGGCCGCCGGCGGTCAGGTTTGCTGACATGGCGTTCTCCTAGTTATCCGATTTCAAGGTTTCCGCCTTGTGGGCGGCATATTGGTTTTCAATGTTTTTGCGGGCACTGCTGATATGGCGGCGCATCAATAGCTCCGCCATCTCGCCATCGCGGGCCTCAATAGCCTCCACGATACGGCGGTGTTCATTAAGGGCTTTCTGCGGGCGATTCGCTACGGAACTGAATTGGTACCGGTACATGCGCACCAAGTGGTAGAGCTCGCCGATCAGCATCTGGCTGAGGGTGCCATTGTGGCTGCCCTGAATAATGCGGTAGTGGAAGTCCAGGTCGCCTTCACGCTGAAAATAGGCGGTATCTTGCTGCAAGTCTTGCTGTTGCTCATGTTGAGCCAGCACATCGTATAACCCCGCAACTTCTTGCGTTGACATTTGCTCGGCCGCCAAGCGCGCAGCCATGCCTTCCAGAGCTTCACGGACATGGTAGATTTCAATCAGGTCGTCAAAGCTCAGAGACGCGACACGAGTACCCACATGGACAACGCGTTCGAGTAACTTGCGGGATTCAAGACGGCGGATAGCTTCACGGAGCGGGCCACGGCTGACGCCATAACGGCCTGCCAACTCGGTCTCGCTGACCTTGGAACCGGGCGGGATCTCGCCACGCACAATATCATCCTGCAACAGGGAAAAAACCCGGTCAGCCAAGGTGCGTGAGGATTCTGGTACAGCAACAGACATAAAATAGCCCGATTGTTGACAATTTCAACGACCGAGCTGGACTTTACGCCCTCAAAGTAATGACTTCAAGGGCAATTGTTGACAATCGTCTCACCTAAGGCACCACAGTGTAAAAGGATCGTACCACCAGCGATATCATCGACACAGCATTGAACTAGGCCCTACGAAAGGGACACCAATATTCCTTGTTAATCTTCAGTCAGATCACGATTGCTATTATCGAGCGCACCCGCCGCTAGCCTCAGCAACAAAACGGTAGTGGCACACTTCGTATTGGCAAAGTGCAGATAATAAAACCCGCGGGCTGGCTATTTTGCGCATTGCTCTTGCCGGCGATGAACACACCACGACCTGCCTTGAAGAGGCCGGTAATCACGACACCAAAACGAGGCGACCATGGCGGCCTGTGTTCTGCGGTATAACCGTTACTCATTAGCAACAAGAATGGGCATCGTTGCATTACGCGGGTAGACTAGCGCCTCATTTTACTCTGGCAGCTCATGACTTACCCTTGCGTTTTTCAATCTGAAGGTAGCTTACGCTGGCTCGGTGAGCCGGATGCGGTATTGAGCGCCCAGTCATTGTCACAATTGCATGAGCTACGAGCCAACATAGAATACGCGCTAGCAAACGAATACTGTTTCGTTGCAGGCATACTGCCCTATGAAGTAGGGTCCGCATTACACGGATTACCTTGCGCCCCCTTTACTGCCTGGGCATACCTGTATAAAGACGCTCCCAGCCAGAACACACCTAACGCCGCTCTCGTCAGCACACCGACCGGCGCAGAAAACTTTGCCCTGGAGTCGGCATTTAAGCCGGAACAAACGCAACAAGCCTATTTGGCCAGCCTGTCACGGATCCAAGCCTATCTGCGCGCTGGCGACTGCTACCAGGTCAACTTAGCCCAGCGTTTTTCTACCCATTTCAGCGGCTCCACTCTCAGCGCTTGGCTTGGCTTACAACAGGCCCACCCCGCCCCACATAGCTGCTATTTCCAAACGGATGACGGCAACAGTGTATTCGGGGTTTCACCGGAGCGTTTTCTTTCCATCAGGAATCGACAGGTAGTGGCGGAGCCTATCAAGGGCTCTCGCCCGCGAGGCGCTAACCCTGAAGAAGATGGTCGGCTGGCGGCTGAGTTAAGAGCCAACCCCAAAGACCTGGCCGAGAATCTGATGATAGTGGATCTGCTACGCAATGATCTGGGGCTCAGCTGTGAATCGGGCAGCATCCAGGCTTCGCCACTATTTGAATTACGCCAGTTCAGCAATGTACAACACCTTGTCAGCACCATCACCGGCACCCTGAAAGCCGACATCACGCCGCTGGAGGCTCTATTCCGTGCCTTTCCTGGGGGGTCGATTACCGGGGCTCCCAAGCAACGAGCCATGGAAATCATCACCGAACTTGAGCCTGTCGCCCGTGGAGCCTATTGCGGTAGTTTCTTCTGGATGGACGATCAAGAGAACCTGGACAGCAACATCCTGATTCGCACTATGCAAACTGACGGAGATCGGATCTACTGCCATGGCGGCGGCGGAATCGTATTTGATTCAGACCCCTTAGCAGAATACGAGGAAAGTCTGTTCAAGGTGGAAAAGCTGATGCGGGCTCTTGAGGAAAGATTTCTTTAAGTGCCACTTCGTGCAGCGCGTGCTACGCAACACGCCAAATTTATTGGCCTGTTGCGTACAGCCTGCCACAACGTTACAGCGAAATATCGCGTTCGCTGGCCTTAATGATCTCTTTCTTCAAGTCTTCGTAGCTATGCACTGCAGGGAACTGCGGAAATTCGGCGATCACGTTATCCGGCGCATGGAACAAGATGCCCTGCTCAGCTTCCCCTAACATGGTGGTGTCGTTATAGGAGTCGCCGGCTGAAATTACCCGGTAATTCAGGCTGTGCAAGGCGATCACGGACGCTCGCTTCGGGTCTTTCTGGCGCAGTTTATAATCGGTAATGCGACCTTTTTCGTCCACTTCCAGACGATGGCAGAACAATGTCGGCCAGCCCAATTTCTTCATTAACGGCTTGGCAAACTCGTAGAAAGTGTCCGACAAGATGATCAGCTGGAAATTCTCACGGGCCCACTCAACAAACTCTTTAGCCCCGTCCATCGGGTCCAAGGTATCGATCACCGCCTGAATGTCGGGCAGGCCATAGCCATGCTCGTCCAGAATTTTCAGGCGCATACGCATGAGTTCGTCATAGTCCGGGATATCCCGGGTGGTGGCACGCAGCTCATCGATGCCGGTTTTTTCAGCGAAGTTAATCCAGATTTCAGGGATCAACACCCCTTCAAGGTCCAGGCACAACAATTCCACGGTGTTTCCCCTTTGGATAAGTTAAGGCGCGCACAATGTAGCGGCGCCCCCGCCGCTTTGCAACGGGGAAGCAGGTTTGGGTGTCATGCCCGTTGTGCTGGTGAGAAACCAATGCTTTGTCAATACAATCGCTTTCCACTGGGAGGAAAACCAGACGGCGCCATTAGGCCGCTAGCGAATAGGTAGCTCTATACTTTCAAATAACATTTCCCGCTCTTCCCGATTAGGAGCCTTGATAGCCGCATCCACTCGCTCCCGGGTCAAATGAGGAGCGAAGGCTTCTAAAAAGTCGTACATAAAACCGCGCAGAAATGTGCCTTTACGAAAGCCGATTCGGGTGGTGCTAGGCTCAAACAGGTGACTAGCATCCAGTGCGATCAACCCTTTGTCTTCCACTGGGTCGACTGCCATGTGCGCAATAATCCCCACCCCCATTCCCAGGCGAACATAGGTCTTTATCACATCAGCATCAGCGGCAGTGAAAACCACTTTGGGATCCAGCCCTTTATCAACAAAAGCGTCATCAAGCTTACTGCGACCGGTGAAACCAAATACATAGGTCACAAGGGGATAATCAGCTAGCGCCTCTAGCGTTAAAGGCTTTGTTGCTTCTGCCAGAGGGTGCCCTTGCGGCACTACTACGGTCCGGTTCCAGCGGTAACAGGGCATCATGATCAGGTCAGAGAACAAATCCAAGGCTTCCGTAGCAATGGCGAAATCCACACTACCGTTAGCGGCCATTTCGGAAATCTGCATGGGAGTGCCCTGATGCATGTGTAGCGATACATCAGGGAAAAGGCCAGTAAAATGACGAATAACGGGCGGCAAAGCATAGCGAGCCTGAGTATGTGTCGTGGCAATACTTAGCTCACCCCGGGATTCATCACGAAACTCCTGAGATACCCGGCGAATAGACTCCGTCTGCTGCAGGATTTCACCGGCAATCTGAAGAATAGCCTGCCCGGCGGGAGTAATATGGGTAAGGTGTTTCCCGCTACGAGCAAAAACCTCCACACCCAGTTCATCTTCCAACATACGGATTTGTTTACTGATACCGGGCTGCGAAGTATAAAGCGCCGCTGCGGTGGCTGACACATTCAGGTCATGGCGGGCCACTTCCCAGATGTAGCGTAGTTGTTGCAGTTTCATCCCTGTCTCCGCATTAAATCCGCAATTAGTTATAAAAATATAATCTATTATTCATTCAGCGCATAGCCAACCGTGTTTGGTAAGGCCATCTCGCACTATGCCTGAGGCCAAGGCTAAACAGAAAATGATCACCCTGCTCAAGCTGCCACTCCTGCTTATTGTTAACGCTGTCGACTTCAAACGACCTATACAACGGTAATTCTCGTTCAATCCTGCGACGGCCCCTTCTTTGTATTGGAGATGCCATGGGGCACGTGACCTGCGGCCACATGTTCAGAAGCAGATTCACAATGCCCCTGCTGATCATCAAAAAACACGTCGGCACCGAAAGCCCGCAGGAATTCACCTTTAGATAATCCGCCCAAGAACAGACTTTCATCCAAGCGTATATCCCAATCGCGCAAGGTGCGCACCACACGTTCATGGGCAGGCGCACCACGAGCCGTAACCAAAGCCGTGCGAATGGGACACCCCGCCACCGGGAAGCTGTTCTGTAACTGATGTAGCGCCGCCAGAAACGGCTTAAAAGGCCCTCCATTCATAGGTTTTCTAGCCGCTTGCCGTTCATTCTCTGTAAATGCCGCTAGCCCGTCGCTCTGAAAAATTTGCTCCGACTCATCAGAAAACAACACCGCATCGCCGTCGAAGGCGATGCGCAAAATGCCATCCGGGCGCTGACACTGCCCCCCCGACAGAATCGTCGCCGCCGCATAACCGGCTTCCAGCACCTGTTGCACATCTCCCGGGTCCGTCGACAAAAACAAATGAGCACCAAATGCAGAGACATAACGATGAGGGCTTTCACCACTAGCAAATGCCGCACGGGTAATTGGTAGGCCATAGTGGGCAATGGAGTTAAACACCCGCAGCCCCGTATCCGAGCTATTACGCGATAACAAGATTACCTCGACCCGCCCTTTACCCTGCTCCAGCTCATTGATCGCCAACAATTTTTTTACCAACGGAAAGGCATCACCAGGCTCCAGCAAGTCGTCTTCATGCTGAACCTGGTAGTCCTGAAAGGCTTCTAGGCCTTCTTCAAGGTAAACCCGGTGGCTGTCTGAAAGATTGAACAGGGCCCGTGAGCTAATCGCGATGACCAATTTGCCATCGAACGTTACTGGCATAATTCCTGTCTCGGTCGTTGTTATAGGCTTCAGTATCCAGCCCTGCCAAACAAACCGCAACGCCAAGAGCCGACACTGCCTCGGCAAGTACGACATTCACCTAACAAGAAGGTAAAGGTAACGGATCAAGATAAAATAAATCCCCAGCTACCGGCACCCGTTTGTTCCTCAGGCATCCTCTAATTGATCAATGGTTGTTCAACGTTCATATGTGGCATAAAGTTGCAACAGCAAGTGCGTTGATCTGAGCCAGCGCTCATTAAGAGCCCGTTGGTCATTAACGAAACAATCCGTAGTGGAAAAAGGGAGTCATCCATGGCTGCTAGCAAGGTGAAAGATACTGTCGAGGAACTTCAGGCTCAGATTCGCAAGCTGGCTGAGCGCTTCGACAAGGAACGCGAAAAACAGATCGCACAACTGGAAAAGCAACTAGAGAAAGTGCGTGAAAGCCTCAATCAGCAACTGAAGCGCCAGCGCGAGTATTTCGCCAAGCTGGAAAAACTCCAAGCTGAGTACAGAGAAAAAGCCACTACCACCATAAAACGTCAGCTTGATCGCGCCCGCAAGACCGCTGACGACACGCGCAAACAGGTGGACGATTCCGAAGCTCGCAAACGGGTGCTGGAAACGGAAGTTAAAGTTCTCAAGGCCACAGCCAAGCAAGCGCACAGCCTAGCTCGCGTGATCGGCCAGTATGAAAAAGATTTGGAAAAACGCGCCAAAGAGATCCAACGCAAGGTAGCTCCCAAGAAAGCCACAGCAAAAAAAGCCCCGGCCAAGAAAGCTCCGGCCAAGAAAAAGGCCGCTGCCAAGAAAGCACCCGCTAAAAAGGCCGCAACCAAAAAAGCTCCGGCCAAAAAGAAAGCGGCAGCCAAAAAAGCCCCTACAAAGAAAGCCGCAGCCAAGAAAGCTCCGGCCAAAAAAGACGTTTAAATAGGCTTTGAACCGACCATGAAAAAACTGCCCTTGGGCGGTTTTTTCATGCTTGCTAGAAGTCGATAAGGACGCTCCCTTAGCATAAGGCCGACAAGCCTCATCAACACTCAACCCGTAAATACGCTAGACGGCACCATACGAGCCAGAGAGTAAATCTATGTCAGTCAGCATCTCCATTCCGCGTCCGCAAGCGCCAACAAATGCTCAAGCCCATGAGATGGGTCTGCTCTACCCTCTGGCCGCTAGCTCAGCAATAGCGTCTCGCTAGTAAACTCTTGGCTGGTGAATACAACCCCCGCAGAGCAATCGGGCCATTACTGAATCGAACCGGCGAGAGCAGGCCAATTGTCTCACTGCAATAATCCACCGCCTTGGTCTAGGTGTCACGCCCGCTCGCTTGTCTGCGCCCCCCGTAGACGCATCATGCAGTGAAAGAGTTGTTAGGTTAAGGGGCTTGTGTATTTGCCCAGCGACTAGCGGTTCGCTGCAAAGAGATAACGAAAGGGCCCATAACCTTGACCAGTATCACCGGATGTTGAAAAGCGCCCTGGGAATTGCCTATGATGACGAGCTTTTAGAACTTAAGGCAATATGCGGAAAACCCGTGATCAGTGCGTTCAGTTCTGCTTCATGGGATGATCCACTTCGTCTGAAGACCCAGCCAACTATATCGGTGCTCTGCCGCAAGAGACCATGAGTCCGAAAGACGACGTGCAACGTTTTTTCATCCATACTTGTACAACCGCGCTAACAATACGCTCTAAAAAATAATGCCTCCTTAACGGGTGCGTCCCCGAGCTGACTGCCACGCAGTACATTGAAATTTCCCAAAGCTTTTGCAGAACAGGAACACAGGACAAGTGACGAATAATACTGGAATATTTACGCTGGGACGGCTGCCGTTATCTCTAGCCATCGTGGCGTGTCAGTCCTTGTATTCACTGGCATACGCACAGGACCCCGTTAC
Source organism: Alcanivorax sp. NBRC 101098 (assembly GCF_001010505.1). GTDB lineage: Bacteria > Pseudomonadota > Gammaproteobacteria > Pseudomonadales > Alcanivoracaceae > Alcanivorax > Alcanivorax borkumensis. Next base: position 1,639,881 of record NZ_AP014613.1, read on the forward strand.
TTTTCCTGACCAGCTGCGCCCCGCCGAAGGCACTTACCGAGTTGTGGTCAGCGGCATTCCTGTAGGGCTCAGCGCCACTATCCGTCTGGAAAAGGCAAACCCTGGATATCGTCTTCATTTCAACGTCCAGAACCGGTTGTTTAGCCATCAAGAAAGTGCTCATTTTAACTGGCAGAACTGCACTGCTACGCCTTATTACTATCAACACGCCAGTGCCGGCTTCGGCATTGAAAGGGGCGGCGAAATTCGCTTTGACTGGAGCACAGGGCAAGCACTGGGAAGTAAAGCCACCTATCGCTTGGCTGAGGCCAGCCTGGATGCCCTTAGCGTAGCCATGGTAGCCCGCTGTCACATGGCAAACGGCGATGATTCATTTAGCTACGCCGTCGCAGAACCCGATGGCATGGCTGAATATCACTACGTTTCATTGGGCAACGACTCGCTTAAAACCCCTGCTGGCACCTGGAAAGTCACAGGCCTAGAGCGAGAATATGCTGAACGAGGCCGTCATTCCGAATTCTGGGCTGCGAAGAAACTGGATTACTTTATGGTTCGAATGGATCACCGAGAAAACCCATTCATTCGCGGCCGAATTGAACTTACCGATTTTCGCTATTTAGATGAGCCTGACAACAACAGTACACGCCATGATGGGAGCACCGTAACCAGCCGCTGAACCGCATCACCTACCACCACCTCCTGCTCTTCTTCCAACTGCCAACGATAATTGTCTTGGTTATGTCGGGCACGGGCGGTCAAACCTTGTCGCGTATCTCCACGATCGAACTGCTGACAGATCTGAGCAAATTGATGGATATCTGACACATCCACTTTAGGTGAGATATCGGCAGGCAGGCTGTCCAACAAAGCGCTGATCCGAATCGCGGCCTCACTTAGCTCTACCTGCTTTTGATTAACTACTCGGCAGAGCACTTCCAGGCTATCGAGTATTTGCAAATACTGCGCTTCGCTACGGGCCATTTCTGCCTGTTTTTCAATGCGGCGGTGACGCACCATCCAAATCTTCCAGATCAACACCCCCAACAATCCGCCAATCATCAACCCAATAACAATTGCCAGAATTACTTGCCCGGCCATGGCCATACCTGGTCCTCCCGGAAGACACAATCCACCCGATGAGGGCTTCGCGCTTCCATCAATAATTTACGTTGGCGCCAAGCCGGCAGCTGCCACTGCTGGTCGTCGACGCGCTCATAACCCAGGGCTAGCAGAGCCTCTGTGATCTTCTTTAGCTGACCCAGAGCTAAATCTCGGCTGCTCAGTGGGCCCTGACGATGAATCCGATCGATGCTTAATGTTCCGGCAAGGCAAACCAGATACCAGCTGTTCTCTCCCACCGAAAGCAGGTGAAATTCGATGCGACGAGGTTCTAAACAGCGGTCGCACCCCGCCGCTGAAGGTCGATACAGCCATGATTGAAAATTGCCTACCATAACGCCATTGTACGTTGCACAGAGCATACGTTCACACTATTCCCCGGAGGCCTATTGAACGCTGACTTGCCTGGCTGGCTGGCGCCACTTGCGCAACAACTTGAACCCTGGTTGCCTGCGCTGACCATTACCGGAGCCATCATGGCCGTAGCCTCGCTGGTTGCGCTACCTTGGTTTTTGGTGCGCATACCCGAAAATTACTTTACCCAGGCGTATTCTCCCCACCAGAACCGAGGCGTTATTGCATGGCTGTTCTGGCTGTTACGTAACCTGTTAGCGCTACTATTACTCATTGCAGGCATCATCATGCTGGTGCTCCCAGGCCAAGGTTTACTCACCATTCTGATAGCCATAATGAGCAGCACATTCCCAGGGAAATACCGTTTGGAAAGCGCTATTATGCGCCGCCCCGGGGTTTTCCGGGCCGCCAACTGGATCCGGGCCAAATACCACCACCGCCCGCTGGAACACCCTGATGCCTATAACAAGGAGCCTACCCATGGCCGTTAACAGCGCCGCAATCCGCTGGCTTGGTGATCACCTGCAATTGCTAGATCAACGTTGTCTGCCCACCGAAACGCTGTGGTTGGACATTTGCGATAGCCAACAAGCAGCCGACGCCATCCGTAACATGGTCGTGCGTGGCGCCCCCGCCATTGGCATCACTGCAGCCTATGGCCTAGCCCTAGAAGCTCAAATCATGGGCAATGACGCATCCTGGGTTACACTGCAAAATGCGGTTGCCACCCTAGCAGACAGCCGGCCAACGGCGGTGAACCTTTTCTGGGCACTTGAACGCCTGCAGCGCTATGCGGGGGACTTACAAGGTAAGGCGCTGGCACAGGCTCTGGCCGAGGACGCTGAAGCGATTCATCGCGAAGACCTCGCCGCTAACCAGGCCATGGGCGAATTCGGTGCCGACCTGTTGCCCAGCGGCGCCACCGTCTACACCCACTGCAATACCGGTGCTCTAGCGACCGGCGGGCATGGCACCGCTCTGGGCATCATTCGCAGTGCCTGGGCGCGAAATCAACTCACTGGCGTGTTTGCCGGCGAAACCCGCCCTTGGTTACAGGGCAGCCGGCTGACCAGCTGGGAGCTGCTAAACGATGGCATTCCTGTGACGCTGGTGGCGGACAGCTGTGCCGGCCAACTGATGCAGCAGGGGAAAATCCAAGCCGTTATCGTAGGCGCAGACCGTATCACCGCCAATGGTGATACTGCCAACAAAATCGGCACCTACAATCTGGCCGTTTTGGCCCAACATCACAATATTCCCTTCATCGTGGCTGCTCCCGTCTCAACGCTGGACCCGGCCCTGCCCAATGGCAGCCATATTGTGATTGAAGAACGGGACGCTAACGAAGTGCGCAACGTGCAAGGCAAGTCATTAGCCCCTGAACATTGCCCGGTATATAACCCAGCCTTTGATATCACCCCCGCGCAATTGATCACCGCCATCGTTACCGAACGAGGCGTGGTCCACCGCCCGGATACGGCCAAAATTAACAGCCATCTGGCTCAGACCAAGGAAAGCTAGCATGCCTGAGCGCCCCTACTCTACCACTGTCTTCCGCGACGCTGCCCGAGCATTGGCGGCCACCGGACAACGGATTTACGCTAATGGCTGGTCGCCTGCCACCAGCAGTAATTACTCTCAGCGGCTCAATACCGACTTTGCCGCCGTTACTCAATCTGGCAAAGACAAAGGCCTACTGCGAGAAACGGATATCATGGCTGTGAACATGGACGGCCAGCCGGCTTCCAGCGGCAAGCCCTCTGCAGAAACCTTGCTGCATACCCAACTTTACCGCTTCGATGGCAACATTCAGGCGGTACTTCACACCCATAGCCATGCCTCCACCGTGCTGACCATGCACTGGCCCGCTAACAGCATTACTTTAGAAGGTTATGAGCTACTCAAAGCCCTGCAAGGGATTACCAGCCATAACAGCCGGTTAACTATTCCTGTATTTGAAAATACCCAGGATATCGCTGCCTTGGCAGCCAAAGTCGATCAGCAAATGCGCTCCGGCCACATCAGCCACGCCTATCTTATTCGCGGCCACGGCTTGTATACCTGGGCTAACGATCTGCCAACCTGTTACCGGCAGCTGGAAGCACTGGAAACCCTGCTGGCCATTGAATTGGAATGCCGAAGGCTGCGTGGCAGCTAAATCAGCATTGTCTCAATGTGCCAATAAATATTGCAGATATGGAGAACCGGCTATGCATAGCGAACTGAAAGTCTTTTCTGATCAGGCCCCCGGGCGAGTGGAGCAACACCTCACCGACAAGGCCGCCATGGCGCGGGTACTGGCCAGCGCTGGGATACGCTACGAACAATGGCAAGCGAACCAAGCTCTATCCGATGACCCTCAGCAAGATGAAGTCATCCAAGCTTACCAGGCCGATATTGATCGGCTGATTGCCGATGAAGGTTACCAAACCGTAGATGTGGTCAGCATGGTGCCTGATCATCCGGAAAAGACTGCCTTCCGGCAAAAGTTTCTGGAAGAACATCGTCACAGTGAAGATGAAGTACGTTTTTTTGTAGAAGGCCAGGGCCTCTTCACCCTGCATATCAACGGTAAGGTTTACGAAGTGTTGTGCAGTAAGGGCGATTTAATAAGCGTACCGGCCAACACGCCGCACTGGTTTGATATGGGTCCAGAACCACGCTTCGTCGCCATTCGCCTGTTCAACAACCCGGATGGCTGGGTGGCTAACTTTACCGGAAGTGATATTGCTCAACAGTTTAACCGGCTCGCTTAAACCCGATACTTGCTAAGGCGTTTAGCCTAGCCGTTCTTGTGCAGCCACACACTCACGTCATCGGTCCCGACACTCAAGCATGGAAGGAAACGGCATGATCAACGCCATCATCACAGATATCGAAGGCACCACCAGCAGCATTGCATTTGTGAAGGAGGTGCTGTTCCCCTATGCCGCCAAGCGGTTTCCCGATTTTCTCGCGGATCACTGGGATCATCCTTGCGTTCAAGAGCAAATAAAAGCCGCCGAAAAGGAAAGTGGAGAAACGCTGGGCTCCGCTGATAAAGCCGCCGCGCTTTTCCTGCGCTGGATAGAGGAAGACCGCAAGGCTACCCCGCTGAAAACCCTGCAAGGCATGATCTGGAAAGCCGGTTACGAAAATGGCGACTATACCGCCCATATGTATCCGGACACTGCGCCGGCTCTGAAAAAATGGCATCAGAAAGGCATCGCTCTGTACGTGTATTCCTCCGGGTCCATCACCGCACAGAAGTTATTCTTTGGCTACAGCGATGCCGGTGATCTCACCGGGCTGTTATCTGGTTATTTCGATACCACCACTGGCCCCAAACAGGAGACAGACAGCTATCGGAAGATCCAGCAGGCGATTGATAAACCCGCCAACACCTTACTGTTTCTGTCCGATATCGAAGCGGAATTGGATGCTGCTGCTGAAGCAGGGTTTAACACCTGCCTACTGGACCGGCAACAGGCAGGGTTGGAAAGCCGTCACCCGGTGGCCAGCAATTTTAACCACATCAATCTAGCGGATTAGACGCCGACGGGGTCGGGCCCTGGCAGCGCCACACCACAAACTTGGCATTACTGGCCAACACGGTCACCGACGTAAAACGACGTGCCAACACCTTGTGGTAGCCAAGATGGCGGTTACCGATGACTCGCAACTCTCCCCCCGGCACCAGTGCTGTGGCCGCCTGATTGAATAATCGCCGTGCCACATGGTCGCCGACCACGTACCCATCATGAAACGGAGGGTTGAGCAAAATACAGTCGAAGCGTTGCTCCAGGCCAGCCAAACCATCGCCAAGATGGAAATGACTCTCCGCATCAGAAAAATAACGCGACACATTATCGCGGGCGCTCTCCAGCGCCAGCCAGGACTCATCACAAAAGGTGACCCTGGCCGCGGGATTGGCTTTCAGCACGGCCATGCCTATCACCCCGTTTCCGCAACCCAAATCGGCCACTTTAGCCCCCGTATGCAAAGCCTCAGGCAGGTGGTCTAGGAAAAATCGTGCGCCAATATCCAGTTGCTGCTGAGCAAACACGCCCGCGTGCACGGTCAAGCGCCACTGCAGTGCGTCTACCCGGCAAGGGTAGTCGGTATCGGCCAATACCCGCCCCGGCGCCTGGGCACTGAACAAGCGGGCTTTTTTCCATCCATATTCCGCCCGACCATTACCTAGATACCGTTGCATCAATGGCACTAGCTGCCGTGGCAAATGCTTATCCATGCCCGCCAACCATATCGGCACACCCTTTGGAAGATGCCCGCTTAACCATTGCAACTGCCATTGCAGAAGCGCAATGGACTTAGGGACACGCATAATGACCTGATCCGGGCTCTGCTTGGGCGCATCAAGCGGCCAGCAAAAGAGGAGATTGGGGTCGAGTCCATTGTCTACGGCATTCGCCCGGGCAGCCGCTGCCGCGGTATACGAATCGCCACTGCTCTCAATGTCAAGGGCGCTCGCTGCCGCCTGTTGCAGAGCTAAGCAAAGCGCTCCTTGCTGATCATTAAGCACCAGGGTTTTGGGCGCATTATCCCCATTCCCCAGAGCCTGCCCTCGTTCAGCTAACGTATTGAGCAGATACAGATCGGCGTTATCCCAGGCTTGCAGAGTCTCGTTGCGCCGACGCGGCCAGCGCTGCAAGCAAAGCTCGCCCCAAGGGTGGTGAAAAGGCGTCATCGTTGTCCTGTATTCATAGCAAAAGCAAGCGGGGCGCATTTTGCCCGTTACCTGCAGGATTGGCCAGAAACTGCGCAACCGGGCTTTGCCACGGGATTTAAGTATGGCATTTTTTAGATTGGCTGCTAGAATGCGCAGCCATCGGAGTATAGCTCAGCTTGGTAGAGTACTACGTTCGGGACGTAGGGGTCGCAGGTTCGAATCCTGCTACTCCGACCAATTTAAAAAGGCCGCTAATCAGCGGCCTTTTTTTGTGGGCTTATCGGTGATGAGAACAGAGGTTTCGTAACTTAATAACTAAGCCTTAATAACAACGCCATAGCCGTAAGCCGACACCCTACGCAAAGTCAGAGCCGCTATTGTCCCAGCCGTCGTTTGGTAAGACCGGTAGCCTGAGCATCCAGCGGATTCTCCGGCCACGGGTGTTTGGGGTAACGTCCGCGCAGATCCTTGCGCACCGCTGCGTAGTTTTCTGCCCAGAACCGGGCCAGATTATCGGTGATGGCTGCCGGGCGGCCCGCCGGCGTAAGCAGATGCACCGTAATCGACAGGGCACCACCAGCCAGTGCCGGCAGCGTTTTCAAGCCAAACAACTCCTGCAGTTTGGCGGCCAGCACCACCTGCTCGCCGGTATAATCCAGCCGCACACTGCGCCCGGAGGGAATCACCACACTCTCTGGCATGTCCTGTTTCAGTTGGCGCTGCTGCTCCAGAGTTAAAAGGCTCAACAGTGCCACTCCCAGCGGCAGTTTTTTCAGGTCTACCACACTGCGCATTCCTGCTAGATACGGTGCTAACCACTGTTCTAGATCAGACAACAATCCTGCCTCACTCACATCCGGCCAGTGCCCATCTGGCTGCACGCAAGCCAAACGAACAACCCGTGCCTGCCATTGCCGCCAGGACTCATCCCAGGGCAGCACAGCCAGTCCCAACTGACGAATACCGGCTAACAGCCCGGTTATCCGTTGCTCGCTATCCAGCGACGTCAACGTCTGGCTTTGCAGCACCAGATTGCCCAGCATCCGCTCACGGCGACCACTCACACGCTGCCTCTCTGCATCCCAGCCGACCTGTTCTCGCCACACCCCATGCTGCTCTTGGGCAGCCTCGACTTCGTCTTCTGTCAGTGGCCAAGCGAGCCGAATACGCGCGTCTTTAGGCTGACCATCGGTATCCATCACCAGCAGCCATTCCGTGCCCTGCAAACTGTCACTATCGTGTAGAAACAGGCCGGGGCCATCGGCCATTTGATAACGCCCTCGACCACCGCTACGCCGGCGACTGATCTGTAACGGATACACTGAGGCCAACAACGTCCCCATCGCATCACGCCAGCGCTGTTCGGAATGGCCGTTATTGATTTTCAGGCGCCGCGCCTCGGCCAGCACTGCCCCAAAACGCTGAGGTTGATTCTCCAGCGCTTCCAGCCGTCGCCTCAGGTCCACTCCCTCGCCAGGGAGAATATCCCGCTCGGACAGCAGCGCAACCAGCTGAGCTGCGGACTCCGCCAATCCGGCTTCGCCTGCAACAATCAATAGTGACGCCAGTGACGGGTCCACGGGCAGCTGCGCGATGGCCTCTCCTCGTGAGGTCAGCGAGCCATTTTCGTCTAAAGCACCCGCGCTTTGCAGCCGCTGCACCGCACTGTTCCAGGCCGCTTGAGGGGGCGCATCCAACCATGGCATTTGTTGCGGTTCACGACTGCCCCAGCGGGCCAAATCTAGCACCAGACGATCAAGCCCCACGCGCTGAATTTCCGGCAACTGATAACGTGCCAATACCTCCGACTTCCCCCACAAGCGGACACTGTGACCTGGGCCCAACCGCCCGGCCCGACCACTGCGCTGACGGGCATTGGCCTCACTGATACGGCGGGTCACCAGCCGACTGCGATGCCTTGCCGGATCATAAACCGGCTCACGGGCAAACCCGCTGTCAATCACATGGGTCACTCCCTCAATGGTCAGGCTGGTTTCCGCCACATTGGTGGTCAGCACGATTAATCGCGGTTCAGTGGCCGCAAGCGCCAACACCTGCTGTTGCTTATCCAGCGGCAACCCCCCGTAGAGTGAGGTGACCGGTGTAGTACAACCACACTGATTTAACTGACTGGCAACCCTGCGTATATCCCCCTGACCCGGCAGAAAGACTAGCATCACGCCAGCGGTGTCAACCAACGCCATGACTTGCTCGGCACAATGATCCCGCCAATCCTCGCGCGCAGAAACGGGCACATAGGACACCGTTACCGGGTAGCTCTGCCCTTCGCTGCGTATCACCGGCGCTCCAAGCAAATGTTCCAGCGGCCCGCAGTCCAAAGTGGCAGACATCACCAGCAAGCCCAAGTCCAAACGAAATGCCTCACAGGTCTCCAACATTAACGCCAGACCAAGATCCGCATTCAGTGACCGTTCATGAAATTCATCAAAGATAACCAGGCTGACACCGGGTAGTTCCGGGTCCTTGAGTAACATGCGCGTGAGTATGCCTTCAGTCACCACTTCCAAGCGAGTGTGTGCACTTACCTGGGTGTCAGTACGGGTGCGATAGCCCACGGATCGCCCCACCGGCTCCCCCCGCTGGGAGGCCATAAAAGTGGCCACGGAGCGTGCGGCCACCCGGCGTGGTTCCAGCATCAATATTTTGCCGTTGGCACCCCACTCACTGTCCAGTAGAGCCAGCGGTACACGAGTGGATTTCCCGGCGCCAGGTGGCGCTTCAAGAATGGTACGATTGTACCTTTTTAACGCTTTTAAAAGCGGCTCAATCGCGTTATCTACCGGAAAAACTCTCGCCATTCGTTACGTCCGCCCTCGTTTCTCAGTGACCGCCGTCACGCTGACACTTTTCGCCACACGCTGATACGTGTAACAAGCAAAACCTATGCTATATTCTGTGCACAAACCTAATAATTAATAACTAACACATATAGTGATTTATGCTGAATGATTTGGGGATTCCTGAGCATCTAATCTGGAAACTGAACCATTTTGACAACCATAAACGGGCGGTCAATTTTATCAAACAGTTCCAAGACACGCTGTGTGTCTACAGTGCACCGGTACAGCAGCTTTATACTAACTACGACATTTCACTGCCGGATGGCGATGATCGTTCGATGATTATTCTGCCCAACCCCTACGCATACCATGACACCTTCAACAGTATTAGTGACACCAGTGTGCATGCCAGCGGCATGTATATTGTCCCAGGGGATTTGTTTGGCAAGGAGGGGTTATACCTGACCCTGCGACTACTTAAGTACGGCAAACGTGTTATCAGGCCGGTACCGCTGAAAGTTGGATTGTGGGCGCTAATGAAAAAAGGAACCAACGAGATCCCTTTCCTCCCGGTAATTACTAAAGGCGATTTACGCGCGTTTCGTAAGGACTCCCCCTGCTTACATCTCCACCGCATTCAACCGTCGAAGCTGGGGCATCGCTCTCCCATGGAGGTAAAAGCCATCCAGCAAGTGATTCGCGATAGGCTTAAAGTGTATATGTAACAATACCCGAGGCCTGACGCGCATCAGCTAGCGGCTTTTATGTTTCCTGGGGTTGATCACAATAATAATGCAACAGCTGAATCTAACACTGCAAACCGCTGCAGGCTCGGCCTCAAGCCACGATCCCGGTTTTCCTGGATCACGCAGATGAGTTGATCCGTTCCATGAATCCATGATCCAACCCTGCTCTCGAGCGGTGCCAATTCATCCCAGAACAATTGAACTCAAGGGGCTTACTCTGCCCGCTCCAACGTTTTCTTGTACCTTACCGTGCGCATTTTTCGTTTCCTGCAACACCCCCGAAGTAACCGTTAAACGAACACCAACGTACCCGTCTGTGGCTAGCCGGCTAATCCAATAATTTGCACAAGCGATTACGTAAGCCACGTAAATGGCGCATTTGCTGTTTGCCGGGTTTTTGCTGCGGATCGTACAGCGACCGTTGATAGTAGCGGGCCCAGTCATGGGCCGGGCTTGCGGCCCGAGGCCAGCGTTCAGAAATGGCTTCAGCCAATAATGAAGGGGTTAACCCAGGTGACAGCCTCAACCCTCGGCTCTGAACATGTTGATATAGATGCCAGAATTCCTTTTCCATTGAGGATTGACGATGCGCCGGGGTATGCCAAAACAGATACAGGCCATACAACCCCAACAACAACGCAATAGACACTATCAACGTTACGGCCAACCGTAGGGGGGTGACCTGCCCAAGCAACTTGCCGAGTACGGACAGTTGTAACTGGCTGTCATAGCCAAGCACCCAGGTCTGCCAGCGAAAATCCACATAATCTGCCCACTCACGCATGGCCCCCAGCAAACCACTGCCAGCAAAAGCATCCAACTCAATCCCGCTTAGCCCCGTCCCGGATTGTTCATCTTCAAGAGCCGCCCTCAACCCGTGTTCCACCCGCTCCGGGGCCACCGCTCCGGTTGGGTCTACCCGCACCCATCCTTGCCCCTCCAGCCAGACCTCACTCCAAGCATGGGCGTCATACTGGCGAACCAGTAAGTGAGACCCCAGGCTATTCTGTTCCCCGCCTTGGTAGCCCACCACCACCCGAGCAGGAATGCCCGCAGCCCGCATAAGAAAAGTAAAACTGGAAGCATAGTGCTCACAGAAGCCCTTGCGCGAACGGAACAAGAAATCGTCGATGGGATCGGCCACCAGTTTTGGCGGCCGCAGTGTGTAGTGGAAAGGTTGCTGACGAAAATAGGCAAGAGCCTGCTGCACCACTGCCGTATCTGCGTCGCTATCTAGGCGCCACCGCTGAGCCAGCCCTCGAGCCCGGCGACCGCTGTCATCCGGAATCGACAGCATCAACGCTTCTTCCTGGGGCGCCAATGGCAGCCGACGGGTCGCCGCTGGCACACTGACCACCCGGTAGCTCTGTCGCTGACTGACCGGATTATTTGACACAAGTCGCATATCCCGGGCCAAACTAACCCCCTCGCCACTCACGAAAGGTACCGGCATGGCAAACAGCCAACGGCGCTGGGTGGGCTCGACAATCACTTGGTAGGCGTAACTATTGCCGTCGCTACGTCCAGCGGTAAGCGCCGTCATCCAGTCCGGCGCGTTCCCGCCGCCACGATACAGATAGCTCTCTTTGTCCATGCCTTTGGGAATAGCCTGCTGCCAGGCGCGGCCATCGAAATAACTCAGAGTGAGCCCCCGCCAGTAGCGTTGCGCCGGGGGCGGCATCTCGCCCTCAAAGGCAACCCGGAACGCTAGGGCGGACGACTCTGATAGCTCACTAATCTGTCCCGGTGCCATGCTGTCTGTCATCCCGGTGCGCGCTTTACCGTTGCCCACCTGCATATTCCATAATGGGGCGACCCTGGGCACCAGCACAAACAGAATCAGCATCAACGGTATCGCCTGGGCCATAATCACCCCGGCACGTTTAAGATGCTGCCCCCCGCTGGCGCGGGTATCGCTGTGATTAATCCCCGCCAAGCACGCGGTGAGCAGCACCATGCACAACAACACGTAGAGGAACATCAGCGGGCTTTGCGAAAATAGCAACGACGTGGCGCAGACAAAGAAACCCAACACTAACAACACATAGGCATCGCGCTGGCTCACTACCTCTAGGTATTTGAGCCCAAACAGCGAAACCAGCAAGGCGACCCCGGCTTCCGGCCCATAAAGGCGGCCAAAACTATAAAAGGTGAGCGCCACCACAGCCATTAATAGCAGGCTGCGAATAATACGACCGGGGAGCGCCATTCGTTGCCGGTTCACCAGTGCGCGGATCACCACCACCAGCGCAAATAAACCGGTCTGCCAAAGCGGACCTTTGAGCAGCTGGGGTATCGCACAGAACGTCACCGCAAGCGTCAGCCAGAGCTGAGTGTGGGAAGGGACCTGGTAAATGCGCGCCATCAGAACTCCGGGTAACAGGCCAACGCATCCAGCAAGCGCCAGCGGTGCACATCACCGGTGTCCGGTGCTAATGTCAGCCCCGGTAGCACCAATCCATAGGGCTGATGTTCCCGGTCTAGCTCAAGCACCCAATGACACAGAATAGAAAGCCGCTGCTCATCTGCTAGACCTTCCAGCTTGTCCCAACGCAACCAGAGCCGACCGCCCACAGGTTCTTCGAACAACTTGGTGTTTAGGCCTCTGCCTCGAGCATAGCCTTTCCAGTCGATCTTGCGCAGCGAGTCGCCGGGAACGTAACGGCGCAGCCCCTGAAATTCTTCGTTACCGGACTGGCCACTGCTGAAGGCCCTCTGATTATTTTTGCCGCCATCTGCCGGGCAGTTTTCATTTTCCTGGGGGCTAGGCCAGGCAAGGCAATAATGATCCAGTGTCACATAAGACCAGCTGCGTAGCAGGCCAAGAGGAAACCGGCTTTCCACTTTTAACCGCGGCGCGGTTATTTTTCCCCGCCGTGGCAGAAACAAATTCAACCACAGGCTTTCCTCCTCCCCTGCCATAACGCTGACCTGCTGAGCGGCCTGCCCCGGCCAGTACAACCAGACACAATGATGGGCTCGCTGCTCGGCGAATAACACCACTTCCAGCGCCCCTTCTTCGCCACTGAAACCGGACTCTGCCGTGCCATTGCGCAAGCCAAGAGCCGATAAATTGCGAAAGGTATGGAGGATGGTAACCAGAAATAAACTCGCCATTAGAAACGACAGAGCCAAGATCAAATTATTTTCATAGTTAATGCCGCCAATGAACAGCAGCCCGGCCACTAACAGATAGAAAAAACCGTAACCGGTAGGAAAAATAAAAATGCGTTTCTGATTCAGCACTATCTGGCGGGCAGCGGGTAAACGGCGCGTCAACCACCGTTCATAGAGTCCACGCACCCCAAGGGGAAATTTCACCGCGGCACCTTAACGCCGTACCACAGGCACGGACTGCAGCAAGGACTGGCTGATGGCCGCCACACTGCCTCCCTGCCGGACACTCAACCGGTGTTCTGCCACAGAGGCCCAAACAGCCTGAACATCTTCCGGCAATACGTAGTCACGACCGGTTATCAGCGCCCAGGCGCGTGCGGCTCTCAACAGACCCAGCCCTGCACGGGGTGACAGCCCCGCAACAAAGCGATCATCCGAGCGGGTGGCGTCCAGCAACCGCTGTACATAATCGAGAAGTTCACGTGTTACCCGAATCTTGCCCACGACCTGGGCCAGCTTCATCAAACCTTCACCATTGATTACCGCTTTCAACTCACGGACCTGCTGACGCAAATCACCGCCGGCGAGCAGTTCCAGCTCCACATCGGAGGCGGGATAACCCAAGGAAATACGCATCAGGAAGCGGTCAAGTTGGGACTCTGGCAACACAAAGGTGCCAGCCTGATCTATCGGGTTCTGGGTCGCGACCACAAAAAAAGGCGCCGGCAAAGGGCGAGTGACACCATCCAAAGTCACCTGCCGCTCTTCCATGGCCTCCAGTAAAGCGCTTTGGGTTTTCGGCGTGGCCCGGTTGATTTCATCGGCCAACAGCAGCTGAGTAAATACCGGGCCTTCGCGGAGAGAGAATTGCTGGGTGGTAGGGTCAAAAACGGAAACGCCGAGAATATCCGCTGGCAGCATATCGCTGGTGAACTGTACTCGGCGGTAATCCAGCTGGAACACTCGAGCCAACGCATGAGCTAAGGTAGTCTTGCCCATGCCCGGCAGGTCTTCGATCAGCAGGTGGCCACTGGCCAGCATGCAGGTCAGTGCCAGTTTCAGTTGCTCTTCTTTGCCCAGCACAACGCGGCCCACCTGGGCCAAGGCTTTATCCAATGCCTGCATTATGTCCCCTTAACCCCGATTTCTTACCAAAACACTCCAAGGTTGCAAGCTGCAACGCAAGCTAACGCTGTGCAAAAGAGTGTGGTTTAGCTCGCGGGATTCAGTAGAGCCTTCAAACGTGGAAAGTTGAAAAAAGCAAAGCGTGGAAACTTTATCGCACCTCCCAAGGTTGTACCTTGGCTATGCGCTGGCTAACGCCTTGAGGCCGCGGCTCAGGTCTGCCTTCAGATCGTCTATTCCTTCTAAGCCAATGGCCAGACGAATGAGATTCTCGGTTACTCCAGCTCGCTGCTTTTCTTCTTCGTTGACCCGCCCATGCGTTGTTGTCGCCGGGTGAGTCACTGTTGTTTTAACATCACCCAGGTTAGCGGTAATAGAAATCAGGCGAGTGGCATCAATAAAGCGCCAGGCGGCCTGACGATCACGATTGCCGGCGGCGTCTTCCACCTCAATGGACATCACTGCACCATAGGCCGACTGTTGGCTGCCGGCTAGGTCATGCTGCGGGTGACTTTTCAACCCTGCGTAATGCACCCGGGCAACCCCCGGCTGTACTTCAAGCCATTCGGCCAGTGCCATGGCCCGCTCACTCTGTGCCTGCATGCGCAAACTTAGCGTTTCCAGGCCCTTGATAAAGACCCAGGCATTAAACGGGCTCATGCAGGAGCCAGCAGAACGCACGAAACCCAGAATCTCGTTCATGGGCTCTTTTGGTCCGACTACGGCACCTCCGAGGCAACGCCCCTGCCCGTCCAGATATTTGGTGGCGCTATGAATGATCAGGTCAGCGCCCAACTCGATGGGTTTTTGCAGTGCCGGGGTACAAAAACAGTTATCCACCACCAACAGTGCCCCATTGTCATGGGCCAGCTTAGCCAGGGCGGCAATGTCACCCACTTCCGCCAGTGGATTGGACGGTGTTTCCAGAAACAATATTTTCGTTTCCGGGCGGATCGCGGCTTCCCACTGGGACAAGTCGCTCATGTCCACCAAGGTGGTGTCGATGCCGAACTTTTTCAGGTAACGGTCGTAGATCACATTGGTGGTGCCGAACACGCTACGAGAACTAACAAGGTGATCACCCGGCGCCAGCAAGGAGAAAAAGGTGCCGCTGATTGCCGCCATGCCAGATGCAAAGGCGACACAGGCCTCCCCGCCTTCCAACGCGGCCAAGCGTTGCTCGAATGCCCGCACGGTTGGGTTGGTAAAACGGGAATAAATATTGCCCGGCTCTTCACCACTAAACCGTGCCGCCGCTTGCGCCGCGCTTTCATACACGAAGCTGGAGGTCATGAAGATTGGATCGGAATGTGCCATTTCATCCGTGCGCAGTTGCGCAGTACGAATGGCCAAGGTTTCAACATTCAGGGTTGTCGGATCCAGATCATCACTCATCAGAAAATTCTACTCCGCGTTACGGGCGACTTAGCCGATGGTGGCCCATGCCGCCTCCGGGGGTGGTTTCATCACTGTATCAGTGATTATGTAGATCGATAATTTCGTTATCCGCCAAGGCCTGGGTCTTTTCACTATCGCCTTTGGCCGCATCGCTACGGCGGGCTTCCAAGTTGGCCAGGTAATCCGGTGTAATGTTACCCGCAAGGTATTCACCATTGAACACGGAGCAATCGAAGGACACCACCTGCGGATTACCTTCCTTGCACGTTTCCACCAGATCGTCCAAGTCTTGGTAGATTAATCGATCAGCGCCGATCAGTTCACCAATTTCATCCGTGGTTCGACCATGAGCAATCAGTTCTTGAGCCACGGGCATATCGATGCCGTATACATTTGGGTATTTCACCGCCGGCGCAGCAGAAGCGAAATAGACCTTGCGAGCCCCGGCTTCGCGAGCCATCTGAATGATTTCATTACAGGTGGTACCCCGCACGATGGAGTCATCCACCAGCAGCACGTTTTTGCCCTGGAATTCGAGCTCGATTGCGTTGAGCTTCTGGCGCACGGATTTTTTGCGTTGTTGCTGGCCGGGCATGATGAAGGTTCGGCCGATATAACGATTCTTGATAAAACCTTCACGGTATTTCACCCCCAGATGATTGGCCATCTGCAAAGCGGAGGTGCGGCTAGTATCGGGAATCGGGATGACCACATCAATGTCGTGATCAGGCCATTCACGCTCTACTTTTTCGGCCAGTTTTTCGCCCATGCGCAAGCGTGCCTTGTACACAGAAATGCCATCAATAATGGAGTCCGGCCGCGCCAGGTAAACCTGCTCGAAAATACAGGGGTGCAAACTTGCATTTTCGGCACACTGGCGGGTGTGCATTTCACCCTCAGCGGTAATGTAAATAGCTTCACCCGGAGCCAAGTCACGCACTACATTAAAGCCCAGTGAAGACAGCGCCACGGATTCAGAAGCCACCATGTACTCTGGGCCGTTGGGGGTATCTTTGCGGCCAAAACACACAGGACGAATGCCGTGAGGGTCACGGAAGGCCAGGATGCCGTAACCGGTTATCATGGCAACTACCGCATAAGCGCCTTGCACACGATCATGAACCGCTGCAACGGCATCGAAAATATCATTCGGTTCCGGTTTCAGCTTGCCCCGGCTTTGCAGCTCGTGAGCAAAAACATTCAGCAAAACCTCAGAATCCGAAGTGGTGTTGATATGGCGCAGATCAGCACGGAAGATATGTTCGGCTAGGGCTTCGGCATTGGTTAAGTTGCCATTATGGGCCAACGTAATGCCATAAGGAGAATTTACATAGAACGGCTGAGCTTCTGCCGAACTGGAGCTGCCTGCAGTGGGATAACGCACATGGCCAATCCCCATGTTGCCTACAAGGCGGCGCATATGGCGAGTGCGGAAAACGTCGCGCACCATGCCATTATCTTTGCGCAGGTAGAGACGGTCGCCGTCACAGGTCACTATACCAGCCGCATCCTGGCCACGATGCTGGAGAACGGTCAGGGCATCATAAATCCCCTGGTTCACATAGCTATGACCGACAATGCCCACAATGCCGCACATGGTACTTACCTCTAGCTGCCACTTACATTCATGATAAAGGCGAGAAGGCTCTCGCCCACGTCCCGGGTCCACGCTTCCATCATCACCAGATGCGGAACCAGGGTGGATTCGTGCCACCAGGGGTCAGAAGCAAACAAATGCTGACCCAGGGCGACGAGTACGACCATTAGCAACATCCCACGCAGGGCGCCAAACACCATACCCATTAATCTGTCAGTACTACTCAAACCGGTGACGCGGATCAGTTCACCGAGCAAATGATTAATGAGAGCCCCTACAGCCAAAGTCAGAGCAAACAGGCTACCAAAGGCGACAGCGGCACGCAGGCTGGGGGTGGTGATCTGTTCCTGGAGCAGAAGGTCCAGGGCCGGGCTGAACAGGCGGGCGATAATAAAGGCCGCAACCCATGTGAGCAACGAAAAGGCTTCGCGGGTAAACCCCCGGCGAACACTCAAAAGGGCAGAAACTGCGATAACAAACAGGATGATGCCGTCTGCCAGATTCATTTAAAGCGTGCTCTCGCCGGCGGGTGAAGGCTGAAAAAATGGACAATGCCAAACCCAGAAAAAGGCTGGCAGGATGTCCTGTAAATACAGACGGCGCAGTTTATCAGAGCCAAACCCGCTTGCCCATGCATCCCGGCCTTTGCCTCCATCTTCTTAGGCAATCTGAAATAATACTTAGCTAGGCCACGGGAAAGTAAAGCCGAGCTCACTGATACAGATCAGGGCACGTAAATGCGTACCAATCCCTTGAGCTTAAAACGATCGTCATTGGCCAATCGCAATCGCGTTGCTTCGGCATCTTCCTTGCGAATCTCTGGCCCAACCATGACCCGATGAAGCACTTTCCCATCATGGCTATCCGTTTGCGTATAGGCCCGGTACCCTGCCGCTTTAAGCTTGTCGACCATACCCTTAGCGTTATCGGCATTGGAATAACTGCCCGTCTGCACCACAAATCCAGCCAGTACAGGCCCGCCGCTTGGGCCCAACTGAGGCGCGCTCACAGGGTCTTCCGGCGGAGGCACTGCCGCATCCTCCTTAATAGGGATAACGGGCTCTGGCTGATCCGGAACGACGCTGGCATTATCTTCATTTAATTGTTGTTCAGCCGCCTCCTGTACCGCTTCATGGTCGGCGACAATGCGCTCATCCGCTACCTCACGAAGTTCCTGCTCAACAACCGGCTCAACCAAAACTGTTTTGTGCTCCGGCGGTTCAGGAATATGCATCTCCAACGCACCACGTACTTGCTCAGGGGTACGAAACAGAAACGGCGCCAGCGTCGCCGCCAGAACCAATAACAATATAATGCCTACAAGGCGCTGACGCGTTCGATTATCCACCCGTTTCTCCATTCAGCATTCATTGGAGGGCGTTGAGACATAACGGCCTAGCCCTACGATTGCGGTTCCCGAGCTTCTGCCACCGTATAAAAGGAGCCGAAAACAATCACCTGATCATCCGCCGATGCCGCCGCCAACGCTGCATGAGTAGCAGCCGCCACACTCGCGTACTCATTGTACTGGGCTGTAGCCGGTAAAGCGCTTTGTAACACCCTAGTGGATGCTGCGCGGGGAATCCGTGGTGCGGCCAGATACCAGTGTGCAGCCATCCCTTCGAATAATGCCATCACCCCATCAAAGGGCTTATCTGCCATCATGCCAAACACCAGATGTCGGGTTCCGGCACAATCAGGCAGCTGTCGAAGAAAACGTTGCACCGCCGGAAGATTGTGACCCACATCGAACCAACAGGACACACCAGCAATGAGTTGATGTTCGCAACGCCCAAACAAGCCCAACGTAGCAACCGCCGCTAAATCCCCCTGCTGACAGTTTACGCCGGCCAGGCTCAGCGCCTGACAGGCCGTAGCCAGATTATCAGCACCTAGGCGCACGACTTCCGGTAAGTTCACCGACTCGCCATCAATCAACCACAGTGTAGCGCCATCAATGTGAAAATCACGGCCGGCGAACACTGGAATAGCGCCTAATGTTGAAACCAGGGGCACAAGGTTATCCGGCCAGAGCGCTTCACCATACACCAGCGGCTTACCGGGCCGCGCGATACCGCATTTCTCTGCCGCAATGGCTTCACGGGTGTTGCCAAGCCAGTCCTGATGGTCAAGCCCCACGGAGGTCACCACAGACACATCGGGTTCGACAATATTGACCGCATCCAACCGCCCCCCCAAGCCGACCTCCAGCAAGATCAGGTCGGCATTACTATCCTTGAATAACCAGAGAGCAGCCAGGGTGGTGAATTCAAAATAGGTAAGTGGCACGCCTGCCCTTGCGAGCTCCACTTGTGCGAATGCTGCACACAACTGCGTATCACTCGCCAGACCATCTGGCAACCGTATCCGTTCGTTGAACACATGAAGGTGAGGAGAGGTGTAGAGGCAAACCTTGCGGCCTTGCTGTTCTGCCAAGGCGGTCATCAAACGCAGCGTTGAGCCTTTGCCGTTGGTGCCGGCAACGGTAATCACTGGAACAGAAAAGCGGGCCACCTCCAAGCGGGTGGCCACGTCACGAAGCCGATCCAAGCCCAGCTCAATATCGGCCGGGTGCATGGCTTCAATGCGACGCAGCCACTCGGGCAAAGAGCCTGGCAGTGGGCTGTCAGTCATCCAGAGCTAGTGGCGGCCAGCCCATCATGTTAGCCAGTAAGCGATAAAGGGTCTCGCGCATATCGTGGCGGGAGACGATCATGTCGATGGCACCGTGCTCGAGTAGAAATTCACTGCGTTGAAACCCTTCGGGCAGTTTCTGGCGCACAGTCTGTTCAATTACCCGCGGGCCGGCAAAGCCGATCAACGCATTAGGCTCAGCCACATTCACGTCTCCCAGCATGGCCAGGGACGCCGACACCCCGCCGTAAACAGGATCGGTAAGCACAGAAATAAACGGCAAACCTGCTTGGCGCATCTTCTCCAGCGCGGCGCTAGTTTTTGCCATTTGCATCAGTGAGAACAACGCTTCTTGCATGCGCGCCCCGCCACTGGCTGCAAAACAAACTAATGGCAACTTCTGCTCAAGACACACATTCACCGCACGCACAAAGCGCTCACCCACCACGGAGCCCATGGAACCGCCCATAAAACTGAACTCAAAGGCACAGGCAACCAGCGGTTCACCATGCAAAGCGCCCTTCAAAACGACCAGTGCATCTTTCTCATCGGTGGCCTTCTGTGCCGCTACAAGGCGATCCTTATACTTCTTGGAATCCTTGAATTTGAGACGATCCACAGGGGACAGTTCCGTACCGATTTCCGTCTGCACACCTTCATCAAGAAACAGCTTAAGGCGACGGCGGGCACTAATACGCAAATGGTGATCGCACTTTGGACATACATCCATGTTGCGATCGAGTTCCGGCCGGTAGACTACCCCTTCGCATCGCGGGCACTTTCGCCACAGCCCTTCAGGAATGTTGTTGCGGCGACTTTCCTGGGGTCGACGTACGGCAGGGAGGATTTTCTCCAGCCAGTTGCTATTGCTCATGCAAGGGTCCCGTTATTGATCCATGGCTTTACGCATAGCGCTGAGAATACCCCCAACCGCGTCATTAATCGCGTCGGGAGTATTCTTATTTTCAGCAATTTGATTAACCAGAGCACTACCAACGACCACACCATCGGCTACCCGGCTCACCGCCTGCGCAGATTCAGCGTCTTTGATACCAAAGCCGACCCCAATGGGCAATTGGGCAAGGTTGCGAATTGTTTCAACGCGG
Source organism: Alcanivorax sp. NBRC 101098 (assembly GCF_001010505.1). GTDB lineage: Bacteria > Pseudomonadota > Gammaproteobacteria > Pseudomonadales > Alcanivoracaceae > Alcanivorax > Alcanivorax borkumensis. The sequence continues at coordinate 1,660,547 of NZ_AP014613.1, forward strand.
CTGGCCACCTCTTCCACATTCAGGGTTGCAGAGCCAGTAACACCCTTCAAAGAGACATAATACAGATAGCCGGAACCGGCTTCGCCAATCAGCTTTATGCGAGTATCAGAGGTAGTCGGTGCCACCAGAAAGATCATGTCTAGGCCATGGGCATCCATAACCGGCCTTACTTCCAAAGCCTCTTCTGGCGGCAAATCCACCAACAACACCCCATCCACACCCGCATCTTCTGCGGCCTTAGCGAAAGATTCATAGCCCATTACTTCAACCGGGTTCAAATACCCCATCAGCACCACAGGGGTCTGCGTGTTGGTTTCACGGAAGATCTTCACCATGGCCAGTACATCACGGGTGGACGTGTTGTGCTGCAAAGCCCGCTCACAGGCCAACTGGATTACCGGCCCATCGGCCATGGGATCGGAAAACGGCACCCCCAGCTCAATAATATCTGCCCCGGCATCCACCATGGCGTGCATCAACGGCACGGTTACATCCTTAACCGGATCACCCGCCGTTACAAAAGGAATCAGCGCTTTACGGTTCTCACCGTCTAGGCGCTGGAAGCAACGTTCAATACGACGCATTTCTGCTCCTTAAAAATCGGGTAAAGGAAAGGCCCCATGGGTCTTTCCAAGCCGACACTTTCCTACGCGGGAAAGCATCGCCTTAACAAGCAAACGACCTAAACAGAATTAAAAATCGATTCCATCAATGGCGGCCACGGTCAGGATATCCTTGTCACCCCGACCAGATAGATTCACCACAATGTTCTGATCCGCAGACATGGTGGGGGCCAGCTTGCGAGCGTAGGCCAGCGCATGGGCAGACTCTAAAGCTGGCATAATGCCTTCTACCTGAGTCAATTCGCGGAACGCCGACAGGGCTTCTTGGTCGTCAGCAGCCACATAATTAACCCGGCCAATATCCTTAAGCCAGGAATGTTCAGGCCCGACACCCGGGTAATCCAAACCCGCCGACACGGAATGTGTTTCGATGATCTGGCCGTTATCGTCTTCCATCAGGTAAGTACGATTGCCGTGCAAAACACCCGGGCGGCCCGCGTTTAAAGGCGCAGCATGACGACCGGTTTCAATACCATCCCCCGCCGCTTCTACACCATACATGAGCACATCCTCATCGTTGAGGAAGGGATGGAACAGACCAATAGCATTGGAGCCACCGCCGACACAGGCTACTAGCGCATCGGGAAGCTGCCCCGCCTGTTTCAGACTTTGTTCACGGGCCTCACGCCCAATAATGCACTGGAAATCGCGCACCAGCTGCGGATAAGGGTGAGGACCGGCCACGGTGCCGATAATGTAGAAAGTGTTGTCAACGTTGGTCACCCAGTCACGCATGGCCTCATTCATAGCGTCTTTTAAGGTACGAGACCCTGAGGTAACCGGAATCACTTCCGCGCCCAGCAACTTCATTCGATAGACGTTGAGTTTCTGACGCTCCACATCTTCCGCGCCCATATACACTTGGCATTCTAGACCTAACCGTGCGGCCACTGTCGCCGTGGCCACACCGTGCTGGCCCGCACCGGTTTCTGCAATCACACGGGGCTTGCCCATATGCTTGGCTAGCAGAGCTTGGCCAATGGTGTTATTCACCTTGTGAGCGCCGGTGTGATTGAGATCTTCGCGCTTGAGCCAGATCTTCGCCCCACCGAGCTGCTTCGACCATCGCTCCGCCAGATAAAGCGGAGATGGGCGGCCCACATAATGGGCCAAATCATAGTCGAAATCCGCGCGGAACTGCGGATCGTCCTTAAGACGCTCATACATGGCCGTCAGTTCGTCCAGTGCCCCCATCAGGGTCTCCGAAACAAAGCTGCCACCAAACCGGCCAAAGTGGCCACGCGCATCAGGAAAAGCAGAAAAATCAGGGCGTTCAGACACCAGCTACTCCTCGTGTTTTGACACTATTAATAAAGACACGGATGGCAGAGGCATCTTTGATGCCACCGCTGCGGCCACCCTGAACATTCTTCTGTTCAACACCACCACTCACATCCACTGCCCATGGCTGAACCTGTGTCACAGCTGCAGCCACATTCCCTGGGTGCAGGCCACCGGCCAGCACTACAGGCAGAGGCAAGGTTTTAGGTACCCTGCCCCAGTTAAACGTCTCCCCAGTCCCGCCCGGCACGCCAGCAACATAACTGTCGATCAGCAAACCTGCCGCATTACGGTAAATCTGAGCATAATGGTGGAGATCCACATCATCCTTCATTCGAACTGCCTTGATCCATGGTCGGTTAAAACTGTCGCAAAACTGCGGATTTTCATTTCCATGGAACTGCAATAAGTCCACCGGCACTCTGGCCAGCACCCCTTCAATCTCAGCACGAGACGCATCAACAAAAAGCGCCACCGTGGTAACAAACGGCGGCAAGCTGGCACAGATTTCTGCTGCTTGTCGAGCAGTAACAGCACGAGGGCTGGGCCCATAAAAAACTAGGCCAATGGCATCGGCACCGGCGTTCGCCGCCGCTAAACCATCTTCAATTCGAGTAATGCCGCAGATTTTGACCCGGGGTACGGTCATGGGTTCTCCAGTGTAACAAAGGCAGGCCGATAAGGGTTAATTATGCCTCAAGACGGTCCGGCAGCCACAGGGGCCCCAGGGGCTCATCAGGTAACGCGAAGAGCTCAGGGTACTCAATTTCCACCAGATATAGTCCAAAGGGCGGAGCTGTCGCAGCGCCCAGCCGCCGATCTCGACATTCCAGAACGTCTTTGGCCCAAACAGGCGGTTTCTTACCTGCACCCACCTTCATCAGGACCCCAGCTATATTACGCACCATGTGCATCAAGAACGCGTTAGCATGTGCCTCAAGCACCAGCACTTTGCCCTGTTCATATAGTTCAAGGCTATGCAGAGTCTTTAACGGTGACTTGGCCTGGCAATGCACGCTGCGGTAGGCAGTGAAGTCATGATGACCCACCAAATACGATGCAGCCTCACGCATGGCGGCAACATCCAGAGGACGGTGATTCCAGGTTACCTGGCTGCGGTAGAGCGCCGGGGGGCGAGCATGGTTATAAATTACGTAGCGATAACGGCGACTCACAGCAGAAAAACGCGCGTGAAAATCATCGCTCACTGGCACCGCCCACCGTATGGTCACATCTCTTGGCAGATTGGTATTGCCCCCCATAATCCAGCTCTTCATCTCACGGGGCGCATCGGAATCGAAGTGCACCACCTGCCCAGTGCCATGTACCCCTGCATCAGTACGACCGGCGCACACTACGGTCACCGAATGGTTGGCCACTTTAGACAGTGCCGCTTCCAGGCATTCCTGAACTGTGCGCACTCCTGATTGTTGCATCTGCCAACCACGAAAATCAGTGCCATCGTACTCAATACCCAGCGCAATGCGTGTCATCGTTCACCGTCTCGTTGCCGTTTACGCAAAACTGCTACCCATAAAAAAGGGGGGCGATACCATAAGGCATCGCCCCCCTTTTTCCTAGCCAGAGTGGCGGGTTAACCCACCTGCCCAAGCAGCTCTCTTGCTTCGTTCTGTTGCTGAGCGCTACCTTCGGAGATCACTTCGCTGAGAATATCCTTCGCCCCTTCGCTATCGCCCATGTCGATATAGGCTTTGGCTAAATCTAGCTTAGTGGCATTTTCGTCAGTTTCACCCAAGAAGTCGAAGTCATCTTCATCTGCCAACACATCCGCACTGGACGAGTCGGACGCATCATCCTCCGAGGTGTCGGGCACCAACGCCAGATCAATGTTCAACGACGCGTCCTCGCGTTTCTGCTCATCCGTCGCTTCAACAGCGGAAGACTCATCTAGTGATGGGGACTGATCATCCTCTAGATCCAATGAAGTGATTGGATCTAGAGAATCGTCTGCCTCAACGGCGTCAACCAGCGATTGCTCCGCTTCATCCAGATCCAGATCAATCTCGAGATCCGCCAGAACATCATCCACTTCATGCTGTGGAGCACTGCCCGTTTCATCAGATAAATCCAGATCGTCCAGTGACAAATCCAGCTCTTCATCATTAACTGGATCGGTAGAAAGATCGTCAAACTCAGCATTCATCTCATCTAGGTTGAGATCACCAAATACCGTGTCGCCATTCTGGGTAGAGGTGCCGATGTCATCCAGCTCAAGCACAGAATCGGCTGACAGCGACTGCTTGTCCGCATCAGACATTTCAGGGGCTTGCGAAGTCTCGCCTTCACTATCGAAATCCAGGCTAAATCCTTCGTCAATGCTAGCATCGGAAGAAGCTGAGTCACGGTCAGCTCCCAGCATGACAGTGGCGTCTGCGTTGTCAGCCTCAATAGCATCTAACTCGAAATCAAAATCAGCCAGCTCATCGGAGATTTCCTCCGGCTCAGGGCTTAGCGCTTCTGCCTGGATGGTCGGAGCAGAAAAGGCCTCGTCATTCAAACCCGAGGACAAGCCCATTTCCAGATCATCCAGAGACAGCTCTTCATCGTCTTGGGAAACTGGGGCAACACTACCCAAGCGAGCGATAGCCGCATCCATATCGGCACCAGTACCAGCATAGGCGGTTGCCTGCTGCTGGAAGGCCGCGTCATCGCCCATTTCCTTGAGCAACTCCAGCAGGCGGACTTTCAGATCTGACCTTTCGGGCGACTTGTTAATTTCATTGCGCAGAAAATCTACCGCTTGCGGGTAACGGCCATAGGCCACATAGACTTCCACATCTTCCAGCGGGTCCTGGCTACCACCTTGCTCTTGTCCTGGTGGCGACACCACATCATCATCTTCGACCGTCGCGACAGTAGACCCGTCATCATCCAGATTCAGGTCAAATTCACTGTCCTGCTGGTCGTCAGCAGCCTCAAAAAATGGGCCATCCAGCACTTCGTTATCGTCTTTTTTCTTGCCGCGCAGAAGCAGAAAAATCAACAGCACAATAACGAGAACACCCAGAAGGATGTACAGCAGGTTGGCCATGATCAGATCGACAATGCCCCCTAAAGCAACCGGCGATTGCGCCGGGGCAACCGGCTCCGGTTTGCCCACTGGCGCTACCGGCTCGACCACACTATCCGTAGCCGTCGCTTCACCTTCCGCTCTCTGCGCATTATCAGCTATCGCATTGGCTTGTTTCGAGCTACCTGTGGCGCTGGACTTAGCGGCCTCTTTTGCTAACTCTTCGTCAGAACCTTCTAGCGCAACCACACCACTTTCAGTGGATGGCTCGTTGCTGTTATTACTGAAATTAGCGGCTTCTTCCGTTGCCGTATCGTCCGCCATGCCTCCATCTGCGGAGGAAAGTTCCGGTGCGACCGGCTCTTCCATCAACGGATCACTGTTCGGCGCAGCCACGCCCTGCTCTTCGCGTAATTGACGCAACTCTTGCTGCAATTGAGTAATCTGATCGTTACGCAGCTTAAGTAGTTCCGAGCTGGTAGCGCTCTGCTCTTCAAGAGCATTCAGTCGAGATCTCAGTTCGGCGTTTTCACGATCTAGGCGATCCAGGCTTTCATCGCGAATCGCCAGTTCATTCTCTAGCGTAGCGGTATTAGCGTTACCCTGCCTAGCATCACCAGTGCTGTTACCATCATCTACACCCGCGGTGGATTCCGGAGCGATCAATTTCATTTCACCACGAGCTGGCGAATCTACACCCTCTTCATCAGCATCAACCACCTGACGCGAACCATCGATCTGTGCGCGCTGGGGCGCTTGAATGCCACGCTGCTCCAACATATCACGCCATTGACGGTTCTGGTCAGCCACTTCCGCGATCGCAGAACGAGTAGAAATGGTACGCACTTCCTGCTCGCTGGGAATACGCAGCACGACGCCTTCGCGGACCAAATTGACATTGTTGTTAATAAACGCATCCGGGTTGATTTGCTGAATGGCCACTAACATCTGTTGTACCGACACGCTGTTAGAAGGCCGGTTATTCAGCGCGATTTGCCACATGGTATCGCTAGAACGCACGGTATAACGATTACGCGCGCCACTGTCAGCCTCAGCAGGAGTAGATTCAGCCTGCCAAGGCTCGGATGCAATTTCGGATTCAAGCGTTTTCTCAGACGGGGACTGTGTTGCAGTTGAGGGCTGACTGCGAGTGGCTGGCTGCGGCACACGACTGATGACCGGGGCCGCGGTCACCGTACTATCCGCAAAGCTGGGCGGGTCCAGCAGTACGGTATATTCACGCATCAATCGGCCCGTGGGCCAAAGGAATTCAACCAGGAAGTTCAGATAGGGTTCGCGTACCGGCTGATCCGTAGAAATATGCAGCTGAGCTTTATCGCCATCCTGAAACTCTACAGAAAACTCCAAGCGATTGAGAAAATAGCTGCGGTCAACACCAGCGGCATCGAATTCCGACTGAGGGGCAAGGTTAACCAGAATTTCTTCTGCTGAAAGGTCACCAACTTCATGCAGTGAAACATCCATATCCAAAGGCTGGTTCAAATAAGAATGAAGCTGATAATCGCCTACCCCCAGTGCCGCTGCTACCCCAGGGGCCATCATCGCCACAGCCGTTAAGCCAAACCCAAGTTTTCGAAGCATGGTCGAACCCTTTATTTATTATGTTTCCCGTGCTCAGCCCAATCCCGCGGGCGCTGCGAACGTACCCAAGTCGGCAAGCTACCTACATCATCATTACGCATTCTGCCTTAGGCTTGAAGAAAAACCTAGAAACCGCGTCACATAATGTCAGTAACTATCCATCACAGATAATCTTTTAGCAACTTCTCCACTATTTTCACTGCGTTGAGAGCGGCCCCCCAACGAACATTATCGGCAACACTAAAATAGCTCAACCCACCCCCCGCTTCCATCTCCTCGCGGACACGAGAAATGCGCATTGCGGGCGGCCCTTCAACCATTGCTACCGGGGACACGGCCTGGGGATCGTCACTGTCCTCAACTGACATATCCTCATCGCCATCCCATAACGTATAACACTGCGCCGCAGACAGCCCCTGAATGCTGCGCAGGCTAACGCTTTGCCCATAACCATAGAAAACGGGCACCCGCACCATCGTTACCTGCACTGACAACGGCTGATCTGCAAGGACCCGGCGAGTTTCCAAAATCAGCTTCAGCTCTTCACTGGTAAAACCGTTTTCCTGCATCTGGCCACTTACAGGCAACACATTGAACGCGATCTGAGCTTGAGCGGCCTCACTGGGCGCCAGGCCGTTCAGCAGACGCACACTTTGCTGGGCCAGTTGGTCCACTCCTGCCTTACCAGTGGCTGATGCCGCCTGAAACTGGGTAACCACCACCTCCTGTAACGGCCCCTGTTCAGTTAACGGCTTCAGGGCGCGCACCAACTGCACGGTTGACGCATCCGCACAGGCCACCAGATTTTGCTCCCTGGCTTGGGCCAGCATCTCGTCATTAACGCCCGCCACAACCAGTGGAATATCCGCTTCGTAGCGGAAAGCTGGAGATAGGTCGACCACCACCACCCCGCACTCTGCGGCGTGCGGAGCCAGCGCCTGGCTGACTGATGCCCCAGCTGCAAATAAGGCAATTTCCACTTGGGAAAAGTCGAAATCATCGGCCTTACCCACCGTCAGAGACTTGCCCGCAAACGAAACCTTGCTGCCTGCACCATTTTCGGAAGCCAAAACAAAAAGCTCGCCGACCGGAAATTTCCGATCCGCGAGCAATTTGATGATGGCCTCACCGACCAAGCCGGTAGCTCCGACAATGGCCAGATTGATTGACCGATCCATTACTTACCTCTGGTTTGTCGCCTTTAGTGTTCGAGAAGAATGCGCAGCATGCGACGCAATGGTTCGGCTGCGCCCCACAAGAGCTGATCACCTACGGTAAAGGCATTCAGGAATTCGCCGCCCATATTGAGCTTGCGTAAACGGCCCACGGGAATACCCAAGGTGCCGGTGACCGCTGTAGGCGTCAGATCGCGCAAGGTATCTTCCTTGGTATTGGGCACCACTTTGACCCAATCGTTGGACTTGGCAATGATGTCGTTAACTTCATCCATAGGCACATCGCTATTGAGCTTTACGGTCAGTGCTTGGGCATGACAACGCATGGCACCAATACGAACACAGGTGCCATCCAAGGCAATCGGGTCGCTGCTACGGCCGAGAATCTTGTTGGTTTCCGCCTGCGCCTTCCATTCTTCCTTGCTCTGCCCGTTCTCCATTTCCTTATCAATCCAAGGCAGCAGAGAGCCCGCCAGCGGGAAGCCAAAGTGCTCACGGGGCATGGCATCGCTACGCATGCTCGCCGCTACTTGACGATCAATATCCAGAATCGCACTAGCAGGATCTGCCAGCTTGTCGGAAACATCACCGTGAATCTTACCCATCTGGGCAATCAACTCACGCATGTTCTGGGCACCAGAACCAGACGCCGCCTGATAGGTCTGGGCACTGGCCCATTGCACCAACCCTTCGTTGAACAAGCCGCCCAGGCCCATCAACATCAGGCTCACAGTACAATTACCGCCGACAAAATCCTTGGTGCCATTGTGTAGCGCAGAATCAATCACCGAACGGTTTACCGGATCGAGCACGATGACGCTATCGTCTTTCATTCGCAAAGTGGATGCCGCATCAATCCAGTAACCATCCCAGCCGGCTTCACGCAGCTTCGCGTACACCTCGTTAGTGTAATCCCCACCCTGGCAGGTCACGATCACATCCAGCGCTTTCAATTCATCAATACTTTTGGCATCGCCCAGGGCCGGAATATCCTTGCCCACGTCCGGGCCAGCCTGTCCGACCTGAGAGGTCGAGAAAAAGACCGGTTCGATATCTGCAAAATCATTTTCGGCAGTCATGCGCTCCATCAGTACGGAACCCACCATGCCACGCCAGCCGACAAAACCGACTTTTTTCATTAGAAACTGTCTCCTGAAAGGATTGCCCTTTCTATCAGTGAATAAATGCGCGTGTGACGCCTGGCCCTGTGCCTCTGTTATGCCTTTAACAGTGCATCGGCAACGGCGCTGCCCATTTCTTCGGTGCCCACTTTGCGAGTGCCCTCGGTATAGATATCCGCTGTACGAAGCCCCTGATCAAGAACGCTCTCCACCGCTGCCTCGATGGCATCGGCCACATCGCCACGCTCAAGGCTGTAACGCATCAGCATGGCCAGCGACATAATGGTCGCCAGCGGGTTGGCGATGCCCTGGCCGGCAATATCCGGTGCCGAGCCGTGGCAGGGTTCATACAAGCCCTTGCGGTTTTCATCCAGTGACGCGGAGGGCAACATTCCGATGGAACCGGTGAGCATGGCGGCTTCATCGGAGAGAATGTCACCAAACAGGTTGCCGGTGACAATCACATCAAACTGTTTCGGCGCACGCACCAGTTGCATGGCCGCGTTGTCCACATACATATGCGACAACTCGATCTCCGGGTAGGCTTTTGCTTCCTCGGTGACCACTTCTTTCCAAAGCTCGGTGACTTCCAGCACGTTAGCTTTATCCACCGATAACACACGCTTATCGCGTTTCATGGCCAGCTCAAAGGCCACTTTAGCGATACGGCGCATTTCCGACTCGGTATAGACATAGGTGTTGAAGCCTACACGTTCGCCATTTTCTTCCTTGATGCCGCGGGGCTGACCGAAGTAAATACCACCGGTTAACTCACGCACGATCAGGATATCCAGCCCGGACACTACTTCCGGTTTCAGGCTGGAGGCATCTGCCAATTGCGGAAACAAAATAGCCGGGCGCAGATTCGCAAACAAACCCAGCGTCGAGCGCAAGCGCAGCAGACCGCGCTCCGGACGCTTGTCCCGTTCTATGGCATCCCATTTTGGACCACCAATAGAACCGAAAAGAATGGCGTCGGCGGCGCGCGCTTTTTCCAATGTGGTTTGCGGCAATGGATCATTTTCCGCATCCACCGCAGCCCCACCCACCAAGGCTTCATCCAGCTCCACATCCAAAGCAAATTTCTGCTTGGCTACGTCCAGCACTTTAACCGCCTCACGGACGATTTCAGGACCAATTCCGTCGCCCGCTAACACCAATACTTTGCTCATTACTGCTTCCTGTCTACTGCAGCCCTATCGGGCATTAAAAGTTTTTCGCTACCAGCACATCATCTGGGGCAGAGGCCTTTACCAACTCAAGAGAATATTCTTTGCTGCCCTCTGCTGCTCGGATGCGAACCTGATAGATTCCACCTTCTAAGAAGGTATAACGGAATTTGCCAAAACGAAGGATGCCGCCCTGATCAGCGAAAACTTCTACCGAGTGTTTGCCCGCTTCAAGCTGTACGCTCTGAGAACCCGCTTGCTCGGTAATCCGATCACCATCCACTTTGAACAGTGAGGCCTTAGCCTCACTGCTGGTGGGCATTTTCCAGCCCGCCCCTTGGTCTTGCTGCACCGGCGATTCGAGTTGATTGTCCACCGTTAATGTAGCGGCTTGCTCCCCGGTAGGGGCATGGTACATACCCGTAGAGGCACAGCCTGCTAACATCAGAACCGACATCAACGACAGAGACAGTAAACGCAACATACAACCTCCTTGGCTATTCTTTTAATGGTCGGCAAAAACCCAAGGTTCACGCTCTATTCGGCTTCTTTCATAGGCCCGGATCGCATCCGCCTCGTTCAGGGTTAAACCAATCTCATCCAAACCGTTGAGCAAGCAATGTTTGCGAAATTCATCAATTTCGAATGGTAGCGGTTCTCCGCTTTCGGGAATCACCTGCTGGCCCTCCAGATCGATCGTAATCCGGTATCCGCCCTTGCTGCTAACCACTTGAAACAGGGCTTCCACGTTATCTTCGGATAACACAATGGGCAACAAACCATTTTTGAAGCAGTTGTTGTAGAAGATATCCGCAAAACTCGGCGCGATGATTGCCTTAAAGCCAAAATCCATTAGCGCCCAGGGCGCATGCTCACGACTGGAACCACAACCGAAGTTGCGACGCGTCAACAGAATGCTGGCGCCCTGATAGTCTGGTTGATTCAATACAAAATCGTTGTTTACCAGGCGCGCAGCGTTGTCCTGTCCCGGAAAACCTTCGTCCAAATAACGCCATTCATCAAACAAGTTAGGACCAAAACCGGTCCGCTTAATGGACTTGAGGAACTGCTTGGGGATGATCTGATCGGTATCCACATTGGCACGATCAAGCGGAGCCACCAGACCATCGTGACGTACGAATTTTTCCATGGTGTTACTCCTTATGCCTGATCCAGCTCGCGAATATCCACAAAATGGCCCGCCACCGCAGCGGCGGCTGCCATGGCAGGGCTAACCAGATGCGTACGCCCGCCATTGCCTTGACGCCCCTCGAAATTGCGGTTCGAGGTAGAGGCACAATGCTCTCCGGCTTCCAGACGGTCCGGATTCATCGCCAGACACATGGAACAACCAGGCTCACGCCATTCAAAACCAGCCTCAACAAATATCTTGTCTAATCCCTCTTTCTCTGCCTGTTGCTTGACCAACCCGGATCCTGGCACCACTAGCACCTGTTTAACGCTACCGGCTTTCTGGCGGCCTTTAGCCACCTCTGCCGCCGCGCGTAAATCCTCGATACGGGAGTTTGTGCACGAGCCGATAAAGACGCGATCCACCTTGATCTCGGTAACAGGCATCCCAGGGGTCAGGCCCATGTATTCATAAGCACGGGTCATACCCGAGCGTTTAACCTCATCCGTCTCTGCAGCCGGATCGGGAAGGTGGGCATCCACAGGCACCACCATTTCCGGGCTGGTCCCCCAGGACACCTGCGGTTTGATATCCGCTGCATCAATGTCCACCTGCTGATCGAATTGTGCCTCAGCGTCGGACACCAGCGTGCGCCAGTAGGCTTCAGCCTTATCCCAATCCGCACCCTTGGGAGCAAAGGGGCGCCCTTTAACGTAATCGATGGTGACGTCGTCTACCGCCACCATGCCAGCGCGGGCACCGGCTTCAATGGCCATATTGCAGACCGTCATACGGCCTTCCATGCTCAGGCTGCGCATGGCACTGCCGGCAAACTCAAGCGCATAGCCGGTGCCACCTGCGGTGCCGATAACACCGATAATGTGCAACACCACATCTTTCGCGGTAACACCTGGGCCAAGCTCACCTTCAACAGACACCCGCATGTTGTTCATTTTTTTGGCTACCAGAGTTTGGGTCGCCAAAACGTGCTCAACCTCACTGGTGCCAATACCGTGGGCCAGGCAGGCCAACGCGCCATTAGTGGAGGTGTGGGAATCGCCGCAGACCACGGTCATGCCCGGCACTACCGCACCCTGCTCCGGGGCCATCACATGAACAATACCCTGGCGCACATCACCAATACCGAATTCGGTAATGCCGAATTCGCGCGTGTTGTTTTCCAGTGTCTGCACCTGAATACGGGACGTCTCATCAGTAATATCAGCGGCACTGTTAAACGGTGTCGTCGGAACATTGTGATCAATGGTTGCCACGCTGGCACTGGTCCGCCAAGGTTGGCGCCCCGCCAGGCGCAGCCCCTCAAACGCCTGAGGCGATGTGACCTCATGAATAATTTGGCGATCGATGTAGATTAATGCGGAACCGTCCTCGCGTTCAGCGACGAGATGAGCGTCCCACAATTTGTCGTAGAGGGTCTTGCCGGCCATGTCTATCTCCCTGAGCCGCCTGAGGTCACTGACTGAGACCATAAATTCGGCTGGTTTATCACTGTTAATTAATGTAGAACTACGCCATCAATAAATCCAATTCATATTTTTCATTTTTAAGATAACCAATTATTATCCCCGTACTGACACTGTGGATGCCCCGGGAATGATCGATACCCCAACGCTAACCGCCTTTATGGCCGTCGCCGAAACAGGCTCATTTTCTGCTGCCGCAGAACGCCTGTACATCACGCAACCGGCCATTAGCAAGCGCATTGCGCTACTGGAACAACAGCTTGAAGCCCGTTTGTTTGACCGCGTAGGACGCCAAATTCAACTGACAGAAGCTGGGCGCTCATTGCTGCCTCGCGCCCGCCAGGTACTGATGGACGTGGAAGATATCGCCCGTGCAATACACGACCTGTCCGGTGAAGTCACTGGCAAGTTGCGCATCGGCACCAGCCATCATATTGGACTGCATAGATTGCCACCGGTTCTGCGCCAGTTCTCCCGAGATTACCCGCAGGTAAAACTGGATATTCACTTCATTGATTCGGAAGAAGCCTGGGAAGGTGTGCTGCACGGCGAGCTAGAGATGGGGGTTGTCACCTTACCGCCGCAACCGGATGAACGCCTGAATAGCGAGGTCATTTGGAACGACCCACTCGTATTCATGTGTGCACCGGAGCATCCTTTAGCGAAACAGGACAACCTGACGCTGGAATCCTTTACCGGTCACAGTGCCATTCTGCCCTCACCGGTCACCTTTACGCGCGGCATCGTGGAGCGACTGTTCGACGAGCATAACCTGAAGCTGGATATCGCCATGTCCACCAACTATCTGGAAACCATCCATATGATGGCGTCCATTGGCCTGGGCTGGAGTGTTCTTCCCGCCACCATGGTCGACAGAGGCATGATTCAGCTGCCGGTGAATGTGCCACTACCCGAACGTCAGCTCGGCGTAGTGACTCACCCGGCACGAAGCCAATCCAACGCGGCCCAGGCATTCCTGCGCGCTCTGCGTGGGCAGATCACCTGATCTGTCCACGGTGCGCTGAGCGAGTCACCCCGCCCACCACCAACAACCCCGCAGCCAGCACCGCGACAAGCGTCGCGGCGAAAAACAAATTTACGCCCCATTGCTGCCACAGCACACCGGACAAGCCGGCTCCGGCCGCCCACCCAGCACCAAAGCCCAGACTGGAATACAGTGCTTGCCCCTGGCCACCCAGTGCCTCACCGAACTGACGGTGCACCCAGGCAATGCTGGCGGCATGGAAGCTGCCAAAGCTAGCCGCATGGAGCAGCTGAGCCAATGCCAACAACCATAGCGAATCCCCCGCCATAGCAATCATCAACCAACGCAACGCGGCTAACAGCAGGCTCGCCACCAGAATCCAGGGGATATAAAAGCGCGATAGCAGCCGGTGCATCACCACAAACAAGCCCACCTCGGCCAGCACGCCCAAAGACCACAACAAACCAACAACGAATTTGCTGAAACCCAGCTCTTCCAAATAAATGCTATAGAAGGTGTAATACGGGCCGTGGGACATCTGCATCAGAAACGAGGCGATTAAAAAAAGGCTGACTGCCGGGCGCCGTAACACCTGCCAAGCCGACACCCCTGCCCCGGAAGCCCGACTCCGCGGTGCGTTGCCCGCCGGCAGCGTCAGCGTGCCTAACCACAGCAACCAGAGCAGACCACTGAGCACCCAGGGCAACACAGCCGTCCCGGCCCGATCGAGCACCTCCCCCAGCACCAAAACGGCGAGAATAAACCCCACCGAGCCCCACAGCCGAACGTGACTGTAACGATGTGATTGGCTGCCCAGTGACTGCAGGGTAAGCACCTCGAACTGGGCCAGCACCGCATTCCAGAAGAAACTGAAGGACACCAGTAAAGCTGCCATGCCCCAAAAGGTGTCTACCCAGAACACTGGCAGAAATACGATGGCAGCCAGCAGGTTACCGGCACGAATAATGCGCAGCCGTTGCCCGCTGCGATCTGCCAGCCAACCCCACAGGTTCGGGGCGCCAATTTTGGTCAGTTGAGGAATGGCCATCAGGCCGCCAATGGCGACGGCACTGAAGCCAAGATCTTTCAGATACAGGGACCAGTACGGCACCAGCGTGCCGAGCAGCCCGAAATAGAAAAAATAGAAGCCTGACAGTCGCCAGTAATAGGGCATGAACGATAAACCTTGTCTTGCAGAAAGCGCCCAATGCCGGTGCAGTGTAAACAGCGTTCTACCTCAGGCGCTTTTGCTGATTTTCCTTGTCTGGCGTCTGGCCTCCGTTAAACGTTCTTCACCCTGGAATCGGCGGGAAAGGGGGCACTACGTCGGCATTCTGGCCACGGTGGCGCAGGTAATGGTCCAACAGCACGATGGCCAGCATGGCCTCAGCAATGGGCGTTGCTCGCACACCCACACAAGGATCATGGCGCCCTTTGGTTACCACCTCGGCCGCTTCACCATTCAAACCGATACTCTTGCCCGCAATTAGAATACTGGAGGTCGGTTTGAGAGCCATAGCGACACGCATCGTCTGCCCGGAGCTAATCCCGCCCAGCACGCCACCGGAATGATTACTTAGAAAGCCTTGCGGTGTCATCTCATCACGGTGCTGCTCGCCGCGCTGGTTCACAACAGCAAAGCCATCACCGATTTCCACGCCTTTCACCGCGTTAATGGACATCATCGCCTTGGCCAGATCCGCATCAATACGGTCGAACACCGGCTCACCCCAGCCTGGGGGAACGCCGTCGGCAAACACTTCCACCCGCGCACCAATGGAAGAGCCGTCCTTGCGCAGGGCATTAATCAGATCTTCCAGCGCCGGCACCTTGCTTTCATCCGGAAAAAAGAACGGATTATTATTTACCGTCGACCAGTCAAGAGACTCCGCTTTCACATCACCGATCTGGGTGCAGCCGCCATAAATCCGAATTCCCAGCCTCTGTTCCAGAAACTTTCGTGCAATAGCGCCGCCCGCCACACGCATGGCGGTTTCCCGAGCAGAAGAGCGCCCACCACCTCGGTAATCACGGAAACCGTATTTCTGGGTGTAGGTGTAATCCGCATGCCCGGGGCGGAAAGTGCCAGCAATATTGGAGTAATCCTTGGACTTCTGGTCGGTATTCTCAATCAGCAGGCCGATAGTGGTGCCGGTGGTTTTGCCTTCAAATACCCCGGAGAGAATCTTCACCTGATCCGGCTCACGGCGCTGGGTGGTATAGCGGCTGGTACCGGGTTTGCGCCGATCCAGCTCCACCTGCAAGTCTTCCTCACTAATTTCCAGGCCGGGGGGGCAGCCGTCCACGATGGCACCCAGGGCCGGGCCATGACTTTCACCAAAGGTGGTGATTTTGAAACGCTCGCCGAAACTATTGCCTGCCATGGGCTCCTCAAATGCTCTGCTGTAGGGCGGAAATATCGGTATCTCCGCTGTGACTCTGCGCCCTAACGTCCCGACAATACCCAACTGTGATCATCGCGGGGGGCAAGGGTTCTTAAAAATGTTCGCGGTATTCTAGCAGCTGTTGGCGGCTAAGCATGAATACCCCGTGCCCGCCCCGCTCAAACTCGAACCAGAAAAACGGCACCTGAGGCCATTCCTGCAACATGGCCTCCCAGCTATTGCCCACTTCCACAATCAGCACGCCCTCTTCGCTGAGCTGATCAGGCGCATCCAGCAACAGCCGGCGAGTGAAGTCGAGCCCATCATTGCCCGAGGCCAGTGCCAGCTCCGGCTCATGGCGGTACTCGTCCGGCAGGCTCGCCATATCCTGTGCGTCCACGTAGGGTGGGTTAGAAACGATCAAGTCATAAGGCCCATCAACGGCGGCCAGGCCATCGGACTGTAGTGCCCTGACCTGCTCACCGAGACCATGACGCTCGATGTTCTCTTTGCAGACAGCTAGCGCATCCGCACAGATATCACTGCCATCCACCCGTGCATGCTCAAAGGCGTAAGCACAGGCAATGGCAATGCAACCACTGCCGGTGCACAAATCCAACACCCGATGCACCTGCTCCGGATCCACCCAAGGAGCAAAGGACTGCTCGATCAGCTCGGCCAGGGGCGAGCGCGGAATCAGCACACGCTCATCCACATAAAACGGCAGGCCACAGAACCAAGCTTCGTGGGTCAGATATGGCACAGGAACCCGATGATTGACACGCTGCACCAACTGGCTCACATAGCCACTGACTTCTAAGGGCAATAAACGGGCATCAAGCACCCGAGGGTCACTGTTCAGCGGTAGCGCCAGCTGGTGCATCAACAAGGCGAGCGCCTCATCCCAAGGATCATCATTACCGTGACCGAAGAACACCTCCCCGCTGCGCAACATGCTTTCCCCGAAACGCAGGCAATCGCGCACGGTTTGCAGGGTGGCAATCGCTTCATTCTGTTGCTGCGAACTGATCACGCATCCATCTCCACCGGCAGGCCAGCCGATTATCTGGTTAATGCTTATCGGCCGCCAATAAAAAGAAGCGCTGAAGATTAGCACAGAATCACTTATAAAAGCCTGCCACGCTTACAGCAAAAAGACCGCCACCAGCGTGACTACGATAATGTTGTATGCCCCCCCTTTACTTCGTCCTGCCGTGAAGGTTTCGCCCAAATCACTCAAATCAAAGCCATTGTGCTGGAAGCACACTCAACCGAACCTTTCACAATATGGCTACTAAAGCTTAACAAACCGACCTTCTCGGTTTACATTTGCGACACCATAGCCCAGGCCAAGGAGTGCCTGCTTAAACAGCACCTACAGGAGTGAGCCCCATCTGGCTATTAAAAACAGAACCTGACGCGTTCAGCATCGATGATCTGCGCGACAGCAAAAACGCCACTAGCGGCTGGGACGGGGTACGCAACTATCAGGCCCGTAACCGCCTACGCGATGAGATGAAGGCCGGCGATACCGTGCTGATCTATCACTCCAGTTGCGCAGTCCCGGCCATTGTTGGTGAAGCCGTCGTTACCAGCGACCCTTACCCAGATCCAACCCAATTTGACCCTGCTAGCGATGGCTATGATGCACGTAGCCGCCAGGATCATCCCCGCTGGTACCAGGCTGACGTACAGTATGTCTGCCACTACCCGCACCCCCTGACACTCAAACAGATACAGCACCATCCAGAGTTTGCGGACATGGAACTGGTTGTGCGGCCTCGCCTATCGGTGCAAAAAGTCTCCGAACGCCAGCTCCAGTTGATTCGACAGATGTGCCAGCTCGTTAGCGCCACCGCATAGAACGCGGAGCGCACCACCTCCATTTGCGCGCACCAAAATGGCGCACAAACTAATGATAAAGAAGTAGAGGAGCCACCCCCAACCGCCCGACATTCTGGCGCAGAGATTGCATACCTGCTTCATTAACCAATAATGAATAGGGTTCATAACCATGCCTCTGCGACGCCACCACTGGGCTTCTCTGCTGTTTATTCCCCAGTTTGCCAATGCGGACACTCTCACCGCTACTGATACTGTGTGGATTGCCATCGCCGCGGCGCTGGTTTTTTTCATGCAGGCGGGGTTTGCACTGCTCGAAAGCGGCTTGAGCCGAGCGAAAAACTCCCTGAATGTAGTGATGAAAAACTATATGGATCTGTGCGTCGGCACTCTGGTTTTCTGGGCCGTCGGTTTTGGGTTGATGTTCGGCACCAGCAGCAATGGCTGGTTCGGACAGGATCAGTTCATGCTGAACCACGCAGATAGCAGCACCTGGGCTATGCTCCTGTTCCAGATTATGTTTGCGGCCACGGCCGCTACTATCGCCTCCGGCGCAATGGCAGAACGAACACGCTACGCAGGTTACCTGTGTGGCGCGGTGTTCATTACTGGGGTTATCTATCCATTGTTTGGCAACTGGGCATGGAACGATAATGGCTGGTTGGCACAAATGGGCTTTATTGATTTCGCTGGCTCTACTGTGGTTCATAGTATTGGCGGCTGGTGCGCCTTGGCCGGCATCATGGTAGTCGGTCCCCGCCTGGGCCGTTTCGATAGCCAAGGTACCCCACGCAGCATCCCTGGACACAACCTTTCCTACGTAGCACTGGGTGGCTTCATTCTTTGGTTCGGCTGGTTTGGTTTTAATGGCGGCTCAACCCTGTCGGCCAGCGTAGACATTGCCAAAGTGAACCTGAACACCCAACTTGCCGCTGCCGCCGGAGCCGTCGGCAGTGTTATCTTCCGTATGGCCAAGCGTCACCCGATCTTGCTCACGGAAACAGTGAATGGCAGCTTGGCCGGACTGGTCGCCGTCACCGCCGGCTGTGACGTCATGACCCCTAGCTTTGCCATTGTCACCGGCGTGGTTGCCGGCGCACTAGCCGCCTTCGGGGCTCGCATTCTGCTCGCCTTTCGACTGGATGATGTAGTGGGCGCGGTACCCGTTCACGCCTTTGCCGGTGCGTGGGGCACCCTGGCCGCCGGACTGTTTTACGACGGCGATCTGTTCAATAGCCAGCGTGTGATGGTGCAACTACTGGGAGTGGTCGTGGCATTTGGCTGGGCATTCTTTACCGCATTAATCATGTACATGCTGGTGTCTATTTTAGCCGGGCTGAGGGCGCCCGCACTGCACGAACAGCGAGGGCTAGATCTCAGCGAACATGCTGAAATCGGCTATCCTGAATTCCCCCAAAACACCCTATACAGCAGCGAAAATTATAGCGCAGAGAGGGCAAGCCGTCAGGAGCCGCGGCCATGAACTTCGTGCCCATAGAGCAAAGTGTTCAGCGTCGACGGCGAGCCGTCATTACTGGCCTAACACCATATATGAATGAACCCGTGTTACGGGAAGCGATTAGCCACTGGCAACAGCATTATTCGCAGCGCCCAAGTTTTTCACTGCAAGGGTTTGTGAGTGATCTATGCCGCCTGTTCGATCTCAATGAGCGTAGGCATCACATTCATATGAGTTTGGTACAAGCCATGACGCTTTCCGACAGTGAACTGGCCGCTGACCCTCTGGCCATTAGTGACAAGAATCTCACCGACACCCACCCTTATACTTATGCCTTCCAGCTTCTGCTTCAAGCGCTTTGGCTGAGACTTGGCAAACCGACAGCCCGCCAATTGAAGGTGGATCAAGGGACGCAATTGCGACAGGCCAGTGTTAGCACAGAAACTCGGCTCACTATGGAATACTGGCTACAAGCACCGGACAAACCGCTAAGCCCCCTGCCACTGCCCAGCCTGCGCGATCAATTGAATCGTACCTACGTACTGCTATGCCAGCGGCTGGGGCCAGTGGAGGCTGACCGTCAGCTCAAGGGCGCCTACCAGACAACCTTACTCCAGCTTGATAACCCCGAAGGGCTGCAGGCACTGATGTAGACTTACTCTCTGTTACACAGCACAGGATCAGGTACTCTCAGAAGTTGAAGAGACCGAGGTTCGCACCACAGGGGAAATGATGAAATTACATCACCAGATATTTTTTGCCATGCTGGCCGGCACTCTGGCCGGCAGTTTTACTGCGGAATCCAGCACCCTCTTGGGAATGCCGATTATCAGCGGTTACGATCTGGTGGGCAGCCTGTTCATCAATGCACTGAAGATGGTGGTCATTCCGTTAATCGTTACCGCCATTATCAACGGCATGGTGGGCGTTGGCGATGACGAAAACCTGGGACGAATGGGTTTGAAAACCGTCGTCCTATACATGAGCACAACCCTGGTGGCGGTGCTAATCGGGCTGGTCGCAGTGAATCTATTCACTCCCGGAATCATCAATGGTCAGCCCGCCCGAGATCTACTAGGCTTGGCCACAGAAACCCAGGACGCCCTAGCTAAAATCGACGGCCGAGGCGTCGGTGATTTCACCGAGATCCTACTCCAGATGCTTCCCCCCAATCTGATCGCCGCTGCCGCCAACGGGCAAATGCTCGGGCTGATCGTCTTTTCGCTGCTGTTTGGGTTTTTTCTGCGCACCGAGCGCTCATCGTCTGGCCAGAGTCTGCGCAATATCATCGACGGGATCTACCAGGTGGTCATGAAAATCACCATGCTGGTGATCCGTTTTACCCCGCTAGGAGTATTCGCTCTTATTGCCGCCACCGTGACTCGCACTGGCATGGATGCCATCGAACCGCTTGCCTGGTTCTTTCTTACGGTACTGGTAGCCCTGGCTCTGCATGCTTTCGTGTTCATGCCGCTGCTGATCGTGCTAGCCGCGAAACGCTCCCCTCTTCGCCATATTCAAGCCATGACGCCAGCGCTGCTCACGGCATTCTCCTCGGCCAGTTCAGCAGCAACGTTGCCGCTGTCTATGGAATGTGTACAGAAACGCTCCGGCGTATCAACCCGCACCAGCAGCTTCGTGCTGCCTCTGGGGGCCACCGTCAATATGGATGGCACCGCCCTATATGAATGTGTAGCAGCCATGTTTATTGCCCAGGCTTACGGTATGGATCTGTCTCTGGCCACCCAGTTCATGATCGTGATTACCGCCCTGCTTACATCAATCGGCGTAGCCAGTATTCCAGCTGCCTCCTTAGTGGCCATCACCGTGATCCTTGGCGCTATCGGCCTGCCAGCCGAAGCCATCGGACTGATTCTGGTAACGGATCGTGTGCTGGATATGTGCCGCACCGCCGTCAACGTCTGGGGAGATAGTGTGGTAACCGTGGTGCTCGCCCGTAGCGAGGGGGAAGAAACGGTGTTGTCGCTACCGGTTTCCAAGATGGAGAAGGTAACGACAACAGACGTACATTCAACTGGTGATGCAACTGTTAACGAACACTCTTAGAATGCGTCGGGAGCGCCGCTACTCTCCCAATCGCGCTTAATGGTAACGGCTGCGCTGGCGATAACAGGCACCATGCAGACAAACGCCAACAAAGCCCAGAACAGGTTGTCGCCATTATTTTCCACGGCCACCACGATGAGAATCGTTACCGCTACAGCAACAATCAAAGCCAGGATATCCTTAAACAAACGCGAGAATAAAGTCATAACAATTGCTCCCTCAAATTCCTTTAGTGAACACATGTTAACTTTTCATTCCTGAAAGTCAACACTTGTTCACAAGGATATTTTTTCTACCGTTATTACATTTGGAGTCACGTTGAAACAATCCCCAACCCTGCTGATTACCCGAGGCTGCACACCGTTAGGTCTGGCTCTAGCACAGGCTGCTGCCGGGCACTATCGGATTGCGATCGCCAGCGACGATACCCATACCGGTAACGCACTGTGCCGCCGCTTGCATGAAGACGGTCATGAAGCTCTATTTATCGAGACAATAGCGGGTGAAGTGAGGGACATTCAGCGAGCCGTCAACCGGGTTCTAAGTCGCTGGCAGCAGCTGGATGTGGTGGTTAATTTACCCGGAAATATGCTGGTGGGGCCTTTTGAAGCGGCGCAGACTCAGCAATGGCAAACGCTGGCCAGCCAACAGTTGATGCAAGTAGTAAACAGCAGTCAGAGCGCGCTAACTGCTATGAAAAAACAAGGATATGGGAGCATTATTAATGTGGTGCCCGATTGCGGCCTACTCCCCGGGCCACTCACCTCCGCAAGCAGTGCGACCTATGCGGCCATCATCGCCCTGACCGAAAGCCTAAATAGCGAGCTGGCCAACAGCCCAGTGAACGCCCGGGCAGTTGCCCTACCACTCTACCAGGAACAAGCTGAACAATTGGATGCTACCGATCCGCTCAGCCAAGCCCGCTACAAACGTAAAACCCGTGACAGTTTAAATACTGCGGCTTCACTGAGCGGTGATATTCTGGCTATGCTAAAAACACCTGAGGCCACCGCCCTGCATACGCCCTGCGCATCCACACGGGCACAATGGAGATTGAAGCGTTGGTTCACAAAGCGATGGGACAAAAAAATGCAGCAACGAGGACGTCGCTACCGCCGTAAGGGAACCGGGGAGTCTTCTTAGCAGACCCTTGGAAGCCTGCTAAGCCGCTAAGGTAACTATCGCTTAAAATTACAACACTCAGCAGAACGTTTCTACATAGCGTAGTGTATCGCGGTAATCACTCGCCAGAGCATTATCAATTTTGGGTGCCACCAATGACACTAATTTTTTTCCAACCAACGGCACGGAACTGCTGATCTCCACCTCCGTGTGTTGAATCGCTTCGTTTTCATCTCCGGTCAGCACCATAACACCGCCAATTTTTATGGGCACATTGCCTAACTCAAACCGGTATTGGGCCTGATATCGCCCTGCTATGGGAGGGGGCGTCCACAAAAATTCTGTCAGCAAATCAGCGCTTTCTGGTAAGAAACGACGGGCCATGGATGGCACTTTGTCAGTGCTGATAGCAATTGGCTGTATTAATTGAATCAACATTCCCCGTGATGTGTCTTCAAAGGCGCCAAAACGATAATTATCCACCTTGCTCCATTCATAGCGGGTTTCGTAGAACGCCTTGCTTGTCAGTACTTCATAAAGCCGATTCACACTGATGGGATACTGGCGATCAACCATAACTTTCATACTGCCTCCTGATCTGACGCTGAGCGCTTCATCAGTTCTAGTAACGGTGCCAACTGACGTTCCAAGTCCGGCAATGCGCTAACCACTGCCCGAGGTTTCCCGGCACGTAGCAGCACCAGTGCCTGCTCAATCGTTAATATGGGTGCAGATTCATCTACCGACAAGGTAGTATCTGCATCATCACTTAATACGGTACCTGGCCCCAACTTTCTAGCCTGCTTTAACTGCTCCTCCAACGCCAGTTGTACCTGACGCGGCGCCAATCCCGCATGCACAGCCGGGGTATGGATAATGACCGTCAGCGGCAACCGCTGCACCTTGCCCCGAAACTGGAAGGCCAGCCTCTCGCTGACTTTCAATGCTCGCTCCACAAATCGCTTGGCGCCATTTGGCCCAGCGCTGGGTAACAACACGGTAAATTGCGCCACGCTGCTACGTGCCAGAGAGTCTTCCTTACGAATCACCCCACGCAGGGACTGAGCCAACTTCAAAAGCACCATATCCGTGCGCTTTTTACCCAGCTGAACGAAAAGTTGATTGAATTGGCAAATCTCCAGCTGCACGACTGACAGCCTGTACTGCTGGCGGGCAGCCAATGCCAGCTCCTGGCGCAGTCGATGTACTAGGTAACGGCGATTGCCCAACCGGGTTAGCGGGTCAATCATCGCCTGTTTGGCGAATTCCTTGCGCTCATTTTGGTAGTTGGCGTGGGCTCTGGCACGAGCTAACAAGTCAGTGGAATTAAACGGTTTACTGATGAAATCCGTGCCGCCCAGCCGTAGGGCTTCAGCCCGAGCTTCATCATCATTCTCTGCACCGGTAACAATAATAACCGGCAATCCAGCAACGCCTTCATCCTCGCTGGTGCGGACTTTTTTCAGCAACGCGAAACCATCCATTTCCGGCATGGCCAGATCAGAAAAAACCACGCTGATGGACGGGTTGTGACATACCATGGTCCAAGCTTGGAGACCATTTTCTGCCACCTCGACTCGAAACTCTCTACCGAGCATCTTGTCAGCCGCAAGGCGCATTACCTTAGAATCATCCACAAACAACAGTGAGGGTTTGGACGCCTTATCCATTATGACCTATTCCTTTCCCAGAAGCCCCAGCGCACCTGTGCTCAGGGCACATCCAAGCATTTAGTCACAAAGCCAAGACCGACGCTGGCAAAACCCACGCGCATAATGGTAGGTAAATAGTGTTTTTTCAGTAAGTGCTTAGGTCGAACCGCCATGCAAAACGCCCTGTCATTAATACCAAAACAGCGGCAATAGCTTTCCCGAACAGCACATAATCTAAGGCTCATTAGCATGCGACGGCTGATGAATTTACGGGTCATCAGCCTTGCTAGTTTGCAGCAACAATAGCAGGAAAATATCAAAGGCACGTTATTGAGGCGACACACTCACAAAAAGAAGCGTTGCGGTCAGGCGTAAACCAGACCGCAAGAGATTTGAAATCAAGTAACCCAAAGCGAATACCATGACAACTAGACTAGACGAAATACATCAGCAACCACTCTGCGGCCAGCGCTGGTTTTTCTTCGCCTTCAATTTCAACGGTAAACGCAAACTTGAGCAACCACTGCCCTTCGCGTTTCTCAGAGACGTCCAGCAAGGTTGCCAAGGCACGAATCCGCTTACCCTCTTTCACGGGCGCCATAAAGCGTAGCTTGTCGAAGCCATAATTCATGCCCATTTTCATGCCCTTGGGCATTAGAAAATCGTCAATGGACGCTTGCAAGTAGGGCAATAAAGACAGAGTCAGGTAGCCATGAGCAATAGTGGTACCGAAGGGAGTATTCTTGGCCTGCTCCGCATCAACATGAATGAACTGATGATCTAAAGTCGCATCCGCGAATGCATTAATCCGCTCCTGATCGATCTGAAACCAATCCGACGCACCCAATTCCTTGCCGACATAATCCACTAATGATGTAGCTTCGATCACTTTCATGGCACCGCTCTCCTGGGGCTGTCACCGTTTTCTTTTGAGGATAACGACACAGCCCCCCAGCACCATGACCGATTAAAACCATATGCATACATGTACTGGTGGTTTTGGTCAGTCATCGCCAGCCCTTGAAAGAAGGTCATCGGTCTCACCCAGAAACGTATTTATGCTGGCTGCAACACTTTGCGGCTCCTCCATGTGCAAATGATGGCGCCCAGGCAAACGTACAATGGTGGCACCACTCAGCCAGCCCAGTCGATGGTCAAACATACCGTTACCGCCCATGCCCTGCTCACCAATAATAAGGCATACCGGAGCCTTTATCGCACGGACAAAGCCTTCCACCTGTTCTTCAGTAAGGCGTAGAAACGAGGTCAGCCGTAAGCGGCTGTCTGCGCGCCAGGTCCAGCCACCTTCCACGGGCATTAAGCCTCGATCGCTCAAAAGCGCGGAGGCTTTATGGTTCAACCCACCAAACCCTTTTGTACGTGCATCAATCGCATCCTCTACATGGGCGTAAACCGGTTTACGCTTTCCAGCCAAGGATGCAGAATCATCCAGGGCTTTACGAAGATTGCTGGCCACATCCTTGCCATCAGTACTCGGTGGCCCCAACCCTTCTATCAACACTACCCGTGATACTCGCTCAGGGCAGGCAGCGGCGAACAGACAGGCAATCCCTGCGCCCATGGAGTGTCCCATCAAGGTAAAACGCGTCCACCCTAATTGGTCGACCACCGCCAGTACATCCCGTACATGATCCACCAGATGGGTAACCACGCCACAAGGGCGATGGTCGGAATGGCCGTGGCCGGAAAAATCCATGGCCAGCAACGGTCGTTGAATAAAGCGGGACAACGGCGCAAATGACGCGGCATTATCCAACCAGCCATGCAAGGCCAAGATAGGTTCTGCGTCATTTCTATCAACCTCTCCAGGCCATTGCAGCGCGCTAATCGTCTGCCCGTAGACACTGAACTTTCTTTCTATCGCATCCATGATTCAGCGTTTTTTAGATTGCAATTCATTCAGTAACTCACGGAACAACTCCAGCGTTTTTTCTGGCTTTTCCAGTGGGTACATGTGCGAGCCTTCTGCAATACGATGAAGCATGCCGTGACGCTTCGCATGGCGTTTTCCGCAGTCATGAAAAGGAGAAGGAGAATCTTTACCCGTGACGATAGCCCCTGGGACTTGTAACCGAGGCATGCGAGTAACATTGGTGGGGGTATGACGGAAAATATCCACTTCAACTTGCGGCCGAAACCGCAATCGCCATCCCCCTTCCCATGACTCAACACCCGCGTTCAAATAATCAGACAAGCAGCGAGGATCAAATGTCTTGAACAAGCCTCGTGAAGAAAAATAGCTCACCACAGAATCCCAATCCGGCCAGTAATCAAGACGCCCAAGGCTTTTCCCTGCCGGGGTGACTTTATCAATCTGCCTAGTGAGTTTCGCTGCGTGAATCAGTAATCCGGGCAGTCCATTCATCACTGGTGGATCCAGCATAATCAAACTTGAAAACCAGTCTGGGCGACGTTGTGCCACCAGATACATCAACACCGACCCCAATGAATGCCCAGCCCCCACAATAGGCTTAGGCAATGGTGCCAGTTGTGCTTCCAACTCTAGGCTAAGACTGTGCCAGCCACTATCCACAGGAAAAGCTGGATCATGCCCGGCACGGTCCAGTATTACCAATTCATATTCAGCAGCCAGCGGTGCAAGAAAGGTGTCGTAACTATGGCCAGGTATGCCATTGGCATGTGCGAAGGCAAGGACCTGACGACCTGATTGTTCAGGCATGAAATCTCCAAATGGGCCAAGGCATCCGGCCCAAGCAAAAGGCACATCTTAACGGCACTAACAACAAGCACACCATGGCCGATAACGCCATACGTGACAGCACAGATGCATGCAGGCGTTACTAGATGCCCGTTTAAAGCTTTCGGCTGTCTTGGCATGGTTTGGCATAGAAAGTAATAGCAACCGCATGCAGAAACCTTGAGCGCCAGGATTTTGTCAGACATCAGACTCTCTGGACAAAAGCCTAAGGGGCTGGCTGGCACGCCAATCGTATCATTCTATCAAATCCGCGATGAACGACTTTTAAGGTAGTGTACAATGCGGGCACCAAGGAGGCGCTATGACCCTGATTTCATTCAACATCAATGGTATTCGTGCCCGTCTACATCAGCTCCAGGCGGTGATCGACAAATACCAACCCGCATTAATCGGCTTGCAGGAAACCAAGGTTCACGACCCGGATTTTCCAGAGCAGGCGGTTCGGGATATGGGCTACCATCCCTATTATTTTGGCCAGAAAGGCCACTATGGGGTGGCCCTGATTACCCGCGAACCTCTGGAATCAGTGCAGTATGGTTTCCCCACCGACGACGAAGACGCGCAGCGGCGCATGATTATCGGCACACTGAAACATAATGATGGTAGCCTAATCACAGTACTCAACGGCTACTTCCCTCAAGGGGAAAACCGCGGCCACCCGTTAAAGTTTCCTGCCAAGAAAAAATTCTACGAAGATCTGCAGCATTACCTGATCACCCACCATCAGCCCAGCGATCAAGTGGCGGTAATGGGGGACTTCAATATTTCATCTACAGATCTGGATATCGGCATTGGCGAGCCGAACCGCAAGCGCTGGCTGCGCGAAGGCAAAACCAGCTTCCTGCCTGAAGAAAGGGAATGGTGGGACCGCCTAGTAGGCTGGGGCCTGACTGACACCTTCCGACACCAGAATCCCACCACCGACGACGTGTTCTCCTGGTTTGACTATCGCTCCAAGGGCTTTGATCGTGAGCCACGCCGAGGCCTGCGCATTGATACCGTATTGGCTACTGAACCACTGATGGCCAAGCTGGACACCACCGGTGTGGATTATCAGATGCGCGCAATGGAAAAGCCCTCGGATCATTGTCCGGTCTGGGCACGTTTTAACGGCTGAGCAGGTTATTCCATGAAAGTCAGGCTGCACCCGGAAAAGTTAAAAGCGAACCTGGATACCATCGGTTTCATTATCGACCTGGCCATGATTGTGCTGGTGATCGCCAATTTGAGCCTAATCCTGTTTGACTGGCTGTTTCAGGTGCCACCTGTTCAGGATTTTCTTGCTTCGCTGGTACCGGCTTTCCACAACTTTTATCGCGACACCATTCATAGTGATTTTCTGTTCTACGACCTCTGCTTTGTGGCGGTCTACCTAACGGAATTCACCATTCGCTGGATTGTTGCTATTGCCCGACACACATACCATCGCTGGTTTTTCTATCCGTTTGCCCATTGGTATGACCTGCTCGGCTGTATTCCCGTGGGTAGCTTCCGCTGGCTGCGGATTCTGCGCGTTATCAGCCTATTAATACGTCTACAACGTATGGGCATCGTGGATCTATCTCAGACCTGGTTGGGGCAAACTATTCTCAAATACTACGGTATTGTTGTGGAGGAAATATCCGACCGTGTCGTCATCAACGTGCTGAGTGGCGCGCAGCGTGAAATCGGGGGTGGCAGCCCCCTGCTTCACCGTATTGAGTCCCAGGTCCTAGTACCCCGCAAAGAACAA
The DNA here is from genome assembly GCF_001010505.1 of Alcanivorax sp. NBRC 101098. Lineage (GTDB taxonomy): Bacteria > Pseudomonadota > Gammaproteobacteria > Pseudomonadales > Alcanivoracaceae > Alcanivorax > Alcanivorax borkumensis. The sequence goes on from NZ_AP014613.1 coordinate 1,689,148, forward strand.
CTGGTTAGTTTTGTCGCCGCGCGCATTGCCAACGCAACCCAAAAAAGTCATGGCCAATACCGCGATCAATTAGCCGAATACTTCTCGCACCTGACAGACGAATCCCTAGTGCGCACCCAAGCCGGCCGACGTCTTGCCAGCATTCCCGTTGCGGGCCCCCGCGCCATCGCGCTACTTGGCGAGGCAGTACGCGAAACGGGTAGCGCCTTCGTGGATCAGCTGGTGGATGACCTGGCCTCCTCTGCCAACCGCCCCCAACTGGAGCAGTTATTACATGACTTGATTGACGCTGCGGGCGGCGAGGGCGAACAGCTGGATGCGTTGATTCGCGACACTTTGCTAGACGTTCTTGAGCAAGTTAAAAATCAGGTCGCTGTTCAGCAGTGGAAACTGGAAGAGCAAGACCCATCACTCAAAAGTTTATAACCCGTATAACATAGAGAAAGCGAGCAACACGAACCCCAACAGGAACAGCACCTACACCACCGGCAATGATGGCTCGAGCTTTCCCATTCCTAGGTTCTTCAGATAGGTTTCCCAAAAGCGGATTGCTCTTGACGTGGCACTAAATGCACATCGATTACCCAGTCGTGAGCGCATCCAGAGCCAAGCATTCTGCGGCCATAGAACGAACATAAAAAAAAACACCAACCAGTAGTTGGTGCTCAATTCGGCCTAAGCCGCACGGTGCAAGGAGACACCGTGCATCCCCCCTCAGGCGTCGTTCCGATGGCACTATTTACTGTTGAGGAGCCTGTCATGCGTTCTATGTGCCACCGAATTCAGGCTACGATAGTAAGCCCGGTCTGCAAAGCAAGCATCGGCGAATGGTACAGAACGGACTACCAAGGGTGCTGAAGGGCGGATTAACGGTTGGCGATCTCTTCGCCTGGGCTGCATAACCAAAGCAATTGCGCGCCGTCAGCGGCAGTAACATCCACATCAAAACAAGCCACGGTTCCCACATTGAAGCCCACCCGTTCCGACACACCCGTCCAGCTTGCCGTCAATTGCGACACCAGCGGCATATGGCTAACCAACACCGAGTCAGCCGCTGGCGGGTTGGCTAGCAACCAGTCAAACAGCGCTTTGGGGGGGCTATCCGGTGTTAGATAGGGGCACTCCTGCCGGGGCAAACCAGGGTATACCTGCGCAATACAATCCGCTGTCTGCTGAGCGCGCAGATACGGACTCACAATCAATCCGCTAATCTGAACACCCCGTTCCTGAAGCGATTGCCAGTGAGAAAGCAGTGCTGCCTGTCCAGCTTCTGTCAATGGTCTCAGGGCATCGGTCTCCGCCTGGGCAACCGCCTGACCATGCCGACTAAGATAGAGCTTCATGACGTAAACGCGCCCAACTGAAACTCCACATCATGTTTGTATTCGCCGCTCATCAGATTCTGGATCATCAGTTCCAGCGGTTGACCGTGATAGACAATTTTGTACAGTGCTGTGGCAAGCGGCATATACACATCCAACTCTGCCGCTTTATCCGCCACGAGCTTGATGGTGTTGATGCCCTCGGCTGTCTGGCCTAGGCATTCTATGGCTTGTTCCAAGGTTTTACCTTCACCAAGCTGAAAACCTACTTGGTAATTGCGTGACAGCGAAGACGTACAGGTGGCAATTAGGTCACCCACCCCGGACAAGCCTAAGAACGTCATGGGATTAGCGCCCAGCTTCACGGCAAAACGGCTCATTTCAGCCAACGCTCGAGTGATCAAAAAACTGCGGCTGTTTTCACCAACACCAATCGCCGCGGCCATGCCGGAAGCCACCGCATAAATATTCTTCAGGGCCCCGCCCAGTTCAACGCCATAGATATCCGGATTGTCATATACACGGAAATAGTCGCAGCTCAAGGCGTTTTGCACAGTCTGCCGTAACGTCTCATCCGGGCTGGCAATTACTGTACCAGTGAACTTCTGTTCAACCACTTCCTTGGCCAGGTTGGGCCCGCTTAACACGCCGATACGAGTATGCGGCCAATACTGATGCAATAGCTCGCTCATCAACAAGAAGCCATCCGCATAAATGCCCTTGGTACAACTGATCACCACGGCCTCATCAGGCACCCACTGACGGGCCTGTTCCAGTACCTCGGCAAAAGCCTTGCTCGGAATCGCCACAAATACCATGGAAGCACCGCCAAGCGCTTCTTCCAGGCTATCCGTGGCAGTCACCTCTTTCGGTAATTCTGCACCGGGGAGGTAGCGAGTATTTTCGCGATCAATATTGATTGCAGCGGCGGTTTCCGGGTCACGTACCCACAAGTTTACGTTGTGCCCATTGGCCGCCAGAATGCTGGCCATGGCGGTACCAAAACTGCCCCCACCCAGAATGGCGGCATTATGCTTTTCTTGCGTCATAGGAACGCCTTGTTTACGGCTTTCCGGCATCATAGGCGCCCTTGGAAGTCGAGACAACGGGAGCGTGAAGAACGCCGCAACAGGTAACGCGAGAAATGATGGGAATGGGCTTGCACCCAAACCCGCCTAACGCAGCCAAAGCGGCCCGGAAAGTAATCAAGCTGACACCAGCCGCTCTACGTGACCTCGTAAAGTCCCGTAGAGCGGACGGTCGAAAGCAGTCAGTGCTACGACTTTTAGACTGACTGAGATAACAACGCTTGCATCCGGCGCGCGGTCGCCGCCGGGTCTTTCGGTAATTGCCCCTCCGCCAGCATTGCTTGATCTAACAGCAAGGCAGCGAAATCATTGAATTTTTCATCTTCTTCAATGCGGGTCAGCGCTTGCAGCAAGGTATGATCGAGATTCACCTCCAGTACCGGCTTATTTTCCGGCACCGGTTGCCCGGCAGCTTCCAACATACGTCGCATTTGAGGCCCCAGCTGATCTTCTGCTAGCACCAGGCACGCAGGGGAATCCACCAGCCGTGTAGTGGCCCGGACTGCTTCAACCTGCTCGGTTAAGCTAGCGGCAAGGCGCTGGATCAAGGGATCATCATTATTAGCCTGTTCACTCTCATCCCCAAGGTCCAGTTCTCCGCGAGCCGCATTGACCAGTTTCACCTCTTTGTAGCTCTCCAGATACCCCACCATCCACTCATCCACAGGATCGCTGAGCAGTAGTACCTCAATGCCTTTCTTGCGGAATACCTCCAGATGAGGGCTCTGGCGTGCAGCCGACGGAGTGTCGGCAAGCAGATAATAGATGCAATCCTGATCGGCAGGCTTGCTCTCCAGATACTGATCCAAAGATGTACTCACTGAATCTGGTGTTTTGCTGGTGGCAAAACGTAGCAAGGCGGCAATGCTTTGCTGATTATCCCGGTCTTCTGCGACACCTTCCTTGATTACAGAACCAAACTGCGCCCAGAATTTGGCGTACTGCTTGTCATCGTTGCTGAGTTTTTTCAGCATTTGCAGCACACGTTTTGTCAAAGCGGACCGAATTTTCTGAACCGGACCGTAGTCCTGCAACAACTCGCGGCTTACGTTCAGGGGCAGATCCGGTGCATCAATCACCCCCTTAATGAAGCGCAGATATTGGGGCAGAAACTGTTCTGCATCGTCCATAATGAAAACGCGCTGAACATATAGCTTTAGGCCACGATTAGCTTCACGTTGATACAAATCGAAGGGGGCTTGAGCCGGGACATACAGCAGACTGGTGTACTCCAGCTTGCCTTCCACCTTGTTATGGCTCCAGGTCAGAGCATCCTGAAAATCATGACTGATGTGTTTGTAGAAGCTCTGGTATTCCTCGTCAGTCACCTCACTTCGCGGCCGCTGCCACAGAGCCGTAGCGGAATTAAGGGTTTCGGTTTTAGTGTCTTTGTCACCCTCTTGCGGCGTTTCCAGAACAATAGGGAAAGCCACATGATCAGAGTACTGGCCGATCACCTGACGAATTTTGAAATCATCCAGAAAATCCTTGGCATCATCACGCAGGTGCAAAATCACCGCTGTGCCCTGCTCATCACGGGGAACGGTTTCTACAGTAAATTCGCCCTTGCCATCACTTTCCCAGCGCACGCCGTTATTAACGGCTTCGCCCGCCTTGCGAGTTTCTACCGTAACGGTTTCGGCGACGATAAACGCAGAGTAAAACCCCACCCCGAATTGGCCAATTAACTGGGCGTCTTTTTTCTGGTCACCGCTAAGATTTGCCAGGAATTTTTCCGTGCCAGACCGAGCGATGGTACCCAAATTATCTACCACTTCGTTCTCACTCATGCCGATACCATTATCGGCAATCGTCAGGGTACCCGCGTCTTTATCCACGCGCAGGGTAATCTGGGGCTCACCACCCTGCTCCAGCAAAGCCGGGTTATCCAGTGCCTCAAAGCGTAGCTTGTCGCATGCATCAGAGGCATTAGAAATCAATTCACGTAAAAAAATTTCACGATTGCTGTAAAGCGAATGAATCATCAAATGCAGAAGACGGGATACCTCTGCCTGGAAACCATGAGTTTGTTTTTCGGCTGACACAGCTGACTCCTGAACCTACGAGTAATGTTGATCCAACAAATGTGGGCAAATCGATAGTTTTCAAGGGGGGGCTAACCAGGTAACCGGTAACGGAGCGTCCCTTTTGGTATGGTGCGACAAACATAGAATTCACGTAAGGAAAGAAAAAATGCAGGCCTGCCGTTCCATGCCCGACCAAAGCCCCCTCTTCCCTCTGTAGTAAATACCTTTAACGCGCAGCCTCAATATGGCGAATACTGTCAAGATCGTAGAAAAACTCCATACTGCCCGCGCCTACCGGCACACTCAAGGTCAGCTGATCATCGACCAGAGACTGCAGAACTCCGGTACGTTTCGATCCGTCACTGGCTTCAATAACCACTTTTTTTCCTATTAGCGTTTTAAGTTCACTGTGCCCTTCTGATGCTGGTTCAGTTGTTTCCGGTGACACTGGACGCTGTTGCACACTTTTCACCGACGCAGACTCAACCTTGGGTTGTTGCTGCGCGCTAATCGGCAATTTACTTCCCGTGGATTCCAGCAAGACTTGCTTACCCGATGACAGCGTCATGGATTTCAATTCCGGCGCCCCAACGCTACGCTCCACATTACCGCTACCCACGCTCATCACTAGCCAGAGGCGGTCGCCACTAATCTTGCGCAGTACACCTTCCAGTTTTTGGCCACCGATAGTTTCCAGCAACACAAATTGGTTCACGTACGCCACCAGCTCGGGGAAGGTCAGAGTGACCGGCTCGGGTGCTGTTGAATGTGTCTCCCCTGGCGTCTCAATGTTAGGTTCTACTAATTTAATGCCTTGATCCTGGGGAGCAACAGTTACCCGAGTGTCCATTGACCCAGGCACCACAGCCCAGCCCACATCGGCTTTTTCAAGACGAATCTTGCGCTCTTGAACTTCTCCATTACTTAATTCCACCGTTGCTATTACAAGGCCCACCTTCTCGGCCCGGTGCAAGGTCGCATGCTTAGTCTGAACATGGAGCAAAGCCCCCTGTGGGAACTGGGTTTTCAGAAACTCCTCCGCTACATAAGCGAGGGTGTCTTCATGATCGAAGTACAGATCAACCTCACCGTTGCGATAACGTAGGTGATTAGTGTGGGCGGTAAAATTCCCGCTTAGATAACTTTTAAAACTGTCCGGCATAACCAGCACAATCGAACCGGAGAGCTGACCTGTATCCAGTGGCGCCAGCGCCAACTCCATGCGGTAGCCACCTTCGAAAATTCGGGTTTCAGGGTAATCCTTGCCTTGCGGTTTCCAAGACAAATGGGCCACCGGAGCGCCCTCATCAGATGGACCAACGATCAGTGTCTTGCGTTCGGTAATATCTTCTGGATTCCAGCCTAGAAGAACACGCACTTCCAAATCCGCAAGAAATCCTTCGCCCTGACTAAGCGTCAACACCCCATCAATGAGAGCGACGCGATCGTAGCGAAAAGGTTCGCCATGCAGGCGGCCTGTGAGGCGCTTGCCCTGGCCCTCAACAACCAGTAACGCCGCCTCTTCCGAGGAAACAAAAGCGGTACTGCTTGCCTTCTTCTCGCCACGCAAGACCTGGCCACTCTGACTCGACATCGGCTGGACTGCGATATCTCCCGCTAGGCCACCAGTCATCACTAACAAGCCAACACCCACTGCCGTGGTTAGCACCGCACCCACACGAGCCAGCGCCCACCATCGGTAATATTCCCAGTGACTTTGCACCTGCCCAAAGCTGACCATAGGCAGCAGAAAAAAAAGCGGGCTGTGGCCCCTGCTACCAGCTTCATGCATCAAACCTAGCGTAGCGATAATAAGTGCGCTTACCCCAACAATGATCAGCAGTTCTGCCATATTATTATTTTCTCCATGAGCCCACACGCTATCGATAGGCGGCGAACATCTTCTCACTCTACAAAGCCTTCTGCAGGCATTCCAGCACTTAAGTTATTGTTTTTCCTATCAGGTTCAGGGCTATGACATGCATCACATTTAGCCTTCCGAAACGACCCGCTGCAAGTACTTATTCGCCCACAAACAGACCTTCCGCTCATCCTTTCAGCGCCACTCATCATTGAAAAAGAAAAAAAACTTGTAAGCCCCAAAATCACGAGATATACAAGCGCTGAGGACATTGGGAAACCGAAGACCCGGACCCGATTGATTCGCATAACAGGTTGTTTGAGGAGGTCAGGAAGGAGGCCACCATGAGTAACCATCGTGGTAATGAGCAAGACCTTGATTCGGAAGATCTGCTGATGAACGAAGATTTCGATATCCTTGATGACAACATTGAAGAGGATGAGCAGGAGGAGCGCAGCGCTCGCAGCCGCTCTGTCAACATGGACATGCGCCACCGCATTGAAGAACGGCTGGAAGAGCGACGCCTGAAGAAGGAACTCAATGAGTACGAGTCCTTTGAGCTGGACGACGATCGCCTCCACTAAAGCCCATAAAAAAAAAGCCGGCTATAGGCCGGCTTTTTTTAAAACGCTTGCGACGAACTTACCAGCCAGTCGCTTCTTTCACAGCCTTGCCAATCTCTGCCGGGTTACGCACAGTCTTCACTCCTGCCGCCTCCAGCACTGCGAATTTTTCGTCAGCGGTACCTTTACCACCGGCAATAATCGCCCCAGCATGCCCCATACGCTTACCCGCCGGAGCGGTAACACCCGCAATGTAGCTCACCACAGGCTTGGTCACATGCTCTTTAATATAGGCCGCCGCTTCATCTTCTGCGGTACCGCCAATTTCACCCACCATAACAATGGCTTCGGTCTGCGGATCATTCTGGAACAACTCCAGCGCATCAATGAATGTCATCCCCGGAATCGGGTCACCGCCAATACCAATACAAGAAGATTGACCAAAGCCCAACTTGGTAGTTTGGTTGACTGCTTCATAGGTCAGGGTGCCGGAACGGGACACAATGCCGACCTTACCAGGCGTATGAATATGGCCCGGCATAATCCCGATTTTGCACTCACCAGGAGTAATGACCCCTGGGCAATTCGGCCCGATCAGACGAATGCCATCTTTGCGGGAGATATACTCTTTGACGAAAAGCATATCCAGAGCAGGAACCCCTTCGGTAATGCAGACGATCAGCTCGATGCCGGCGTCTGCGGCTTCCAGAATGGAGTCCTTGCAGAACGGTGCAGGCACGTAAATTACGCTGGCAGTGGCCCCGGTTTCGGCAACGGCTTCTGCCACAGTGTTAAACACCGGCAAACCCAAATGCGTTTGACCGCCTTTACCCGGCGTTACACCACCCACCATCTGGGTGCCGTATTCAATGGCCTGTTCAGAGTGAAGCGTGCCCTGGCTACCAGTGAAACCCTGGCAGATAACCTTGGTGTTTTTGTCGATCAATACGCTCATGCGGCACCTCCCACTGCTTTCACTACCTGCTCGGCAGCATCATCAAAACTTTGTGCGGCAATGATGTTCATGCCACTTTCTGCCAGCTTCTGGGAACCCAGCTCCGCATTGTTGCCCTCCAAGCGCACCACAACAGGAACCGTTACGCCCACTTCTTCCACGGCGCCGATAATACCTTCAGCGATCAAATCGCAACGAACGATACCACCAAAAATGTTCACCAGAACGCCCTTTACTTGATCATCGGAGAGAATGATCTTAAACGCTTCGGTAACACGCTCTTTGGTGGCGCCACCACCCACGTCTAGGAAGTTGGCCGGCGCACCGCCCTTCAACTTCACCAAATCCATGGTGCCCATGGCTAGACCTGCACCGTTCACCATACAACCGATGTTGCCCTCTAGAGCGACGTAGTTCAGATCCCATTCTGCAGCGCGACGCTCGCGCTCATCTTCCTGGCTGGGATCGTCTAGGGCTTTGATGTCCGGATGGCGATATAACGCCGAGCCATCGACGTTGATTTTGGCATCCAAGCAGTGCAGGTCACCGGTGTCAGTGATCACCAGCGGGTTCACTTCGATCAGCGCCAGATCTTTGTCAACAAACAGCTTTGCCAGACCCACGAAGATCTTGGCGAACTGATTGACCTGTTTGCCTTCTAGACCCAACTTAAATGCGATCTCACGGGCCTGATAGGGCTGTGCACCTACCAGCGGATCAATCTCTGCCTTGAGGATTTTTTCCGGGGTTTCTTCTGCAACCGTTTCGATATCCACGCCACCTTCGGTGGAAGCCATGAACACAACACGACGGCTAGCACGGTCCAGCACTGCGCTCAGATACAGTTCTTTAGCAATATCCGTGCAGGTTTCTACCAGAATCTTTGATACCGGCTGACCATGTTCGTCGGTCTGAAAGGTCACTAACTGCTTGCCCAGCCACTTCTTTGCAAAGGCAGCGGCGTCTTCCGGTGTATCCACCAGCTTTACACCGCCAGCTTTACCTCGGCCCCCAGCGTGCACTTGCGCTTTTACGACCCACTTGTCACCGCCGATCTCTTTCGCCTTTGCTGCAACCTCTTCCGGGGTATCACAGGCAAAGCCGGTAGAGACTGGCAACCCATAATCAGCAAAAAGCTGTTTTGACTGATATTCATGGAGATTCATGCCAATACTTCCATCATCAATGAATTAGTGGCGCCCTGTTCAAGCGCCGTTATCGCGGCCATTCAAATATCGTTACTTTTTGCGACGACGCTGCGCCACATGGATTGCTTTAAAGTCTGTGGCCAAGGCTGCTTCATGAACGGTTTCTGACAGGCTTGGATGACCAAACACCATCAGCTGCAAGTCCTCTACGGTAGCCCCAAACTCCATGGCTATAACGCCTTGCTGAATCAGTTCGGACGCCTGAGGGCCTACCACGTGCATCCCCAGAATGCGGTCGGTTTTTTCATCCGCCACAAACTTCACCATGCCACCGGTTTCGCCGGCAGCCATGGCGCGCCCATTGGCGGCAAAAGGTACCGCTCCGGTCTTGTAAGCGTCGCCAGAATCCTTCGCTTCCTCTTCGGTCTTACCAACCCAGGCCAGTTCCGGGTGGGTATAAATCACACCGGGGACAGCGTCATAGTTCACTTGGGTACTTTCTCCCATGATCACTTCAGCCACCATCACGCCTTCTTCAATGGCCTTGTGAGCCAAGGCAGGGCCTCGCACCAGATCACCGATGGCGTAAACCCCGGGAACGTCGGTACGACACTGGTTATCGACATAAATATAGTTGCGCTCGTCCAAGGTCACCCCGGCGTCCTGACTGAGCAGGCCTTCGGTATAGGGGCGGCGACCCACAGCAACAATCAACCGGTCGAAGGTTTCTTCGTTCTCTCCGTCCTTGTCGCTATAACGGACCACTACCTGATCCTTTTTCACCTCAGAACCAGTGACACGGGCCCCCAGACGAATATCTAGACCCTGCTTGGCAAACTGCTTTTGGGCATCTTTGGCAATTTGTTTATCCACAGCCGGCAGGAAGGCATCTACAGCCTCCAGCACGACGACTTCACTGCCAAGTCGAGCCCAAACGCTTCCCAGCTCAAGACCAATCACGCCCGCGCCAATCACACCAAGGCGTTTCGGTACAGCATCAAATTCCAGCGCACCAGTGGAATCAACAATGATTTCTTGATCAACAGGAGCCACAGGAATATCTACCGGCACTGAGCCTGCCGCCAGAATTACATGCTCTGCCTGTAGTGTTTGGACATCGCCATCCAACGGCTGAAACTCAACCTGCTTTCCACTTTTCAGCTGGCCTGTGCCCTGTAACCAGGTCACCTTGTTGGCCTTGAACAATTGCGCGATACCGCCAGTGAGGTTTCTCACAATGGTATCTTTGCGCTTAAGCATGGTATCCAGGTCCAGCTCTGCACCCTTGATGTTAATACCGTGATCAGCCAGTGAGGACTCGGTTTCGTGGTACTTCCAAGAAGAATCCAGCAACGCCTTAGAGGGGATACAGCCTACATTCAAACAGGTCCCCCCCAAAGCCGGCTCATCTTGCTTATTAATGCGCTTTTCAATGCAGGCAGTATTCAGGCCCAGTTGCGCACACCGGATCGCAGCCACATAGCCACCCGGACCACCACCAATGATGATGACGTCATAGTTGTCAGCCATAATCTAATTCCTTCTATCGCGGTCAAGCTTCATACCGCAGCCACCACGCTTTAGGGGTGTGCTGCAGCATGAAGTACGCAGGCATACATTCAGATATCCAGCAACAGCCGCGCCGGGTCCTCGATAAAGTTCTTCACGGCAACCAAGAATTGCACCGCTTCCTTACCATCGATGAGGCGGTGATCGTAGGATAAGGCCAAATACATCATCGGCAGGATTTCCACTTTACCGTCCACTGCCATAGGCCTTTCCTGGATCTTGTGCATCCCCAGAATGGCCGTCTGCGGCGGGTTAAGAATCGGTGTGGAAATCAACGAACCAAACACCCCACCGTTGGAAATGGTAAACGTGCCACCAGTCATCTCTTCAATGGATAGCTTGCCCTTTTGGGCCTTCTGACCATATTCGATGATCTGTGACTCCACTTCCGCCAGACCTTTCTGGTCTGCGTCACGTAGCACCGGCACAACCAAGCCTCGCTCAGTAGAAACCGCCACGCCCACGTCGTAGTAGCCGTGATAAACGATATCTTCACCGTCAATAGACGCATTAACTGCTGGGAAACGTTTCAGCGCTTCCACGCAAGCCCGGGTAAAGAAGCCCATGAAGCCAAGGCGCACGTTATGGGCTTTCTCGAATTCCGGCTGGTAATGCTTACGCATATCCATGATCGGTTTCATGTTGACCTCGTTAAAGGTGGTCAACATTGCGGAGTCCTGTTGAGCCGATACCAAACGCTCAGCAATACGCTTACGCAAGCGAGTCATTGGAACTCTGCGCTCTTCACGCTCGCCTGGAGCGCCTGGCACATCAAGGGTGGCCGGTTGTTGCGGGGCGGGCTGATTGGCACGTTTTTGCGCCTTGTCGGTGATGACTTTTTCAACATCCCCTTTGGTGATGCGACCACCACGACCGGTGCCTTTAACTTGGTCTGCAGCAATACCATGCTCGCTCATCAGCTTACGAGCGGCAGGCCCCGCCTGATCACCGGAACTATCATCGTCATCGGCAGAATTGTCCGCACTCTCTGACTTTGCATCCTCTTTATGATCCGCTGATGCTTCTTTAGTATCCGTTTCTGCGGGCTTGTCATTACTACTGCCGGCACTGCCGCTGGCGCCTTCATCGAAGGTACCCAGCACTTGCTGGCTTTCCACGGTCTCACCCTCTGCCGCCATGATCTTACTGACCACGCCGTCAGCGGGTGCGACTACTTCCAGCACAACTTTGTCGGTTTCAATATCTACCAGCAGCTCGTCACGCTTCACCGCTTCGCCTTCCTGCTTGTGCCAGGTGGCCACGGTGCCGTCTGCTACTGATTCGGGAAACTGTGGAGCTTTGATATCAGTCGCCATGCCTAATCCTTACTGTTACTTAATCTCGAAGGCGTCCTGAACCAGACGCTGCTGTTGTTCCACGTGCAGTGACATTGAACCCGCCGCTGGGGCGGCCGCCATATCGCGGCCAGCATAATGCACAGGCCCCACGCCCGCTTTCTGCGCTACACGGTACATATGGTGCTGGGAGCAATACCAGGCGCCCTGATTCTTGGGCTCTTCCTGACACCAAACCAGATGTTCCAGGTTAGGGTACCCCTCAAGGATTTCCTGCAAGCGCTGTTCCGGGAACGGATACAGCTGCTCGATACGCACCAGTGCCGTGTCAATCAGGTCATCACTATCACGTTTTTCCAACAAGTCGTAATAAACCTTGCCGGAGCACATCACCACTCGTTTAATTTTTTTGCTATCCAGATCCGCCAGATCATCCAACACCGAATGGAAGGTGCCGTGGGCCAGATCTTCCAGGGAGGACGTCGCCTTCTTGTGACGCAGCAAACTCTTCGGACTCATCACCACTAACGGCTTGCGCAGAGGGCGTACTGCCTGACGACGCAATAGGTGGTAAATTTGGCCGGGAGTACTCGGCACGCACACTTGCATGTTGTGCTCAGCGCACAGTTGCAGAAAACGCTCCAGGCGTGCGGAGGAATGCTCCGGCCCTTGGCCCTCATAGCCGTGAGGAAGCAGCATGGTTAAGCCACACAAACGCCCCCACTTGGCTTCACCAGAAGAAATGAACTGGTCAATCACCACCTGGGCACCGTTGGCGAAATCACCAAACTGGGCTTCCCAAATCACCAATGACTTAGGCGTAGTCGTAGCGTAACCGTACTCATAACCCAGCACCGCTTCTTCAGATAGCAGCGAATCGTAAATGTCGAAACGCGGTTGCCCGTCGTAAAGATGCTGTAGTGGTACATACTGCTCACCGTTTTTCTGGTTATGCAGCACCGCATGGCGGTGGGAAAAAGTGCCACGGCCACTATCCTGACCCGTTAGGCGAATAGCAAAACCCTGATCAAGCAACGTCGCATAGGCCATGGTTTCGCCGTAGCCCCAGTTCAGCGGCAAGGCACCTGCTGTCATTTTGCGGCGATCTTCGAGGATTTTTTTCACCTGACGCTGAACCACAACGCCTTCAGGCGGTGTTTCCAGGCGTGTAGCCAAATCCTGCAGCTTCTTCAATGAATAGGTCGTGTCCCAGTCATCCTCAACCTGGTGGCCAATATATGGAGACCAATCCACAAATAAAGCCTTGTTCGGCTCTCTTACTAGGGATTTGACCACATGATTACCGGCATCAAGCATATCCCGGTAATCATCCACCGTTTTCTGAGCTTCCTGCTCACTGATCACTTTTTCGTTGATCAGCTTCTCTGCATACAGAGTTCGAGTGGTCGGATGGCTTTTGATTTTCTTGTACATCATCGGCTGAGTAGAGGACGGTTCATCCGCCTCGTTATGCCCCGACCGGCGATAGCAGAACAAATCAATCACCACATCCTTCTTAAACTGCATGCGGTAATCCACCGCTAGCTGAGTGACGAAGTAGACCGCTTCTGGATCATCTGCATTTACATGGAAAATGGGTGCCTGCACCATTTTTGCTACATCGGTGCAATACTCGGTAGAACGGGCATCATCACGACGACTGGTGGTGAAGCCCACCTGGTTGTTGATGATCACGTGCAAAGTACCGCCAGTATGAAAACCGCGGGTCTGAGACATCTGGAATGTCTCCATAACCACACCCTGGCCTGCAAATGCCGCATCGCCATGCAACAGAATCGGCACCACCTGTTCTCCACCCTCATCTTCACGACGATCCTGACGAGCCCGTACCGAGCCTTCTACAACAGGCGCCACAATTTCCAGATGAGAGGGATTGAAGGCCATGGCCAAGTGCACTTCACCGCCAGACGTCTGTACGTTGGACGAGAAGCCCTGATGGTATTTCACATCACCGGAGCCATTTTCGTTAAAGCTCTTGCCATCAAACTCTTCGAACAAATCTTTCGGGCTTTTGCCCAGGGTATTCACCAGCACGTTCAAACGGCCCCGGTGGGCCATGCCAATGACCAGCTCTTTGGCGCCGTAACTACCCACTCGCTGGATAATTTCATCCATCAGAGGAATTAGAGATTCACCACCTTCAAGACCGAAACGTTTGGTGCCTGGATATTTACTGCCCAAATATTTTTCCAGGCCCTCAGCGGCAGACAATCGCTCGAGGATATGTTTCTTAATATCAGCGCCATATTCTGGATGACAACGCACCCCTTCCATTCGTTGCTGCAGCCAGCGCTTTTCAGCGGTGTTGACCATGTGCATGTACTCAGCACCCACGCTGGAGCAGTAAGTACTGGTCAGGCAGTCGACAATATCGCGGAGGGTGGTTTCGGGTTTACCGATAAAAAGGTTACCCGTTTGAAATACCGTATCCAGATCAGCCGTGCTGAGGCCATGATGCGCCAACTCCAAATCTGGAACGGACTCGCGCTCCATAATGCCCAGCGGATCCAGCTTGGCCACTTGGTGGCCTCGATTTCGGTAGGCTGCAATCAAATGCAGCACGCGGACCTGACGACGCTCGTGCTCCGTACTGACAGCACCGGCACCAAACTTCTGCACACGCGACCGGTTCTTCGCCTGCAGCAAGAAGTATTCACGCACGGCGGCGTGGGGCACGTCTGATTCGACGGCGGCATCAACACTGGGGAGTTTTTCGAAATAAACGCGCCAGTCTTCCGGCACGGAATTAGGATCGGTCAGGTAGGATTCGTACAGTTCATCGACATAGGCAGCGTTGGCTCCCCCAATATGGGAGGACTGCCATTGGCGCTGCATGGAACTGTCTTGCATGTTAGCTCGTTCCTTCGGCGGGAGGTTGTCACACTCTGTGGCATGAGTAACTGCGACCACAGGGGGGCGACCCTGTTCCCGTACGCTCGTATTTCGGAACAACGCCTTTTAAGCCCTGTTCCACCCATAAGATGCAGCACTCTATCTCACCCATACCGAGTCGGGTCTGGGTAGAAGCCTGCTACCTCTCGTCGAGGGATTACCCCGAACTGCTAGCTAGTGTATCCCTTTTAATTCGGTTTTGTTAGGCACCGAATTCATAAATTAACTTATGACTCTTTCCGAATGTTTCTGCAATTGGCGAAAAGTCGAATAGACAAAAAAAACGACATTTCAAATGCTCCAGATACAAAAAAGGCGACCAGTAAGGTCGCCTTCTTCGTTCGGATCAGATGCCCCGCTCCAACAACATTGAGCGGATATGGCCAATGGCCCGGGTCGGGTTCAATCCTTTCGGACAAACGCTGACGCAGTTCATGATGCCGTGGCAGCGGAACAGACTAAAGGGGTCGTCCAGTTTAGACAGACGCTCTTCGGTCACCGTGTCGCGACTATCCGCCAAGAAGCGATAGCTTTGCAACAAGGCAGCCGGCCCCAGGAACTTATCCGGGTTCCACCAGAAGCTCGGACAGCTGGTTGAACAGCACGCACAGAGAATACACTCGTACAGACCATCCAGCTTTTCACGCTCTTCCGGGCTCTGCAGGCGCTCAATGGCCGGAGCCGGCGAGCTATTCTGCAGGTACGGCTGCACTTTTTCGTACTGGCTATAGAACATGCCCATGTCTACGACCAAGTCGCGAATCACCGGCAGGCCCGGCAACGGGCGCAAGATCAATGGCTTCTTACCTTCCAGAACACCTGGCGCCACCTGAGACAGCGGAGTGATACACGCCAAACCGTTCTTGCCGTTCATGTTCATGCCGTCGGAACCGCATACCCCTTCACGACAGGAGCGACGGTAAGACATGGACTCATCCTGCTCTTTTACCAAAGCAAGGATATCCAGAACCATGAGGTCTTTACCTTGGGTATCGACCTCGTATTCCTTCATACTCGGTTCGCGATCCGTTTCCGGATTGTAGCGATAGATACTGACTTTCATCGTTAGCTCCCCTTAGTAGGTCCGCGCCTTGGGCTGGAAAGTATCAACGGTCTTCGGTTTGAAGTTCACGTCGCGCTTGCCCAGCTTTTTGGCTGTGGGGTCGAAGATGGAGTGGCAAAGCCAGTTCTCATCATCGCGATCCGGGTAATCGTAGCGAGAATGCGCACCACGACTTTCGGTGCGGCCTTCCGCGGCGATGGCAGTCGCTTCCGCCACTTCCAGCAAGTTATCCAGCTCCAGCGCTTCAATGCGCGCGGTGTTGAATGGCTTGCTCTTGTCATCCAAGTGCGCGTTGGCAATCCGCTCACGCAGATCGGCCAGCTTAGCTACACCTTCGGCCATCAGGTCGCCCTTGCGGAACACACCAAAGTGATTCTGCATCACACTCTGCAGCTCTTTGCGCAGTGCGGAGACAGACTCGCCACCTTTGGAGTCATCCCAACGACGAACCCGGGAAAGGGCCTCATCAATGTCTGCATCACGCGGCTCGTATTGCGTCATGCCCTGACGCAGAGCATCTTCAATGTACAGACCCGCCGCACGACCAAAGACCACCAGATCCAGCAACGAGTTACCACCTAAGCGGTTGGCGCCATGTACGGATACACAGGCCACTTCACCCACTGCGAACAAACCGTTCACGAACTGTTCTTCGCCTTCATGGCCACCGGTCAGCTTGAGCGCCTGGCCGTGAACATTGGTGGGAATGCCGCCCATCATGTAATGACAGGTAGGTACAACCGGGATCGGCTCTTTCACCGGATCAGTTTGCGCGAAGGTAATAGCAAGCTCACAGATACCCGGCAGGCGGCTATGCAGCACTTCTTCGCCAAGATGATCAAGCTTCAGGTAAACGTGATCACCATCCGGGCCATCGCCACGGCCGTCCAAGATTTCCATCATCATGGAACGCGCAACAACGTCACGGGACGCCAGATCTTTGGCGTTTGGAGCATAACGCTCCATGAAACGTTCGCCATCCTTGTTGATCAGGTAACCCCCCTCGCCCCGGCAACCTTCGGTTACCAGCACACCAGCACCAGCGATGCCGGTGGGGTGGAACTGCCACATTTCGATGTCCTGCACCGGCAAGCCCGCACGTAGGGCCATGCCCACACCGTCACCAGTGTTAATCAAGGCATTGGTGGTAGAGGCATAGATACGGCCAGAACCTCCGGTGGCAAATACCGTTGCCTTGGCTTTGAAGAACACGGTCTCGCCGGACTCGATGTCGATGGCAATCACGCCACAAACATTGCCGTGAGCGTCTTTTACCAGCTCAGCCGCATACCACTCATTGTAGAACTGGGTGCCGTTCTTCAGGTTCTGCTGGTAGAGCGTGTGCAGCAGCGCATGGCCGGTACGGTCAGCGGCCGCACAGGTACGTGCTGCCTGGCCACCTTCACCAAAGTTCTTCGACTGGCCGCCGAAAGGACGCTGATAAATACGGCCTTCTTCGGTACGGGAAAATGGCAGACCCATGTGGTCCAGCTCATACACCGCTTCCGGACCCACATTACACATGTACTCGATCGCGTCTTGGTCACCGATATAGTCGGAACCTTTCACGGTGTCGTACATGTGCCAGCGCCAATCGTCATTAGGATCGGAGGAGGCAATTGCACAGGTAATACCACCCTGGGCGGATACCGTGTGAGAACGCGTTGGAAAAACCTTAGAAATCAGCGCAGTCTTAAAACCGGACTGAGCCATTTGCAGTGAGGCGCGCATACCTGCACCACCACCACCTACGACGATAGCGTCAAACGTAATAGTGCGAATAGACATGGCTTACGCCCCTCCCCAGATCAAAACAAGACCCCACAGCAGGTAAACAACCAGCGCCAATGCAATTGCCACCTGGGCAATCAAGCGAACACCGGTAGCCGCTTTACCAAAGGTCAGGCTAGTCAGGTAGTCAGTGGTTACGCCCCACACACCAACCCAGGTATGTGCAACGACAGAAATTACCAGCAAGGTATTGGCTATCTGCATGCAGATAGATCCCATGAAGGCTTTCCAGCTGCTGTAGTCAAGGTCACCCACTGTGATCAGGTAGCCCAGCATGCCGATCATATAGACACCGATGATGACAGCGGAAACTCGCTGAATCAGCCAGTCATACAGGCCATTACGCCCCAGGCTCGTTACACTGGTTACCATATCCAGCCTCCTACCAGCAAAATCAATACCACAGAAATGAGGAAAGTCAGTTTGGCGCCACGACGGCCGCCTTCTAAGCTTTCACCAACTCCGGCATCCATAATCAGGTGACGAATACCCGCCACTAGGTGATACAGCAATACAGACAGAATGGCCCATACCACCAGTTTCACCAGCAGTGAGGTCATCATCAGTTCTTTCAGGTCCGCAAAGCTCTCGGGAGACGTCAGGGAGCGATCCAACATCCACAGCAGAATGGGTAGTGCCAAGAAAATGGCAACACCCGTTACGCGGTGAGTGATAGATGCTATAGCCGTGACCGGGAACTTGATCGTGCTCAGATCGAGGTTTACGGGTCGCTTATCGTTCACGGTAGCCTACTTATAGCCGGGCCTCAGTTAAGAGGCGGTTGTCGGGAACTTAGCAGAGTCATTGAGATCAGAACGTGAAGCCTGATCTTAATAATCTGCCCGGGCCGGGGTGGGCCCGTGTGAAACCCCCAGCAGGAGGTTTCTGCCGGGCGGCAGTATATCGCCGCGACTTGCGCAAAACAAACGCTGCGGGTGACAATTATTGTGCAAGCACCGGCTAACGCCTTGATTTACAATGATGCACCCGATGTGAACGTCATTAAATTCTGTTGCACCATGCTAAAGCAAAAACGCCACTGCGGCGTAACAAGCTGTTTACCTTACAAAAGTCTGAGCCACTGGTTCGCCCTTGCGCGTTGACAAAGGTGTGTCAAAACCTTACCTTCCCCCGCGTTTTGGAGGACCTTCCTTACCTTGAGGAACGTTCCCTCGTCCGCCAATGGAGAGATTCCCATGACCGAGAAGAAAGCCACTCTCAAGGTAGAGGGTCAGGACCTGGACCTGCCGATCTACACCCCTACTCTGGGCCGCGACGTTATCGACGTGTCCAAACTGGTAGCCAACGGCGTCTTTACTTTCGACCCGGGTTTCACCTCTACCGCTTCCTGTGAATCCAAAATCACCTTTATCGATGGTGAAGTGGGTAAACTTCTGCACCGCGGCTACTCTATCGAGGAGCTAGCAGGTCAGTCTGAATATCTGGAAGTGTGCTACACCCTGCTGTACGGCGAACTGCCCACCGCAGAACAGAAAGAAAAGTTTGTCAGCACGGTGAAAAACCACACCATGGTGCACGAGCAGATTCGTAATTTCTTCAACGGTTTCCGCCGTGATGCGCACCCCATGGCCATCATGTGTGGCGTAGTGGGCGCCCTGTCCGCCTTCTACCACGACTCTCTGGACATCAACAATCCTGAGCACCGTGAAATCACTGCGTACCGTCTGATCGCCAAGATGCCTACCATCGCGGCCATGTGCTATAAGTACGCTTTGGGCCAGCCTTTCATGTACCCACGCAACGACTTGGGTTATGCGGAAAACTTTCTGCATATGATGTTCGGCAACCCCTGTGAAGAATCCAAGATCAGCCCGACCCTGGCCAAGGCCATGGACCGTATTTTTATCCTGCACGCTGATCACGAGCAGAACGCCTCCACCTCCACCGTACGCTTGGCTGGTTCCTCTGGCGCCAACCCGTTCGCCTGTATTGCTGCGGGCATTTCTGCCCTGTGGGGCCCGGCACACGGCGGCGCTAACGAAGCCGTACTGAACATGCTTGATGAAATCGGCTCACTGGATAACATCGACGCCTACATCGCCAAAGCAAAAGACAAGAACGACCCGTTCAAGCTGATGGGCTTCGGCCATCGCGTTTACAAAAATTATGACCCCCGTGCCACCGTGATGCGCGAATCTTGCCACGAAGTATTGGCCGAACTGGGCGTAAATGATCCGCAGCTGGCGCTGGCCATGAAGCTGGAAGAGATCGCCCTAAATGACCCCTACTTTAAAGAGAAAAAGTTGTTCCCCAACGTGGACTTCTACTCCGGCATCATCTTGAAAGCGATTGGAATTCCCACTTCCATGTTCACCGTAATCTTTGCCCTGTCTCGCACCGTTGGCTGGATTGCACACTGGAACGAAATGATCTCCAACCCGTACAAGATTGGTCGTCCGCGTCAGCTGTACACCGGCGAAGCCGAACGTTCATTCGTTCCGGTCAACGAGCGCAAATAAGCGCTTCGCTATCGCCCGACAAAAAAAACCGCCTTCGGGCGGTTTTTTTTGTGCCTGCAGACACATCAACCTGAAAAATATTCTTCCAAAATTCACTAAAAAACGCGCCTGCAAACATAGAAATTACATAATTTACGCTGCCGCTAATCGACCTTGCACCCCATCATTAACATCCATTCGCCACTGAACATGAAACCCAATACTCACGGTGCATGAAGCGTCCTTTAGCGAAACAGATTTTTCCCACTATCCTAGCCACGTTTATTGCCAATGATTAACATCTTGCATTTGCGTGGCCGCGCCGTGCATGCAAGCATCAGGGCCTCGCTCGCTAACCAATGCAGACCTAATAATGAAAAAAATCATCGCCCTTGCCGTTATTGTTACCCTGGCCGCCTACCTTTTATTCTGGCCCGTCAGCATAGAGCCTGTTGCTTGGCAGGCGCCGAAAGCCCCAGCTCTGGATGGTCCCTTCGCCACTAACACCGCCCTTCGCAACAGCAAAATCATCGGCGAAGATCAGGGCACTGGTCCGGAGGACGTGGCTATCAATAATGATGGTTACCTATACGTGGGCTATGACGATGGCCGCATCGTTCGTTTCGACCCAAACGGCCAAAACCCTGACTTGATTGCCAATACTGAAGGGCGCCCTCTTGGATTGGATTTTTCCCCCTCCGGAGACCTCATCGTTGCCGATGGTTACAAAGGGCTCTTGAGTGTCAGTGCTAGTGGCGCCATCACCATATTGAGTACCAGCGCCAATGGTCTGGACTACCGCTTCACCGATGATGTGGACGTGGATAGCAACGGTATCGCCTATTTCTCCGATGCCTCCAGCAAATTTGGCCCCGCCATGCACGCCCGCGACGACATCATGGAGCACGGCGGCCACGGGCGGCTGTTGCGTTATGACCCGAATACAGAACAGGCCGAAGTGTTACTTGACGGCCTGCAGTTCGCCAACGGCATCGCCCTTTCCCAGAATGAAGACTTCGTACTGGTTACCGAAACAGGCAACTACCGCATCGTTCGCTACTGGCTCAAAGGGGAGAAAGCCGGCAGCCACGATATCTTTATGGACAACCTGCCCGGCATCCCTGATGGCATTTCGGCGAACGGCGAAGGCACTTTCTGGCTTGCCCTATTCAGCCCCCGCAGTGCCATTCTCGACAGCCTCTCCGACAAGCCTCTGCTTCGCAAAGTCGCCTTGCGCATGCCCAGCTTTCTGCAACCCCAAACAGTAGCCCACGGCTTTGTACTCGGCCTTGATGAGCAAGGGCAAGTCACTCACAACCTGCAAGATAACAGCGACAGCGCTTTCGCTCCCATCACCAGCGCGGAGCAACACGGTAACACCCTGTACCTGGGCAGCCTCACCGAACCTCGCTTCGCCGCCTTCACCCTGCCCGGCACACCCACTGCAACAGTCCACGATGGAGCCAACAAACAATGAGCACACTAAACGCGGCTTTTATCGGCCTTGGCACCATGGGCTACCCCATGGCTGGCCACCTGGCCGAAGCAGGCATTGCCATGACCGTTTACAACCGCACGGCCCAACGAGCGCAACAGTGGACGCGCGATTACCCAGGCAGTCACGCGCCCTCCCCCGCAGACGCCGCACGGCATGCGGATCTGGTCTTTATTTGCGTCGGAGACGATAACGATCTACGCCAAGTCACCCTTGGTGATGACGGGGTTATGCAAACTCTCGCCAAGGGCGCTGTTCTTGTGGATCACACCACCGCCAGTGCAGAAGTGGCCCGCGAACTTGATGCCGCCAGTCGCAAACAAGGCAGTTATTTTCTCGATGCCCCGGTGTCTGGGGGCCAACAGGGTGCACAGAACGGCCAATTATCGATCATGTGTGGCGGAGACGAAGCCACCTATCAGCGGGTACTGCCAACGCTGCAACATTACGGCAAAGCCATCAATCTGATGGGCCCGGCAGGCAGTGGCCAGCTAACCAAGATGGTCAACCAAATTTGCGTGGCCGGGCTGGTAGAAGGGCTCGCTGAAGGACTCGCTTTCGCTCTTAATGCGGGCCTTGATGCCAACAAAGTCTTCGAAACCATCAGCCAGGGGGCCGCCGGCTCCTGGCAAATGGTGAACCGCCACGAGACCATGATCGACGACCAGTATGAGCACGGTTTTGCGGTGGATTGGATGCGAAAAGACTTGGATATCTCTCTGCGCGAAGCGGTTCGAAACGGCACACCCTTGCCCATCACTGAACAAATAAACGACTTTTACCGTGAGATTCAGTCCATGGGCGGCGGCCGCTGGGACACCTCTTCGCTACTCCGTCGACTGCAAAAAATCCCCACTTAATAGCAAATATTGCCCTCTTACGGTTTTCGAACCGCTAACGTCTTCACCATGGGAGTCTAATTTTCCACACATTAAGAGCCTGAGAACGAGGAAACGATATTTTTACATCGCGAAGAAGCCATCCATTAAGGGGCGGATTTTGTTGCCCCTTTTGGGGGCACAAGACCATCTGCGGTGCCGTGAGAAAGCTGCTGCGCCACTTTTTTGGGCAGCGCATCAAGCAATGGATCGTATTCTTCCATCACCCTTCCCATGCTATCAAAGTGGCCCACCAGATCCGTTCCCAGGGTAAAGCGGTTCGGAAATTCACGAATGAGCGTTAGCCATTCCTCATTGGGCTCACCGTCATCGATCAAATAGTGGTCTTTAACGCTCCAAGATAAATCAATAAACAGATTGTCATAACGGCTTAGCAGTGCTCGAAGAATAGGCGGCAAGGTACCCAGCGGCCCCTGCCGCTCTTCAATCCCACCACTGGTTCCGGCGTGGGCCAGCAAGAAATGTGTCCCAGGGTGCGCGTCTAACGCTTCTTCCAACTCGCCGAGGTAGATCGGTGTCTCTTCGCGCAATGACGTCAGGTTGCTGTGTAGCAATACGGGCAGGTCGTAACGACCCGCCATCGCATACACCTTCATTAGCGCGGGATGATTCGCTCGAGGCGTCTCGCCTTCGGTCCAGGCGGTAAGCTGATCGTGACGGGTCAGAATTTCCCCCACCCCCTGCCAGAACCCAGGATAACGTTCAATTAAGCGCTCTATCTGCTCGGCGGCGTGCATGTCCGTGGGGTTGAAACCACTGATAAACGGCTGCAGCCGGGCCTGCTGATCTTTCGGTAATGAAAGCACCGCCTGGGCCACAATGTCATCGGTAGCACTGTAGTAATATAGCGGGGCCTCATCGCCCAGGTAGTATCGCGGGCGACGCGGTGCCTCTGCCTGCCACTTCTTCATCACTGGCAAGCCGAACACCCAGGCGCGCTCCACGCCCGCATCATCCATGGCCGCCATCATCGCCTGCGGTCCCTCACTCTCCTGCATGAAATCCACATAATGCAGGTGCGCATCCGTCCACTGCCGCTGGCCGGCAGTGGCAGCACTGGCACACCCTCCCGCCACAAGAGCCAACAGCACACTCGCACCTAACACCTTGACTCTATTTACCATCCGGCACTCCCAATCCATTTCTCAACCAACCGCACTTTACCGTTGGGTGTCGCAAATGCCACGACTCCCGACAGTGACTCCTGTGGCCGCCGTACGTTCAGAAATATGACACTTTCTTACCTTTGCGCTGAAGCTGACGCCTAGCTGCGACCCTGTATCATTAGGCCTTCAATATGTCTATATATAGACAATTATTAACACATGGTTCACTATTAACCCTAATAGGAGACAATCATGGAACCCGCAACAGCCTATATCCCACAAGCTCTGGACGACGGCGCACGCCACGCAGCTCTACGTGCTGTGCTTAAACTACTGGAACACTGGCAGTGCAGTGAAAAGGAAAAAATGGCGCTATTGGGTGTGGGGCGCTCCACCCTACACAAGTACCAGAACCAACCAGAAAGCGCCCGGGTCGGGCAGGATCTATTGGAACGCCTCAGCTATCTGTTGAACATCCACCAAGCGCTACGGACCTTGTTTGGCAATAAAGAGAATGTGTATGGCTTTATCCGCATGGCAAACCATAACCCCTTTTTCAATGGCCTCACCCCTATGGACATCATGAGCAACGGCCGGGTTGCCAGCCTTTATGAAGTGCACCGCCAGCTCGATACCCTTCGAGGCGGTCAATGGGGTTAAAAACACAGGGGGCGGATACACTGCCGCACACATCCTTATCCGAGCAAACGGCTTACCGCTTGGTCAACGGAAAATATCCCCCTATCGCGATCTTCGATGACGTGGCCGACCAGGCGGATTTTGATGCACTGTACGCCGTGCAGGCGCTGACCAACCCGCGCCTACAAAATGATATCGGCGATCTGAATCGGGTCCCCCCGGAGCAGCGCCCATGGGGCATTCCCGGCTGCAACTACGCCTTGGGGCCCTTTGTGCATGTCAATCCAGCAGGGTCGCGCTTTTCTGATGGCCATTTCGGGGTATTCTATTGCGCCGACCGCATGGCAACCGCCATTGCAGAGACCCGCTATCACCAACAGCGTTATTTTCAGCAAGTCGATGGGCTCAAGTATGACCGCATTGTGATGCGCGGCCTGAAGGTACACTTCACCGCCACCCTCGTAGACATCACCCCGGCTGATCACCACCCTCAGTGGCACGCAGCCGATGACTACACCGCCGCGCATCAGCTTGGTCGGCAATTACGCGAACAACAGCGCAACGGCATCCATTACGAATCTGTCCGCGCCGTCGGGCGTTATTGTTATGCCCTGCTAACCCCTCAAGTCATCGCCAGTATTACTCCCTGTGCTCACTACGAATATATTTGGGACGGCGAAACAATCGCCCACACGCTTACCATTCGCGGCTTTAACTGAAACACTGCCGTCGCGCACCTTCTGCGGCAATATGCCGCATCCCTCTTCCCTGACACATGTCTATGCTGCGAGCCTAATTGAATTCGGTTCGGGAAAATCATGTTTAGATCCCCTCTCACGTCCAGCATCACACTCAGCTCTGCGTTTTTTACGCCCCCTGTGGCTAGGACTCGCCTGTAGCGCAACCTCCCTTGCTATAGCCGACGAAAGCAACCAACTGGACACTGTTTCCGTGAATGCCTCCGTCCCTGACCAAAACACTGACCCACTTCCAGAAGCCGCCACCGCCAGCCGACTGGGGCTGAGCATGCGTGAAACCCCCGCCACAGTGGATATCATTGGCCGTGATGAAATTGAACAGGAAGGGCTGCGAAACCTGATTGAGCTATACCGCAATGCTCCCGGCGTCAGTGCGGGCAACATCCCTGGCTCACCAGCCTCTGTCAGCATGCGCGGCTTCACCGATGTGGGTTATTTGTTTAACGGTACCCGCGCCGTGGATCCAGGCCTGATGTCACGCAACATGAATACCTGGAACCTGGAGCGAGTAGAAATTCTCAAAGGCCCGGCCTCCGTATTGAACGGTACCGGAGCCTTAGCAGGCAGTATCAATCTGATCACCAAGCGCCCAGATGTTAGCGCCGACGCCTACGATGGCATGCTCAGCTATGGCAGCAACGATACGGTTAATCTAGGTCTAGGCATCAATAAAGTACTCACTGACACCGCTGCCCTGCGTGCGGACTTCAGCCACGATGAAAGCGACGGTTTCGTGGATGACACCAATAGTCGCACAGATGCTTTTACCACCAGCCTGTTGTTGACCCCCACAGACAAACTTACCCTGTCGTTTGATCTTGATTTATACAGTGACAAATACAGCACCCCCTACCAAGGCGCTCCATTACTCCCCGCCTCCGTCGCCCATGACCCAAGTGATGTGGTTTCTGGTGGCCTAGTGCTGGACGAATCCATCCGCGACAACAATTACAATGTAGAAAACGGCATCATGGAATCGGACAGCCAGTGGTTCCGAGCTCGCGTGGATTATCAGCTCAATGAGAACTGGAAGTTAGCCAATGAATTGGGCTTCTACAACGCTGACCGCAATTGGGCCAACTCCGAAGATTTCACCTATAACACCGGCACCGGCCAACTGGATCGCCTGACCACCATTATCACTCATCGCCAGAAGTCTGCTTCCGAGCGTTTTTTCGCCGTCTATGATGGCAAACTTGGCGAGCGGCGCCACCGCTTCACTGCCGGTGTCGATTTCCGCTATACCGATTTCTTTTCCGAACGGCGCTTCGGCACTACTACCTCCGTGGATCCGTTTAATCCAAACCGTGGTGAACTGCCAAGCGATAATGCCAGCAATTATCCCTACCGCGTAAATTACGACAGCACAGTTACCACCCAAGGTGTTTTTTTAGAAGACGCACTTAATCTGACCCCCAACTGGTTGCTGGTAGGTGGAGCTCGGTATGACTATTCAGACTTGGATCGCCGCATTGATGACCTGATCACCAATACCCGCACCGATTTTGGCCAGACCTACGAGTCATTTTCCTGGCGCCTGGGCACCATTTACGACCTGAACAACAACACTCAACTGTTCGCTCAATATAACCGTGCTGCCACTCCCATCACCTCATTGGTATTGAGCAGTCAATCCCGTGCGGGTTTTGATCTGTCTGAAGGACGCTCCATGGAAGCCGGGGTGAGGACAAATTTCTGGGATCGCCGTGCCACCCTCACCGCCGCCGTTTACCGTATTGATCAGGATGACATACTCACACGCGACCCAAGCAACCCAGCCCTAACCGTTCAGGGCGGCAGCCAACGCTCAGAGGGGGGCGAGCTGGACCTCACCTTGCAATTATTGCCCCAGTGGTGGTTACGCCTGAGCGCCGCCCATGTAGACGCAAAATACACCGACCTCACCGACGGTAGCGGCAACGATCTCACCGGCAATCGCCCTACCAATGTGCCCGATGACACCTATGCCGCCACCAGCGCCTACACATTTAGCCCTGTATCACTCACCGTTGGCGGGGCCATCCGCCACACGGGGGATTTCTATACCAGCAGCAGTAACGACTACAAAGTCGCTAGCCGCACCCTGCTCGACGCTTGGGTCAGCCACCCATTAGGCAAAGGCACTCTGACCCTGCGAGGCAGAAACCTGACCGATGAATTTTACGCAGACTGGTCCGGCTACAGTGCCACCCAGGTTTATGTCGGTGCTCCTCGCACGGTTGAATTGGGCTGGATTGGACACTTTTGATGTCGCCCTCCCATTCGCAAACCTCACAAACGCCACGGGACAATCGCCTGTATGCAGCCGTTTGGCGCTGGCATTTTTACGCGGGGCTGATCACCGCCCCGTTTTTGTTAATTCTCGCCATTACCGGGGCTATTTACCTGATTAATGACGAAATTAACGACCTACTACACCCGGACCTTCGCTTCGCTCCCACCGGCAACCAGGTTCAAGCACCTGGTGCACTGTTGGAGGCCGTTCAACACGCCTATCCAGCGGCAACCCTCAACCGCATCGACATGCCCACCGAACCCGGGCGTACCGCCCAGATATACATCAGCCCGGCCCAAGCCCCAGATCGCCGTGTTTTCGTCGACCCGGGCAATGCCGCTGTGCTAGGTAGCTACGTCTACACCAGTACTCTTGTCGGCTTCTCCGATGTAGCTCACGGCTCACTGCTGCTAGGTAATACCGGTGATGCCATTGTTGAACTCGTCGCTTGCTGGGCATTCGTACTGGTCATTACCGGCTTGTACCTGTGGTGGCCTCGAAAACGGACAGACCAACGGCATCGATTCAGCCCAAACCTCCAACAACGTGGACGTAAACTGTGGCGGGAACTGCACCGCCTCACCGGCCTGTATTCTGCGGTCCTGATCCTGTTTCTGATCATCACCGGCTTACCCTGGGCCAACCTCTGGGGCGGTCAATTTCTCACCCCCGTGAGTAATGCACTGGGAATGGGCTATCCCACTTTTCTTCGCCACCATGGCAGCGACGACAGTAAAACTCTTGTCGACACCCACGGAGAGGCCCCCTGGACACTCAACGCAGCCCCAGTCCCTCACGGCCACCATGGCGCTTCCAATATCAGCGTAAACCAGGTCCATCAAATCCTGGTTGAGCAAGGCGTTGCTCTGGGCTACAGACTCTCCTTGCCCCAAGAACCCGGAGACATCTACAGCGCTTACACTTATCCCGCGCAGCCAGAGGGCCAGCAAACCTTTCATATTGATGCCCATAACGGAACACTTATTGGCAAAGCCGGTTTCGATGACTACGGCGCCATCGCCAAAATTGTGGAATGGGGAGTGGCATTGCACATGGGTAATTATTTTGGCCGGGCCAACCAATTGCTCATGTTGTGCCCCTGCCTGGCCATCATTATCTTGGTTGTTAGCGGGCTAAAGCTGTGGTGGAAACGACGGCCGCAAGGGAGCCTGGGAGCCCCCAAGAAACTGGCAGCAGGAAAGAAACGAAACCTGGCAATGATTACCGCCATCCTGATGCTGTTATTTCCTTTAGCCGGGATCAGTTTCATCATCGTTCTAACCGTGGATATGAGCTGGCAGGCAATACGCTCCCAATGAAGATAACGACGCTTTACGGCAGGTAATAAGCTAAATAGGGCATTCACTGCGACTTCGGATCCGAAATGACCGCAGCAGCCCTTAACTCGCCACTAACCTGGCGAGACAGGCAATAAAAAAGCCCCACTCTTTCGAGTGAGGCTTTTCTATTTGGCGTCCCCTAGGGGAGTCGAACCCCTGTTACCGCCGTGAAAGGGCGGTGTCCTGGGCCACTAGACGAAGGGGACGTGTTTGGTGGAGCTAAGCGGGATCGAACCGCTGACCTCAACACTGCCAGTGTTGCGCTCTCCCAGCTGAGCTATAGCCCCAGTACACAAACGAGACAAAGTGCATCCCGGTTGGTGCGGCGTATTCTACCGGCCACCCCTACCCTGTCAAGCGCCAGCCGGCGGTTTTTTTCAGAATGAAGTCAATTTGGCTACATCGTGAACAAGTTGCTGAAAAACTGGGCGAAACCAGTTACAGGTTCTACCTTTACACGCGGCGATCACAATGAAAAACCATAGCGTTGTCGCCGCGATTCACGCCAAAACACAAGCAAGGCTTGCCAAGTTACGGATCGCCCAGCCTGTGTTTTTCAAATCAACCCACCGGCAAATCGCGGTATGCCTTCTCCAGTTTCTTCATCTGCTTCTTGGACACGCCCCCCAGCACCTCAATGGCATGGCGAATTCGTGCACGGCTGATATCCGAGCCGATGATTTCCATAGAGTCCACCACCGAAAAGCTGGCACTGGTGCCGGCAATGGCAATAAACACCGGGAACAAGAAATCCTTTATCTTCACTTCCAGCGCATCGGCAATCGCCTTGGCATCGGCAAACAAACCCTCTCGATTCCAGTCGTTACGCGCTTCGTAAGTCCACAGCAAATACTGGAGCCATACCTTGATGTCATCCGCACTGTACTGCTTGTGCTCGAAGCTGGCCTCAGAGATAGCAGGCATGCCGTTAAAGCAGAACGCCGCCTTGTCCGCCACTTCCGACAACGTCTCCACTCGCTGGCGCAAGTGAGGAATTATCTTCATAGCGTAATCGCGGTTGAAAGCCCAATCGAGCAGCGAGTCCAGGAACTGCTCATCACTCTGTTCACGCAACCACTGACCGTTCAACCAGCTCAGTTTCTCCACATCGAAAACCGGCCCACCGAGGGACACACGCTGAATGTCGAAGGCCTCCTGCATCTGAGTCAGGGAGAACTTTTCGCTCTCGTCCGGCATGGACCAGCCCATGCGCCCCAGGTAATTCACCAACGCTTCTGGCAAGTAACCCATACGCTGATAGAACAAGATACTGGTGGGGTTTTTGCGTTTGCTGAGCTTGGATTTATCCGGATTACGCAGCAGCGGCATATGGCACAGCACCGGCATTTCCCAACCAAAATATTCATATAGCAGCTTGTGCTTGGGTGCGGAGTTGAGCCACTCCTCACCACGGATAACGTGGGTGATCTCCATCAGGTGATCATCCACGATATTGGCCAGGTGGTAAGTGGGCATGCCATCGGATTTTAACAAAATCTGTGCATCCACTAATGCCCAGTCAAGCTCTACTGGTCCGCGCAACATGTCATGAATTTCACAGCGACCCTCCGTAGGCACACGCATACGGATCACGTACGGTGCGCCATCAGCCTCGCGCTTGGCCTGCTCATCCGCAGGTAGTTCCAGATCGGAAGGTTTAAGCGCACGATTTTCGCCACTTTCTTTCAATCCGGCACGCAATGCATCCAGCTCTTCGCTGGTGCGGTAGCACTTGAACGCATGGCCTTTTTCAATTAACTGTTCCGCGTACTGGCGGTAAATGCCCTTGCGCTCACTCTGGCGGTAAGGCCCGTGGGGTCCGCCCACGTCCGGGCCCTCATCCCAGGTCAACCCCAGCCACTTCAATGAATCGAGGATCATCTGTTCGGACTGATCAGTGGAACGGGTCTGATCCGTGTCTTCGATGCGCAGAATGAACTGGCCACCGTGTTGTTGCGCAAAGCAACGGTTGAACAAAGCGATATAAGCCGTGCCGACGTGGGGATCGCCGGTGGGCGACGGGGCAACGCGAGTACGAACAGTCATACTGACTCCAGTAGTGCAAACTGGCGCGGATTATACCTGTCAAAGCCGCTGCCATGTAGCAGACTGTCAAAAAGCCCATTGCGTACTTTTGCTTTCAGCCTGGTTCGCAATCTATACCCTATTCGGGGGTCAGAGAGCGCTCTTTTGAAGGCCCATGTCCGGCCATCAAAAAGGGCAATAATGAACCTGTAAACTTGGAGGGCTTTTCAACAAGCCGCTAGACATCAAGCCAAGGGTTTCTGCTATGGTTATAATGACCACATGACTCCGGTTCACTCTGCTGCCACATTCTCAGACACGGCAGCAGGTCTTCATTGGATTCAACTGATCAAGGAAAAGACCATGCGTATTCCGTTCCAACGCTCCCTACTCGTCGCGGTGATTGCTAGCACAGGCTTGCTACAGGCATGCTCCGACAACAGCGACGGCAAAGAGGCCGCAGCGCCTGCTGCATACGCTCCTGCCGCCGCCGATCACAGCAATCACATGAACACCGATGACAGCGCCACCAAGCCCGCCGCCACCGGCATCGTACGCAGCCCGGCCCCGGAAGGCGCCGCTGCTGAAATTGTCAGTCCCACCAATGGCGCGACGGTCAGCAGCCCCGTGAAGGTTGTCTTTGGCTTGGAAGGCATGGAGGTGGCACCGGCTGGCAACGAGCAAAAGAACAGTGGCCACCACCACCTACTCATCGACTTGGATACCATGCCGAACATGGACATGCCGCTGCCCGCCAACGACCAGGTAGTGCATTTTGGCAAGGGCCAAACTGAAACTGAACTGGAACTGGAACCGGGCACCCATACCCTGCAGCTACTACTCGGCGATTACCGCCACGTTCCCCACCAGCCACCGGTCACATCAGAAAAAATCACCATTACAGTGGAATAAAAAGCGCAGTAAAACATACGCTTCGCACTATTCCACACAACACCCCACCCAGAAACGCGGGCCTGTCTTTGCCGATTGGCAAAGACAGGCCCGCGTTTTTTATGGCGCATTGATAGGTCGTAGAGAACATCAGGTCATTGCGCTGTGATGCGCAAAAGGCGGAAATACCACTAAGCATCTCCGCCTTATTTTTGGCGTGCAGCGTGCTGCGTGCTGCGGGGTTTACCTCTTAGCGCAGCAACAAGTGCGGCACTTTAGCCTCACGAATCATCTTGTTGGTGGTGCTGCCCACAAAAAATTCACGGATGCGGGAATGGCCGTAGGCCCCCATCACCACCAGATCCACGCTATGGCTTTGCTGGTACTGGTGCAGAGCCGGCTCCACCTCACCCTCAAGGATAGCCGTGTGCACGTTGTGTCCGGACTGCTCAAGCTGTCGCGCCGCTGCATCCAAGCCTTCATTGTTGTTGCCAACGGTCACCAAATGGCAATCCAGCCCTTGAAATAAAGGGCTACCGGCCAAAATGCCTACGCCCTTACGTGAGGTGGCACTACCATCGAATGCCAGCATGATGGTTTTCGGCGCACGAAACTCACCGGCGGTCACGAGAATAGGGCGCTGCAGAGCGCGAATAACACGCTCCACGTTGTCACCCACCTGAGCGCCGATACCGTCGTGTTCTTCGCCCTGCTTACCAATAACCAGCAAACGCATATCGCCTTCAAGCTCAGCCAAGGTATCCACCAGATCACCGTGACGCTGACGTTGCTGAGGCTCAGTGACGCCATTTGCGATGGCCCGTTGGCAGGCCGCGTCCAGCATTATCTTCCCTTGCTCCAACGCCAAACGATTACGCTTGGCATCCAGGTCCGCCAACTCTTCCATCAAATGTTCGCGACCACCCAAGGCAAGATTGCCACTGAAATCAGCACTCACCGGGTAGCGGGAATGGTCCAGCACGTGCAGCAAGGTCAGCGGCGCACCCAAGCGCTGTAAGGCCCAGGCAGCATAATCACAAACCACCGAGGCAGCGTTAGAGCCGTCGATACAGGCGATGACGTTAGTCATTGTTGTTCTCCTATGTCGCTTAATGCGGCAATTGTTTGCGACGCTTAGTGGCCACCCATCATTTTTTCAACAGCAGCGGGCTTGTCATGCACACCGAACTTGTCCACCAGAGTCGCGCTGGCTTCATTAAGTCCAACAAGATCCACTTCTGTACCTTCGCGGCGGAACTTAATCACCACCTTATCCAGGGCGCCAATGGCGGTAATGTCCCAGAAGTGCGCACGGTGAACATCAATAGTGACTTTATCGATGGCTTCCTTGAAGTCAAACGCAGCGATGAACTGATCTGCTGAGGTGAAAAATACCTGCCCCACTACATCGTAAACTCGATGCCCATCTTCAGGGCTTTGCGTGGCTTTCACGTAGAAGATACGACCCACTTTATTGGCATAGAACAGCGCGCTCAGCACCACCCCGACCCCTACACCAATGGCCAAATTATGCGTCGCCACGGTAGTAATCACTGTGGCCAGCATAACCACCGAACTACTGGCAGGGTGTTTTGCCATATTAGTGATGGACTCCCAGCTGAATGTACCAATAGATACCATGATCATCACCGCCACCAGTGCGGCCATGGGAATCTGAGACACCCACTTACCCAGGAACACCACCAACACCAGCAAGAAGCAACCGGCAAACAAAGTAGACAGGCGCTTGCGACCACCAGATTTCACGTTAATCACAGACTGGCCAATCATGGCGCAACCGGCCATGCCGCCAAGAAAACCGGAAGCGATATTAGCCACGCCCTGTCCTTTGCACTCACGGTTCTTGTCGCTATCCGTGTCGGTCAGATCATCGACAATAGTGGCGGTCATCATCGATTCCAGCAGCCCCACCACCGCCAATGCCAGCGAGTACGGTAGAATAATTTTCAAGGTGTCCAGATTCAGCGGAATATCCGGCAGCAGGAACATGGGCAAGCTATCGGGCAAGTCGCCCTTGTCACCCACAGTGGGCACGTCCATCCCCAGCCACATGGCCACACCGGTAATCACAACGATACAAACCAACGGTGAGGGCACCGCAGTGGTCAGCAACGGCAGTAAATAAATGATACCCAGCCCCGCAGCCACCATGGCATAAACGTGCCAAGTCACATCGACCAGCTCTGGCAGTTGCGCCATGAAGATCAAGATGGCCAGCGCATTCACAAAACCGGTCACCACTGAACGCGAGACAAACCGCATCAGGTTCCCCAGTTTCAGAAAACCGGCAATGATCTGCAGCCCCCCGGTCAGTACCGTAGCCGCCAACAGGTATTGCAGCCCGTGGTCTTTGACCAATGTCACCATTACCAGCGCCATGGCACCGGTGGCCGCAGAGATCATCCCTGGGCGGCCACCAACGAAGGCGATCACCACTGCGATACAAAAAGAGGCATACAAGCCCACTTTCGGATCCACGCCGGCTATGATGGAGAAGGCAATCGCCTCCGGAATCAACGCAAGCGCCACAACCGCCCCTGCCAGCAAGTCACCACGGACGTTACTGAACCAGTCCTGCTGAATCGTTCGAAGCATGGATTCAATCCTGTGTTTGGAGATAACAAACCATCGCTGCGCAGCGGCAGCAGTAAAAAACGGAGAACGGCACCGACAGGCACCGCACGGCAAAGCCATGGGAGGGATCGACAGCCTGCTAGGGCGGACTCAGCCGTGTTTGGGTCATCATAGACACCGGTATAATAAATAAAGGCGCGGATTCTAACAGAACGGCTACCGTAATTACAGGCAGCGGCTATTCGGTTGCCGCGCAACAGCGCTGCCACTCTTCCCCCTACGCGCCACCCGCGCAACATGCGACAATAGGGACTCTCGTTTGCCCCCGCACGCCGCAAACCCCAATCACCCGTTCGACACCGTGTTAATGAGCAACCCACTCTCCACTCAGCTACCGCACCAGCCATTGGACCGCCGCCTCAGCGTCGCCCCGATGATGGACTGGACAACCCGCGACTACCGCTTTCTGGCCCGACTGATCACTCGCCATACGTTGCTCTACACCGAAATGGTGGTGGCCCAAGCTATTTTACACGGTGACCGTGACCGGTTTTTAGATTTCAACGACGAAGAGCACCCCGTCGCCCTGCAACTAGGAGGCAGCGACCCACAACAATTAGCCCAAGCCACGCGCATTGCCGGGGATTACGGCTATGACGAGATCAATCTGAATGTGGGGTGTCCGTCAGACCGGGTTCAGCAAGGCAAGATCGGGGCCATTCTTATGGCAGAACCTGAGCTGGTAGCACGCTGTGTAGAGGCCATGCAGGCGGAGGTTACTGTGCCGGTTACGGTGAAGACCCGTATCGGTATCGATGACCAGGATGATTATGATTTTCTCTACCGCTTTGTTGATCGCATGGAAGCCTCAGGCTGCACTAGCCTGACTATCCATGCCCGCAAAGCAATTCTTAGCGGCCTCTCGCCCAAAGAAAACAGAGATATTCCGCCGTTAATCTACCAACGTGCCTATGCCATCAAACACGCTTTCCCACATATCGAAATCATACTCAACGGTGGCGTAAAGACCCTGAATGAAGTACACGAACACATGGGTGAAGTGGATGGCGTGATGATTGGTCGCGAGGCCTACCAAAACCCCTATTTTCTAGCCGAGGCCGACCGGGTTGTGTTTGGCGACGATCACGCCATCCCCAGCCGCCAGACTATTGCTGAGCAGTTTCTACCTTATGTGGAGCGGCGCTATGCGCTTGGCCATGCGCCCAAGCACTCACTGCGGCATATCCTCAATCTGTTTCAGGGCCAACCCGGCGCGCGCCGTTTCCGCCGTCATCTCAGCGAAAACATGCACAAGCCAGGCACAACCCCGCAAGTGCTCATGGACGCCTTGTCGCAACTGCCTTAGCCTGTCAGTACGCTTTATCCCCGTAGAACAGCATTTAAGCACGAACGGACTGCGAACACTTTTCTAGAACGGTTCCCGGCTCAAACGCTGCCCGCTACGGCACAGAAAACTCCCTGTCATCATTGGCCTCTACCCTGTCGCCCGTCATGACACTGAAAGGAACGAAACCGTGAACAAACGCGAACAACTCGCTCAATGGACCTCGTTAGTTGCCGACACCGGCGATTTGGAAATGATCGCCCAACTACAGCCCGAAGACGCCACCACCAACCCTTCCCTGCTACTCGCTGCCGCCCGTGACGAACGTTACCGTGACCTGTTGCAGCAGGCCGCCGACCTCAGCCGCGCCTTGGGCCATCAAGGTGAAATGGACTGGCTCACCGATACTTATGCCTGCTTGGCCGGTCAGGCCATTTTGGAACGCGTGCCGGGTCTTGTCTCCAGTGAAGTGGACGCTCGCCTTTCTTTTGATACCCGCGCCACCGTGGAAAAAGGGCGTCGTTTGATCGCGATTTACCGCGAGCTCAACGTGGACCCAAGTCGCATCCTGATCAAGGTCGCCGCCAGCTGGGAAGGGGTTCGTGCCGTTGAGATTCTGGAAGAAGAAGGCATCCGCTGTAATGTGACACTGGTCTTCAACCAAACCCAGGCACTGGCAGCAGCCGAAGCTGGCGCCACACTAATCTCTCCTTTCGTGGGCCGCATTTTCGACTGGCACCGCAAAAACGGCATGGTCATCGACACCCCTGAACAAGATCCCGGCGTGCTCTCGGTGCGAGATATTTTCTCAACCTTCAAGGCACGTGGCCTGGATACTATTGTTATGGGCGCTAGCTTTCGCAACGCTGGGCAAATCGAAGCCTTGGCCGGCTGCGACAAGCTTACACTCAGCCCTTCCCTACTTGAGGAACTAGCAGCGGATAACGGCGGTCTCAAACGCATACTGGACTCCGAACTGGTAGCCCCACAGGACGACTGGGTACCGGTGAACGAAGCCGCATTTCGCTGGCAGCTCAACGACGATGCCATGGCCAGCGACTTGCTCGCCGACGGAATCCGCCGTTTTGCTAAAGACCAGCACGCGCTGGAAACCTTACTCATTAAAGAGGGGGTCATTTGAACTGGCTGAACCGATTGTTTCGCCCCGAAAGCGACACACCAAAGTATTCCGAACACGACTTGCACCGCGCTGCTGCCGCCTTGCTATTGGAGGTAGCGCGCACCGATGGCACCGTGGACCAGGCAGAAACCCAACGTCTGGTCAGCGCGGTCAAACAACGCTGGCAGCTGGATAGCCAAGAAATGCAGGATATCGTCTCTGAGCTGGAAAACCGGGTAGATCAAGCCACCGATCTATTTGAGTTCACTCTGCCGCTACGTGAACACTGGGGGCCAGAACAACGAGTAGCGCTGATCGATGAAATGTGGGCCATGGCCGCTGCCGACGGCAAGGCCGATGTTCACGAGGAGCACTTGATCCGCCGGGTTAGCGATCTGCTCTATGTCTCCCACGGAGATTATATTCGCGCAAAATTCAAAGCCACCCGTATCGAGGCTTGATCTGCACAGGCGGCTGGCAAGCCTCTACCAGCCGTCCTCCTCATACTCATCATTGAGTTCTGAATCACGGGTCTCAATCTCAGGGAATCGTAATGACGGCCGATCACCGCTTTCGAAGCGCCGACGTTGCAGGTACGCATTGCGCAAAAAGGTATAACGATCGCCAACAATATTGCGTTCCAGATCCAGCAAATCCGCTCTTAAATCCACCACATATGCCGCGGTGAAACTGTAGCGTGTGCGATCGTGGGAAATGTAGTGTCGCAAGCGCATGTAATCTTCCGGCAAGATGGCCGCAGTGTCCCGCCCTGTGGACGGCCCAAAGAACGGTAACACCATATAAGGGCCTTCTGGCACTCCCCAGTGTGCTAACGTCAGCCCCAAGTCGCTATTGTGCTTCTCCAAATCGACCTTGCTGGCCACATCAAACAAACCACCAATACCCAGCGTAGTATTAACCGCAAACCGCCCCCAGTTCTGTCCCACGTGCCCCCAGCGCCACTGCAACACATTATTCAAGCCGCTACGGAAATCACGAAGATTCTCATAGAAGCGGGTAATAGTGTCGTTCATCCACTGTGGCGTGACCCTCTTATAACCTTTGGCGACGGGTTTCAGGCCATATTTATCCAAGGCTTCATTGAAGGCAAAAATCTTGCGATTGATGTCTTCCCAAGGGTCTTCATAATTGGGCTTGCTATCCGGCGAGTCGAATGCGGTGGAGCCATCTCCCCAGTCTTCTTCCGCCTGAACAGCCAATGGCAGACACAGCAGCAGGCTCAGCAATAGATAACGCACAAACACCCCAAAAAGTAGTGGACTACCGTAGTATAGCCGTGCCCTGCAGCTCAAAACAGAGGCCCTGAAAAAGGGTTACTGAACATCGACAGATTTTACACACTTATCCTTGCTCAGCCCTGTAATGCCGGCTGATTCAGCACCGTAAAAGCCGCCATCAGCGGCCCCTTTACTGGCGACTCGATGAAGCTCCTATAAGGATATCCCTCTCGCACATTTGTTGCAGAATATCACGGGCAAACACCTCCAAGGCCGCCACATCCGCAAACTGCATTTCTTCGGCAAGGCGCGCCACTGCCACTTTACCGGTATCCTCAGGATACTCATTAATCAACTGCAAGAGTCTCGCCGTTGGCGCGTTGATTTCCATAAAGCGAACGTCATCTTTCCGGTCACGATAAACCAATAGCCAGACCGGCTGTTCAAGCGCGTGCTGTGGCTGAAAATCAGCGCAGATTTGGTGTACAGGGAACGGGTAACTCAATATCTCATGTAAGGGACTAAGCTGCAGGATCGCTTGGAGGAGATCTCCCTCGGGGTAAAATTCGGTGTCTGGGAATGTCTCGGTGGAAGCATCAAGCACCAGCTCCATCCACTCGTAGTGGGCTAGCTCCAACATAAAAACGGGGTCACCGGGCTCGCTGCCCTGCCCGCTCGCCAGAAAACTGACAAACTCTTGAGGAATCTGCAGGAAATACGGGGTCTTGCTGGTGTGATTTTCAAAAAAAGACCGAGCCAACCGCAGCCAACGCTCGTCATCTAGCAAACTGTGTAATACCGGGAACCCTTGGCGCAGAAAGCCATTCACATTATTGAAAAATAGGTTGCGGTAAATATCCAAACGTCGATCTTCAATACCCGCAGGCGCAGGGTGCCTGTTCGGGTTACGTAAGTGCGCGGCCAATTCACGCTGTAGTCTCTGGAAATTTTTGTCTTTCATGGTTGCGCAGGCTTTTGCCAATCCACTGACTTGATCGCTGCGCTGGGATAAAGCTGCTGGTAACCACCGATCTTGCGAAGCTCAGCAAACAAGGTCGCATTGTCCGGAATATTAAAGTCTCTCTCCAACAATGTAGGGAGCGAGCCAAATGTCTGGTAAGCATGATCAAGAAGCGCCCAAACAGGATCAATCACATCACTACCATGAGTATCCACTTTCAAGTCTTCTGCTTCATCAAAATGACCGGCGATGTGCAGATAACAAATCCGTTCACCCGGCAAGGCGGAAATGAAATCAAGAGGATCGTAACCGTGATTAATACCATTCACATAGGCATTATTCACATCCAACAGCAGTTCACAGTTTGCTTCTTTCAATACCGCATTCACAAAATCGATTTCAGACATCTGTGCGCCCAGAGCCGCATTTCCTAACTGGGCATAATAACTGACATGTTCAATACCAATAGGTTGTTCAAGGAAGTCTTGAACCTGACGAATACGATCCGCCACGTAATACACCGCCTCCTGCGTAAAGGGGATAGGCATCAAATCATAGAGATGACCGTGGTCACTGCAGTAACTCAAGTGTTCTGTATAGCGGCGAATGTTGTGTTGTTTAAGAAACGACTTCACCGATTTCAATAATTCAAAATCCAGGGGCTCTGGCCCACCCAGTGACAGACTCAGCCCGTGAGCAACAAAAGGATAGCGCTCGGTAAAAGCACGGAACTCTTTACCCAGTCGACCGCCCATGGGGATCCAGTTCTCTGGGGCCACTTCCATAAAATCGAACGGAATGCTCTCTGGTGCGTAATCATGAGCCTGTGAAAGCGGGCCCATAAGGGCCCGCCGAAGACCCAGGCCCACACCGGACACTGGTGTCTCAACTTTCATAGTCGGGTGCCTTTATGCATCACCGCCGCATTTACCCTCACCACATTTTCCTTCGCCCTTTTTATCTTCGCCACATTTACCTTCAGCCCCCTTCTCACCGCAGTTTCCTTCAGCTTTCTTGTCTTCACCGCACTTACCCTCACCACACTTACCTTCAGCGTGATGGGCCGCTAGCTGATAACCGGCACTCAGGTCAGCAGCCGCAAACGGGTTTTCCGCTGCGTGGGCAACGGGTGCAGACAATGCAGACGCAACAACAGCAGCACCAACGGTAGCAGCAAGGGGGTTTAATTTTCTCAACTTAGCCATGTTCATTCTCCGTATTTATTCATTAAGGAATCAAGAACGCCCTGACCCAGACACTATAGGGATGCTGACGTGAGGTAAACGTTACGGCTGCAGGACTAAAAAACAAAAGGCCACAAAATGCGGCCTTTTTGAGGAAAAAGTAAATCGCGTAACGCTTATTTAATACGATTCACAATCACACTGCCTATAGAGTAACCGGCCCCGAAAGAACAGATCACCCCTTTGGTGTCCACCGGCAAATCTTCATTGTGCTTGTGGAAAGCGATAATAGAACCTGCCGAACTGGTATTGGCATAAGCATCCAAAATCACCGGTGCTTCTTCGCGAGTGGCTGGACGCCCCAGCACACGCTTAGAAATCAACTCGTTCATTGCCAAGTTGGCCTGGTGTAGCCACATTCGGTTAACAGACTCTACCGGAATTTGGGTATCTTTCAGGTGAGAACTGATCTGTTCCGCAACCATCGGGCAGACCTCCCTGAACACCTTTCGCCCTTCTTGGCGGAACAGTTTGTCACGGGCACCGACGCCGCGTTCATCGGTTCGATTCAAAAAACCAAAATTATTACGAATGTTGCTGGAAAATTTGGTCTGCAGGCGGGTACCCAAAATTTCCCATTGATTACTGGATACAGCATCTTCCTTGCGCTCAAGAATCACCGCAGTGGCCACATCTCCAAAAATGAAGTGGCAGTCACGGTCTTCCCAGGCCAAGTGAGCAGAACAGATTTCCGGGTTCACCATAAGTACCCGCCGGGCGCTACCATTACGGATGGCATCTACTCCCGCCTGAATACCGAAAGTGGCACTGGAACACGCCACGTTCATATCGTAGCCCCAACCGTGATCCATGCCCAAAGCCGCCTGCACCTCCACGGCCATGGCTGGGTAGGGACGCTGCATGTTAGAACAAGCAACCAGCACCGCATCTAAATCGTTAGCTTTTAGGCCCGCATTGTCTAGCGCCTGCTTGGCGGCGGTAACAGCGATTTCAGCCTGAATAGACACCTCATCATCGGTGCGCTCGTCTATTCGGGGAGCGAGGCGATCAGGGTCGAGGACACCCGTTTTGTCAATCACATAGCGTTGTTTAATCCCGGAGGCTTTTTCAATGAAAGCACTATTGGATGGGCCCAAAGCTTCCAATTCACCCGCTTCGATAGCTTGTGCGTTGCGGGCATTATAGCGCTTCACATATTCGTTGAAGGATTCCACCAACTCATCGTTAGTGATGGTCTGGTCCGGCGTCCACAGGCCGGTACCACTGATTACCACGGAATAGCTCACAAGCAAGTCCTCACACTAATTGCAGGGCCAGCTGCCCTGCTACAGCACATTAAATAATGGATCGATTATCCGGGTTCAACGGGCGCGGCGCAAAGGCAGTAGGGCCCATTTTATTGGTTGTTACGGTCGTTACGCGGCGCGTAGCGCCTTCCTTTACAGCATAAGAACGCCACCGTGGATCACGTTCAGCGCATATTAACCCCGTTCAGCATAGCTCCCACTGTTTATTCAGCCGCTTCGCCGACACTGATAGCTTGGTGCCCAGCTGTTGCGCAAAGAGGCTGACCCGGTATTCCTGTAACATCCAGAAATACTGTTGAAGAGGCTCAGACTGCTTCCAGAGCGGAACGCCAGCGGCACGGGTCTCGTGTTGTTTACTATACGCCTCCAGTTCAGCACTGAGGGTGCGATCCTTGCCTATTTGCCCCCCCAGTTTTTCCAGGCGGTGATCAATCGCCGCCAGTAACCGGGGGTATTCCTGCAGCCACTCCCACGGCATTTGCAGCAATACATCATCGGGAAACAGGCAGGCCAGTTGCTGTTTAATATCCCGATGAGCATGGGCCCAGGCCAATGGAAAATTCTTTTCCAACTTGCCCATCAGCTGCCGGTAATGGGCGAAGAGTTTACCCATAATGCTCAATTGGTGCTGCGCCCAAGGCACAAAGTCACCACGATGGTCGTTGAGCCGATCCCGGAACGCGGCCTCACTGCGCACCGGCTCGTGTAGCTGAAAATGCTCAGCCAACACGCGTAGCAAGGCGTGATCCAGTGCCTGACGCGCCATGACTCCCTTCTCGGTTTTCAGCTTTTGAAACCCCGCCATTTGCGCAGCCTGCTTACGCAGGTCTCGTAGCTGCACGGTCAATTTGAACCCCAGTAGGCGAGCTGTGCCCCAACGATGCGCCCACGCTGCATCGGCTTCGTCATCAAGAAACTGCAGTTCCACGTCATTGCCGGTATCGACAAGGGCCGGGAAACGTCGCACCGTCATGCCGCCCAAATCCTGCTCCTGACTCTCTGGAATATCCCCAAACAACCATTCCTGGCCACGCACTGCCGGTGTCTCTTGTTTGGGTTTGGGCAAGTCTCGGGTGACACTGACCAGGCGATCTTTCACCTCCCCCAGGTTACGCCCTTGAGCCAGCACCTTGCGGTGACCATCTACACGGTCCACCACCTGAATAAACATACGCAGATGGTCGGCCAAGTTAGCGGTCTGCCACTCCTCTTGTTCGATGCGCAGACCACTCATGCGTTGCAGCTCACGGGTCATGGCCGGAAGCAACGGCTCATCCGGCGACAGGGTTTCCATCAAGGCACTGACATAATCCGGTACCGGGACAAAATGCCGGCGCCGTGCTTTGGGCAAGGCACGAATCAAGGCCTCCAGCTTTTCACGCAGCAAACCAGGCACCAACCAATCCAGGCGAGATTCTGATATCTGATTCAACGCCGCCAGCGGCACAATCAGAGTGACCCCATCCCGCTCGCCGGTCGGGTCGAAACTGTATTCCAACGGCAGACGAAGTCCATCGAGCTTGAGTTGATCAGGGAACTGATCATTGCCCAAATCCGGGCTACGGGAGAGCAGAAAACCATCGTCCATGAACAAGGCCTCTTTCTGCTCTGCAGTCGCACGCTTGTTATACCAATTCATCAGCCCGGCCACGGTATGAATATCGCCGGGCAAGCGCGCATCGTAGAACGCCACCCTTGCCTCTTCATCCACGAGAATGTCCCTGCGACGAAGTTTATGCTCCATGTCTTCCAGGGTTTCAAAGCGCTCTCGGTTTGCTTTCACAAACGGTGGCTCACGATGCAGGTGCCCCATGACCAGGCCTTCACGAATCATCAGCTCCCGGGATTCCAGCGGCTGAATCGGCCCGTAATTTACGCCCCGCCCACTGGCCAAAATC
The DNA here is from genome assembly GCF_001010505.1 of Alcanivorax sp. NBRC 101098. Classification (GTDB taxonomy): domain Bacteria; phylum Pseudomonadota; class Gammaproteobacteria; order Pseudomonadales; family Alcanivoracaceae; genus Alcanivorax; species Alcanivorax borkumensis. The sequence goes on from NZ_AP014613.1 coordinate 1,732,299, forward strand.
AGACCGAAAAGATTGACCTGCTCCTTGGCCATGGCGCAGCCGCGCTTTTTCGACCAATGCGGTTCGAAATAGTGACGTTTGAGCAAATGCCCGGCGGCCTCCTCAACCCACAGCGGATCGATTTTTGCTACCGTCCGCGCAAATAAGCGGCTGGTTTCCACCTGCTCTGCAGCCATCAGCCAGCGTGCCTTGGTTCTCGATAACGCCGACCCCGGCCACACCAACGGTTTACGGTTACGGGTTGAAAGCCACTCGCCCTCTTCGGTGCGCTGCATAACATTGGCCAACAAGCCAGTCAGCAACGCCTTGTGCAACGGCGCATATAGCGGTGACGGAGATGCTTTGGCCGCGCTTTTATTGTTTGCATTATCCGGCTCGGTTAACGATAAACCTGAATCAATCGGCGCATTAAGCGTCCAGCCTTGCTCTTTGGCCAGCAACAAAAGTTGGCGATGGGTATCACGCCATTCGCGCATACGCGTGGGAGACAGGAAGGTTTTCTTGAGCAGCTTTTCGTATTGGTTACGGCTCAGAGCTTCTCGCTGTGCATCCGCCCACTGCCACAGCTTCACGAAGAACAGAAAATCCGATTCCTTCTCGGTAAATGGCTGGTGGGCTTGATCCGCCTGCTGCTGTTTATCGTGAGGCCGCTCGCGGGGGTCTTGAGTCGCCAGTGCTGAAACTACAATCAGAGCTTCACGCAGCACGTTCTTCTCTGCTGCCGCCACCAGCATTCGGCCCAGTGTCGGGTCCAGTGGGAAGCGGGCCAGTTGTCGGCCCAGGGCGGTCAACGTCTGCTTTTCCGTTAGCGCACCGAGTTCATCCAGCAACCGATAACCGTCCCGAACCAAACGACCGTCCGGTGGCTCAATAAAGGGAAAGTCTTCCACCTTGCCCAATCGAAGATCTGACATTTGCAGAATGACAGCACCGAGATTGGTACGCTGAATTTCCGGGTCGGTGAACGCCGGGCGATTAAGAAAATCGTCCTCATCATACAAACGGAAACAAATGCCGGGCATCACCCGCCCACTTCGCCCTGCCCGCTGGTTGGCACTGGCCTGGCTCACCGGCTCCACCGGCAAACGCTGCACCTTAGAATGCACGCTATAGCGGCTGATACGGGCGGTGCCTGCATCAATCACATAGCGAATGCCCGGTACCGTTAACGACGTTTCTGCCACATTGGTACTGAGTACCACGCGGCGACCACGATGTGCTGAGAATATGCGGTGCTGCTCAGCCTGGCTAAGACGAGCATAGAGCGGCAAAATTTCCATATCACGCAAGCTGGAGCCATGGGTGGCGCAGCGTTTCAGGTGATGATGGACATCACGAATGTCCCGTTCGCCGGCCAGAAACACCAGCACGTCCCGAGCCATCGGCAAACCTTCACTGCGCTCTTCTCGTTGAATTTCCAACAGAACGTCTTCAATCTGGCGAGACAGCTCCTGCCCTTCCGCTGGTGGCCGATAGCGCATTTCCACCGGAAAGGTTCGACCGGACACTTCCAGCACCGGGGCGCCCCCAAAGTGTTCAGCAAAGCGCTGATGGTCGATGGTGGCCGAGGTAATAATGACTTTCAGATCAGGCCGGCGCGGTAGTAACTGCTTGAGGTAACCCAACAAGAAGTCGATATTCAGGCTACGTTCATGGGCTTCATCAATAATCAGCGTATCGTACTGATTCAAAAACCGATCTTGCTGAATTTCATTGAGCAGCATGCCATCGGTTAGCACCTTGATTAACGAATGCTCGCCCACCTGTTCAGAAAAGCGCACCTTGAAACCCACCGTGCTACCCAGTGGGCTATGCAATTCTTCAGCCACCCGGCTGGCCACCGCCCTCGCGGCCAGTCGGCGAGGCTGGGTATGCCCAATGGTGCCTTCGATACCCCGGCCCAGCTCCAAACAAATCTTGGGAAGCTGGGTGGTTTTACCGGACCCGGTTTCCCCGGCAATTACCACCACTTGATGATCGTTAATCGCTTGCTTTATCTCATCGCGGCTGGCCACCACCGGCAAATCCGGCCACTCAAGAGCGGGCACCGAGGCCAACCGTTGTTCGCGGCCAGCCACAGAACTGGCGATAGCCGTGGCGACTTTATCCACCGCCTTGTCATTGCGTTTCTTGGCAGGCAGGCGTGCCAGGCCATCAAGGCGTTTTTTAAGACGAAAACGGTCAGCCCGGCGTACTTTGTCGAGTTGCTCGTAAAGCGATTTCAGGGTGTCGGTCATTTAAATACCGCTGTGCGAGAGCGCTTCTGGAGCGACAAACCAGAGGAGAAAACTTTCTCCTGACAACGTTCGCGCCTCGAGAGCCGCGCTCCTACAGATAAAAAATGGATGTTCATGCTGCTATTGTGCGTGAAGCCACCTACGACCTTTCTCGGTCAACCCGCCTTTAGCAATGGTCAAAAAGGCCGTACTGGGCTCGGAGGTTGCCACCTGAACCTTAAATCGCATTAACTCGTCACGGCGGAAAGCATGAATTTCAAAAGATTCTCCAGGCAGGAAACATGACAGTAAATCATCGATATTTTGAGTGGTCGCCTGCAGACCATCCACGGCAATAATCACATCACCGGCAGATAACCCGGCTGCCATGGCAGCACCTTGTTCAAAAGCCACCGCAATCTTCGCGCCCATCACATCGGGCACCAGCCGAACGCCCAGATGAGGGACCCCCTCTTTACCCGGCTTGCCACCGTTATCAGCATGCCCCGCGGCACTGCGCCAGTGTAGCTCCACGCCACGCTCGGCCAACAGTTCAGCTAACGGCAGGTCCTCAGTGCTGTACAGCGCCAGATCGAAAAAATCGCTCATGTCGGTGCCGGCGATTTCTTCAGCAAGTGGCTGGATTCCCTGCTCAGGGACGCCTTCACCGGTCTGACCGTAGCGCTGCCACAACACGCGCATCAGGTCGTCCAACGATGTCTGCTCGCCGGTCAGATTACGCAGGGTCAAATCCAGCGCCAGCGCCACCAATGAGCCCTTGGTGTAATAGCTGACAATGGCGTTCGGGGCGTTTTCGTCCTGTTTGTAGAAGCGAGTCCAGGCATCAAAACTGGACTCGGTCACCGTTTGTCTGTGACGCCCCTGACCGCGGTAAACCCGAGTCAGTGTCTGCCCTAACAGCTCCAGGTAGCTTTGTGGCGAGACCAGCCCAGTTCGCGTCAAAGACAGATCATCGTAGTAACTGGTAATCCCTTCAAAGGCCCACAGTAATTCTGTGTGCACTTCCTGTGACAAATCAAAGGGAGTAAACGCCGCAGGTTTTATCCGTTTTATGTTCCAGGTATGAAAATACTCATGGCTGCACAACCCTAAATACGAGCGATAACCATCGCGGACTTTGCCCGGTTCATCACTACGGCGAGGTAAATCATCACGGGGGCACATCAGGCTAGTGGAGTTACGGTGCTCCAGCCCACCATAGTCATTGCCGGTAACCAGCGTCATAAAGACGTAGCGATCCATCGGCGCCGGCTCACCGAACATGCGAATGTGGTGCTCGCAAATCGGTTTCAGGTCGCGACACAAGCGTGCTGTGTCTGTTTTATGTCGCCCCGCCAACACTACCCAATGAGGCACTCCGCAAGCCTCAAACTGGGCGTATTCGAACGGCCCCATTTCTACTGGGTAATCGATCAAGGCATCGTAGTTTTCGGCCTCAAACAGGCCGAAAGCCAGCTCGGAACCGGTCTGGCGCGGCAGCCCGGTGGCCACCTGCCAACCAGTATAGGCGTGCCCTTGCGGCGCTTCGATAGCCACCTGGCAAGGTTGATCTTCATGGCCCATGGCCGCGAGAAAAACACAGCTACCATTGAAATAGCCGTGGGTGGTATCCAAGTGCGCGCCGCGTACCGACAGATCCCACGCATACACTTGGTATTGCAGTTGCACCGGCCCGTCGCAGGGAGGCAGCTGCCAGGTCTGTTTGTCTCGCTTGGCCACTGGCAGGCTTTCGCCATGACAGCTGGCTTGCACATGAACAATGTGGCGGGCGAAATCGCGAATCATATAGCTGCCAGGAATCCAAGCGGGCAGGCTAAAGGCCTGCCCTTCTGGCATCGGCTCCGCCACCGTCAGGGTAACTTCGAACAAATGCGCCTCTGGGCGCAAGGGGCGAATCCGATATTCAATCATGAAAACTCCTGACAATAATTCCTGAAACAGCACCGGGGGCCTCTGGCCCCCGGTCGATGATGAAAGAGAAACACACTCAATTCATCTCATGCTTAACCATACGTACCACAACGTCATTGGCAACACCCATTGTAATGGCTTACAGATCACCAAGATTAATCGTGATGGATTTCGCTCACCATAATAGCCCTTCCAGCGAGAGGCGGTACAGATTGAAAACGAGAAGACGGTTAAAAATCAGGCTCATAGATGAGATTCTAAGCCGCCGAAGTAAGCGTGCGCCCATGACCCCAGCGAATCACGGAGCTGATTATCATTGACCTGTGCGCGACCGGTGCCTGGTCAACAGACATCGCCTGCCCAATGATCTTTGGCACGAGCGCAATGATTAATCATAACGTTATGCGTTGAACAGGCAATTAACCCCGTTACGCCAACCACGAAAACCATCAGGAGATTTTTTATTCTTGCTATCATGATTCTTCATCGCTGAGATGTCTTGACCTTGCCTCGGCAATAGCGCAGGTTTTGCTCAGCCGGAGAACATTATGAGCGAACAAATGATCTATCACACTACGGATGACAACCATGTCATCGCCATCCATTATTGGCCCTGCAAAGCTCAAGCGAGCAAGGGAACAGTAATTTGGCTACACGGCATGTCGGAACATGGCGCTCGCTACCAAAACCTTGCCAGCATATTGAATGCGGCCGGCTGGCATCTCTATTGCCCTGATCATCGTGGCCATGGCGCCAGCATCAGTGATACCTGCCCCGCCGGACACATTGGTGACCAGCACGGTTGGCAGCACCTGATGAACGATGTTGCCAGCGTGATTCATCTTGCTAAAGAAAAGCACCCACAGTTGCCCGTAGTACTGGGCGGACACAGTATGGGCTCATTTGTTGCGTTGGGCGCGGCAGAGCAGCTTGGGGATACCTTAGCCGGCCTAGTCTTGTGTGCTAGTGATTATCATCCTGGCGCTTACTATCGCCTGATGGGCCTACCCGTACGATTCGAACGTATGCGTCAGGGTAAACGTAATCCCAGCCCGGTGATACGCAAGCTCACCTTCGGCACCTGGGCCACCCGGATACCAGAAGCCACTACCGAGTTCGACTGGCTGAGCGGGAACCCCGAAGAAGTGAAACGCTATATCGACGACCCACTCTGTGGATTCGATTGCAGTACGGAGACATGGATGCAACTGGTTACCGCCATGCGCCGCATTCAAAGTATTGCCGGCTTGTCCGAGCTACCAGAAACGCTGCCGGTCTTATTACTCGGCGGCGAGCAAGATCCGATGAGCGATAATGGCAAGGGCATGATGGCGCTAGAGAAAGTACTGCATGCTATGAAACAGCCGCTCCAGACCCATTTCTGGCCTGAAGGCCGGCATGAGATTCTTAACGATCATTGTCGTGCTGAAGTGGAGCAAGCAATTATCGACTGGCTAGCAGAATGCACTGAGTAATCTGATACAAGTAGTATCCACCCTACTAAGCTACAGACAGACATAAAAAAACCGGGCATTAAGCCCGGTTTTTTATCAAACACTGACGTTACTTGAATAAGCTGTTCTTAATGTCTTTCAGACCATCCAAGGTGCTATCCCAAGTTTTTTCCACACTATCTTTCACGTCTTCCCAACGGGTATTGCTGTCGTTGCGCACCTCTTCCAGCCGCGCAGCCAGCTCCTCACGTTTTTCCTTTAATTCCAGCTTGCGAGTTTCCCACTTGTGGCGGACATCTTCACCTGCTTTGTCCGCTTTGACTTGCAGTTGATCAAATTCATTGTCCAACTCGTCCAGCTTGCCTTTTACCTTTTCGATGAAAGTGTTGCGGTCCATCACAATCTCCTTCAATGAGTGGTACCACATACAATGGGGCTCTCCTCCAGCTTTTCCATGGCCCCGTTGTAAAATCAACGTTAAAGCTCGGGCTGCTTCTGTTCCCCCAACGCTGACACATAACCCAAGTATCGAGTCTTAATTTCTCGCACGTATTTCACAGGCTCCCTGCCTCGCACATAGCCATAACGAGCCTGCTGGGCATATTGAGGCTTGGATAACAGCAGCATGGCCTCTTCTACATGACCGAACCACTTGTCAGGATTCTTACCCAGCCGTTGCGCCAGGCGACGTGCATCTTCCACATGGCCATGGCCTGCATTGTACGCAGCCAAGGTAAAGTAGAGTTTTTCCGCCAGGTCTAACCGCGCAGGAAAACGCTGCTCAAGCCAATCTATATACGCTAGGCCTGCAGACACTCCATTCTCCGGATCGGTCAAATTGCTGTACCCAAATTGCCTACCTGTGCGTGGCATTACCTGCAACAATCCTTGGGCGCCGGCGAAAGAACGAGCGTTTGGGTTAAACCGACTTTCTTGGTACATCTGCGAGGTGATTAAACGCCAGTCCAAGCCATATTCAAGCGATTTCTCCCGCACTAAATCATCATACGGGGAGATATTACGGCCTGGCTCCACCCGGTAGGCCTCATGGGCGGCGATGGTTTTCTTTTCTACGAAGTAACGATTATACGTCACGTTATAAAACAAGCCCCGGTAATTCCGCTTTATGTAATTATTCAGCTGCTTGCGCAAAATTTTCTGAGGCTCACGGGTAACCCAGGCAATCTCTTTGGCTGGTTCGAACTGGAACAAAACGGCGATATCATCTCGGTAGGTGGATTCCATGGCCGCCAGATGGCTATCGGCCATGGTCAGGTCGTACTCACCATTAGCCACACCCTCAATCAGCATTTCCGTGCTTGCCTGAAAAACTTCCTGGATATCAAACTGCAGTCCAGTCGCCTGTAGATCTTTTAGTGTGTCGTAATAAGCCATTTCCGGATTAACTGCTACGGTACGACCAGCCAGCGCCTGCACCGATCCCAATGGCACATCGCCAGCCTCACCGATCAATTGCTCATTCACTTCTAAGTAACGCTTGCTAAACGCCCAACCAGCTAGCTGCCGATCAGAGGTAATCGTCATCGACGCAGCGATAACATCGCCCTCCCCCGCCTCCAGCGCGCTAAACATGGCAGACGGACTATCCCGGACCACTACCCGAACTCTCAAACGATGCTGCTTGGCGAAATCTTTAATCAGATCATAATCAAAGCCCATCAATTCGCCACGCCACATAAAATAGCTGGCCGGGTTATTGGAAGTAATTACTCGCAATACGCCCCTCTCGCCAATGGCCTCCCAATCACGAGCATCTTCACTCCCATCAGAAGTAATGATCCGCTCACTAGTAATATACTGATTGATCTGATTAAGTAACTCCGTACTACTGGGGCGAACCGCCCAAGCAATGCGGCGCTTACGATTCAACACCGGCCCTGCAACCGCTTCACCGTCCTCATCCAACAAGACGTCCAGCATATTACTGTCTACGATAGAGGCCGCAAATTCACCATTAGCCACACCATTGACCAACGCTTCATCCGATATGGAGCTATCCAGGACCTCTACGCTTATGCTTTGATGCCGTTTGGCCAGCTTAGTGGCCGTTTCCTGATAAGCGGACCCGTCCGGCACTGACACAATAAGGCTACCCATCTCAGTCAACGCCAAGTCCGCCAATGCCCGTGGCACCACCAAACGTTCTTGCACCGCATTAACAGGGGTAGAAAAAGCAAGCGTCTTCTTGCGGGCCTTGGTCACCGAATAATTGGTGATGATGATATCCGCCACTCCTTGATTGATAAGGGTGCCCAACTCAGAGAAGTTATCGGCATACACCCAGCGCGGCTCAAGTCCAAGGTATTCCACAAACGCTTCGGCCTGATGCTGATATTCACTAGCAGGAATACCGTCGCGAGGGAGACCGGACGGTTCATCAAAGCGAGGGGCCAGAAGCCGGATAAAACCACGCTCTTTCATGGCGGGCAAATCACCGGTTTCCAGGTAGTTGTCAAAGGTGCTAACAACCTCACCCACCTCTGGCTCCTTGTCACAACCGGCTAGCAGCATGAAACCGAGGCATATAAGCATAAATATGCCTAAACGCATGAGCACCCCCTTCCTTTTCTAGGGTTTATTACTTAGTTCAGAGTACCAGCCTATGAATATAGGGCAATACTCTTTAGGAAGAACTGCCGGCTCAAGATATCGAAAAACCTATCAAGTGGTATTTTCAGCAAAGGCAAACATCTAGCACTAGGGCGAAAGCCCAGCCACAGAAGGGGCGGGTAATTAACAGGAAGGGAAAAGACGCTATTTCAATAGAAATGTGGAGCAAAAAAAAGCCCGAATCACTTGGGTTGCAACGCATTCATTTCAGAAGCATTGCAACCCGCTTGATTCAGGCCTTTTCTCTGCGCCTCATTTCTAAGGCGCAGAGACGAGCTTTTACTTAAATCGAACTATATCTCACTTACGTCCAGACTAGAATGAAGGCGAACCAACACACACGTCATGAACACGCAAGGTTTTATTGAGATTCAAAACACCACCATAGTTCAACTGGATGGAGTCAAAAGACACGTCGCTAGGCGCTAGTGCAGCAATAAAGCGCTGATCTGTGTTAGCACCCAAGCCTAGCAAGCTTAGACCCAGCAAATGCGCTTCAATTCTTTTAACTTCATGCACGATTTCGCCGTCATTAATAAACAGAATGGAAACGAAGTCGCCTAGCAGTTCCAAGCTCACCAATGAAGCAGCCGGATCGCTAACTACAAACCCAACAATGGTTTCTGAAATGTCGTTAGCTGGATCCTTGGCATCAACCGCTACATACGCGCCACTGTGTCTGGTGTTGCTAAGCAATCCACCTAATGCCAGGCCCAAGTTAACCTGTGCATAAGAGGCATTACTTCCATCAATCACAGAGTCGGCATTTTCCACAGAACAGCCCAAGCAAACACCAAACTCAAACAAACCGCCCAAGGAGTCGCCTTCTGCCGTGTAATCAGCGCTGGTCAACTGCTTAAAAGTGCTGTCAGCTGAACAGGTGAAGCCGTTGTCGTCACAAACATTACCGATGCCATCGCCATCGTCGTCTGCTTGATCTTCGTTAGCAATTTCTGGGCAGTTGTCTTCGCTGTCAATGACGCCATCACCATCGGTGTCGGTCAGATCGACTTCACCATCAAAGTCATCGTCACAAACATTACCAATACCGTCGCCATCTAGGTCAAGCTGGTCGTTATTGGCAGTATCAGGGCAGTTATCGCTGCTATCGGTGCCATCGTTATCGACGCCATCACCATCACGATCTTCATCGCATACATCGCCAACAGTATCCAGGTCAATATCAGACTGGTCAGTGTTAGGCAGGCTCAAGCAGTTATCGACATCATCTAACACGGTGTCGCCATCACGATCGTCTTCGCACACATCGCCAACACCATCTGTATCTGTATCAGCTTGGTCGTTGTTAGCGGTGAATGCACAGTTGTCGTTGGCATCATCAACGCCATCGCCATCTGAGTCGTCGTCACAAACGTCGCCTTTGCCGTCGCCATCCACATCACCCTGTTCTGGGTTGAAGGTCGCTGGGCAATTATCTACGCCGTCATCGGTGCCGTCTTTGTCCTGATCGTTATCCATATCACAGGCGTCACCAACACCATCACCATCAGCGTCTTCCTGAGAATCATTCGCTAGCAGCGGGCAGTTGTCGGCATCATTATCTACGCCATCACCGTCACGATCATCGTCGCAAACATCGCCGATGCCATCGCCATCGAGATCTTCCTGCATGGCATTTGAGTTTGCGGGGCAATTATCCACGCTATCAGGCACGCCATCAGCATCTTGGTCCGCAACATTACCTACTGCGTTACCACCTCCGCCACTGCTATCGCTATCGCCATCGGCTTCACAACCAGCCAACCCCATCCCAAGAGTGGCCGCTATCATAATGCTTAATAAAACTTTCATTAAAGAGTTCATAGTATCCCTATCCCCTATTGTTCACTAACACGAAATTCAACACGACGGTTCATCGCACGCCCAGATGCAGTTTCATTACTGGCAACCGGAACCACTTCACCATACCCACGAGCGGTAAGGCGTTCTGAACTAATACCCTGATCGATCAAGTACTGGCGTACAGCCTTAGCACGACGATCAGATAAACCTTCATTGTACTCGGCACTACCGCTAGAGTCGGTATGGCCTGCGATTTCAACATCAAAGTTGGTCTGTGACTTAAGCGCTTTTACAAGACGATCCAAAATCGGACGGGAGCTCGCTGTAATATTGGCAGAATCCAGTTCAAAACCGATGTTATTGAAGGTAATGGTCTGGTTGGTTAGCAAACAGCCTTCGCCATCAACCTTGCCACCCTGAATCGTATTCGGGCACTGATCGCGATCGTCAGGGATTCCGTCCCCATCGCTATCTGGCGCACTAACTTCAACGATTTTTTCTACTTCACGGGTTTCATAGACGATTTTTTCTACTTCTACGGTCTTAGTGCGACCGAGGGGCATTTCCAAGCCAAGAGAGAAGCGCCAGTCGTTAAAACCGCCCTCATCTTCTGAGATAGTGCCCGTAATACCGTCGAAATCGTCATACATGTACCGAGCTTCAGCACGCATTTTCAAGCCGTTATCAAACATCGGACCGGTGACAGCACCCAGCCCCACATTGGCATGAAAATCAACGCCGTCATCGTCATCTGGCACCACATCATTATAGATGCCACCGACCTGAGCCAGTACGAACGGGGTAAACTCTTCTTCGCGATCGCCAAAAGCGTAGGCTAAGCCGGTGCTTACTGTGTACTGATAGTAATCAGCAGCGCCTGCCACCCCTGAATCTAAGCCATAGCCCGCGCCCTCAGTTTCCCACCACCAGTGGTCGGACAGCTGACGGCCATAAATCAAGCCCGCTCCCAACCCCTTGCTGGACAAATCCCTGTCTTCATCAAGCTCAAGGTAATGCACCATCGGCGCAAGATATTGCTTTGTCGCCGTTTCGTCTGCTGCATAACCTTGCGTCGCTAATGCGACACCTGCCACTAATAGTGAAGTATGTAGGCTTCCTTTCACGACACCCCCCTTGGGTATGTAAACTAGGTCACATTATTATACTGGCTATTATGCAAATAGGAAGAAAGCTATAGTACCATTTTGCCTGCATGCAAATCATTTTTTCGGCGTATCATAAAAGCCGGCAGATACTCTTATTCCTTGATACATCCAGCGCCTCACGCGCACCCAGCGTCACCCCTTATCCACTTTAACCAACACTCTAAAGCCTAGCCACTATTAGCTACGCTCGGCACGCATGCCCGCAGCTGGACTAGCCAGCAGCCATTATATGTCACGCGTCATAGTGGCATGCCTGACTGACCAGCAGATATCTGAACTAGCACATCCAACCGCCGGAAACCTTTGACGACACGCCCTATAGCCCAGCGTGCTCTCACTATTTTTGCATCAGCATTTTCATAAAGGAACCAGGAAAGCCCAACGCATACAGCTTTTCTGTCATTGTTCAGTGGGCTCATCATGGCCACCGCAAATGACAAAATAGAGAAAGTCAGAGCAGAACAAGATGAATACACACCACGCTCGCACTAAGACACTCAGAAAAAATCACCAGAGCCCCTGTTTGGCGTCGTTCCAAACGCCCCCCCCCCCTGCGGCCCCGAAGCAATGGAAGATGGCGCCTTATAGCAGCAAACACACCACTCCAACATGGCAAGAGATTGTGCACCAATTGATGTGCCGGCCCCTTGGCGCTGCTACACTGGAGCCAAGCCATTGAAGGCACCGTATTCGCCGCCGGAGATTTTCATGCGACCGCTTTTCCGATACCTCCTACCCGCTTTACCTGCCCTACTCGTTGCCGGTTGTGCCAGCACCACTGAGGTAGAAACCCGCTACACCGACGGCGGCAGCCACCCACCGCAAGACTCTTTGCTATTGGTTGCCCACACGCCAGAAGGCAACATCCGTGAAACTTGGGAATTGACCTGCAAGGATATATTTTCAAGTGATTCATTGACCGTTTTGCTCAGCCACCAAGAATTACCGTTATGGTATGAAGGCGGAAAAGAAAGCATCCTCGACTGGGCGCAAGAAAACGATGTCGACCGAATTCTTGTGGTTGAGCTTACCCACATGCTGATTGATGCCGCAGCACCGCCGACAGTCGGCAACCAGCTCAATCCCATGGGACAATTTGCCGGTGACGTGAAGCCAACTTGGCAAGTCGGCATTGGCGGTGAACTGGCCGAAGACGAGGAGCCCACAGCCCTGCGGCAACATGGCGCTGAGCTGATTAACGCCGACGGCAAGCCTCTGTGGACAGGTATCGCCACCACCCACGAAGCCAGCAACGCCGTTGCCATTGCCAAAAGCCAATGCTCGGCCCTGCGTCGCACCTTGCGCGAACAAGCTCTTGTTCCCTGATTGACCCACGTCTGTCAGGGAACGGTAAAACGGACTCTGACAACGGAAATGAACATTATGACAGGCCCTCTCCACGGACTGACTTTCATCGAACTGGCCGGCATTGGCCCCGGCCCCTTCTGCGGCATGATGCTGGCCGACATGGGCGCCACCGTCATCCGCATCGACCGTCCCGGCGGCAATCCTCACTCCGCTATTGGCCACACCGTCCTTTTTCGTAATCGCCAAAATCTAGCCGTAGACTTGAAAAGCCCCGAAGGCATCGAAACCGTACTCAAACTATGTGAGACCGCCGATGGCCTGTTCGAAGGCTTCCGCCCCGGTGTCACTGAGCGCCTGGGAGTAGGACCGGAACAATGCCTAGCGCGCAACCCGAAGCTGGTCTACGGCCGCATGACTGGCTGGGGCCAAACCGGCCCCCTGGCCCAGGCCGCCGGCCACGACATGAACTACATCTCCCTGTCCGGCGCCCTGCATGCCATGGGCCGTGAAGGCGAAAAGCCCGCCATCCCGCTCAACTTGGTAGGCGATTTTGGCGGCGGCGGTATGATGCTAGCCTTCGGCATGGTCTGCGCTGTACTGGAAGCACAGCGTAGCGGTAAAGGTCAGGTAGTGGATTCATCCATGGTGGAAGGCTCTGCCGCCCTCATGGCCATGTTCTATGGACTCAAATCCCAGGGCATGTTTACCGACAATCGCGGCACCCACATGCTCGATTCTGGCGCCCATTTCTATGAAGTGTATGAAACCGCCGACGGTAAGTATGTTTCCATCGGCAGTATCGAGCCGCAGTTCTATGCGCAACTATGCCAGCTTGCTGAGCTGCCCCCCGAAGATTTTGGCCACCAGATCAATCCTCCCAAGTGGCCAGAAATGAAACAAAAGCTCGCCGCTATCATCAAGCAAAAGACCCGAGACGAATGGTCCGCCCTCATGGAAGGCACCGATGTGTGTTTTGCGCCGGTACTCAGCCTTGAAGAAGCGCCCTCGCATCCGCATAACGTGGCTAGAGAATCGTTTGTTACCGTCAACGGCGCCGCACAACCGGCACCGACCCCGCGCTTCTCACGCACCGCTGCTGGCAAGGTCAAACCAGCCTCCACCGCTGGGGCCGACAGCCGCGCGGTATTGAGCCAAGCCGGTTTCAGTGACAGTGACATTGACCGCTTGATTGCTAGTGGTGCGGTTAAGCAGGACTGATCCCTGTCGCCGCTCCTCTAGTTGCACTGATAGTCGCACTGATAGCATGCCAGCCGGTCCACAAGCCCGGCTGGCGTGACACTCCCTACTGGAGGGACCATGAACGCAGTAATTCCCGGCACATCCCTGGCCATTCGCCCTGAAAACTTCCCTGACCCTATCGAAGATCTGCCCGTCAATGGCACCGCCAAAGCGGTATTCGCTGGCGGCTGCTTCTGGTGTGTTGAAGCGGTCTATCTAAATCTGGAAGGAGTCAATGCGGTGGTATCTGGTTATGCAGGAGGCCATGCGGCTCAGGCCAATTACGAAGCCGTTTGCACCGGTACCACCGGCCATGCGGAAGTCATTGAAGTGGAATACAACAGCGCCGTCATAAGCTTTGGCGAGTTACTGAAAGTGTTTTTTTCTGTGGCCCACGATCCTACCCACAAAGACCGCCAGGGCAACGATCGAGGCACCCAGTATCGCTCCGCGGTTTTTTATCATGATAACGCCGAGAAAACCGTAGCCACGGCCTATATCGAACAGCTAAACAATGCCGGCGCTTTTATTGCGCCCATCGCCACCACCGTGGAGCCTCTGGAAACATTCTTTCCCGCCGAGGACTACCATCAGAATTTCGCCCGCCGAAACCCAACCCAAGGCTACGTTACGCATGTAGCCAAACCCAAAGTAGAAAAGCTGATTCATGCTTTCCCCGACAAACTGAAAACACGAACACCTTAACGAGACCAATCTAAGGGAGTGCCTGATGACCCAAGCACTGTCCGCCAGCGGCTTTGATCTGACGCCCCTGAGCGAAGAAGAGAAGCAGGCCCGCGCACAAACGCTGACCGAAGAAGAACGCCATATCTTGCTCAATCAGGGCACGGAACCGCCATTTTGTGGCGGGCTACTGGACAATAAAGACGCCGGCACTTATCACTGCAAGTTGTGTGACCTGCCGCTATTCGCTTCCGATGCTAAGTTCGAATCTGGTACCGGCTGGCCCAGCTTTTACCAACCCTATGATCCAGAACACATCCGTGAACTGAGTGATCGCAGCCACGGCATGCTCCGCGTGGAAATCCGCTGCGCCCGCTGCGACAGCCACCAGGGTCACGTCTTTCCTGACGGCCCACCACCTACTGGCCAGCGCTACTGTCTGAATTCTGCTTCCCTAACATTCAAGGCGTAACGTCTCGTTAAAGGAGCGCTACTCTTTGCGGCGCGGTCGGCCAACTCACCGCGCCGCAAAGGCGCCTTTGAAGGTGTACACCTAAGCCTCGCCAAAAGAGGCTTTTCAGGATACAAGAGTACTGAAAACTGGGCAGCTCGCACCTCGTACCTCATAGAAACGGCGGCATCGCTCGGAGCAGCGGGCCTCAGGCTCAAAGCGCATCCAGATTTGCCGTGGCATGGAGGTGCGAATGCAAAAGTGGCACACCCGCAAACTGGCCGACATCAAACAGTAAAACGTGATTCCTGCTTGCCTGCAGCGGGCGGCCTGATAAACTAGCGCCCGCCTGCAAAATGGGCACGCCGGGATAGCTCAGTTGGTAGAGCAACTGATTCGTAATCAGTAGGTCCGCGGTTCGATTCCGCGTTCCGGCACCATTTCAGATACTAAAAAAGCCGCTCCCAATCAGGAGCGGCTTTTTTAGTGTGGCAAACGAGGGCCTTCGCCCATTTTTACTCTCTTCTCTTAGCCGTACAAGGGCTACTTCCCCCCGAAGGCTTTTTGCCAGCCCACGGTGAAAGTGTAATCCGTTTCCATCTGGGGGCCATGCAGAGATTCATGCACTGGAGCTTTGTACTCCATGGCTAAGCGGTGGCCTTTCAAGGCGCCGTTTTTACCCAACAGATTCAAGCCCACACCGATTTCCAGGCGCTGGCCACCTTTGACATCCGGGTCTGCGGCTGGGTTCATCATCGGCGAAATGGTCAAGTCCTTAGCGGCACCATGAATGCCGGTCCACCAACTTTTATACGCAGCCAGTGACACCGACGCCCATGGAGAAAGAGGCTTGGCAGCCCAGGCAGTCAAGTACTTACGCGATCCCAGCTTATAGTCCTGATCATTCTCGTCCAAGGCAATTTTAGCGCTTACCTGCGCACCCCAGCTCCAACTATCGTATTGCTTGTTTAGGGTAAGGCCTGGGCGAATCTCATAGCTACCAGACCCCAGTTGCATGGGGTAAGGCAGCTGCAAATCCTGACCCGCCATTGGGATGTAATCTTCTTCCTCAATAGAACCCGTGGGCAGGCCCAGCATCAAGTTCAGGTGCAGGCGATATCCGTTTTCGTCATAGAATTTATAAAGGCCACCAATGCTGGCATCACCAATTCCGGAAGTTTCAGTATCAAATTCGTCCTGGGTGGTGGTGCCCATCATGGTCATGCGGGTCTTGGTGGTCATCTCGTTGGTGCTGTAAGGCAGCATCGCCATGAGTGTCAGGTTATCAGTAGGCGCGTACATGGCACCAAGCATGTGCATATGCATCGTCATGTCATAAGGCAACGCCTTCATGTTCATCGCGCCCATGCCCGGGATTTCCCCGAATGCCTCATCGGTGCTGAGAGAGTCGCTACCGGATTTGGCGCCACTCATTCCCATGCCCATATATCGGTACGAAAGCATCCACTCGCCCTTACTATGCGTATGGTCACCCATGACTGAAATCGGCGCATGGCTGTCAGGCCGGGCACCCTCATAATGAGCAAACGCTACGGGGCTGGCAGCAAGAAACGAAAGCGCAACAGCGGAATAGGCAAAACGAGACATGGTCTTTCCCCAGTATTGAATCAACCGCGCAAGGATACGAGCTAAGCCATAAATGCCAATGCGGCAAAATGCCACACCCATTTCAAGGAAAGGCTTAACCTTAAAGGGAATCATCTGTTTGCGCTTTTTGGGCTTCTTTACCGCTGTCGTTACTGTATCTCTTACGGTATTGGCCTGGCGCACAGCCCTGCCAGCGCTTAAAAGCATGGTAAAAATTGGCGGTATCGGAAAACCCCAGCTCAATGGCCAGGCTCTGCATATTACAGCGTGGTTGGCGCAGGGCTTTACAGGCGTGTTGGTGACGGACCTGATCACGCAATTGCGCAAACCGTGTACCCTCTTCCTGAAGACGGCGCTGAAGCGTCCTTGGTGTCACGGCCAACGCATCAGCTACCGCTTCCATACTCACCGCATGCTCGGAAAGTAGCCGTTCCAATTGTTTCACCACCCGCCCAGTCATGCCCGCCGCACGAGACAAGCCGGCTAACACCTGATCCGCAGAGCGGCGTAAGCGTTCATTGTATTTCGGGTAGGCACGAGGCAACGGCGAGCCAAGCAGTTCGGCGCTAAACTGGATGGCATTCTGCCCGGCAGAAAACAGCAGCGGACACTGGAAAAAAGCACCATAACGTTCCAGCTCTTCGGGCAAGGGCTGGCCATGCAAGAAACTGGCACTCGTTAGCGGCATATCGGCGCCCAGCAGTGAGCGCCCTATAGACAACATGGTTGCCACAACCACTTCGTTATGGGCCCGCGTGGCGGTAAAACGCAGGGTGGGATCTTTGCTGATCGCCGACACCCGGACACTCTTGCCCTCTAAATAGAGTGCAAAATCCAGATAGGGAACCACCAAATCTTTGTAGCGAAATAGCATGCCAATGCCCTGCTCCAGGGTATTGGCAGTCGCCATTAGGTTGCCTAACAGGTCTAAGTTGCCATAGTGGTTATCCGCCCCCACATGCAAACCGAACAGAGGATCATCACTTTCCGTGAAAGCGGCATAGAGCAGCGCATCAAGCTGACTCAAGCTGATGAATCGGTCGCTGCGGCCGACAATATCGGCATCAATGCCCACCTGTTCAAACAGGGCCTGCACATCCAGCTGGTTACGTAACGAGACTTCAAGAAGCCCCGGCAGAATCGACGCCGGTAACAATGTTGTTATCATGCTGACTCCTAGCGATCATCCGAAACTAGGTAACCGCCCCCGGCAGGTCAACACTCCCTCACTGAATTGACCCATTTTACCGACTGGAGGTTGATGCCTACTGTGCGTAATCTAGTGCCTTTGAAACAATCGGATTTCGCACGCGTACGCAGCAGCGTGTGTCTCGCGCTTCACCAAGACGCGCCTTAACCCAATAAAAACACGGATAGAACATGCTAAAACGTTATCTGGTCGACGAAGTCACCGACACCCGCGCTTCGCGCAAACAGGCTTTCAAACTATTTGCTGATGCTGAAAACTGGTCAAGCTGGTGCTCGGTTGTCCGCCACGCTCGGTTACTCAACGGCGGCTGGCGCCCCGGCGCCCTGTTGCTGTTTGTGGCCGACTTGCCTCGCCTGCCCCCCGCGCCTGTGGTAGTGAAGGTGCTGGAGTACAAAGAGAACGAACGCATCACTTGGGGCCTGCAGCTACCTTTTGCCCGCGTCATCCACCGCTTCACTTTTATCGACGACGAACAAGGCGGGTGTCGGGTACACCAGGAAGAATGGAGCGAAGGCCTAATGACCTTGCTGACCTGGCCCGCCGGCAAACTGATTCATCGTTTCGATACGCGCTTCGCAGCAGAATACGCGGCTATGTTCTGATTTTCCCCGCCGTACGATATTTGAATACCGATACTTGAGCATCAGGCCTGCGCTTTTGCCAACCTCTTGAACGTTGACCGGACACACCATGACCCATCGATTGTTTAATGCCTATTGCCGGGCTGTACTGGCACACCCTGTTTTCTGGCTAGTGCTACTGGTGCTCATATGCGGCACTGCCGGAACCCAAGCCCGCAATTTCAAGATCGACGCGTCAGCGGATTCCATGGTGTTGGAAAATGACTCGGCACTGCAGTATTACCGCAAAATCGCCAAACAATATGGCGGCAGTGATTTCCTCGTCATTACCTATAGCCCTAAAGACAAACCGTTATTCGAGCAGAGCAGCTTGGAACACCTGCAATCCTTACAGCAGGCTCTCAAAAAGGTAAACCGCGTCAGTTCGGTCTACAGCATGTTGGATGTGCCCTTGCTGTTCAGCCCTCAGGTGGAATTCAGTGACCTAGCCAATGAATATCGCACCCTCACTAGCGAAGGCGTAGACCTATCGTTGGCTGAGAAAGAGTTCACCGATAAAAACCCGCTCTACGAAGACCTGCTGGTCAGCGATGACGGCAACACCACCGCCCTGCTGGTGAGCTTCGAACGGGATCAGAAATATTTCGACCTGCTTTACAAGCGCAACGATCTGCGTGACCTGGAAGACAACGGCGCACTGGATGAACAAGGCCAGCAAGAGCTAGCAGCTGCCAGCCGTGCCTTCAGCGACTACAGCAGCCAGATTCAGCAACGCACTGCCGGTGAAATCGACCAGGTACGCAACATCATGGATGGCTACCGGAACGAGGCCAACCTGTTCCTCGGTGGCGTCCCCATGATTACCACCGACTTAGTGCGCTTTATTCGTTCAGATTTAAAAGTGTTCGGCGTTGGTGTACTGGTTTTCCTCATCCTTACCCTATTCCTGATCTTCCGCCGCCCCCGTTGGGTGATCGTGCCGTTGGCCTGCTGTGGCGTCACCGTACTAACCGTTACTGGCTGGCTGGGCTGGGTGGACTGGAAAGTGTCCGTCATCAGTAGCAACTATATTTCCTTGCTGCTGATCATCACCATGTCCATCACCATTCACCTCACCGTGCGCTTTCGTGAGCTGCACGAAGAAAATCCGCAGGCTAGCCAAAAATGGCTGATTCGCGAAACCGCCGCTCACATGATGCGCCCCAGCATTTATATGATCTTAACCACCATGGTGGGCTTCTCCTCACTGGTGATCAGCGGCATTCGCCCGGTGATTGACTTCGGCTGGATGATGACCCTGGGGCTGGGCATATCGCTAATCGTCTGCTTTCTTGTATTCCCAGCTCTGCTGGCACCGCTGGCAGCCGGCACCCCTCGACAAGGCCGTGACATCAGCCGCGAGCTAACCCTAGCCTTTGCAGGCTTTACCGAACGCCACCGCCCGCTGTTGCTATTGCTTGCCTTGGGTGTAATCGCCACTTCCCTGTGGGGAATAAGCCGCCTCACCGTGGAAAACCGGTTTATTGATTACTTCCAGAAAGACACGGAAATTTACCAGGGCATGCTGCAGATTGATCGCAAGCTAGGCGGCACCACTCCGCTGGATATCGTTATCGATGCGCCCAAAACCACAGCGGCGCAGAACGCCGCACTGGGGCAACCCGCCACCGGTTGGGATGGCGCCAGCGTAGACGACGAGATCAGCGACCCGTTTGCATCTGATAGCGCTAACGAGGTGGATAACACAGCCCCCTTCGCAGACAGCGACCCGTTCGCCACAGACAGTGCCGATCCGTTTGCCGACAGCGATCCTTTTGTCACCGAATCCGGCGCAGACCCCTTCGCCTCTACACCAGAGAAAGCCAAACCTAACCCGCTCAAAGGAGCCTACTGGTTTACCCCTGCCCGGCTGGGCCAGCTAGTAGATATTCAGAATTATCTAGAGTCTCTACCAGAAACCGGCAAAGTGCTCTCCATTGCTACTACCTACGAGGTAGCAGAAAAACTCAATGGGCGCCCACTCAGCTATGTGCAGCTAATGCTGCTAGCCAGTTTTATTCCGGAGGACTTACGCAGCCAGCTAGTTAAACCCTACCTGTCCGACGACGGTAACCAGGTACGCATTAGCATACGGGTGATCGATTCCGACAAGAATCTGAACCGCAACCAATTGTTGGCGAAAATCCGCTCCGATCTGGAAAACAACTTCGGCTTGCAGCCGGAACAGGTACACCTCACAGGCGCCATGGTGCTCTACAACAATATGCTGCAAAGCCTGTTCGACTCACAGATTAAAACGTTGGGTTACGTTTTTGCGGCTATCCTGTTCATGCTATTACTCCTGTTCCGCAGCCTCCCCGTGGCTCTGATCAGCATGGTTCCCAGCCTGATCTCCGCCTCCCTGGTGCTAGGTTTGATGGGCTGGATCGGCCTGCCGCTGGATTTAATGACCATTACCATTACCGCCATCTCCATTGGCATCGCCGTGGATGACACCATTCACTACATTCATCGCTTCCATGAAGAGCTGCCAAAAGACCACGACTACGTGGCCACCATGAAGCGCTGTCATGGCTCCATTGGCAAAGCCATGTACTACACTTCGCTTACCATCATTGCCGGCTTCTCCATCCTGGCCCTATCCAGCTTCAACCCCACCGTTTACTTCGGCCTGCTCACCGGCCTGGCGATGCTGGTCGCCCTGCTTAGCAACCTGACCCTGCTACCCGCTTTGCTGATTACAGTAAAACCGAAACTGAAAGCTGGCTAAAACCCCGGCGCCCATCACGGGAGCTTGCCTGCAAGCGATTACCACCATCGGTGATCGCTGACAGGCAAGCCTCTCTACCCTTCATATCCGTTTATATCCCTGCACACCCCACGGTGAGGAGCAAATGGCACATGGCCATCACCTCCAAGGCGGCAACATTATTATCCTATATTTTTCGCCTACAAATGGCAGAATGCCATTGGTAGGCACCGGGCGGGGGCCCGGCACACAACTGAGGGAAAGGGGATATCAGAATGTTTTATATTTCAGGCGCCAGAGTAGCACTCTGGTCGACCGCATTGCTTTGCGTACAACTCATCGGCTGCACCGGCACCCACTACATACCGGACCAAGGACAACTCGCCAGCCCAGCACCGGCACCTGAGGCACTGAACAGCTTCTCCGGCCAAGCAGATATCCATCTAAACTTGCCCGGAGGCTATGCCTCACCCAGCGTTCGCCAATACCCTAGCGAGGTTGCCACCGCGGAAGTGAATCGTTGGTTTGCTAAATCAGGGCAAGACCTCACCGTTAGCATCCGTAACGACAACAACAAAGATAGCGGCTCAGTAACTCTCCTCGCCTACCTTCTAACGCTTGGCATCCTACCTTCCTGGGTTAACACCAAAGGTGAAACCGTTATGGAAGTGAAAGCCGGAAACCAGGTGCTATTTGAAAATCGAGAGCCTGTTGCGTATCGGTCATCCCTCGCCATGCTACCCACCGCCTATATATTCGGCAGCCCGGGTAAAACACAATACAAAGTCATGGCCGATGACCAGCTCAATCGCCACAAGCAAGCCCTGCAGCAATATATCCAAATACAGCAGGCAGACTATGAAAACGTAGTCTCTGCGGGCAGCGTAGACGCCTACCGCCAATATTTAAAAAATAACCCGGACTCCTTCTTCCGTATGGAAACCCTGCGTCGTCTGGCAGAATTGGCGCCCAGCAGCCATGCTCTCTCCTACCATCGCGACAATATTGCTTTAGACAACGCTTACATCGTTTATCTGCCCGATGAATACGACATCTGGTTCCTCGGCCCGCAAGACATGAAGGTCTACGACGTGTTGCGACTATCCCATGACGAAGACAACCCCTTGCTGGCCTCACGCATCCGCGCTGCCAACCAGCCCTACAAGGTATTCAACAGTGACGAAATCGCCTTGCTCAAGGAAGGCGGCCTGCCCTCTAGCCTTATCGCTGCCATGATTGATGCCAGCGCCAGTGCCCAAGCCGGCTCGGCCCGGCCCGCGGTTGCCAGTACCAACGCGGCCGCAGCCAATACACCAGCAGGCCCCGCGGGCCAGAACGGCATGAATGATATTGTCGCCCAATGCGCCAAGCGTTACGCCGCGTTTAAAGCCTGCGATCAGATACCCTCTTTCGGCGCCAACGTGTGTCGTAGCCAGGTGAAAAAGAAATACTCCCACATGGCCTGCGAACTGGTTCAGTAAGCAAAACCTCGTAAGAGCAGGCCCAGCAACCGCCTACATCTCTTTCGTTGATCACTGCACGGATGAACAGTATATTGAGCGTCCGGGTAGCCCACAGGCCTTCATTACTGTGACCCCAGGAAAGCCTGCCGATTGATCTCCGCGCCCCAAGGACGGGGCGGGGCTCCCCGGACCCCTTTCTTAAAAGCAGGCACGCGCATGTGTGTGCTTTGCAGGAGCGGTGGCTCCACCGCGAATACGAGCTACCCCTTCTCCAAGCAAAGAAAACCCCAGCCGAGCCCCTCTACAACAAAGGCCCGAACCGGGGTTTCTGATGGACTAGCCGCCAGCGGCATACTGCCGCCGGCCTGGCTTATTTGGCATTCATAATATCGGCCAACTCACTAAGATCCTTGATCACGTAATCCGGCTTCTTGGCTAATGGATACAGCGCTTTACCCGGCCGATCCACAAAAGCCGTTTGCAAGCCTGCCTCTTTTGCGCCAGCCACGTCCCAGCCATGGGCCGCCACCATCAAGGCTTCTTCTGGCTTCACACCCAACTGTTCAAGTACCCACTCATAAGCGCGCAAGTCCGGCTTGTACACCTTGATGTCCTCGATGCTATAGCGGGCATCAAAGAAGTCCGTCAGCCCCGCATTCTCAAACTGAGTCTTCACCCCGTTGTTAGACGAGTTGGTGAGGCTAACGATCTTGAAGCCTTGCTCGTTCAATGCCGTCAGCCCCGGCTTCACATCAGGATGCGGCGGCAGGCTGAGAATGGTGGACACAATGGCGTCCTCCGCCTTTTCTTCACTCAAGGTAATATCGTTGTTCTCTGCCACCATCAGCAGCGAGGCAACGCCGATCTGGCCAAAGTCGTGGTATTGCCCGGTTACCGTGGTAACCAGGGAGTTGTGCAACATGGTCGAAAACCACAACGGCAACAGCTCTTCATTGCCACCCAGCGCGTCACCCACCGAAGACCGCATGGACTCCAAATCCAGTAGGGTTTCGTTCACATCAAAAATGATGACCTTGGGCTTAGGCGGTTCACCGCCTACCGTAGCGCCTTGCGGGGTCGTGTCAGCCATGGCGTTGCCTCCAAGAAAGAAAAGGACCACAAAAAGGGGGAATGTCTTTAACCGGCATCGGGGCATAAAAGGTACCTCAGGGGGGAGTCAATGCATGTGCTGCCAAGCCAGCAAATTTAAGGCCAGCCTGTGTTGTGGGAGGGGCCTTCGCAAGGAAAGTTCCCGAGATTGGCTGATACCTCCCTAACCCACAGCAAAGCTGACCGTCGTAACGAAGGCACTGCCGCAATCGCCCTACACTTCTGGCTTCTCCAGCTCCTGCATCACATAACCCACCTCATCCATCTTCTCGGTCAGCACCTGCTGGGCATCAAAAAGGCCACGGTTATAGAAATGCGGCCCCAGCTCCGTGGCAAAAAAATCAATCAAGAACTCCGCCTCGAACCCGCCGATTTCCTGCTGGAGTTCGTCTTCAAAGTACGCTTTTATCTTGCTGACCATGCGGGCTTTTTGGTCTTGGCTGAAGGTGATTTCTGTCATGCTTTACTCATTGCCGAAGAGGCTTTCGATGCACGGGCAAGAGCAGCCGTTAGCTCCTCACTCATCACTCGTGGCTTTCCAACGCCCTGAGTCCACTTTACCGACTAAACACTAGGGCGCATTTCGCTCGGAAGGCGTTGTTTTGAAATCCCGAACCATCTTGTGCGGATCGACCTCATCAGCATACGCTTTCGCGGCTTGAGCCCACCAGATTAGTTGATTGAACGTTCTACCCAAATAATCGAACCAGGATTCCTTATCCTCCCCCGCCTGTAGCGCGCCATTTTCGGCGAAGACGTCTTGTGCTTTCGGCACATGAATCATCGCAGAAACAGGAAGGCAGCCCAGTTCCGAGAGAAATGTACGCATACCGACAGCCGCACGCATTCCGCCCCACTGGCCGGCTGAATAGGTAACGATTGCACTGGGCTTATAGGAAAAGAGCGAACTGCCAAAGTGGTTGAGCAAATTCGCCAACGCTGGACTCATGGAGTGGTTATATTCCGGGCTGACCATGATATAACCATCGGCAGAGGCTATTTTTTCGGCCAGCGTATTGAGTGCCGGCGGCGCCTTGCTCTTCAGGTAAGAAAAATGCGGCTTAAACACCGCCTCCATGGGGTAATCCAGCGCATCAATCAACTCCACCTCATGCCCCGCACATCGCTCATTCAGGCACTCAAGGCAGGCCTTCGCCACCCTCTCTCCCAAGCGAGCAGGCTTAGGCGGACTACTATCACGAACCGTGCCCAAAAAAATCAGGAATTTCATTGATACGACTCCCACTATTGAATCATCGGGGCCAACTCTTACCATCGCCCCCCTAAAGCACGGGGTAAGGCCTGACCCATTGATCTCTTGCATCGTCTAATTTATGCGCACCCTGTTGTTGCAAAGAGGAGTGCCCAAGAGCTGAAACGGGGTTCTCTTTTCCCGAAGAACGACCTGCTACTGTACGCCATTTACCTTTAGTGTCAGTAGTCTGACGTTCTCCCCCCTATACAGTTACGCAGAAGAGATAAAGGCCTTCGTTTTGTAGAAGGGCTAGGGGGGGGAAATAGATACTGGTTGATCTAGAAAATCCCTAGATGTGCCGTAAGAGGTGAGATTTACATTTTCAATTGTTATGACTTTACTAGAGCTGTTCGTGAAATAGATTTCCTCGACCTCTTCAATTTGGTCATTAAACTTCCTGTCTTTCCATGAAATCTTTACTTTCTTACCTTAATGAAAACGCCAGCTTAATGTGTCATTATTCAAATTCGAATATTGAAAGATAAAAACCAATAAATCAGCTAGTTACAAGCTTCCCCGCTAGCGCATTACTCAATATTTTGCCTTCTTCTTTTGCCTGAACCAATACAACGGTACAGAAAGCTCGCCCACAAAAAAACCGCGCAGTTGCGCGGCTTTTTTGTGTCGAGAGTGTAGTACGTACTACGCGCTCTTTTCAGCGATCTTCTGTTTCCAGATGACCGGACCGGTTTTGTGTACCGATTCGCCGGTGGAATCTACCGCCACGGTGACGGGCATGTCTTCCACTTCGAATTCGTAGATGGCTTCCATACCCAGATCTTCAAACGCCGCTACGCGGGATTTGCGGATGGCTTTGGAGACCAAGTAGGCAGCGCCGCCCACCGCCATGAGGTATACGGCCTTGTTGTCCTTGATGGCTTCGATAGCGGTGTCGCCACGTTCGGCTTTACCCACCATGCCGATCAGGCCGGTTTCTTCCAGCATGGTGCGGGTGAACTTGTCCATGCGAGTGGCGGTGGTAGGGCCTGCTGGCCCGACCACTTCATCACCCACCGGATCCACCGGACCTACGTAGTAAATAAAGCGGTTAGTGAAGTCCACGGGCAGCTTTTCGCCTTTGGAAATCATGTCCACCATGCGCTTGTGGGCGGCATCTCGGCCGGTGAGCAGCTTGCCAGACAGCAGCAAGGTGTCGCCCGGTTCCCAGGTCTGCACTTCTTCCGGGGTCACCGTGTCCAGGTTCACGCGCTTGGCGCCTTCGTCATTACCCCAGGCGATGTCCGGCCATTCTTCCAGATCCGGGGCTTTCAGGTCTGCCGGGCCGGAGCCATCGAGAATGAAGTGGGCGTGGCGGGTCGCCGCACAGTTGGGGATCAGCGCCACTGGCTTGTTGGCCGCATGGGTGGGGTAATCCACCACTTTCACGTCCAGTACGGTGGTCAAGCCACCCAGGCCCTGGGCGCCCACACCGAGGGCATTCACTTTTTCGAACAGTTCCAGGCGCAGCTCTTCAGAGCGGGTTTGGGCACCACGGGCCTGTAGCTCGTGGATGTCGATGGGGTCCATGAGGGATTCTTTGGCGATCAGCATGGCTTTCTCGGCAGTGCCGCCGATACCAATACCGAGCATGCCCGGCGGGCACCAACCGGCGCCCATCTTGGGAATCTGTTCCAGCACCCAGTCCACCACGGAATCAGACGGGTTGAGCATGGCGAATTTGGATTTGGCTTCGGAACCACCACCTTTGGCCGCCACGTCGATTTCCAGAGTGTCGCCGGGAACGATGGAATAGTTAATCACCGCAGGGGTGTTGTCCTTGGTGTTGGCGCGTTTGCCGTCCGGGTCCGCCAGCACCGAGGCACGCAGGACATTATCCGGATGGTTGTAGGCGCGGCGCACCCCTTCGTTAATCATGTCATCCAGGCTCATGTCGCCTTCGATAGTGACATTCATGCCCACTTTGGCGAACACGGTTACGATACCGGTGTCTTGGCAGATGGGCCGGCGGCCCATGGCCGCCATGCGGGAGTTAACCAGGATCTGCGCCATGGCGTCCTTGGCTGCCTTGCTCTCTTCCTTTTCATAGGCTTCTTTCACCGCGCGGATGAAATCCACCGGGTGGTAGTAAGAGATGTACTGCAAGGCATCTGCCACGCTCTGAATCAGGTCATCCTGGCGAATCACCGTCATGGGATTACTCCTGCTGGGAAAATAGGGGCGCGTAGTATAGCGCAGAGTATGAAGGGGGCGAAAATCAACGGTGGGAACGCCAGGATTAGCCGCCCCCCTGCCACTCGCCTCATTAACGCAGTGTCTTCATTCGCACTGGGTATTATTAAGCAACCGAATCAGATGGTGATTGACCGCTTCTGGCTGCTCCAGGTGCAGAAAATGCCCGGCATTGGGCAGTACCTGAAGCTCCACGCCGCCACTGAAGTCACTTTCAACAAGGGTATGTTCCAGCAGCTTGGGGCTCATGCAACCATCGTTTTCGCCGATTAAAATTTGGGTAGGCGTAGCGATATTCAAGCCTAACCAACCCCTAACCTGACGGTGTTCTTTTTTCCACACTTTGAATAATGACCGATACCAAGACAACGCAGCGGGAATTACCCCCGGTTCAGCCAAGGTGTGCTTGGCATTGTCCAGATAAAGCCCCGGCTCCCAATCCGGCGACCAGCGTTGCCATAACGTTGTCACGCCATCCAGATCACCTCGCTGGAGCCAGGCCTCCGGTGCCAGCGGCAGCTGGAAAAACTGCATGTAGCCGCTCAATAACACCTGTTCCGGTACCTTTAGCAGGGCTTGGGGAATGCGACGGACCGGCGGAATAGCCAAGGCACTGAACGAACAGAAAGTCTCCGGAGATTGAGCACAGGCCAGATAACCCACCACGGCGCCCCAGTCATGGCCTATTAAATGCACACGCCCCCCTAACTGGGCGGCAAACACCATCAGGTCATCCACAGCGGCATACAGGGAACAGTCGCCATTGCCCGGCTGGCAGCCGGGGGAGTAACCGCGCAGAGCCGGTGCGATAGCCGTATACCCCGCATCCGCCAAGGCATTAATCTGCACCGCCCAGTTTTCGTAGGTATCGGGAAAACCGTGTAGCAAAATAACCGGCTCGCCATTACCGGCCATCAAGGCAGGAAAACGCAGATCACCATTGACCAGCTCAACCTGTTTCATCACGTTACCTCAAAGTGCGTGGAACGGGGGCCATCGTCATCATTATTGCCCTCTTCCACCAGAATTCTGTCCACCTGTGCCAAGGCCGGGCCTTGATGCATGGCATTGAGCATGTCGTCCACTGCATCGGCTTCGCCCTCTAGCAGAGCCTCCACCCGGCCATCAGCACAGTTACGAACCCAACCCGTGAGGTTGCGACGGGTGGCTTCCTGCCGGGCCCAGGCCCGGTAGCCTACACCCTGCACAATGCCACTCACCAGTACATGCTTCGTCGTCATGGTTCTCCCCGTGGTCAATCGTTGCGGCCCTGTTGCTCAGGGTGCCGCTCTTTCTCTGCGGATGGAGCACTGAACAATGCATCCAGACTAATATCCAAGGGCGCCATCATGCCTTCGCGGGCCTCATCCATGCGTGACTTTAATGCTTGCTCCCATGGTAATGACTCGGGCTGTTGCCTAACCCTTAGCTGGGTATGCGCTGGCCAAGGCAGCATGGCTACCAATTGGCCCAGCGATATATTACGCAGATCGCGGCTGAGGATGTAGCCGCCCTCGTCAGTGCGTCGGATTAAATTTGCGTTCACTAATAGATTGCGAAATTCATCCCATTGGCTGATACCCGATTCCTGCATCACTTGACGAATTTCTTTGCTGCGCAGCACCTTGCCGCTCTGTTGACGCTGCCAGAAAACATTAAGCAAACGCACTAGGGCATGCATGCGTGGCACCTGGCGCTGGTGCTCCTGAAACACCACTAATGCCCGCACCAGTTCCGCACCACCGAGCACAATGGTCCAGGAAATATAAATCCACAGCAGAAATACCGGCACGGCAGCGAAGGCGCCATACACCACCTGGTAACTGGGAGCCTGTTTGATAAAAAAGGTAAAGGCCCCTTTCGCCAATTCGAACAATAGCGCCGCCATCGCCGCCCCTAACACGCCTTGGCGAAACGGAACCGTGGTGTTGGGCACCACCGTGTACATAAGTGTCAGCATGGCGGTGGTGAACAGGAACGGCAGCACAGCCAGCCACAATCGCACCCCGCCCAGATAACTGACCGTGTCACTGAAAATAGCCTGCGAGGTGAGATAGGAAGTGATCGCCAGACCCAGACCCAGGCAAATCGGGCCCAGTGACAACAGAGCCCAATACATCAACAAGCTGACCAACCCTTTACGCGGCGTCTGCACTTTCCATATACGGTTCAGGGTTTGCTCGACGGTACTTAGCATTAAAACTGACGTCACTACCAAGAACACAATGCCCAGCACGGTGAGGTTGGTGGCCTGTTTGGCGAAGGACTGCAGGTGATCGAGCAGCATGTTGCCCGCCGAGGGAACAAAATACTCAAACGCCCACTCTTGGAGTTGGGCGCTCTTGCCTTGCAGCGCGGGCACGGAGGAAAGCACCACAAAACTCACCGTCATCACGGGAACGATGGCAAACAATGTGGTGTAGGTTAGCGCCGCAGCACTCTGCCGGCAGCCATCTTCATTAAACTGGCGCACCAGCAGCACAAAAAATGCCTTAATGGAATTGAATCGGGCCTGCACTGGAATTACCGGCTGTTCATTCTCCATACACTTCGCATCCTTTCTCATTGACCCTACCCTTGCCACCACCCCTGTGCAGCTTACAATGACAGCGTTACGACACAGGATATGCAATCTCATGAGCGACTACACTATCTTCCACAATCCACGCTGCTCCAAATCGCGGCAGACTCTGGCGTTACTGGAAGAAAGGGGTATTACCCCCATCATCGTAAAGTATCTGGACGATATTCCCGATGCCGCCACCCTGAAGAGTCTCATCACCAAGCTGGGATTCACCCGTGCCCATGACCTGGTACGCAACAAGGAGGCGGATTACAAAACCGCAGGACTCACCGCGCAGAGCAACGATGACAATGTGATTACCGCCATGACTCAGTACCCAAAACTGATTGAGCGCCCCATCGTCGTTAAAGGGGATCAGGCCGTTCTCGGCCGCCCACCGGAAAACGCCCTGACGTTATTGGACTAAATCGCCCATGACCGATTATGTACTGGTGCTTTATTACAGCCGCAACGGCAGCGTTGCCAACCTGGCACAACAGGTGGCTCGCGGTATTGAAAGCACCGCAATGGAAGCCCGCCTGCGCACCGTTCCCGCGGTATCTGCTAACTGCAAAGCCAGTGAACCGGCAATCCCGGATCAGGGTGCGCCCTACGCCACACTGGATGATCTGGCCGGGTGTCAGGGTCTGGCTCTGGGCTCCCCCACCCGTTTTGGCAATATGGCCGCGCCGCTGAAATATTTCATTGATCAGACCAGCGAGCTGTGGATGAACGGCTCCCTGATCGGCAAGCCTGCGGGCGTCTTTAGTGCCACCGGCAGCTTGCACGGCGGTCAGGAAAGCACGCTGCTTTCCATGATGACGCCTTTATTGCACCACGGTATGGTGCTGGCCGGTGTTCCTTACTCCGAAGCCGCCTTGCTGGATACCCAAAGCGGTGGCACACCCTACGGTCCCACCCATGTTTCCGGCAGCCAGGGCGACCCGGCACTGACCGAACACGAAATCACCCTGGCACGTGCACTGGGCAAACGCCTGGCGTTATTGGCCCGCCAACTGAAGGCTTGATGATGAACCTCGTTTTACTTCGTATTAGCTACGCCCTGCTTTTGCTTGTCGGCATCAGTGGCCTGTTCACTCTGGCGCCGCCAGATGCCCATATCGCTTCCAGTGTGATCATTGCACTAGTGTTGTACCTGCCGCTGTTCCTCATGATTCCTGCAGTGATTAGCGGGAACCGTCGCCAAGCCACTTGGCTGTGCTTCCTAATACTGTTTTATTTCTGTGGTTATGCGATCCAGCTTCTGGATCCACCCCCGGTCCGTACCCTAGCCATAGTCAAAACTACACTCACCGTCATGGTCTTTGTGTTTGCCGCGCTGCAAATTCGTCAGGGCCAGAATGCTGATTGATGAACGTCTGGAAGTAGAAACACCAGAAGGTGCCATGCTCAGCCTGTCGCTGGCCGGGCCGGTGCCTCGGGCACTGGCCTACGCCATCGACTTGGCCATTCGGCTGGTGATCTACGGAGCGCTTGCCGCTATATTGGCAGCCCTGGGCAAGGCCGGCATGGGGCTGCTGCTGATTCTGGCCTTCGTGCTGGAATGGTTTTACCCCACCCTGTTTGAGGCCTTTCGTCACGGACAAACTCCCGGTAAAAAAGCCATGGGCATTGTGGTGGTCCACGCTAATGGCAGCCCCTTGAGCTTCAACGGCAGCCTGATTCGCAACCTGTTGCGCACCGCCGACGCCTTTCCCCTGTTCTACCTACTCGGGTTTGTCTGCACCCTGATGAGCCCTCGTTATCAGCGGCTTGGTGACATGGCCGCCAATACATTGGTTATCCACGTGGAAGAGACACCCGCAATCAGCGAGCATCGCCGTGGCGAAAGCCAGGCCCCGGACTGGCCGTTGAATCGTGATGATCAGCTAGCCTTGCTGGCATTCTATGAGCGCCATGAACAATTTTCTGACGCTCGCCAGCAAGAGCTGGCATTGCTGGTTTACCCTGAATTGACACCGGCCCAAGCATTACAACGCCTAAAGGCCGTGAGCCGCTATCTGGTGGAGGGCCCAGCATGAAACAGGCCCGCTTTGAACAACAATATCGTTCGCAATGGCAGGCACTGGAGAACCAGCTGGAGCAGCTTGAATCACTGCACGTAAGCAAGAAGAACACGCTGCCCCTGAATACCTTCGTTACCGACTACCGCAAGCTTTGCCATCAACTGGCCCTAGCCCGCGAAAGGGGCTACAGCGTTCAGCTGCAACAGTTCCTCAACAACCTGATGCTCCGCGCCCATCGTCAACTGTATCGCTACAACCCCTCACTAGCGGATCGTATCGGTACCTTCATCGCCAGCGACTTCCCCCAAGCAGTCCGCCGCCAGTGGCGCTGGCATCTGGTCAGCGCCCTGACCTTCGTGCTGTCTATGGCGTTGGTATGGGCACTGGTGCATCAACAACCCGAAATGATCTACTCCGTGGTGGACGAAGCCAGCATTACCAGCCTGGAAAGCATGTACCAGCCGGATAACCAGGCGGGCATGAAGAGCGAGCGCAGCGGCGATGACGATGTAATGATGTTCGGCCATTATATCCAGAACAATATCGGCATCGCCTTCCGTACCTTCGCCAGCGGCTTGCTGTTAGGCGTAGGCGCGCTGGTGGTGATGCTGTTCAACGGCAGCTTCTTTGGCGCCGCCGCCGGGCACTTAATCAACGTGGGTGCCCAAGAACCCTTCTTCACCTTTGTGATTGCCCACGGCGCCCCAGAGCTTACCGCTATTGTGCTAGCCGGTGGCGCGGGACTACGGCTTGGCTGGGCCATTATTGCTCCCGGCCCCTGGTCGCGGTTGGACGCCCTGCGCCTGGCGGCCCGGGATGCGCTGCCCACCATGTACGGAGTGTTTGCTCTGTTACTGCTGGCGGCCTTTATTGAAGCGTTCTGGTCACCACGGGACCTGGCGGCGGCTATCAAATACAGCGTGGGCGCAGCCTGCTGGGTCCTTTTGTATCTATATCTTTTCTTCGGGGGGCGGGATGGAACTCGAGAAGGCTAGCGCTCGTCTAGCGCCGCGCACCCCCTGGCAGGCAACAGATCTGGGCACGCAGTTCTACCGCCATTGGGCCGGGCCCATTACCGCTGTGTGGCTGCTATTTACCGCGGTGCCGTATGCCCTACTGCTAACACTGGCCGCGGTGGACAACAGCCTCTGGCCGCTCTTCGTATTCTGGTGGCTCAAGCCCCTGTGGGAGCGGCCTCTGTTGGCCTTTTACAGCCATGCCCTGTTTGGCGAAACCCTCACCCTAAAAGCCTTGCTTAAACGCTGGCCCAGTTACGCCCTGCCCGGACTGGCCGGCCAGCTCACTTGGCGACGCCTGAGCCCCCTGCGCAGTTTCAATGCCTGCGTGTGGCAACTTGAACAAGTGAAAGGAGACACCGCCAGCCAGCGACTCAAAGTACTCAACAGCTACCCGTCCAATCGGGGCGGCATGCTGACCCTGCTGATACTGCACCTGGAACAGTTCATGACCTTCGGGCTAATGGCGTTGCTGTACATGCTGGTGCCCTGGCAATTCAACCTGGAGTTTAGTGATTGGTTCTATGAACAAAGCGCATTACAACTGGCTATCTCCGGGCTGTGTTTCTATCTGGTGCTGTGTGTCACCGAGCCCCTCTATGTAGCCTGTGGCTTTGCCCTCTACTTGAACAAGCGCACCTGGCTGGAGGGCTGGGACCTGCAACTCGGACTCTCCCGGCTGGGAGAACGCCGCCGCGCGGCCAAAAATATCATCGCCACCCTGCTGGTATTGATGTTGGCGGCACCGTTTATGGAACCCGCTCAGGCGCAAACAGCCGCCTCAAGCACCACAACCAGCGAACAACAACAAGTGATCGAACTGCTGGCCAGTCCAGACTTCATGCCCCTGGAAGAGCACACCGAACGGCAGTGGATAAACCGGGATAACAGTGACTCCGAAAGCTGGATGGAAAAACTCTGGGAGTTTCTGTTCGATATCCTGGACGGTGATAAAGTCGATACGTCCAGCGCCCCCGTGAATATTCCTGATGCCCTGTTATGGGCGATTTTCTGGACACTGTTTGTGGCACTGGCGCTGTGGTTGATCGTCAAGGTTGCCAACCAGTTCGGCCTGCGCAAGCATCACTCAGACAAACGCCCGGTCATTCCCACCCACGTGGCCGGGCTGGATATTCGTAACCGCAGCCTGCCTAAAAACCTGAACCGGGCCGTAGAAGAGGCACTCAAGGCTGGAGATACCCGCGCCGCTCTCGCCGTACTGATGCGTGCCACCCTGGCCGGTGTTCTGGCACGCTACCCGGTGCCACTGGCAGCAGGCAGCACCGAGCAGCAATGCCTGCGCACCCTGCAACAGCAGCACGGCAACCCACTACCCATTGACTACCTGCAACGCCTTACCCAGGCTTGGATCAGCACCGCCTGGGCCCACCGTCCGGTCAGTGACGAACAGGTCCGCACGCTGGCACAGCACTGGCAGCAAATGGATCCGCTGGAGGCAGACCATGGGTAAAACCGCCCGGCTGCGCCGCGCCTTTCCCTGGCTACTGGCTGCCCTGTTGCTTGCCATGGTCTCTGGCTACTACGCCCTCACTGAGCCAGTCACCTACATGAAACGGGTGGCGCCGGACAGCAGCATTACCCGCAACCCCTATAGCGCCGCCCAGCAATGGCTGGCACAACGGGGCCAGCCCTCTAAACGCATTCTCAGTGCCGCCGCCCTATTCCCATTGCCAGACACCCGCACCACCCTCGTGATCGATAAACACCGCGGCATGCTCACCTCTAACCAAGTTAACGCTCTGCTTGAGTGGGTGCAGGACGGCGGCAAGCTGGTAGTGGAGGCGCGCCCTCTTCCCGGCATACTCGACACATCTGACGCTAGCGCCAGCGACTGGCAAGATAACGATCCGTTGTTATTCGCGCTAGGCATCACCGTGTGGGACTCTCCGGTGCCCAGTGACGCTGGGCAAGAAGATGCAATACGCGATCTGCTCATGGCCCTGCCGACTTTTGTCGACAGCCCACTGCAATATTGTCTGCATAGCGACAACGAAGCACTCCGCGAAGATTGCGCACGGCTAGCCTGTGATGCCCCACCAGAACCCACACCGCTGACCTTGCATGTGAGTGACAACGAGCCAGATCGCCGGGTGCAATTGTTCAGTGACTATGTGATTTGGCACGACAGCTGGGACGAGGAAGAAGGCAACGCCCCGCACCTGGAATGGCCAGTGGAAATCACCGGCTACGCAGATAATGATTACGGCAGTCAGCTGGTACAACTGAGCCTTGGCAGTGGGCAAATTTCCGTGCTAACCGATTTGAGCCTGTGGTCCAGCGAGCGGCTGCTCTACTTCGATCATGCCTGGCTGCTGGCCTGGCTTACCGGCGCAGAACCCGTGTGGTTTGTCCGCTCGGTGGCCATGCCGCCCCTGGCCCAGTGGCTGTGGCTAAAAGCCCCGGCGCTGGCGTTTGCCCTGCTAATCTTGCTGGTTCTATGGCTATGGCATCGCATTCCTCGCCAGGGGCCACGGCAGCAAGCCCGCGAAGAAAGCCGCCGTGATTACCTGAAACACCTGCACGCCAGCGGTTACTTTCAGTGGCGCACCAACCAACAAATGGCCCTGCTGGCAGAGCTGCGCAAACAAGCAGAACAACAGCTGCTCCGTTTCCATCACCAACGCAATAAGGCTCTGGCGCTGGCGGCAAAAGCGCTGTCGGTGCCAGTAAAAGAACTGGACGCGGCACTACAGAGCCAAGCAGACACCCGAGACCGGTTCACGCAGCAGGTCTCATTATTACAATCGCTGAAAAATTGCCGTCACTGATGCCGGTTCCAGCGGTACAGTGGCGCGGACAACCACGCCAACGTCAGTTAAAACGTAAAAGGACAACAATATGAGCCAACCCGCCACCCTCGCCGATGCGGCCGCCTTGGCCCACGACATTGAAAGCCGGCTCAATCAGGTGCTGATTGGCCAACAACAGGTTGTCCGTGAAGTGCTCATCGCTCTTATTTCCGGCGGCCACGTGCTTATCGAGGGCGTGCCCGGCTTAGGCAAAACCCTATTGGTACGCAGCCTGGGGCGGGTACTGGAGCTAGACTTTAACCGCATCCAGTTCACCCCGGACCTGATGCCCACCGACGTGACCGGCCACGCCATGTACGACCAAAAGACCGAGCAATTTCGCATCCGTCGCGGCCCGGCCTTTACCCAGCTGCTGTTGGCGGATGAGATCAACCGGGCACCGGCAAAAACCCAAGCAGCCCTGTTGGAAGTGATGCAGGAGAGGCAAATCACCATCGAAGGCAAGGCCTTCACCCTCAGCGAACCCTACATGGTGCTCGCCACCCAGAACCCGCTAGACCAGGAAGGCACCTACCCGCTGCCAGAAGCGGAGCTGGACCGTTTTCTGTTCAAAGTGTTGATTGATTATCCGGCTCACGATGATGAAACCCGGCTGGTGAACATGGTGCTCGACGGCACCATCCGCGCCAGCTTGGATGTGGAAAGCCTGATCCCGGCCACCGATGCGGCCGGCTTGCAGGCCATGAAAGCGCTCAGCAACGACGTACTGATCGACGCGCAAGTGCTGGACTATGCCCTGCGCATCGTCCGCGCTACTCGCGACTTCAACGGACTGACCCATGGCGCTAGCCCCCGGGCCAGTATTGCGCTTGCCCGGGCGGCCCGCGTGCATGCCATGTTCGAAGGCCGTGACTTCGTCACCCCAGACGACATCCAGCAGGTCGCTCGCCCCGTACTGCGCCATCGCATCCAACTCAGCGCCGACGCAGAAATCGAAGGGCAGACCCCGGAGACGGCACTGGCCCGCCTGCTGGACCAAGTGGAAGCACCGCGGCAATGAAGCCAGCCCCACGCCTGCTCCTCGCCGTGGCCCTCTGGGCCTTGAGCGCGATCTCGCTGCTGTTTTTCAGTGGCAACATCGCCAGCCTGCTGTGGTGGGCAGCGGGTGCTGTACTGGCGGCGTTCGCCCTGCTCGACTTGCTGCATGGCTGGCGCCGCCCGCCTCCAGCAGCACAGCGCATCGTCCCCAATGCCCTGTCCGTTCAGCAGCCGCATCCCATCAAGGTACGCATCACCTCCGCCGATCTGCCCGCAACCGTCACCCTGGCAGACCATCACCCCGGCGACGACATGCTAACCGGTCTGCCCTGTCAGCTTGCCCGGGCCGAGAATGAGCTCACTGAATTCACCTACCATTACCGCCCCAGCCGACGTGGCCCGGTAAATTTCGGTGATCTGGAATTCTGGTTTCCCAGCCAGCTGGGCTTCTGGTCGCTACGCAAAATTTGCCCGGCCCGTTGCACGGTGCCGGTCTACCCGGATTTTTCCCGCCTCAGCCAAACCCAGCTGGATGCCAACCATTCCTTTCTGCTCACCGGCACGCGGCTCAAACCTCGCCGTGGCGAAGGCATGGAGTTTCACCAATTACGCGAGTACCACCCTGGCGACAGCCTGCGGCAGATCGATTGGAAAGCCACTGCGCGCCGCCGCAGCTTGATCAGCCGGGAGTATCAGGATGAGCAAAATCAGCAAGTACTAATCATGCTCGATGGTGGCCGTCGGCTGGGCATGCCGGTGGGCAAACTCACCGGCTTCGACCATGCGCTGAATGCGTCACTGCTGCTAGCCTGGAGTGCGCTCAAACAAAAAGACAAAGCTGGCGCCATGTTGTTCTCCGGCGATCAACCTCGCTGGCTACCACCGGTACAGGGGCAAAATGGCATCAACCATTTGCTCAACGGACTGTACGATTTGCATCCCAGCCGGCATGCCAGCGACTTCAGCCTGGCAGCGCGTCAGCTGGTGCGTCATAGCCGGCGAAGGGCGCTAGTGGTGCTGGTAACACGGCTGCAGCACGAAGACCGGGATGATCTGCTCAGCGCGGTTGGTTTAATGCGCCGCCATCATCTGGTGTTGATCGCCGATATGCTGCTGCCAGAGCAGGAAGCCCTGGCGCGCCAGCCGGTGGAAGATTTTGATCAAGCGTTAACCCTGTGCGCCGATGCCCAGGAACAAAAGCAACGCCAGCAGCTACACACCCGCCTGCGCCACGCGGGCGCCTTGGTCACCAGCGCCACGCCCCAGAACATGCCCCAGCAGTTGAATCATTTATATCTGGCACTGAAACGCAGTGGCCGGCTTTAGTCGGATTACCGCCTACGAAAACAAGCACTGCAGCGCTTGCTGCAAAGATATCTCCTCGCGCCCATACGCCTGCGCCAGCACATCACACCAGCGGGCCGGCCGCTCAGGAAGGCCTTCAGCCAACAAGCGCTCTGCTTTTGCTTTTACCTTCACCGCAAACGCCGTTTCATCGCCGCCCTCACCATTCAGGTTATCCAGAGATACTCGGAAGGTGTGCCCACAGGCAGCACAGAACAAGGCTTCAAGCGCCTGGGGGTAAACCTCTACCTGCACAAACTGCGCCTGTTGATCCGCGCTGCGGCCATCCGGTGCGTACCAGTAACCGTAGTCTTGTTGCTGACGGCGTACTGGGCCCGCCACGCACCAGTGGGCGATTTCGTGTAAGGCACTGCGGAAGTAATCGTGGGTATAGCAAATGCGATGAGGGGAACCGGGCAGGTACACAGGCTCAGCCGCGCCCCCTTCTAACAGCGTGTCGTGGGAATGAAAAAAAGTCGCCCGGAACAGGGTTTCCAGATCACCACTGGCGTACACCTGCAAGGCAGTTTGCGGTATGGTAGCCGCCGTCTTGCGAACCTGATTCTGTTCTATTTCGTTCACCACACCCGTTCCGCTTACAACAGTGGCACCTGCCTATGTTATCCCGCCGTCAAGAGCTTGCCGCCCAACTCACCCTCGCATTGCCAATTCTGGGTGGGCAACTGGCACAAACGGCCAACGGCTTTGTGGACACCATGATGGCCGGCCGTGTTGGCGCCAATGATTTGGCGGCGGTGGCCGTGGGCGCCAGCATTTGGGTGCCTCTGTTCCTGTTCATGACCGGCGTACTGATGAGCGCCACCCCAATACTGTCGCGCCATCTCGGCGGCAAAGCTTATCACCGCATTAACCCCCTCGCCCAGCAGGGCCTCTGGTTGGCTCTTGTGCTAGGGGTTCTTTGCGCACTTATTCTACGCAGCATTGCTCCGTTATTGGTATGGATGGACGTGGATCCGGCGATCCGACCCATGGTCAGCGGCTACCTGGATGCGCTTAGCTGGGGCATGCCTGGCGCCGCCATTATGCTGGCGTTGCGCAGTTATACCGAGGCCATGAACCATACCCGGCCGGTGCTGCTAATCAGCGTAATCGGCCTAATGATCAACATCCCTAGTAACTATGTGCTGATCTACGGAAAACTGGGCTTCCCAGCCATGGGGGGAGTCGGCTGCGGTTGGGCCACCTCACTGGTAATGTGGTCCATGGCAATAATGATGATGGTCTATACCCATCGCCACCCGGTGTATCAGCATGCACCATTGAATCTGCGACAGCGGCATTTCGAGCGCGCCAATCTAGCCTACATGCTGCGGCTGGGCTTACCCGTAGGCCTGTCAATTTTCTTTGAGGTAAGTATCTTTGCGGTCATTGCCCTTCTCATCGGCAGCCTGGGGGCCCAGGTCGTCGCCAGCCACCAGATCGCGCTCAACTTCACCTCCCTGATTTTTATGGTGCCGCTGAGTTTCGCCCTGGCCGCCACCGTTCGGGTGGGTCACGCCCGAGGACGCAGCGATCAAAACGGTATTCGCGTGGCCGTGCAGGTGGCCATGGCAATCACCCTGGTGGTGGGCATCACCGCCGCCTCCAGTCTGGTGCTGGCCCGGCACTGGATTCCCCGTATTTATACCGACAACGGCTCGGTGATTGCACTCGCCAGCTACCTGTTGTTGTTCGCGGCCCTGTACCAGATCTCGGATGCATTGCAGGTTTGCGCCAACGGGTGCCTGCGCGGTTTCGAAGATACCGGCTGGCCCATGGTAATGACATTGCTGGCCTACTGGGGCATCGGCCTGCCCATCGGGTACGGCCTGGCATTAACTGATTGGTGGGTCGAGCCCATGGGCCCTGCCGGATTCTGGATCGGTCTGGTAGCGGGCTTGACCAGTGCCGCCGTCTTCCTTGGCTGGCGCTTGCGTTGGCGGCTCAAGCAACCGCTATCAGAGCCGGAAGTGTCAGCCTCTACCCCCTTCGCGTCCTGATCGAAAAGTTCGCTGTTCTTACAGTCTTTACACTCGAATGTCGCTGCGGCGCCACATTTACATTTCCTTTGCAGTTTGTTTGTAGATAATAACAATTCTCATTATTGTTGGCTTGTTTCTACATACTTATGACACCTTTCTCAATTACTTCACGCATTCTGGCTGCAGCTTTGGGTGGTTATGGCCTTGCGTCCCTGGCAGCCATGGCGCTGGCCGTGATATTACCAATGGCCCGCGATCAGGCCGTGATTATTGGCATCATGCTATCGCTCCTACTTTACTCTGCAGCAGCTATTTGGGCGTTTTGCGCACGTTCCAGCTGGCTGGCATGGGCCGGCATTCTCCTTCCTGGCCTGCTCTTTGGCGCCTTGTATTTATGGGGCACTGCCGTATGAATAAGTCATTCCGACAATCCATGGCCTGGCTACACACCTGGGCCGGCTTGTTACTTGGCTGGTTACTGGTGGCCATTTTTATTACTGGCACCAGCGCCTATTTCCGGGAAGAAATTACGCTGTGGATGCAGCCGGAAGTACATGATTCCACCCTGCAACCGGGTACGGTCGAGCTGGCGATGGCAGCCCTGAATGCCAAGGCGCCGGATGCCAAATCCTGGGACATCAACTTGCCGGGCCCCCGTCAGGCCGCCGTCGAGTTGCGCTGGCAACCCGCCAAACAGCCGAAAAACGGAGGCCGTCAGCGTGGCGAACAGATGCTCATGGATGCGGATAGCGGCGAGGTCGTTGCACCACGCGCCACCCGCGGCGGCAACTTTCTTTACCGTTTCCATTTTGAGCTGTACGGCATCGACCGCCTGTGGGCCCGATTGCTGGTCTGCCTGGCCACTATGTTCATGCTGATTGCCATTATCAGCGGGGTGATTACCCACAAGAAAATCTTCAAGGATTTCTTTACCTTCCGGCCGGGCAAGGGGCAGCGCTCCTGGCTGGACGCCCACAACGCTACCGCGGTACTCGCACTGCCCTACCATTTCATGATCACCTATTCCGGCCTGCTGCTGTTTATGACCCTGATCATGCCCTGGGGCATCGACGCTGCATACGAGGGAGATCGGCGTGCCTTCTTTTCTGAGGTGTTTTCCCGGGGAGAAACCCCGGCGCGTCCTGGTGCGCCGGAAGAAATGCTGGCAATCGGACCATTGATCGAACAAACCGAAGCCCGTTTCGGCAAACCGGTAGAACGCATCCAGATCACCAACCCCAATCGGGACAACGCGCAAATTACCTTGCAGGTAGACAGGGACCCGGCGGTCACCGATCGCCAGCGCGGTGGCGATCCAACGCAAGTATTCCAGGGTAATACCGGTGACCTGATCGACACGCGTATCCCCGCCAATGATCCGGTGTCACCGGGCTGGCGGATCTATAATTTCTTTACCAGTGTGCACATGGCTCGCTTCGCCGACCCGCTAACCCGCGGGCTGTTCTTTCTGTTCGGGGTCGCCGGCTCCGCCATGACCGTGACCGGCATGCTGCTGTGGGTGAGCAAACGCACCCAGCAATTACGCCGGGATCAGCAGCCCGATCGGGCTCTGAAAATGGTGAGCGGACTGAACATGGCCTCCATCACCGGGTTGATGCTGGCCATCGCCGCCTACTTCCTGGCCAACCGTTTGTTACCGGTCACGCTGACTGCTCGCGAAGACCGCGAGATTCAGATCTTCTTCATTGTTTGGCTGATGTCACTGGTGCATGGTCTGCTGCGTCCTAACCGCCAGGGCTGGATTGAGCAGGTCGCTGCCGCCTCGCTACTCTGGCTTGCCATACCCGTAGTCAACATCTTCACCACGGCGTCGCACCTGTTTACGCCTCTGGCCTGGCAACATGCAGCCATCGCCAG
Source organism: Alcanivorax sp. NBRC 101098 (assembly GCF_001010505.1). Lineage (GTDB taxonomy): Bacteria > Pseudomonadota > Gammaproteobacteria > Pseudomonadales > Alcanivoracaceae > Alcanivorax > Alcanivorax borkumensis. Next base: position 1,773,968 of record NZ_AP014613.1, read on the forward strand.
TTTCGATCTGGTCTGCCTGATCCTTGCTGCTTTGGGCGGGTATACCCTGTGGCGCTTGCAACACAAACCGCTGCCGGCAAAAGCTCGCCGTACCCGTACGCCGCGCGCCGCCAACACGGCTATCAGTAAGCAACCTGCCGGAGACACCCCATGACGATGGCCCCGCCACTGTTTCTTGCCCTCGCTCTGGCCTATGCCGGCTTGACCAGCCTGTCTCTGGCCATGAAACGCCACCATGACCAGGTCATGGGTCGCAAGTTGCAACCGGAACGCGTGCGCTATTACCGATGGCCCGGCTGGTTGCTGTTGTCGTTATCGTTGTGGGTTACGTTAACGATCTGGCCCCTGGGATTGGCGCTTTTTATGTCCGTGGGGCTGGTGGCAATAGCCGGCCTGCCACTGGTGTTTTTACTGCCGTATCGCGCACAGTTAGAAGGACGACTGGCTATCGCCTTGCCCGTGTTGGCCATGCTGACCTGGTCGACGGCGGTGCTGGCTTAGGGCGTAGCCAGGGTGGGTAGAAAATCATCCACACAGGTTGTGGCCAGCAAGTGCCGGTAATAATCGGCACTAAGCCAGGGGCGTCCACTGAGCAGGTGATTCAGATACCAGCGCTCCGGACGAAGATCATCGGCTTGCCACTCAGTATTAGCGATATAAACCCAGGTGTGCCGCTCGCCCTCATCACTCTGCACCAACAGTCGCTCACGGCAATAACGAGTCGGGTGGCCCTCGAACGGGTCCATACGCTCGATTTCCCAGTGGTCCCATAATTGGTACAAGACGCCCTGCACTTCCGCCCCGTCATGGTCCGCATTCACTATGTTCGCGTAGGCAATCCCTTCTTTGCCATGGGCGCGCTTATTGAATGCCAGTTGCCAACCGGGTAATTGCGCCCGTAACGATTGCCGATAGCGCATGCCCCGCACCGCCATTCGTGCCGGGTTCATGTTCGAACCATAGGCAAAGTAATAATCACACTCCACACATCGCTCCTAATGATTGCTTGACGCCGGATGCCCGACGACGACGTAGCCTGCATTCAAAACCTGAAAAACTTAAACCTCGGTCGCCATGCTCTTTGCGCAAAACACATTACCCGATTACTTTCTGAATAATGGCCCTCCCTCAAAAAGAGGCACCGCACTAGCAAGATCTTCTAAGCCTAAAGGGTTTTACGTCAGACATCCGGCCCCGAGCGTTAGGCAAAATGCGGAACATGGCTGCCAGCAAATATCACCTGCAGGCAGGCCCCCGCTTACCCACTACCAGCCCATTTTACCCTACGCAAACCGGTTATCTGCACCCGCTTGCATGGCACCGCATGACAGGCTAACGTGAATTAACGGGCCGTGCCGAGCGATTTACTGAGATCGCGCTCACGCCCTAAGGTAACGTACCGGGAGAAGCCCATGACTCAGGCGAACCGGCAACACCCAGGCGGAAACAATGTTGTTTCCTTCCCTCCACGCCGCAAAGCGGCCAAGCCCCCTATTTTGCGTTTATCTCCGGAATACGATGGCATCGAGCTGCTATATGCCAACGACCACCACCCCGACAAATTATTCTCTTTAAAAGTGCTCGCTTGGGCGCGACTGGCCAATGGTGACACCGTAGCCATGGTTCCCTGGCTCAAGGAGCCGGTCACCGCCATGGCGCTGGCTGACCCACTGAATGGACGCTGGGAAGGTTACCGACTACCTGGCAGCGATTATTTGTTTGTCGATGCGCCTGAACATAAGGTTAAAGAGATGGATGCCGCCCTGTCGTTTTTCGGCAAGCCCCAGCCCGGCGAGCAAGCTATTCAGGAAATCCCGGACACCATCGGCACCCATGCGGTGTTTTCCGACGATGATTTCCACACCATTAGTCTGATGGAGGTGGTGAGTTGGAAGCTGTTTGCTGATGGCACCCTGTCAGCCATGGTGGCACAAGAAAACGACCCGGTTGAGACACCGATTTTGCCCGGTGCAGAATGCCTGACCACAGCACAGTCGCTACCGGCCTTTCGCTATTTCTTCCAGCACGGCATAGCCAATAAATTGAAGGAGAGAGACCCGGAAGCGCTGGCGGCAGTGGCTATTCTGGCGAAAAGCTGAACACTGCCGCGCGGTATTCGATGAAATGATGAGCGCTAATTGAACCCGTTGCAGCTAGCGTAGCCGTGTTCAATTAGCCCTCTTTCTTCTTGATCCAATACAAGAACAACTCACCATCGCGTTGCTGATCAACCAGGCTATGACCGAGAAACTGGCAGAATTTCGGAATATCCCGTTCAGTGGAAGGGTCGGTAGCGCGCACCGCCAACACTTCGCCGGGCTGCATGTCCCGCACCTTGTTGTGCAGCATCATCACAGGCTCAGGGCATAACAGGCCGGTGGCATCGAGTTCGTGTTGGGCATCCAATGACATCAGGGCTCTCCTCGTGGTGCACCATGGGCAGCCACCGGTGGCTGCCAGAAAAAGGCAGCCATTATAACGACTGCACTGAGAATCGCAGCCAGCAGGAAATGCGACGCATAGCCCAGCCACGCCACGCTGAATCCACTGGCCAAAGTAAAGGCTCCCACCGCGAACAATTGCACCGAAGCCTGCACGGTATAATCACTGCCCTCATGGCCGCTACGGCAGTAATCCATCATCACCACAAACAGGGCCACCGTGGACAAGCCATCCGCCCATTGCTCAAACAATGCCACCGCCCAGATCCACGGCTCAGCTGCAGGGTCTGGACCCCAGGCAGCCACCCACCACCAGCCGATAAATGACAGCGCCTGCAAACCGGCAAAACCGAACAGCGCCACACGACGACTTAATCGCATCATCACCAGCCCCGCCAAGCCTGCCCCTGCCAAGCCGGCCAATGACGTCACCAGGTCTAAGCCACCGATTTCCGCCAACGTCCAGTGACTGTCGACCAGAAAAGGTTTGATCATGCGGGTGCCGAAGCCATCGCCCACCTTATAGGCCAGCAGGATCACCAGCCACACGCCCAACCCCGGCCTACGCCAGAACAGCGCTAACTGGCGAAGCCACCATCGGGGTGTCACCGGTTTGCGCGGCCGCACAGGCTCAAGGGGCTCGTCAAATCGCCAGGCCGTGAACGCCACTAGCAACAGCATGACAATGATCGCCAGCAGTGTGGCCTGCCACCCCAATACCCCAACCAACATCAACAGAGCGCCACTGCCCAGGATCATGCCTATTTTGTAGCCACTAACCTGCACACTGTTACCCAGGCCCCGTAGCTCTGGAGTCAGTAAGCGTGCTGCTAAGCCATCGGTGGCAATATCCTGGGTTGCGCTGAACAGGTTAAGTAAAAACAACATCACGATAAGCACCGCAAAACCGGGGCCGAACAGCCAACCTTGCGGCAGCAAGGCCGCACAGGCCAGCACCGTCACAACCCCGGTCAGGCAGGCCAGGATCCAGCGTTTACGGTGATTGGGGCGGCCACTCCCCCAGCGATCCACCCAGGGCGCCCAGATAAACTTCAAGGCCCACGGCACGGCGGGCAATGCCAGCAAGCCGATCCATTCTGGTGACAGGCCCGCATCCCTAGCCAGCGCGGGCATGGACTTGCCCAGCAAGCCAGCTGGCAAGCCTTGGGCGAAGTACAGCATACCCAGGGTAGCGAATAGCGCAGCGCCACGACCGCGCTCAGTACTCACGATCAGTAGCTCCGATGAAAGCTGGCCCAGACGGTAATCTCTTCACGATCGTAATACAGGTGCGCGGCCTTAATTACCGGCTCACCCAGGTGATCCATGCGCTCCATGGCCGCAGTCAGTTTTTCCAACAATTGCCACGTTTCTTGGAATCGGCGTTTCATCGGCAGTTTCAGATTAAACAATGCCGCGGTGGCCCAACCCTGGGTAAGCCACTTTTCCATGTGTTGCAAAGTACGGGCAGGCTTGTCCACCACATCGCACACCACCAGATCCACCTTACTGCGCGGGCGCCAAGTAAAGGCATCACCGTAGACATGCTGCACCGGGTATTCGTCCAGCAGCCGGGGGGCCATCTTGCCGTGGTCCACCGCCTGCACACGAATGCCCCGTCGGGCCAGTTGCCAGCTCCAGCCCCCCGGGGCCGCCCCCAAGTCCACCGCTGTTTTGGCGTTTAACGCATCGGCACTACCAAAGAAACGTATCAACGCCTCTTCCACTTTTAGTGCCGAACGGCTCGGCGCTTCTGCAGGTAATCGCAAGCGCAACACACCACCTTCTACAAGCGGCACAGCGCTGGGGCTGGTGCCAACCCAACCATTGTGTGAATCACTGAAAAAAAGATGTAGCCGCTGTTTCGCTTGGCGGCGCAGCAAGCCGACTTTCTTCAACCGAGGTTCCAATGCCTTGCGAAAACCACGCAAGAACCGCTGCAGCTCGCGTCCTTCATTGGTATCCGGGTGTTCAAGATATAGCTCACTAAAGGGGCCTGCGGCTTCCAACAAAGGCCACAAAGCACTGATACGGTCGTCGCCTATATCGCTAAACTCGCCCTCGCATACACTTAGCGTGCGGGCAAAGATCAAGCCGCTTTCTTGCAGGCTCGCCAACGAGCCTTGTTGGCTATGCCAGAGCACATACCCACTATTGGCGGTAGCGCGGGGATAACCGGCCACCATTTGATCTGCCGCGTGGAAATTCAATTCGGCAGCCAGGTCAGCCTCAAAGCCCGGTCGACACAGGGCCAGCAAGGTCTCGGACTGGGAATTCAACAAGTCACTGTGCATGGAGCTCTCGCGCTGATTACAATGCTGCCCATTGTCCTTATCACAGCGGCTCGATCAATAATGAAAACAGACTGCCGCTGATCCTAAGCCCTGTACGCTGGTGTCTTCTCGCCCACTCTGGATGGGATTTCTACGCTGAAGCCCAGATGAGGCGGGCGGAAAATGGCCCGAACGGGTTCGGTGGCATGGATGAGCTAAATATTAAGATGAGGCTATGGCATAGCCGGGACGCACTGAACAAAAGCCCGGATTTTGTTTGAACATCAGTTTCGCCAGTCAAGGCGACTCCCGCCATGAGCCATACGGCAGCGGGAATGCCCCTTTGCATGGAGCGCTCTACACTACTTCACAAATACCACCGTTTTGTTACCGTCCACGATTACCCGGTCTTCAAGGTGCCAACGCACCGCACGCAACATCACCTGCCGCTCCACGTCCTGCCCCAATGAACGCAACTCCGAAGCGGAATGGCGGTGGCTAACACGCTGCACGTTTTGCTCGATAATGGGCCCCTGGTCCAGGTCTTCCGTTACATAGTGGCTGGTAGCACCGATCAACTTCACCCCCTTGTCGTGGGCCTGCTGATAAGGGTTCGCCCCCACAAAGGCCGGCAGGAAAGAGTGATGAATGTTGATGACACGATGCGGGTAATGAGACACAAAGTTTGAACTAAGGATCTGCATATAACGGGCCAACACCACCACATCCACTTTACCGTCAAGCTTGGCCAAAGCCTCGGCTTCCGCTTCGGCCTTATTGTCTGCACTGACCGGGATATGGTGATACTCGATGCCAAAACGCTCGACTTCGTCGCGCAGATCATCGTGATTGCTAATCACAATAGGAATGGTGGCAGGCAAGTCGCCACGGGAGGTGCGCCAGAGCAGATCCATGAGCACATGGTCATGCCGAGACACCAACACTCCCATACGTTTTTTCTCACTGGCGTAGCTGATTTGCCACTGCATGCCATAGGGTTCAGCCACCCGATTGGCAAAGTTATTGCGTAGTGCCTCCCGAGAACAGTCCAGTTCCGGTGTCTGAAATTCCAAGCGCAAGAAGAAGGTGCCGCCGTGGGCATCGCTGGAATGCTGATCGAAATCGGTGATGTTGGCACCGTGGTTATACAAGAAGGTGCTCACCGCACTGATGATCCCGGGTTTATCCGGGCAGGTCACCAGCAGCCGTGCCGTGTCGGCATCATTAACTGTCATGGACGTCTCAGAGCTAATCGTTAGTAAGAGGAAGCATCGTGCCCTAGCTACAGATTGACGCCAAAATGCTCTCGCCGGAAATTGGACGGCGTTTTCCCGGTCCACTTCTTGAAGGCCCGGTGAAAAGAGCTTGCTTCACTAAAGCCCATCAGCAACGCGATTTCGTCGATGCTGAGATCTGGTTTGGAGAGATAATAGACCGACGCATCTTTACGGATAGCATCCTTAATCTCCTGGTAGCTAGTGTTGGCTTCTTTGAGCCGGCGCCGCAGGGTTTGCGGGGTCATGTTCAACTTGCCGCAAATTTCCGTGAAATCCGGAAAGCTATTGCCGTATTCGTTAGAAATAATCGCGCGAATCTGGGCCGGTAATCCCACATTGTGAATATTACCGTCAAACAGCTGAGCCAAAGATTCTTTTAGAAACTTGGAGAGAGAAAGATCATTTTGTACCAGTGGCAAATCGAGGAAGTCAGCCCGGAACGTCACCTCATTGGCATCGGCTTGGTACTCAATAGGGCAATCGAACAGGAATCGATGCTCCTCACCATTACGCACATCGGAGTAATCCAGCGTCACCAGTTTAGGTTCAATGGCTTTGCCCACCAACCAGCTCATAAAACGCAGCCAAATAAACAGCGACGCCTCAATAATGACTTCGCGGAAGTCCAACCTGGGATCGGCTTCCACGACTAACTTCGCCACATCGCCATCACGCTCAATACGCGACTGCAAGCTCAGTTCGAATAAGTCGTAGAAACGAATCCCCCGCTCTACGGCTGAGCCCAGGTTCGGGCAGTTGATCACCGCATGGGCCATCATGGAGAAGGTGCCGGGCTTGGATTTTCGTCCCTGGCCAAAACCCAGGAACTCATCCTGAGTCTGGGTCATGATCAGCAGCATCATGCGGATAAAGGTGTCCCGCTCAATGGTTCCCTCCGGATCATCCAGCAATTGCCGTGGAATATTACACTGGTCCAAAATCTCGGGAATGCTGGCACCGGAACGAGCCGCACCCTGTAACAACTTCACCACCCGATTAATATTGATCGTTCTGCGATGGTACATCGACCTCCACCCTCACACCTTTGGCACTGCCATTAAGCGAAATCGCACCCGTCAGCATTATTATCGGCACGCCTAGTATCTGCCGGCCTGCCGCTTTGAAGAGCCCGGGAGCGTCAATCATAATGAAACTGGCCGAAATTAACATACTGTCTACCCCGTCTGGAGGGTTAAAAGCACTTCAGATCGGAAAAAGCAGCTTCACATAAACACCACACTTGTTCTCCTGCGCTGTCTGCGATAAAAATTAGTGATGAATGTTCTTGTCGTTGAAAGTAACAAGGCTGTCAGCCTGATCATCTGTCGCATCATCGAAGAACTAGGCCACCGATATGTGTTGGCCGCAGACGGTGAGGCCGCACTGCGCCTGTATCACCAGCGAGACATTGGTCTACTGATCCTCGATGTAGAACTCCCCATACTGGACGGTTTCACCGTGGCTCAAGACGTTCGCAACGGCAATGCGGCTATCCCCATTCTATTTATTTCTAAAAACAACAGTGAGGCCTGTTTACAACAATGCGTGGATGCGGGCGGCGATACTTTGATGCCCAAACCCTTACGGCCCAGCGTATTACGCGCCTGGCTTTACAGCAGGCTCACCCCTACAAACCCCAGCACTCAGCTTTCTCCCACCGCCGGCTGATCTCCTCCCGTGGTCTTTACTTCAAACATTCCTCCTCCCTCCCGATTGAGACACCAACCGGTTTTCTCTTGTGAATAAATTAACACAAAAAAAACCCGGCTGGATAAGCCGGGCTTTTTTTATGGAACGATATCTCAAGGGTTACTTGTAGATTTCGCCTTTTTTCGCTTTTTCTACCAGAGAAGCTGGCGGGGTGAAACGCTCACCGTAGAGCTTGGCCAGTTCCTCAGCCCGTGCAACAAAGCCGCTCAGGCCGCCTTCGTACTGGTTGATGTACTGCATCACACCACCAGACCAGGCCGGGAAGCCGATACCAAAGATAGAACCGATATTGGCATCCGCTACTGAGTCAATCACACCTTCGTCAAAGCATTTCACCGCTTCGATGGACTCAATGAACATCATTCGCTCTTTGATATCCTCGAACGGCATATCTTTGCTGCCACCGAAGGCATCAGCCAAACCGGACCACAGGTGCTTCTTGCCGTTTTCTGGATACTCGTAAAAGCCTTTACCTTGCAACTTGCCTGGACGGCCCAGCTCTTCGACCATCTTTTTCATGACCACTTCAGCGGGATGCTCTGGCGGCGGCTCAACCCCTTCACGCTTGGCATCATCACGGGCCGCATTACCAATCTTCAGTGCGGTTTCCATGTTGATTTCATCGATCAGATTAAGGGTACCCACCGGATAGCCTGCCTGCATCGCCGCCTGCTCAATGGACTGGGCACTGACGCCCTCACCCAGCATAGCGATGCCTTCATTGACGAAAGTACCAATGACGCGGGTGGTGAAGAAGCCACGGGCATCGTTGACCACGATCGGGGTTTTCTTGATCTGCAAGCAGTAGTCGTAGGTCTTGGCCAACGCTTCCGGGCTAGTATCTTTACCGCAGATAATTTCCACCAGCGGCATCTTGTCCACCGGGCTGAAGAAATGAATACCAATGAAGTTATTCTGCTTCTTAACGCCCTGGGCCAAGCCAGTGATCGGCAGCGAAGAGGTGTTAGAACCCAACACCGCATCCGGATTAACCACGTCTTCGATTTCCTGGAAAACCTTGTGCTTCAGCTCAGTGTTTTCGAACACAGCTTCAATCACAAAATCCACGCCTTCCAGGTCTTTCGCATCGGCGGTGGCGGTAATACGTCCAAGGATTTCCTCTTTCTTCTCCTGGGTCATCTTGCCCTTGGAGATTTCCTTGTCGAGAAGCTTACGGGAATAGTCTTTACCCTTTTCCGCATTCTCGGCGGAAACATCCTTCAACACCACCTGCGCACCAGAGCGAGCCGTTACATAGGCCACGCCTGCGCCCATCATGCCGGCACCTAAAACCCCGACCTTCTCAGCACGGAATTTTTCAACCCCATCCGGACGGCTCGCGCCACCATTGATGGCCTGCAAGTTGAAGAAGAAGGCGGTAATCATGTTCTTGGCAACCTGACTGGTCACCAAAGAAAGGAAATAACGACCTTCAATAAGAGCGGCGCTATCAAAATCTACTGCCGCACCTTCGATGGCCGCAGACATGATTGCCAGCGGGGCCGGATAGTTAGCGCCCTTCAGTTGTTTCTTCAGGTTCGCTGGGAAAGCCGGCAAGTTAGCCGCAAACTTAGGGTTCTTCGGGTCACCACCGGGAATTTTGTAACCTTTCTGGTCCCAGGGTTGCTGGGCTTTCGGGTTGGCCTTAATCCACTCACGAGCCTTGGCCATCATTTCGTCACGATCTGCTACCAGCTCGTCGATCAGCCCGACCTTCTGCGCTTTCTCCGCTTTCATGCGCTGACCCTGCATCAGCACCTTCATCAGGCCATCCTGAATACCCAGCATGCGTACCACGCGAGTCACGCCACCGCCACCGGGCAGCAAGCCCAGGGATACTTCAGGCAGACCAAACTGCGCAGATTTATCATTGATAGCAATGCGGTGATGACAGGCCAAGGCGATTTCCAAACCGCCACCCAAAGCCGTGCCATTCATGGCCGCAACCACTGGCTTGCCGAGTGTTTCCAGCGTACGCAGCTGACTTTTAAGCTGGGCCATTCCGGCCATAAACTGCGGGCCATCTTCCTTACGCGCCTTCAGTAAGTCACGCAGGTCGCCACCGGCAAAGAAAGTTTTTTTCGCAGAGGTAATGATCACCCCAGCAATTTCATCTTTTTCTTTCTCCAGACGCTCAACGACCGCTGCCATGGACTTGCCGTACAGCTCATTCATGGTGTTGGCGGACTGGTTGGGATCATCCAGGGTCAGAACGACAATATTGTCCGCGTCTTTTTCCCAACGAATAGCAGTTTGTTCACTCATATCTTTACTCCGAAATCGTTCGACGCGGTTTACAGACGCTCGATGATGGTAGCGATACCCATGCCACCGCCCACACACAGGGTGCACAATGCGAACTTCTTGTCGCGGCGCTCGAGTTCATCCAGTGCAATACCCACAATCATGGCGCCAGTAGCTCCCAACGGGTGGCCCATGGCGATGGAGCCACCATTGACGTTGGTAACGTCCGGGGTGATGTCCATGTCTTTCATAAAGCGCATGGCGACCGCCGCAAAGGCTTCGTTGATTTCCCACAGATCAATATCGCTGGCTTTCAAGCCGGCTTTCGCCAGCGCTTTCTTAGCCGCCGGACCTGGGCCCGTCAACATGATGGTGGGATCGGCACCACTGATCGCGGTGCTGACAATCCGGCCACGGGCTTTCATGCCGAAGTCCTTGCCCACTTTTTCGTTACCCAGCACCAGCAGAGAAGCACCATCCACGATACCGGAGGAGTTACCTGCGTGGTGAACGTGGTTAATCTTTTCCACCCAGTGATACTTCTGCAAAGCAACCGCATCAAAACCGCCCATTTCGCCCATCATTGCGAAAGACGGGTTCAGGCCTGCCAGCGCATCAGCAGTGGTGCCCGCGCGAACGTGCTCGTCACGATCCAGCACTGTCATGCCGTTAATGTCTTTCACCGGCACCACAGATTTATCGAAATAACCCTTTTCCCACGCATTCACAGCACGGGCCTGGGACTCAGCAGCAAATTCGTCCACATCACGGCGGCTCCAGCCTTCGAGAGTGGCAATCAGATCCGCGCCAATCCCCTGGGGAACAAAGCCAGTCTTGTAGTTGGTGATCGGGTCCATTGCCCAGGCACCACCGTCAGAGCCCATGGGGATACGGCTCATGGATTCCACACCACCGGCGAGAATCAGGTCATCCCAACCGGAGGCCACTTTCTGGGCACCGGTATTCACTGCTTCCAGGCCAGAGGCGCAGAAACGGTTCATCTGCAAACCCGCTACAGTATCTGGCAACCCAGCAGCCAGAGCTGCTGTTTTGGCAATACAGGCACCCTGGTCACCGACCGGAGTCACCACACCCAACAGCACATCATCAATGCTATTGGTATCCATATTTGGAAAACGATCTTTTACTTCATCGATCAGGCCTACTACGAGATCCAGCGGCTTAACCGTATGCAAAGAGCCATCTTTCTTACCCCGACCACGGGGAGTACGAATGGCATCATAGATATAGGCTTCGGTCATGGAACCTTCCTCTTGCCTCAGGCATGTATCAGCATTGGGCTGACGGGTTATGAAGGGCGTATTGCCCGGTATAGGTGGGCAAGAGTGCCCCAGCCACCCCGATCTCTCAATGACATGAGTTAACAAGGGCTGTGAGCGGAATGGGCAAGACCGCAAGCCGTTGGTAAATCACCCGTCACTACGGCCAATGAATGGCTTCTTGCACATGCTAATGTCGCTGCAATTCGTTTCAGGAGTACTCGCCATGTCACACAGCACAGAAGTTTTTCGTTCACTATTATCTTCCACGCTACAACAAGGGCGCGGTATAGCCACTAAAGGCCATAGCAAACATCCGCAAGAGCCGCTGGAGCTCTATGAAATGGAGGGTTGCCCTTTCTGTCGGCTGGTTCGCGAGGCGCTAACTGATTTAGATATAGACGTAATGATCCTCCCCTGCCCTAAGGGGGGCGACCGTTACCGACCGCTGGTAGAACGCTTAGGCGGCAAGCAGCAATTCCCCTATTTGATGGACCCCAATACCGGCGAAGCCCTTTATGGATCTGCCGACATTATCGAGTATCTCTATCAGCAGTATGGAGGCCGTCCTGCCCCGAAAAGTTGGCAGCTACGTCTACGCACAGCCGCCGCAATTGCCGCCTCCGCTCCCCGCGGTGGTCATGGCATTCGCACCCGGAGCAGCCGCGCCCCGGAGCAAGCTCTGGAACTGTATTCGTTCGAAGCCAGCCCCTTTGCCCGTTTGGTTCGCGAGCGATTGACTGAATTGCAGCTCCCTTACTTGCTGCGCCAGTGCGGCCGTGATCAGTGGAAGGATTGGGTGTTACCGGTGGTCCGTAAGTCTCTCGATATGGACTACTCCCCTAGTCAACGCAACCGGATAGACCTACTGGCTCGGGCTGGAAGGATTGCCGTTCCCTATCTGGTAGATCCGAATACCGGCGAAGAGCTGTTCGAATCCGAAGCTATTCTTCACTATCTGGATCAGACTTACGGCAACTAATGCCGGCACTGCCTTGCAGCCATGAGCGGGCACCGATAAATGGTGCCCTTTGCTCTTCTACACCACACTTTTTAGTGCTATATATTCCAGTCACAGGCTTCCAGCGTTAAACACGCAGCAGGCCTCCAACTAGAGAAACTTCTTTAACGCTGGAATAGAGAGTAGCAGCATGAGTCGTCGCCAATTTGATGACTACGACCCAAATGAATGGGAAGAAGAACACAAACGTGCAGAGCGTGAACGCCGCCAGCGAGAGGCGAAACGTCACAGGCACGATACAAATGAAGACAATGACCGCCCAGATCGCCAACGTCCACAGGCTTACTAATTCTTCCCCACTGGATTCACTATAGTGGCGCTATACGGTAGAGAGCTGCGATGCACAGGGCATCGCAGCTGCTGATATATTGCTATAGGCAACCGGAGCAAACTCCACTATTCCCCATAACGGCTCACCAGCGTAGTCAAAATGATAGCCGTATCATCATCCATAGTAAGACGAAATCCACTCCGCCAATGGCCGTTGTCCAAATAACGATGCCATAACGGTTCGGCCTCCACATGCAGCTCGAGCAGCCCAGAGAGTTTGAAAGGCAGCTTCAGCACAAGGGATTGTAAGGTTTTGGGCGGCATACCCTTTCCCACTAAGCAAACACCTTGATCGGTGATGTTGAGGATATGCCCTATTGGTCGCTGATCGGTACACGCTTGCACGTTCACCCGGAGCCTGGGCCGGCTAAATCGTCGACGTTCCATCTCACCCCTCCCAAAGAACCTCTCACTGCCAGTTTCCGCCCGCTTTGTGTACCATTACACATCAGTCGAAATGAAACTTATGGAGCACAGTTCCATGGCCTCCGATGATGACCTTTTCCGCCGAGAAATGGCAGATGTAACGCCGATTAAACCGGACAACCGAGTTCAGGAACGTGCGCCCCATCGCAAAGACTCTATCCGCGAACAATTACGCCGCGCCGCCGCCGTTGACGACCGTAAAGACAACAACCCACTAACGGTCCCTGAGTTAGTACCACAAATCGGTCCTCTGGACATCGTTGGGCTGAAGAAAGATGGGGTGCAGGAAGGCGTTTATCGCAAATTACGCTTGGGTAAATATGATGCTCAGGATGTACTGGACCTGCACCGAGTTCGCCTCCTGGAGGCACGCAATCAGGTCCAGGCGTTTCTAGAAAACGCCCACAACAATGGCATGCGGACCGTCTTGATCAGCCACGGCAAGGGTCTTCATAGTGAGCGCCCCGGGTTTCTGAAAAGCTATGTGATGCACTGGCTGGAAGAAAGTCGCCTAGTACTAGCCTACCACAGCACCCCAGCCAACCGTGGTGGCAGCGGCGCTACCCAAGTGCTGGTGCGCAAAAACAGTCAAGCAAGGCAGAATAACCGGGAGTTTTTTATCGAAGCCGGAAAACAGCAACGCTGACAGAAAAGTAACAAACCAACACTTACATTAAAGGTTATTGCCAGAGCTAAGCAGCCTCGCCGTTAAGTGCAAAACGCGGGATCGTCCTTGAGAAGCAGAAGAAACCATACCGCGTTTTGTCGCTTTGTAGATACGTCACCTTTTTATACGGTTTATCCCATTGATCGCCGCAACCCGATACGCTTCCGCCATAGTCGGGTAGTTAAAGGTGGTATCAATAAAGTACTCCAGCGTATTGTTTTCACCTGGCTGGCGCATGATGGCCTGCCCCACATGGACGATCTCCATGGCCTGATAACCAAAACAGTGAATACCCAGCACCGCCAATGTCTCTCGGTGAAACAGGATCTTCAGCATCCCTACCCGTTCACCGGTTATCTGCGCACGAGCCAGATTCTTGAAAAAAGCCTGCCCCACATCATAAGGCACCTTGGCCTCGGTCAGCTCCTGTTCCGTACGCCCCACACTGCTGATCCCTGGGATGGTGTAAATGCCCGTAGGCACATCCGTTACCTGGCGGACTTCATCGCCGGCGATGGCCGCCGCACAAAAGCGCCCTTGGTCATAGGATGCACTGGCCAATGACGGCCAACCCACCACATCCCCCACCGCATAGAGGTTATCTGTCTCGGTCTGGTAGCGTTCGTTAACCTTAAGCTGTCCACGGTCATTGGCTTTGACGTCCACATTTTCCAGACCAATATTCTGTGTATTACCGGAACGACCGTTGCACCATAGCAAGGCATCCGCACGCAGCTTTTTGCCGGATTCCAGCTCCAGGGTTACACCATCGTCATCGGCCGTCACCCGCTTATAGTGTTCTCCTTGGCGAATGGTACAGCCTTGCTCACGCAGGTGATAACTGAGTGCATCGGAAATTTCTGTATCCAAAAAATCCAGCAAGTGCTCGCGAGAGTTCACCAAGTCCACCCGGATACCCAGCCCTGTAAAGATGCAGGCATATTCCGAACCGATCACCCCAGCACCATAAATTAGGATATGCCGTGGCGTATGGTCCATGGTCAAAATGGTGTCCGAGTCATAGATACGCGGATGGGAAAAATCCACATCCTCCGGGTGATAAGGTCGAGAACCGGTAGCCACCAAAATATTATCCGTTTTGAGTAAGTGCTGGCGGCCCTCGTGATCGTCTACCCGAACCTCATTTGGTGAAAGAATTTCTCCGCGACCGGCAAACACGGTGACTCGGTTACGCACGTAAAAGTCTGTTCTAACTTGAACCTGTGAATCAATCACTTCCCGGGTACGGGCAATCAAGTCCTGCCAGCGAATTTCTCGGGGCTTGAGAATCCCCCGCAGCAAAGGGTTACGCTGGGTACGAATCACCTGCCGCACCTGATGACGCAGAGCCTTGGAGGGAATAGTGCCCCAATGGGTACAATTCCCACCCAGTGACGACTGCTCTTCAATAATGGCTACTTTCAAATCTTTTTTGGCGGCCTGCATGGCAGCCGCCTCTCCCGCAGGGCCACTACCAATGACAACAAGGCCCCAACCAGCACTGATATCCATTCACCTCTCCTTAACGGCTTGCCCCCCGAGTATAAATGATTACAGACCGTTAGCGGTCAGCAAGCACAAGGCACCGGAGTGGGTCTAAAACCGAAGTATAGTAAGAAGATAAGGCATAAATAAAATAAGCGCGAAAGCCATCATTGGAGCCCGCAGGGGCCGCCAATGCAGGCACGGGTTATTGCCGTTCGCTGAAGGGATACATCTCGAAGGGCAACCGGAATGCCCTCAAAAGAGCCCCCTCTTCACCTCGTCGTAGGGGTCGAACCCGCCGCTCAAAATCAAGTAAGGAAGGAGTTCTTTACAAGCGCCTTAAGCCATCGTTTCACCAGCCCAACGCATACTTAACAAAAGGAATAGTGACAGGGCGCTGCTGCGCCAAGGCCAAGCGATCGAGTTTTGCCAGCAGAGCCATTAAAGCACCCGCAGAGCGCTCGCTACGCAATACAATATAATGAGCAACTTCCGGCTCTAGTCGCAATCCCCTCGCCTTGGCCCTCTCCTGTAATAACGCCTGCAAGTCATCATCTTCAAGAGACATCAACCGATAAACAGGCCCTGCCGCCAAGCGAGTGGCCAGATCGGGCAACATTAGCCCCATGGCTGCAGGCGACGCATTGGCGGTAACCAACAGCCGCCCCCCCAAGGACATCAACCGATTATAAAGATGAAACAGAGCCTCCTCCCAGGCAGGCAGGCCGGCGAACAACTGGCAATCATCAATGGCCAGTAGCCCAAACTGCTCCATGGATTCCAGCACCTCAGGCACTAGTGGAATAATCTCACGGGCGGGCAACAGGCAGGCATCCAAGCCATTGTGTTGAGCCAGACGCACCGCGCCTTCTAGCAAATGGCTTTTCCCCTGCCCGTCACCCGCCCAGAAAAAGGCCTGCCGATCAGCCCCCTGCACCGCCTCATATAATCCGGCCACGGCAGCGCCGTTCGGGCCCGACTGGAAATTATCCAGAGCGTTACCCTCACGGAGCTGCAGGGCCAAAGGAAGTTGCGCGCTCATGGGTTCAACGCCAGCAATAATGCCATTGGGGGCCAGACACGACAGCATCTGGACAGGCCTGCAACCGAGGAGACAGCTCGAGCAAATTGCGTAGCTGCTCATCACTGGCACTGAAATCCAGCCTAAAGGTCAGCGTAGTCGCAGACACTTGCTCCAGTGAGGCGCGGCGCATCCCGCTCAGGCCTCCCAGAAATTGCTGCAGCGCAAACCAGTCCTGGAGCTGATCAACCTCATCCACCACCAGCAACGTGCGCAGATCCGTCATCTCTCCTTTCACGCCATAGCGCTCGGCCAACTGGTCGGTGACGTTATCGATCAAAGCCGTCACCGCATCCTCGCTGTTCGCGGTCTTTTCCCTGCCCTCTTCTAGGACCGTCTTGTCCTTCAATACCCGCCAATTCACTGTGGCCGGTTCCCCCTGATAAAGCACCGCAGCGGCAATTAATTCATGGGGATAACGACTGGAGGCATCATGTAACTGCTGATCGAAACGGCCACGGACGTCAGCCACATTCAGGCGCTCCTGATCTTGATTGTCCCACTCGGGGATAACCAGAGTCAGCCCACGGCGCTGGGCTTCAGCGATTAGATGTGCGTACAGCGGATGGTCTTCCACCACCATTTCACCACGGCCTGCGCCCTGATTCACCAGCCAGAGCAGCACCCGTGAGCGGGGCATGCTCCATACCGAAGCCCCCCTGTCTGCCATGAAGGCCATCAGGCCATTCACATCGTAGCGGGCCTGCAAGGCACTACGACCGTCCTCTAGATTACTGTAATCGTAGCGAGTCACCCAACGATCCAACTGCGTCGCTGCCTCGCTAGCTACGCTCTCATCGAGCACATCACGCTGCCCGCTCAGCCGCACCAACATCTGCTCCAGACCCTGCGCCAACGCATCCTGCCGTTGTGCTTCGCCACGGCCATCCACCGGTACCTGCACCGTGTCCAGTGATTGCGCCTGCGCGAGCACGCTCCACCCCAACAACACAGCCAACAATCCAATCCAACGCATGGGCGCTCATTCCAACCGAAAATTCAAGCGCGCTATTATCACCTATTCATCAAACCCACGCGAATCCGTTTACGGTCAATTACAAGGTAAATTGAGGAACAATAGAGCTTTGGACCCTGATGAAAACGTGCTTTACCCACCCAAGCTGCAAAGCAGAGGTTCCCCAGTAGGCTGACCGGTTGCTAGAATACGCGCCTTCACCAATCCGGAGCTCCCCATGACCGAACAGAAACGGCCACTGACGTACCGTGACGCAGGCGTCGACATCGACGCCGGTAACGAGCTGGTTAAACGCATCGCCCCTGTTGCCAAGCGGACCCGTCGCCCGGAAGTCCTCGGCGGTCTTGGTGGTTTCGGCGCCTTGTGCGAGCTACCCACCAAGTACAAAAACCCCGTTCTGGTTGCTGGCACCGATGGCGTCGGCACCAAACTGCGACTGGCCATCGATCACAATCGCCACGAGAAAGTCGGCGTCGACCTAGTCGCCATGTGCGTCAATGACCTCATCGTAGGCGGAGCAGAACCCCTGTTCTTCCTGGATTACTACGCCACCGGCAAACTGGATGTAGAGATTGCCACCAGCGTAGTAACCGGTATTGGCGAGGGCTGCGAGCTGGCAGGCTGTGCCTTGATCGGCGGCGAAACCGCGGAAATGCCCGGCATGTATGAAGGCGAGGACTATGACTTGGCGGGCTTCTGTGTCGGCGTGGTGGAAAAGGATGGCGTGCTGGATGGCAGCAAGGTAGAAGCCGGCGACAAGCTGATTGGTCTTGGCGCCTCTGGCCCTCATTCCAACGGCTACTCTCTGATTCGTCGGATCATGGCTCAGGCTGAAACTGACATCGATCTGGACGGCAAGCCACTGATTGAACACCTGCTCGAACCCACACGGATTTACGTTAAATCCTTGCTCAAACTGATTGAGCAAGTACCGGTCCATGCCATGGCTCACATTACCGGCGGCGGCCTGCCAGAAAACCTCCCCCGAGTTCTGCCGGACAACACCCGTGCTGTAATCGACACTAAAAGCTGGGAGTTCCCCGCAGTGTTCCAGTGGCTTCAGCAGGAAGGGCAAGTGCCCGCCTTCGAAATGTACCGGACCTTTAACTGCGGCGTGGGCATGGTTATTGCGGTACCAGCCAGCCACGTTGATGACGCTCTCGCCCTGCTGGAAGCAGAAGGTGAAAGCGCCTTCTTGATCGGTGAAATTCAGGCAGGCGACGGCCAGCCCGACGTCGTTCTGGACGGGCTGTCAGCGTGACTCACCGGCTAGCGGTATTGATTAGCGGCTCAGGCACCAACCTGCAAGCAATCATGGATGCCCGTGAACACGGCAGTCTCGATGTCGAGATTGCCGTGGTATTCTCCAATCGAGCCAACGCGGCAGGCTTGGAGCGAGCGTCCCAGGCGGGAATTCCCACCGCCACTCTGGATCACCGCGACTACCCGAGCAGGGAAGAGTTCGACCAGGCCATGATCGACCTGCTCACCCCGTATGCTCCAGACACCGTAGTGCTGGCCGGCTTTATGCGTATTCTCTCTAGTGTTTTTGTACGCCATTACGCCGGGCGCTTAATCAACATCCATCCCTCGCTGCTGCCCAAGTATCGGGGGTTAAATACGCATGCTCGTGCCCTGGAAGCCGGCGATAGCGAACATGGCTGCTCCATTCATTTTGTCACCGAAGAACTGGATGGCGGCCCTCTGATTGCACAGGCCCCCATTTCGGTACAAACGAACGATACCGTTGATTCCCTGTCCAAACGTGTACAACAACGCGAACACCGGCTCTATCCTCAGGTGTTGCAATGGCGTGCACAAAATAGACTGGAACTGACCGACAACGGAGTGTTACTGGATGGCAAGCCCCTCCCTACACAGGGTTATATCCTCACTTAACCCACTTATTCTCGCCAGTATTATGCTGGTGAGCCTGACGTTCTCTTCCGTCGCCAGCGCAGAGCAAACGCCGTCCCCCTTTAATTTGGATTACCGCCTGAAAAGCGAAGGGATACCCTTCAGCATTGAGGCTCATCGCTCTCTCAGCCAAATGCAGAACGGACTCTGGAAAATGGAAGTCCACGCCAAAAACTGGCTCGGCGAAATCCGCGAAACCGCCCTGTTTAACTGGCAGGGGTGTACCCCGCTAAGCAATTATTATGGCTATAAGCGCAGAGGCTTGGGCAAAGTAAAAGAAGCCAAACTGCATATCGACCGCCAAACCGGCGTGGTCGCCAGCGAGCGCACCGACAAACCCATGCGTAGCTACGATGTGAGCAACAACGCCACCGACGAGCTTTCTGTCTCCCTCGCCCTGCAATGTGAACTGCGCGACGGCGCCAACGAGGTAGAACTGCAGGTGGCCGACGAGCGCGCCCAAAAGACCCACCACTACACCGTAGTCGGCCGGGAGACTCTCACCATTGATGGTGGCCGAGTGGAAACCCTAAAAGTACAGCGACAACGGGGCAAGAACAGCGAGCGACAAACTTACATGTGGTTCGCGCCAGATCATGACTATACGCTGGTGCAACTAATGCAGAAGAACGACGATGGCGAACACCTGATGACCCTGCAATCATTGGAAGGACTCTGAACGTGCGGTTAATCTCCGTCCTACTGATGCTCGTTAGTAGCCTGGCTATAGCGAACGAGCCTCTTGCTCCATTTTCTGCTGAATTTCGCATTTATGTGAACAAGTTACCCACGCCCGTAAAAGCCGAGCTAGTACTTGAGCCCGCAGAAGGCGACGATTATTACCATATGCAGCTCAAGGCAAAATCGTTTCTGCTCAGTAATACAGAAGAAAGTTACTTTCACTGGCGGGACTGCCAGCCTCGTACTACCCGATACGTGCATGAATTCAAGGGCTTTGGTCAAAAGCGCTTTCATCACATGGATTTCCAGTGGAACCCACCAAGGGTGCACAATGAATCGGAAGACGATAAGGAAAGCCAAGACATCCCCGCCGATACCCTAGACGAGCTAACCATCTTGTTACGAGGACGCTGCGTGTTCGCCACCGGCGACAAATCCTATTCGGTAACCAGCGCCTACGGCGATAAGGTTCGCGAACATCATTTCGAAGTGATCGACCGAGAAATGCTGAAAACGCCGCTGGGCAAGCTGGACACCCTACTCGTGGAAAAGAAACGCACCGGAGACAGCAAAGAGAAACGGCGCACCCTATTCTGGGTAGCACCGCAGCTCGATTATATGGTCGTCCAGGCGAAACACATTGAAAGTACCCTGTTGAAAGCCGACATGATCATGATCGACTACAACGGCCCGGAGCCGCAATCAGCACTCGCTGATTAAGCGCGCGGCAGGGTAACGCCACGTTGTCCCTGGTATTTACCCCCTCGGTCCATATAAGAGGTTTCACACACCTCATCGGATTCGAAAAACAGCATCTGCGCCACCCCTTCGTGGGCATAGATTTTTGCGGGCAGCGTCGTGGTGTTGGAGAATTCCAGTGTTACGTGCCCTTCCCACTCAGGCTCCAGCGGAGTGACGTTAACGATAATGCCGCATCGGGCATAGGTGGATTTTCCCAAGCAAATGGTCAACACATTGCGAGGGATACGGAAATACTCCACCGTGCGTGCCAACGCAAAAGAGTTCGGCGGAATAATGCAATACTCCCCTTTCACATCCACAAAGCTGCGCTCATCAAACGCTTTTGGGTCCACCGTGGCCGAATGGATATTGGTAAACACTTTGAACTCATCGGCACAGCGCACGTCGTAGCCATAGCTGGACACGCCATAAGAGATCAGTTTTTCACCGTTCTCATCCGCACGAACCTGCCCAGGCTGAAATGGCTCAATCATGCCTTTCTCTGCGGCCATGCGGGAAATCCAGCGATCCGATTTAATAGTCATTTACGCCTCAATGTTCCAGAGTAGTTAGCGTTCAAGCGGCCAATGGTATAGGTGGCACGCTACAAGCGACAAGCAACAACGGGCAAGAAGTTGCGCAACGGTCAGTTAGGCTGCACGTGCAGAACCCTATCACTCACATTGCAGCTTGGGCCCTATGCCTACGATTGACCACGGTCTTGCGTTGCGCCTTGCCTTCTCAATGCTGCACGATATTTGGAAACGCTCGGTTTCCCGCCTCAGTCAGTGACAAGCGAGCCGCCAGACGCCGCGCCGCCACACGGTAAAGCGCCGCTTCCTCACTGTCGGGAAAGGCATGCACCACCGGCTCGCCTTTGTCCGCTTGTTCGCGGATGCGTAGCGACAACGGCAGTGCGGCCAGTAATTCAGTACCGTACTGCGCCGCCATTTTGCTGCCACCGCCCTCACCAAAGATGGCCTCCTGGTGCCCGCACTGGCTACACACATGCATTGCCATATTTTCAACAATCCCCAACACCCGGATATCCACCTTGCGGAACATTTCCACCCCCTTAATGGCATCCAGTAAAGCAATGTCCTGGGGCGTGGTAATCACCACAGCACCGGCCACAGGAATTTTTTGCGCCAGGGTCAGCTGAATATCCCCGGTACCCGGAGGCAAATCCACTAACAAATAGTCTAGTTCATGCCAGCGGGTCTGCTCCATCATCTGCACCAACGCGCCGCTGGCTTTCGGCCCACGCCACACCACTGGCGTCTGCTGGGTTGTCAGGTAGCCCATAGACATGGTTTGCAAACCGTAGGCATCCACCGGCACAAAGAATTTACCTTCCAGCAGTTGCGGTCGAGTACCGTCGGGCAACCCCAACATCAACGGCTGACTAGGCCCAAACACATCCGCATCAAGCAAGCCCACCCGGGCTCCCTCTGCCTGCAAAGCTAACGCCAGATTCACCGCCGAAGTGGATTTGCCCACCCCGCCCTTACCGGACGCCACCGCAATAATATTAGCAACCTGATCCCGAGCCGGCAGGCTACTTTGTGCCCGGTGCGGCACAATATGGCTTTTCACGTTCAATGACAGCGAGCGCGTCTCAAGCACCGGCGCCATATGCGCATGAAGGGCATCAATCAAGGCCCCGCGAATACTCTCGCAAGGGAACCCCAACGTCACCGTGGCCGACACCGACACATCGCTCACCTGAAACGCACTAACAGCACTCACATGATCCAAGCTGACACCCAGATCATCGGGGATAAAATCGCCCAGCTGTTGCCGAATGCGTTGTTCCTTTTCATTCATGGCTGTACTCATGACCGTACTCACCGATTGCCTCTGCTTCACGAGCTGCGATGATAGGGGCTAACGGACTAACAACCAAGGGTGCCCTTTTTTAAAGAGGGAACCATTAATTCAAGCGGTTTGCGCAGCATAAGTTGCGTAAACTTGACCGATAAGCAAAATAGAGCTTTGCCGCTTGCACGGCAGCACAAGGAGATGTCATGAAAGCTATATCCGCTGCGACCCTATTGATCGCCGGCACACTGGCCTTGTCTGGTTGTGATAACACCACCGTCAATAGCGCCCGCGACAGTATTACCGTATCCGGTAACGGCGCAATCAGTGCCCAACCCGATCGTTTCATGGTCATTGCCACCGCCAGCCAGAATGGCGATGACATGGCCGAGATGAAAGACCAGGTGGATGATGCAGTCAGCAATATGCTGGACTTGGCAGACGACCTGGATATTGAAGAAAAGTCCGTCACTGCCAGCACCATGCGCATCACTCCCCAGTGGCAGTATCAACCCGAGCGCAAATTAGTCGGCCACCAGATCAGCCGCGAGGTGAGTTTCCAGGTAGATGGCCTTGAAACCTATGCTGAACTGCTGGAAGGACTGGCCGAGCAAGGGGTGCGTAACATCCGGCCCGCTGGTGCTCAAGTGAGCAACCGCGACAAACTGGCTAAAAAAGCGTTGGAAAAAGCGGTGGAGGATGCTCGCGAGCGGGCGGAAATTCTTGCCGAAGCTGCGGACCGCGATCTGGGCGAAGCCTTTCAAATTCAGGCCCAGGGTATTAACTCTCCGCAGCCTGTAATGATGATGGCGCGGGCCAAGGATAGCGGCGCAGCGGAAAGTTACCGCCCAGGCGAAACGGAAATTTCCGCTCAGGTACAAATCACTTTTGAACTAGACTGATCAGGCATCGTCATGGACGCATTGGGCCAGATTTGTAGCGCTGCACTGCAACAATACCTGGCCCACGCAGACGCCCGTGGGCTGGATACGATTGCCGCACTGCAACACGCCAATCTGGACCCAGCGCATATCCAGAAGCCGGATACCCGCATCCATGGTCAGCATTTCCAGACCTTACTGCACGCTCTTATCGAGCAATCCGGCGACCCGCTGTTCGGTTTACATACCTCCGAATTCGTGCAACCTGGCTCTTATAATGTCATGGGCTACATTGCCATGAGCGCCAGCACACTCCAGCAAGCCCTGTCGAAAGTCAGTTTGTATGAAAAGCTGGTAGGCGACATGGGCACCACGCAAACCACCCTTGATGCCCATCAGGCCGCGATTCGCTGGGATTGCCTGTACCGAGAACAACCAGCGCGCCAACACCTGATTGATAACGTGCTTGGCTCCTGGGTGCGTTATGCCCGCTGGCTCACTGGCAACGACCAGTTGGCACCGGATCAAGTCTGGCTGGAACACCCCACGCCCCCGGCCGCCCAAGTGGACGAATACCGGCGCGTATTTCTTTGTGATGTGCTGTTCGAACAACCCTGTTCTGCTTTGGTGGGGCCGCCACAGTTACTCCAGCAACCCATCCGCCAACCAGACCCGCTGTTGCTCTCCACTCTGGAAGCCCACGCCATCCAGCAGCTGAATCAGCTAGGCGTAGTTACCAACCTCAGCCAACGAGTGAAGCAATGCATCCAAGACGCCATTGGCCACTCCCTGCCGCGCAAGGAAACCGTCGCCGAACGGTTAGGCATGAACGTTCGTACCCTGCACCGCCGGCTAGCCGACGAACAGCAAAGCTGGCAAAAGCTGCTTGATTCCGTGCGCCTGCAACAGGCACGGCACCTGCTCACCACCACCAGCTTGCCCCAGGCCGACATTGCCGCAGCCCTAGGTTATTCCGATATTCGTTCTTTTCAGCGCAGCTTCAAACGCCATACCACCATGACCCCAGGGCAGTATCGAAACACGCCCAAAAATACGCAAATAAACTCATAGTTGCGGGCGTTATTATGTACCCCTCAGTACTTTTTATCCTACAAGCCCTTAAATCTTGCCCCCACCCCTGTCTATACTGACATCAGTCAATGACAACAACTCATGGTGGAGAGCCTCAATGAAAGGCACCCTCAAACAGCTCGAACGCGCCATCGACAAGGCGACTACCTACGATGAATGGTATGAAGCCAGCCAGGAACACGACCGCCTTTCCGGCGCGGACAGATGGAAAGAAGTAGACCGCTCGCCCTACTACGACTATGAATTAATTCGTAATCGGCTCTGGCAGATTCGTCAGGCCCGCGAGCGAAACGATGTGAATAAGCTGGTTTTCCATTTGCACGAAGGCCTGCATGGCAACTTAGGCAACATTTCCAACCCTCGCCTTTATCAACACAGCCGCGTGGGTACTAAACGCCTCATCGAAAACTATCTGAGCGAAGTTTCCACCGCGCTGAATTACCTGTGTGATAGCAACTTCAAGGAATTCGGGCTGAAAGAAAAACTCGATTTCTTTGAAACCACCGGCCAAGCCTTCGGACAAAGCTGCCTGATGTTATCCGGCGGTGCCGCGCTGGGCCTATTCCATATTGGTGTGGCCCGCTGCCTGTGGAAACAAAATTTGCTGCCCTCAGTAATATCCGGTTCCAGTGCTGGCAGCATCATTGCTTCGGTTGTCGGCACCCATAATGATGAAGAGTTAAAAGTAAAACTGGAGCCGGAAAACATCTATCTGGAAGCGTTCAAGGTGCTGGGCTGGAAGGGCCTGGTGCGCGGCACGCCGGTACTCGATGGCGACCACCTGGAAGCCTGCCTGGAAGAAAATATCTCCGACATGACCTTTGAAGAGGCCTATCGGCACACCGGGCGCGAAATCAATATTACCGTCAGCCCCTATGATCGTAACCAACGTGCGCGCCTGCTGAACTGGCGCACCTCCCCCAACGTGCTGATCCGCAAGGCCTCGCTGGCTTCCTGCGCTATTCCCAGCATCTACCCGCCGGTTTCCCTGTGGGCGAAGAACATCGATGGTGAGCGCGTACCCTACATTCCTGGGCGCAAATTCGTCGATGGCTCCATTGTTGACGATCTTCCCATCCGCCGGCTGGCACGCCTCTATGGCGTCAACCACTCCATCGTCAGCCAAACCAACCCCCACATCGTGCCCTTCCTGTCGCGCAACGAAAACACCGACAGCTCCCTGAGCACACTGGGCGATTGGGCTTTGCGCAACGTATCCATGAACCTGCGCTATGGCCTACAACTGGTACAGCACCAGGTAGCCTCCAACGACCTTGGGCTAATTATCGACAAGGCAAAAAGTATGGTGACGCAGAAATACATTGGTGACATCAACATGATCCCTCCCCGCCAACCACTCAATGCCCTGCGGATTCTGAACAACCCCACACTGCAAGATGTGCAAACCTATATCCGCAAAGGTGAACAAGCGACCTGGCCAAAACTCGACATGGTTGCCAACACCACATGCATAAGCCGCACCTTCCGCGACTGCCGCGCACGCCTCGACCGCATTGAAGAACGCATGCTGGACCGAGTAAACATGACCTCGATAGCTAACCAGTGAGCCTCGGCACGGCAGCAACAACTAGAAGCCGTGCTTGTTTCACCGTGTGCGCCATTATTAATAACAACCCCGCTGGCCCTGAACGTGGCCAGCGGGGGGCAGCTAGTCAGCAAGGTGATTTTTAGAGCGCGCATGCCATCGTCGCATGGAGCGCACCGAACAAAGCCCGCGATCGCCAGATCAAACCGGTTCACCGTGCGGCGCTCTTACCCTGCTTATCCGAACTGAACTCAAACGCCAATTACAAGGCACAAGGCCTAACGCACCACCGGCAAATCAGACCAGCGGCTAGTATAGGCCGGAGACAGATGCGCCCTGCGCATGGCCCAGGTACTGTGCTGATTCCCCTGCATTCCCCGCCCCGCCAACCACACCTTGCCCACGCCACTCTGGTTGATGCTATCCATGACGGCCATTAACGCTTCCCCGCGCCGGCCAGTCTCCTGCTCTGCGGGTTTCTGCTCGGCAAATAATCCGCACTGCACCTGATCACGCCCGCGCAGATCCGTGAGAATCACGCCCGCCTTGCCATAGCGATAGCCCGGCCGCCATAACTGCGCTAGCAACGCCTGCGCCTGACGCACCACCAAGCGGGTATCTGCCGTGGCTGGCGACAACACGGCACTGAGCGTATCCGGGAACAACTGCTGTGGTTTGCCCATGGGGGCGGTGCGCAAATACACCGTCACCCGGCCGGCATATAGCCCCTCCTTACGCAGAGACTCCATGGCCCGGGAAACAAAATCGCTCAGTGCCTGGCGCAACGGCGGCAATGCCGCCACCGGCTCACCAAAAGAACGGGAATAAATCACTTGCTGACGGGGCGAAGGCTGGGTGTCTAAAGACAAGCAAGGCTCCCCGTTCAGCTCCCGCACCAACCGTTCCTGCACCACGGAAAAACGCTGGCGGATCATCCCGACATCGGCCCGGGCCAGATCCAGCGCCGTGTTGATGCCCAGCGCCTCAAAGCGCCCACGTAACCGCCGCCCGACCCCCCATACCTGGGAAATCGGGGTTAACGACAACAATTTGTCGCGCCGCAAGGGATCGCTGAGCACCACCACGCCGCCCGTGGCCGGATAACGCTTGGCCGCATGGTTGGCTAACTTGGCCAACACCTTAGTGGGCGCAACCCCCACACACACCGGCACGCCCACCCAGCGATCAATACGTGCGCGAATCTGCAGGGCCAGGGGCTGTAGTTCAGCCGTTTTCATCAACGACACATCCAGAAACGCCTCATCAATGGAATAGGCTTCTACCCGAGGTGCCAGGGTTTCCAAGGTCGCCATCACCCGCTGGGAAATATCCCCATACAGGGCATAGTTGGAAGAAAACACCGCCACTTTGTGCCCACGGATCAAGTCGTGGGCCTGGAACAGCGGCATCCCGGTTTTCACCCCCAACGCTTTGGCTTCCGCAGACCCAGCCACAATGCAGCCATCATTATTCGACAGCACCACCACCGGCCTGCCCTGCAGGTCCGGGCGAAACAGACGCTCACAAGCGGCATAGAAGCTATTGCAATCAACCAGCGCAAACATAACCGTTACTCACCCGCGGGCAAACGCCTACCACCGCGTAAGGTGTGCAGGGAAAACGTGACCACGCCGAACAAATCCAGCCCTTCCTCTCCAATCAGAATCGGCGCATAAGCCGCATTTCTCGGTTTGAGCATGGGCACCGGAAGCAACTGCAACTCCTTTACTGTGAACTCGCCTTCCAGCGACGCCACCACCACGTCGCCCGCCACCGCCTCCAGAGAGCGATCCACAATTAGGATGTCACCGGAATAAATACCGGCATCCACCATGGAGTCGCCCTCTACCCGTAACAAGAACGTGGACGCCGGATGGCGAATACACAATCGGTTCAGATCAAGATGCTCATCCAGATATCCCTGGGCCGGGGACGGAAATCCGGCAGAAACAGGTTCACTGAAAAAAGGCAGGGAAGACATGGCAATACACCGCAAACAAGCAATCGGTAAAGCATAACAAATACTGACTATATGTACAGTATAAGGAAAAGCAAACCGCATTCAGCGTTACATCACACAGCAATGGCTCACAAAAACCGACAAAAATACCAAACAACTACTATCCACCCTCTGCAACGGCTGGCGTAACGTGTTGGGAAAATACTAGAGAACCAATCGATGCATACCGATAATCATCACCGCTGGATGTACGATTTTCTGGATGAAGTGGGCCTTCCTCTCAGAGCCGAACTCTTAGGCTATGTGTTGTACGAACCGCAGCAAAATGCCTTTATCGCTGGCAACAACACCGTAACCGCCCCCTCATCACCCCAGCCACTGGTGAAACCCTGTGCCTGGGCGCACTGCTACCCTTGTATCGTGCAGGCTAGCAATGCCGCTAATACATTGGGAGCAGAATACGAAATCCATGCGCTTTTCCAGCTCGACAGCCGCTATCTGTCCTGCCCGCTATAATGATAATTACTTCACCGGATCGCGAGCGAGAGCTCGCCCAGAATCAACCAAGAATGCTCCAGACATAAAAAAACCGCCTGAAGGCGGTTTTTTTATGTCTGGAGCGGGTGAAGAGAATCGAACTCTCGTATGCAGCTTGGGAAGCTGCCGTTCTACCATTGAACTACACCCGCAAAGGCGAAACGGCAATATAGTCAAAAGCCGCTGGCTTGACCAGCACTGAAGAACAATCTTGTGTTTTGCGCAAACAGCGCTTTCAAAAGCATGAAAGCAGACAAACAAAGCAGTTGCCAGCGTTCACGTCTATGCGTATAGAAGAACAAAGACAAAACAACAAATGTACATCAGCAAAAGAAGGATATTGACATGCCCGTGGCATTTATCAGTGGGGGCCGAGGATTCCTCGGTGGGCATATTATCGACCAGCTTCTCGACAAACAGTGGGAAGTGGTTGCCCTAGTGCGTCCCAATAGTGATGCCAGTGCCTTGCATGCCAAAAAGGGGGTATCCGTCGTTCAGGCACCGCTAGACAATGCCACCGAACTGGCTCTGGTCATGCCCGCTGCACCCGATGCGGTTTTTCACGTGGCGGGCAACACCAGCCTGTGGCGCCGAGGTAATGCACAACAATACAGGGACAACGTCGTCGGCACCCAAGCCATGGTTAGCGCCGCCCTGAAAAATGTGGCCGGTCGCTTTATTCATACCTCCTCCATTTCCGCCTGGGGCATTCAAGACACCCCCATCAACGAGCAGACCCCTTCCAATGCCGCCAATGACTGGATCGGCTACAACCGCACCAAGTTTCTGGCTGAAAAGGAGGTGGAAAATGGCATTCGCCAAGGGCTGGACGCTGTAATTATGAACCCCTGCGGCATCATTGGCGCCGGCGACACCCACAACTGGTCGCAGATGATTCGCATGATTAACGACGGCAAACTCCCCGGGGTTCCGCCTGGCGGTGGAAACTTCTGTGCAGTGGAAGAAGTGGCGCGGGCCCACATTGCAGCCCTGAAGCATGGCGTCTGTGGCGAACGCTATATTCTTGCCGGAGTGGAAGCCAGCTTCCTGACCTTAGTACAGACCATTGCTGAGCAACTGGGGCGCAAGGCTCCACGGCGCACCGTCCCCCCGGCACTACTCAAACTGGCGGGCCAGCTCTACCCCATCGG
Organism: Alcanivorax sp. NBRC 101098; assembly: GCF_001010505.1. GTDB lineage: Bacteria > Pseudomonadota > Gammaproteobacteria > Pseudomonadales > Alcanivoracaceae > Alcanivorax > Alcanivorax borkumensis. The sequence continues at coordinate 1,803,506 of NZ_AP014613.1, forward strand.
CAGCCTGTTCACCGGTAACGAACCCAGCCTGACCCCGGAAAAAGTCGCACTGGTTACCAGCCGGGTCCACGCCGATGGAAGAAAAGCCGTAGCGCAACTGGGGTTTGATGATCAGGTCCCCTTGGCCACCATGCTGGAAAACTGCATCGCCTGGATGGCCCAGGAACGCATGCTGTAACTGCCAGCGTGTAATCTCACGACAATACCGCCCGGTAGACACGGAAACGGGTGGTCTCGCTGGCTACCTGCACATGACTGAAAGCATCATCCAACCACTGCACATAGGGCAGCTCACGATTAGCAACCAACCACAGCACGCCACCCGGCTTGAGATAGGTGGGCGCCTCAGCAATTAGCCGGCGGGTAATCTCGGTAGTACGCTGACGGCGATCGTGGAATGGTGGGTTGGTGACCACCATATCTACCCGCCCCTGAATGGGGGAAAACAAATCCCCCCCCATGATCCGGCCTTGCAGGCCATTGCGTGCCAAGCTTTCAGTGCTGGCTGTTACGGCACTGGCGCTCACATCCACACCCTGAACCTGCCAGCCATGACGAGCCAACCAAACGCTGATAACCCCTGCCCCACACCCCATATCAATAACTTTGCCGGGCTTACCCAGGTTGTGTCCCTCCATGGCTTGCAGCAGCAGAGCACTGCCCTCATCCAAACGGCCATGGCTGAACACCCCCGGATAACTCACCGCTTCCTGATCCGCCACCTCAAGCACGGTTCCCCAGGCGTTCAAGGACTGCTTTTCGCCAGGTTGTAATAAACCGCTATAGAGTTTGCAGTGCCGGGCACTGTCCTCCAGCATAGTCCCATCCACATGAGCCTCCAGATACTTCAACGCCCCCCTAATCCCCCCTTTTGTCGGGCCAATTAACCACAGCTCCGTGGGTTCGGCGATCTCGCCGGCTAACCAGTTGAGCAGAAATCGTAACCGATCAAGCGACTTCGACAACGGCAGCACCAGCAGGTCAGTGCCTGCGGGCACAGTGGGTGCTGGCGCCCACTGTTGCGCCCCGATGGTGTAGTCATCCGCATGCACATGCACCGTGGCATCCACCGATAGGGTTTTCAGTGCGGGGTCATTAGCGTCAACCACCAGCACATTACGCCCGGCAAGGGCATCGGACTGTCGCAGCAATAATTGTGTTGTGTTTTCCATGGGCTCCGGCTCAAGTCAACTGCGGCGGCAGTATAGAGCATATCGCACAGCGGCGGATAAGGGGGCGGCCAACAACATCTTCCCCACGCTGCGCCATAACGAGAATTCTCCTCAAGTTTTACATAATCACCACGCCAAGCGCACAGTCAGCCCGGTAGAATTGCCCCATTCATTCCAACGATGTGGAGGCACAAATGGGTCGCACTGCGCCATTAACTCGCGTTGCACTGTTTGCCTGCTGTCTGTTTTCTTCGTTGGTTGTTGGCGCTACGGATAGCGGCAACTTCCATCAAGCTCTGGACGCAGCACGCAACGATGACTGGGAAACGCTTTCCCGGCAGCAACAGGCTCTGGGTGATCAGCACCCTCTGCAGGCCTACCTGGACTTCCACAAACTGCGCGCAGCTTTGCCCCAACTCAGCGCGGACAAAGTAATCCAGTACGCTGAACAATACCCGGATTCGCCGCTACCCAAGGATATTCGGCAACTAGCCATTGTCGCTTACGGCAAGGCAGAAAAATGGCAAGCGCTGCTAGCCATTAGCGACAAAGCTCCCAGTGGCATAGCCCTTCGTTGCTATTACCATCAAGCACAATGGCAAACCGGTGACAAAACCGCCCTGCAAGCCGCCAAAGATCTGTGGGCCACCGGCCAGTCCCGGCCTAACAATTGCGACCCGCTGTTCAACGCCGCTCGAGAGGCCGGAGTCATCGGTGGCCGACAGATCTGGGAACGTCAACAGCTTGCCTTTGATGCTAATAATCCCGGACTAATGCGCTACTTAGACAAAATGCTAGCAGACAGCGACTACACCAGCGCCAGCCAATGGCTGCAAAAGCTCTACCAAAGCCCCCACAACGTGACCGAGGTGCCTCGCAGCCTTCCTGACACTCAACGCCAGACACTGCTGTCCGCCGGCTTACGGCGCTGGGCGTATAAAGATACTCAAGCGGCGCGCAAATGGTTCGATACCCAAAGCCGTCAACAGGGCCTAACAGACAAAACACTACGGGAGCGGGCTGGCAGCCGGATAGCCTGGTACTCCACTATCCGCGGAGTGGAAAGCAACCGCCAATGGTTGGATAACTGGTTAGCCAATCATCCCGACACCTCGCTGGTGACACAGCGGGCTCGTCGCACTGTAATTGAACAAGACTGGGACGCGCTAGATGAATGGGTTATGCGCCTACCCGAGGAAGATCGTAATGATTCGCGCTGGTTATACTGGCGTGCCCGTGCGTTAGAAAGCACCGATCGGCCAGATCAAGCCCGTGAGCTGTATCAACAAGCCGCCCAGCAACGCAATTTCTTTGCCTTCCTGGCCGCAGACCGGCTGGGTGAACCGTATCGCTTCTCCGAACAGGAGCACCGCTCCTCAGCCACTTTCACCCCACCGCCTGCCATCACCCGTATCCGCATGCTACGGGAGCTGAATGAGCCTTACCTGGCGCACAAAGAGTGGATGTGGTTGATGTGGCATAGCAATAAGGCACAAATTGCCGATCTGGCAGACTACGCATTGGCTCAAAAATGGTACGACCTGTCTGTGCAGGCCTCTATCCAGGCCAAGGCCTGGAATACACTGGCCTGGCGCTTCCCACCCGCGTATCTGTCATTATTTGAAGAGCAAGCCAAACCCCACGGCTTGGATCCCTGGCTCTCTATGGCCGTGGCCCGTCGCGAGAGCACCTTCAATCCTCAGGCCCGCTCACCGGTGGGCGCCATGGGGCTCATGCAATTGATGCCGGCCACCGCCCGCAAGGTGGCAAAAGACGCCGAGATGGGCACGCCCACCAGCAAAACCCTGCAAGACAAACACACCAATATCGCCCTTGGTAGCCGTTACTTAGCGGAACTCCTTGACGATTTCAGCGATAACCGTGTGTTGGCTCTAGCGGCTTATAATGCAGGCCCCAGCCGGGTGAACCGCTGGTTGGAAAATGCGGAAGACGGCGTGCCCGCCGATGTATGGATCGAGTCCATTCCTTTCCGCGAAACCCGGGATTATGTCCAGGCAGTGCTCACCTATCGTGCTTTATTTGTGGGTATGCACGATGACCAAGCACGCAGTAAACAGCTGCTAACCAGTGACGAGAATGACGAGCTCTATTCCTTGAGCATGCTGGACCAGGACTGATCGTAAAGCCGAATCAGTCCAGTTGGCGGATGTGGTAATCCAGCCGCGCCGCCGCTTTCGCATGGCTCAGCGCCGGGGTTACCGCAATGCGCCGCCGCAGGTGAATACTGCGTGCGGGCTCACGAGTGAAAGCAATCACCGCATTGTGGCAATCACTGCAGGATAAGCGAAAGCGGCTGGCGAAACTTTTCATGGCACGACGGCCCGAGGCTGAACTGTCACGGTATTCCTGCCAGTCACCAAAATTCATGACCAAAGTGCCATGCTCCGACAGATTGTTGCGCAGACACGCCTGCCAGCCCGCATCGGCGGGCACCGCCCGGCTCACCTGTTCATTACTCGGGGCAAACAGATCTTCAATAATTAGATCGAAAGGCTCGCCCTGATACTCCCGTAACCACTGCTGCGCATCCCCCTGCCAAGTCTCCACCCCAAATGCGTCGATGCCGAACACCTCGCGAGCCACTTGAAGGTGGACACCGTCCAATTCCACCGCCATCAACACATCCGGATTCAGCAGTTTGCGGATCGGTGGGATCAATGAACCGCCACCAAGCCCCAATACCAGCACCCGACGAAACCGGGCAGGTTCGTGTAACAGCGCCGGCAGCCACAACAAATCCCACACACTGCCTGTCAGCAGACGCTTAGGATGAAACTCCGAATGCTGGACGCCGTTAGCAAACAGCCGCAAAGTCTGCCCGGCACGGCGTACTTCGTAGCGCACCTCGTCCTGTTCTGTTTCCCAGATTAATGCCACCGATTATTTTTCCAGCGTCAGCGTCAAGCCAGACACCGCACCGTCAACTTTAGCGTCGCTCAGGTACAGGCGAGACGGCTCAATATTAAACTGTTTCACCAGCCTCGCCTTAGCGTTTTCCGAACGTAACCGCGCCAGCGCTATCAATTGCTCCTGGTCCACTAACTCAATCTCTGTAGCGAGCATGGCATCCCAGGCACTGCGCGCCAGCAAGCTATCGCGCTGTTCGTCATCTTCAGGCAAAGGGGCACTGATCAAGGTTTCCACATCGCGATCAGAGCCAGACTCGTAACGGCGAATCAGCTTACGGCGCCATTTCTTTTCCTGCACGGCCGCATCAATACCTAGCCAATCATCACCCGCCACATCCTCAGCAATGGCCCGCCCGGCAATAGCGGCACGGTCTTCTGCATTGGTGGTCCCAACCAGCCCAATATGTAAATGCGGCTTCTCCGTTAGCACCTTGGCCAGTGCCTGCAAAGAACCGGTTGTTTGCACACCGGCCTGCGCACTGCCCGGCTCGAAGGCGATGGTTTCCAAATTCTCGCCACCGGCCAAGCCGGCCAGTACAGAAAACGGTGCCGTAGCCGCTTTGACCACAATATTAGTCAGCACCTTCAAGATCATGCCACTGACACTAAAACTGGGATCATCCAGATCCCCGGACATTTTCACCGGCAGGGTAATTTCACCGGAACGACTGCGCAGAACAGACAAGCCCAGTTTCACCGGCGCTCTCACCGCGTTCTCACTGGCGACTTTTTCACCCAAATAAAACTGATCCGCAAGAATATCGGCAGCGCTATTGAGGTGATTTTTCTCAACGCTGACCTCGGTATCCACCCCCAACTGCCCCTTCTCTACCAAGTATCCCAAGTACAGGCCGGTGTAAGGCGAAAGGCTCGTCATTTCATAGTTATGCAGAGACACCTGCATGTCCGTGGAGAACGGCTCCGAAGACAGCCGGCCCTTAACAGAGAAGGGCGCATACCGATCAACTTGCGCACTCAGATTCACGTTGGCAGTGCGTCCAGAGCGGGTATCCAAGTTACTCACCGTGCCCGCCAGTTGATATAGCCCAATGCGAAAATGGGGGCTCAGCGATAAATCTTCATGGCGCACTTGGCTGCCCACTAAACGGAGTTTATCTACCGTTACCTGCCAGGGCTTGGACGATGACGATGCAGAAGGAGAACCGCCCGAGGACGCCGGCGCCGGCATACCGGCCTGGATGCGCGATGCCACATCGCGGCCTTGAGCATCCACCCGGTGCAACATATCTATACCGGTGAGCAGGATCTCTCCCACGCGAACCTGCTGGGTTGCGGTCGCCAATGACACATTTTTAACCTGCCCTTTATTCACCTTAATCAAGGGACGGCCGCCCTCCTGCAGGTTAAGGTTAATCACGCCAGCACTGCCATTCACCGTAATATCTGGCGTGTCACCTTTCACCGTGGACTGCAAATCCACGCTAAGCTGCCCACTGGTCATTTTCAGTGGTGCCTCGCGCTCCAGCCACGGGGACAACGGCGCCAAGGGCAAAGCAGTCAACGCCCCCTTCGCACTGATCGACAACGGGGCCAATTGACCCTCACCGGAATGAGTCAACGAGCCTTGCTCCTGAAGGGTTGCCTTGCCTTGCCAGGTAAACGTGGCCTCTTCACCTATAATAAGGTTGCTCAGGGTCAGGCCACCGTCGGTAAGCGTCATTGTTTGCGCCGGGTTCAGGGTACGGTCCGTGAGGCGCAAGGTATTCCCTTCTATTGCCAAATTATCCAGCCGGGTAACCCAGACCGTCTCAGCCTCGGCAATACGCTCAGCCGCCTCTTGGGCCTTTTCTTTCACATCTTGCTTGCGTTGCTCCGCCTCTTGCGGATCCACTGGCAGGAACAATGTGGCGAGATCCAACCCATCTTCCGCCAGTACCGCATTCACTTGAGGCTGCTCCAAGGCAACGTTAGGCAGCTGTATCTCTTTCTTGGCGCTATCCACGGAAATACCTGTCACGGTCAACGCTGGCACCTCAACGCTCGGCGCTTGCTCACCAGGCTTCTGGATCTGCAAATCCCGCAATGTGAGCTCACCATTATTGACCATCACCCGCGGCCCCTGTTCAGTACTGAACAGGTAGTCCGTTTGCAAATCCAGTTCGCCGGAGGGCACCGTGAATCTCACCTCGCCCTCGGCCAGTTTAGCCAGCGACACTAGGTCGACTTTTTCTATGCTTAGATGGCCATGGGCCAGAAACGGTGAAAACGCAAAATGGCCATTCCAATCAAAAGCACCACCCTCTGGCCCCTCTAAATGAATAGCGTAACCATTCTGGTCTTCCCCTTTTGCAACCGTGGAAAAGTTTGTCACCGTGAACGCCACAGGCAAAATTAGCTGGTGGGGTTCCTTGCCCGTAGCTTCGGTATAACGCAGTTCTCCGTGACTGAGCGACAACTCATCCACGGAGATGTTCGGCAACGACGACTCCGCATCAGAGACGGGTTCCACTTTTGGGTCACTGTCTGCCTGTTGCGTTTCCATATGGGCGATGATGTCGTCGAAATTAAAAACCGACCCAGGGTTACGCTGAGCTCTAACGTTCAGCCCCTCAACACCGATTTGCTTGAAATGCCAGCGCCAACGGAACAACGACGAAACCTCGAAATTCACATAAAGCTGGTTAAAACCCAATAAGACTTGCGTTTGCTCATCGTTGATAGCGAAACCGTTCACCGTGGCACTCAACGCCAGCGGATTAATTTTTACCTCGCTAATCACCACCTCACGGCCAGTCAATTCAGCAAGGGCATCTCGGGCGTTATCGCGCACCAAGCCGGGAGCAACAAAAAAGCCCAGCAACACGTACAATAAATAGAAGCCAGCCAGAATCACCAACGCTTTGGTCTTCCAGCTGCTGCCCTTCAACGCCTGTGTAACTTTCACGCCGTTCTCTCCGCTGAGATTAAAATTTTGACACTATGGTAACAGTTGGGCCGGGCAATGGCGCCCCAAACCCATTGCTACACCGCCGCGGCTGTGGAGAATGAGCTCATTGATTTCAGGAGCCCGTCCCATGAGTAATAACTACCTGCTAAACCTGTACGAAAAAGCCTTAAAACTGCCGGCCGGGCGCAAGATTTTCTCTATGGTATTCAGCCGAAAAGCCCCTTACTTCGCGACCATCACCCCGACCATCGCTGAACTGCGCCCTAATTTCTGCAAGGTCACATTCAAGAAGCGTAAAGGGGTGGAAAACCACATCCAAACCGTTCACGTCATCGCTATCTGCAATGCGATGGAGTGCGCCATGGGCGCCATGGCGGAAGCCTCTGTACCCAAGCATTTACGGTGGATTCCCAAAGGCATGGACGTGACCTACACCGCCAAAGCCACCACCGACATCACCGCCACCGCCGAAGCCAACCCGGAAGACTGGAAACCCGGCAACCTGCCTGTCACGGTTAAAGCCACACGGGACGATGGCACCGTAGTGGTAGAAGGCACCATTAATCTGTGGATCAGTGAAAAATCACAGAAGTAAAACCGCCCAGAGAACCGCTGAATACAGCGCAGGAAAAAGAGAAAACCCCGATAGTCATGGTACAACCAGGCCGGCAAACGCATCACCTGCCTGACACAACATCAGGTTTAGGGCGGGCCGCCGCCTAACGCTTAATGGCAGGCACGCCCTTCAGCATAAACGCCGCCGACGCCCTCGCGGATTCTTGAATCAAATCCTGCTGTTTTAACCCACTGCGTTTGAGCGGTTTAAAATCATGATCCCCAACCGGCAGCCAGTGCATGTGCACCTGCTCTGACAAACCATAGCCTGCCACCTCATCCGGCTTACCAAAGGGGTCCCGCTCGCCCTGGCAAATCAACATAGGCACCGCCAGATCTGGCAGATGGGCAATCCGTGTTTTCTCGGGTTTGCCAACCGGATGAAAAGGATACCCCAGCGCAACCACGCCATCGATATCCGCACCCTCGGCTGCCAGCATAGAGGCCATTCGCCCCCCCATGGACTTGCCACCGATCCACAGTGGTAGTGATTCATTAACCGCACCACACAACTCACCGACCAAGGAGTGAGCTTGCTCAACGCGCGCGGTAAAGGCGCTCAGCAGTTTGGGTGCTCGGTCCGGTGGAAATTGGCGCTGTTCGTAGCGCCGCCGTTGCATATACGGGAATTCAAAACGCAGCACGGCCACGGACTGTGAAGCCAATGCCGCAGCCATAGCATTCATAAAATCACTGTCCATGGCGGCCCCAGCCCCATGTGCCAGCAGCAGCAATGCTAGCGGCTCCTGCGCCGCGTCATACAAACAATCCGTGCCCAACCACTCACTCATAATCAGGCCTTACCGTCATAGCGCAGCCTGCAACGCACGTAACTGGCTTCGTAGGGCATCAGCGAACACCACCTGAAATACATCCAGCGGTGGAGCGTTAATCACGGCAGCTACCACCGGCGCAGGCTGACTCACCGCCCAACAACCGATTACCGACTGTTGGGTTTGCATCAGGAAACGAATTGCTTGATCCCCCTCCAAACCAAATTCATTCTCTAACCGTCCGGCTAAATGGACAAACTGGGCCAATAAGGCCTGCTTGAACTCCCGTGCCTGGGGTTCATCCAAATTGTGCTCCAACACGGTATGCAGAATAGAGGTTAAGCGGCAAAATAAAGGCCGCCCGATTAACAACTCACTGATTGCCGCCCACAGCGGCTCCCCCTGAGCTAATGGCGCCACCACCATATCATCCAGCTCATTTAGATAGAGCGCCAAAAAAAGGGCTTCTTTGGAGGGGAAATACCGGTATAGCGCAGCTTTGGTAACACCGGACTGGCGAGCAATCGCCGCCAAACTAATGGCGTCGAACCGTTGTTCAGCAAAGAACATCGCCGCCGCCTCAAGAATTTGTGCACGCCGCTCCGCTTTCTGTTCCGGGGAGCGGGCACGTTGAAAGGGACAAGAATTCACGCCTGTAACAATCCAGCCAGTCGGTGCTTAATCATACGGCGTGCGAGCTTGCCGAGCCAGACCATCAGCACGTTGCTTAACCGGGGAAGCATGATGGTGCGATAGCGCCCGGCCAACGCCTTACTAACCCCGCATCGGTTCGCATGGTATACGCCTTGAAGAGCAAGGAATGAGCCGCTCTGGAACGCCGTAATAGACGCCACATTGATGAGGAAAACACCCCTCCCTGCCGACTTCCACACCTTGATTAACCGCATTCAATTGCGGCACCAACCGCCAAGTCAAATCCATCAACACAGTCACCGTTACCTGAACCATATCGAGCAGTACTACAGCGCCGGCTCGCAAAATTTACCAATCGCTGAAATACGCCTTTTGACTAAACCCATCGGAAAAATAAATAACCCTAGCCAACTAAACCGTGCCCCACAGGCTCAACTGCCCATGGGGCCCCGGCGGCACAAACCCACTGGTATCCAGCGACAGCGATTCGCGCGCGGCCAGCCCAGCACTGCGACAGGCGGAATCAAAACGCTGACGGAGTAAGTGTGACCAAGCACCTTGCCCACTCTGACGGTGATGCCAACGGCTATCGTAAATCGCTCCGCCGTGTAGATCCCGCATCACTGACATGACCTTATCCGCACGGTCTGGATAGTGCTCCTCTAGCCATTGCTGCCACAACGGCCCCACTTCGTGGGGCAAGCGCAGCACCACATAGCTCGCCTGCTGGGCACCGGCCATGGCCACCTGATGAACAATATCTTCCAGTTCGTGATCATTAATAAAAGGAATCACCGGCGCCACCAATACCGTCACCGGTACGCCGGCTCGGCTCAGTTCGCGCACCACTTTAAGTCGTTCCTTTCCCCCGCTGGCGCGAGGCTCCAGCTGGCCCTTAAGGCGGTTATCCAACGTGGTAACCGAGACAGCGACGCAAGCACGCCCTGCCCGCGCCATGGGCGCAATCAAGTCTAAATCTCGCAGCACTAAGGTGCTTTTGGTAATCAGGCTGAAAGGGTGCTGACAATCCACCAGCACCTGCATCAACTCGCGCGTAATGCGTCGCTCACGCTCAATGGGCTGGTAAGGGTCGGTCACGGTACCCAGTACAATCGGCCGGCAACGGTAGCTTGCCTTACGCAAACTATCGCGCAGCACTTCGGGGGCATTGTCCTTACAGAAAATTTCGCTCTCAAAATCCTGGCCGGGGGATAGGTCCACATAGGCATGATTGGGACGCGCATAGCAGTAGATGCAACCGTGCTCACACCCCCGATAAGGGTTGATACTCTGCTCAAAAGGCAGGTCCGGGCTGCGGTTGGTCATGATAATGCTGCTGGCTTTCTCACGGTGATAGCGAGTGGGCCGATTCACAGGCGGACTATTAGATTCAGAATGACTGACGGCAAAACGCCCTGGTCGCTGGCTGAGGGTTCCCCTATTCATTGCACGCATACACTTCACCTCTGCATATACTGTCTTTTTGTACAGTATATGCAGAGGCCTACCAACTCAAGTGCAATCCGTGCGTTCCTCGACAAAAGGCCTACAAACTGCGCAACTTACGCAGCTCGCGCACACCCACCGCCAGCGTCATAAAGTCGTAGGGGCCTTCCGCTTGCAGGCTTTGCAAGCGATTTACGCCAAAGGCTACTTTTTGGCGCGACTTCTCCTCCCAAGCAGCAAATCTTGCCGCCGCTGTCTCGCCTGCGCACTCCAGTACTTTAGCGGCCACTTGCCGATGCAAACGGTAAGAGTCTTCTCGTAGATTAGCCCGGGCCAAGGCTTGCCAGCGATCCTGAACAGACAGATCGATAATCGATGACAATAGCCACAAAATATGCAGTTTATCGCCGACGAAGAAGTACACTTGCGCTGCCAGTTTCAACGGCACCTGAGCCTGAGAGGCAAGCTCTACAATATCCAGGGCACAGCCTAGCACCATGGTATTGGCTAGCATTTTCGCTTCTTTATCGGGCACGCCATCGTCTTTCATGCCCTCCACAGCCTGATCCCATTCCTGCCGGTAACTGCCCGGCAGCACCTCGGGCAACATACTTTCCAGTTCAGCAATGGCCTGCCGGTAACGGGCCACAGCTTCCGCCACCGGACGGCGCCCCCACTTGTAATGAATCAGCCAAGTAGTCACGTGCTTCATCAGCCCGATTACGCGACCATAAAGCCGTAATTGCACCTGACTATCCACCCGCCCATCCAGCTCATCCACCGGCGCCCAATAAAGGTCCCCGTCAAAAACGGCATGAGCCATGACATAGGCCTTCACCAGCCGATGCAATGACAAACCATGCTCATCTGCGTAACGATGAACAAAAGCAAAGCCCACGCGATTAACCACTGCATTAGCCAGCACGGTGGCGATCAACTCCCGGCGCAAACCGTGATTAAGAAGATCATCACCAAACGACTCCACCAGTTCCCGCGGGAAGTAATGCAGCACATCTTGATCAAAAAAGGCATCGTCAGGCACATCCGATGCTAGCAAGGCATCGAACAAGGCATTCTTCGTATAGGACAACAGCACCGACAGCTCCGGGCGAGTCAGCCCTTTACCTCGGGTACGGCGCTCACTTAACCCTTCATCATCTGGCAAAAATTCCACCGCACGCACCAGCATCACCTGGCGCTCTAGT